>NZ_JADMRH010000010.1:0-83476 GCF_015560135.1 Collinsella aerofaciens
GGCGCCTTTAGACGCGTGCCGGAAATCCAAGGGTTATACCCTAAGAGCAAACCACCCCTTTTAGGGGTGGTTTTGATGGGGGCACGAATAGTCCGCTCCGACCTGCAAAATCTGTGCTCACGGTGCGAATGACGCCCCTAACCTTAAACTTTAGCTTGAACTTAGCTATAATGCGCTACGTTCCTGCCAGGCTGTGGTTGCGGACGGACGAAATGTCCATCCTAGTCCAAGACAGACGCGGTCAAAGGGATCCACGTAAGCGACCGCGTGCGCGCGGCGCGATCATGGCGCGTCCTAGATGTAAGCCGCACCGTCCGTTCTACTTTCTTTGGGGCAATACCGCCTCGCGGGCGAGCGGGCCAGTCGTGAAGGTGGCTACGGCCTCCCGAGCAAACACCCCGGTGCGCAAGTGTGGGGTCAAATACCAGGTCAGCTGGTGGGAACACCCGTTATTCCGCGCAACGCACGGATTGTATACGACACAGAAGGCAGGGTAGTGGACATGGTGAGGGGCAGCTTGATGCACGCGGCTCGGTTAAGCGCTGGGACCGCGGCGGTCATTGCCGTATTGGGCTTGAGCGGATGCGCGTTCAACCCACTGTCCACGTTCACGACACCCACGATTGACCAGATCGAGCGCGAGACCGTCACCCCTGCGGTGTCGGACGATGCCCTGGTCACTCCCGGCACCCTGACGGTTGCCCTCGATACCTCCGATGCCCCGCAGGCCATGCAGGGCGCCGATGGCAACCTCACGGGCTACGCGGTCGACGCTGCCCGCGCCCTTGCAAGCCGCATGGGCCTTAAGGTTGCCTTCGTCGATGCGTCTTCTGCCGATTCCGCGCTTGGCGACAAAAAGGCCGACATCTTCATTGGCGACATCAATTCCACGGATGGTGACATCAGCACGCTTGGTACTTGCCTGTACGACGCTGCGGCAGTGTTCGGAAAGACGAGCGACGGCGAGTCGCTGAGCGTTTCCACCGAAACGCTTAACGCCGCTACCCTGGCGTTCAGACCTCTTCGGCCTCGCAGGAAGCGCTCGCCAAGCAGAGCATCACGGCCAACCAAAAGACCTTCTCCAACATCAACGAGTGCTTTGAGGCGCTCGAGTCCGGCGAGATAGACTACGTGATTTGCGATTCCACGGCCGGCGGCTACCTTGCGCGCCTGATGAGCCAGATCTCTTATGTCGGCGCGCTCGAGACGCCCTCGACGCTCGGCGTCGCGGGCCTCGCGGCCAACGATGAGCTGTGCCGCGCCGTGAGCGATGCCCTCGACGGTATCACGGTCGATGGCACGCTCGAGGCGGTCCACTCCGTCTGGTACGGCACGATGCCCTATGACCTCACCACCAAGACGGTCTCGGGTGCCGACGTGCAGTCGACCGATACCGGATCTAGTGAGTCCGCATCCTCCGATTCGAGCAGCGATGGTGCAACCTCCGAGGATAAATCGTCCAGCCAGGAGGGCACCATCACCGACGACGACATTAACAAGCTCAATAGCTAGTTATTGCCAGGGGTGGGGTCTCCTATGCGCTAGGAGAGACGCCTCTTCACGGTTTCAACACGCACTGCCGGGTTTTCCCAACAGGGGAGCCCGGCATTTTCATCCCAATAAAACCAGCAGGTCAAAGCCAATTTTCGGGACCAAAAACAAAGTTGCCGTCGCCCTCCTATAGCGCACTTTGCCATAGAAAAGTGCGAGACTTCGGTATGCGGTATCAAGCAATCGTTATTCGGGTCTTTGGGAATTCGCGTGATTAAATGCACGGCAATGGGTACATAGCCAGTACAGTAAGTCCCCGAGGCAGATTGGAGCCACGTATGGATATCAAGGTTTCTGGACGCAAGACGACGGTAACCGATGCTCTGCGTGCGCATGTGGATGAGAAGATCGGCGAGGCGCTCAAGGTTTTCGATATCGAGCCCATGACGGTCGACGTCGTACTTCGCTATGAGAAGAACCCCTCGAACCCCAACCCGGCAATCGTCGAGGTTACGGTTCGTGCCCGCGGTTCGGTGATTCGCGTTGCCGAGCACGGTGCGGATATGTACGCCGCCATCGACCTCTCCGCCGATAAGGTCACCCGCCAGCTGCGCAAGTTCAAGACCAAGGTCGTGGACAACCGCCAGGGCGGTGCCAGCGCAGCGGATGTCGCACCGGTCGAGCGCGTCGAGGATTTGGCCGACCTGCTGCTGCCCGAGGAGGAGGACGACCTGCTCGTCCGCGAGAAGGTCATCGATGTCACCCCGATGACTGAGGAGCAGGCGCTGGTGCAGACCGATCTGCTGGGCCACGACTTCTACGTGTTCGAGAACGCGACGACTGGCCTCATCAATGTGGTGTATCACCGTAAGAATGGTGGATATGGCATCATCAAGCCCCGCATCGAAACACTTGACGAGTAAAATACGTTAACTTGCATGAGTTAACGGTTGGCGGCCATCCCATGCGGGTGGCCGCCTTTTTACGTAAGGAGTCGCTTTGATGGACAAGGCCGCATCCGCCGGTCATTCGGACCGTTGCCGCATCGTCGTCGATACTTGCTGCGACTTTAGCCCCGAGGTCGCCGCGAACCTCGATGTCGATATCCTGGGTTTCCCCTTCATTATCGATGGCGAGGAGCGCACGGACGATATCTGGTCGAGCATGAGCCCTAAGGAGTTCTACGACCGCATGCGCGCTGGCGCTCGCGTGTCTACCTCCGCCGTGTCGCTCGGTCGCTATATCGAGTTCTTTACCGAGTGCGCCAAAGAGGGCACACCAACGGTCTACCTGTGCTTTACCTCGGCGCTGTCGTCGAGCTACAACTCCGCGTGCCAGGCGGCGGACGCCGTGCGCGCCGAGTATCCCAACTTTGAGCTCTACGTGGTCGACAACGCTCTGCCCTGCGCGACCGGTGCGCTCTTGGCACTCGAGGCCGTGCGCCAGCGCTCGGCGGGACTGACCGCCAAGCAGCTGGTCGACTGGGCAAACGAGGCAAAGACCTACGTCCACGGCTACTTTACGCTCGAGAGCTTCGACGCGCTGGCTGCCGGCGGCCGCATTCCGCCCGCGGCGGCGCAGCTCACGGCAAAGCTCGATGTCAAGCCCGAGCTCTCCTACGACCTTGCCGGCTCGCTGTCGCTGATTGGCGTCAACCGCGGCCGCAAGAAGGCGCTCAAGTCCATCCTCAAGTCGTTCCGCGAGAACTACGTGCCCGACCGCACCATGCCCATCGCCATCATGACGGCCGATGCCGAAAAGGACGGTGACTGGCTCGAAGCCGCCATCCGCAAGGAGGAGGGCTGCGCCGACGTCACGATCATTCGCAGCTCCGTGGGTCCCACCATTGGCTCGCACGTGGGCCCCGGCATGGTGGCCTGCGCGTTTTGGGGCAAGAATCGCGCCGAGAAAGCCTCGCTTTCCGACCGCATCGCGCGCCGCGTGCGAGGCGAGTAGGTAGGCGCTGCGGCTGCAAGTGCCCTCAAGTCACGGCCGAAACGCTGGCACCGAGTATTTTAACCTGGTAACAACACCCAACCCAAAAGGAAAGGTTTCATGGCAAACAAGCTCTCCGTCGCATTCATCGGCACCGGAATCATGGGTGCCCCCATCGCCGGCCACATCCTGGACGCCGGCTACCCCGTCACGGTCAACAACCGCACCAAGTCCAAGGCCGCCGCGCTTATCGAGCGCGGCGCCGTCTGGGCCGATACGCCGGCCGAGGCCGTGGCGAACGCCGATGTCGTCTTTACCATGGTGGGCTATCCCTCCGAGGTCGAGGAGCTCTATCTGGCGGGCAACGGCCTGCTTGCGTGCACCAAGCCGGGCGCGGTCTTGATCGATCTCACCACGAGCTCGCCCGAGCTCGCCCGTGACATTGCCGAGGCCGCCCAGGTTTCTGGTCGCATGGCGTTTGACTGCCCCGTCACCGGCGGCGAGTCGGGTGCTATCGCCGGCACGCTCACGGCTATCGTGGGCGCTACCGAGAACGACATCGCCCCGGTCCGCGACATCCTTGCCACCTTTGCGGCCAACATCTGCTGCTTCGACGGCGCCGGCAAGGGCCAGGCTGCCAAGCTCGCCAATCAGGTGTCGCTGGGCGCCTGCATGGTCGGCATGGCGGACGCCATGGCATTTGCCGAGCTGAGCGGTCTTGACCTGGAGAAGACCCGCCAGATGATCCTGGGCGGTACCGGCAAGTCCGGCGCCATGGAGAGCCTGGCTCCCAAGGCGCTCGACGGCGACTACAAGCCCGGTTTTATGGTCGAGCACTTCATTAAGGACCTGCGTCTGGCGCTCGCCTACGCCGATGATCGCGAGCTCGCGCTGCCCGGCGCCGACGTCGCCTTTACGCTCTATGACATGCTCGACGCCATCGGCGGCGCCAAGCTGGGTACCCAGGCCATCACGGTCCTCTATAAGGAGGAGGCCGACGCCATTGCCGCCGGTCTGGACTGGTCGCAGTATCGTCCCGAAGAGCATGGCGCTCACGAGGAAGGCTGCGGTTGCGGCGAGCATGGCGACGACCACGAGTGCGGTTGCGGCCACCACCATGGCGAGGACCACGAGTGCTGCGGCGGCCACGGCCATGACGACGGCCACGAGTGCTGCTGCGGCCATCATCACGAGGAGTAGCGCCCATGAGCTGGACGTTCGTGGTACTAGCGCTGGTGCTCTTTCTCTTTGCGATCTACATTGGCTTTTTGTGCGGCCAGTGGGCGTGCGAAAAGCGCGTGATCACCAAGCGCGACTACTGGATTGCCAATTTTGCAGGAGCGGCGGCAGTCGTCCTACTGACCTGGGTGTTCTCGCTGTTCCCGCTGGTGCAGTTTGCGCCGATCGGCTGGCTCGGCGGCTTTATCGCCGGTCTTAAGATGAGCTTTGGCGAGTCCGTCGGTCCGTGGCGCAAGCACGACGAGGTCTTTAACGTCAACAAGGCCCACCGCGCCGCCGCCGACGCGGGCGATGCCGAGGAGCGTCGCCGCGCACGCCGCAATGGCGCGGCCGCCCGACAGCTCATCTCGGTCACCGATGACAGCAAGGGTGCTGGCAAGCATGCTAAGAAATAGTAAGAAGAGGTAACTATGGCAGAAAACAAGGAAGAACAGCTCACCGACGAGGAGCTGGCACAGCTTCAGCTGGCAGAGGAGAACGAGAACGCCGTCGACCGTCTGGTCAAGGAGCTCGGCTGCCCCACGCGCCGCATCCGTCAGTTTGCCGCTCGCGTGCTGCACCTGCTTGCCGAGCGCGATCCGCAGCGCGTCGTGCCCTGCGTGCCCGCGCTGATCGAGGCGCTCGACCGCCCCGAGGCTCAGACCCGCTGGGAGGCCCTCGACGCCCTGGCGGCGCTCGCCACCACCTGCCCCGAGCAGCTGGGCGATGCCTTTGAGGGCGCCGAGACCGCGCTGTTCGACGAGATTTCCTCCACGCTGCGCTATGCCGCCTTCCGCCTGCTGTGCGTGTGGGGTGCCACGAGCGTCGAGCGTTCGCGCGAGGCTTGGCCCATCCTGGACGAGGCTATCCAGTGCTACCACGGCGACCTTGAGTATCGCGACATGCTCGGTTGCCTGTACGAGTTTGGCCAGGGCGAGATTGACGCCGAGGTCGCCGAGAAGCTCGCGCTGCGCCTTAAGTTCGACGCCGAGAACGGCAAGGGCAGCTATCTCAAGGCCCGTTCGAGTGAGATTTGCGAAATGCTTGTTAAACGTTTTGGTCTGGATCTCTCCAAAAAGAAGAAGCGTGCTAGCGTTAAAAAATCTGACGACGCCGAAGACGAGGAGTAACAGATTATGGCGCACGATGTAGTCCTGATCCCCGGTGACGGTATCGGTCCCGAGATTACGCAGGCCATGCGCCGCGTGGTCGAGGCCACCGGTGTCCAGATCAATTGGAACGTCCAAGAGGCCGGTGCCGGCGTCATGGACGAGTTTGGCACGCCACTGCCTCAGCACGTGCTCGACGCGGTCGCCGAGACCAAGGTTGCTATCAAGGGCCCCATCACCACGCCGGTCGGTACGGGTTTCCGCAGCGTCAATGTGGCCCTGCGAAAGCACTTCGACCTGTATGCCTGCGTGCGCCCTTGCCTGTCGCAGCCGGGCGACGGCTCGCGCTTCCGCGACGTCGACCTGGTCATCGTGCGCGAGAACACCGAGGACCTCTACGCCGGCATCGAGTTCGATGAGGGCACTGCCGAGGTCGAGGAGCTCTCGCAGCTTGTCGAGCGCTCGGGTCAGAAGACCTTCGCCGCTGATTCCGCCATTTCAATCAAGCCGATCTCCATCGCCAAGAGCCGCCGCATTGTGGAGTATGCCTTTGAGTACGCCCGCCGCTGCGGCCGCAAAAAGGTGACGGCCGTGCATAAGGCCAACATCATGAAGGCGACCGATGGCTTGTTCCTGCGCGTGGCGCGCGAGGTGGCCGCCAACTATTCCGATATCGAGTTCAACGATAAGATCGTCGACGCCACCTGCATGGGCCTGGTCCAGAACCCTAACGACTTCGATGTCCTGGTTCTGCCCAACCTGTACGGCGACATCGTCAGCGACCTGTGCGCCGGCCTGGTGGGCGGCTTAGGGATGGCCCCCGGCTCCAACATCGGTGCCGACTGCGCCATCTTCGAGGCGACGCACGGCTCCGCGCCCGATATCGCTGGCCAGGATATCGCTAACCCCACGGCCGAGATTCTGTCTGCGGCTATGATGCTCGATCACCTGGGCGAGAATGACGCGGCCAATCGCATTCGCGCCGCCGTTTCTGCCACGCTCGACGAGGGTGAGCAGGTTACCGGCGACGTTCGTCGTGCCCAGACCGGCTCCGTTGAGGGTGCTGTGGGCACGCAGGCCTTTGCCGATGCCGTTATCGCGCACCTGGCCTAAGGCATGCAGACTGCAAACGCCTAAATAGTACTTAAGTGTTTGCGTATAACCTGAGAATCAATACGCCCGGCGCTCTGTCGGGCGTATTCTATTGCGGACTATGTTTCCTAACAAGGAGTAACTGATATGGGTCTGATTCAAAAGAAGGACGAGAAGGACGAGATCGACGGCATCCAGATCATCGAGCGCGGCGAAGGCCCCGACGGTGATGAGGAGGAGAAGATCGATCTGGTCGCCGGTACGTCTGCCGAGCACATTGCTGCCGGTACGACGGCCGAGGAGGAGGACGCTCGCCTGGAGGCAAAGATCGCCGCGGACGCCGCCGACGAAAACCTCATGCCCGAGGAACAGGACGAGGACGACGACTCCGACGCGGACGACCATGCATCAAAGCACAAGAAGACGATGATTGCCGCCTTTGTGGTCGCAGTCGTGATCGCTGCCGTGGTCGGCTTCTTTATCGGCAATGGCGGCTTTGGCGGGAAGGGCGTCGGCTCGGCGACCCTCACTGAGGACCAGCTCGATTCGACCGTGGCAAGCTACAGCTACAACGGCAAGAAGAGCGACATCACCGCGCGCGAGGCCATCGAGAGCCAGTACAGCCTCGACACCGTCAAGGATGGCGATGGCAACTACACCGCTCCCTCTGCCGACGTCATCCTGTCCTACGTGCGCAACAAGATTCTGCTCGATGCTGCCGAGGACGAGGGCACCACCGTCTCTTCCAAGGAGATGAAGAAGTACGCCGAGGATTCCATCGGCACCTCCGACTACAAGGCCATGGCCACGCAGTACGGCGTGTCCAAGGACCAGGCCAAGCAGATCGTCCGTCAGTCCGCGACGCTGCAGAAGCTCTACAAGAAGAAGGTGGGCGATAGCTCCGCAAGCATGCCGACCGCCCCGACCGAGCCTGCTGACGGCAACGAGGAGACCGCGAGCAAGGACTACGCCGACTACATCATCAACCTTGCCGGCGACGAGTGGGATAGCGAAAAGGGTACCTGGAAGGACGCCGATAGCACCTACGCTAAGGCCTTCGCTGACGATGCCTTTACGGCCGATAGCGCTACCTACAAGCAGGCCATGACCGCCTATTACACCGCCTACCAGCAGTACTCCTCGCAGGCTTCGAGCGCTAGCTCCAAGTGGACCGAGTACGCCAACGGCCTCTACGCCAAGGCCAACATCAGCATCTACGGCCTGTTTGCGTAAAGAGTCGCACGGCTCATCGAACATCTAGCCGATAGACAACAAATAGCCCGCCAGTACGGAAGTCGTTCTGGCGGGCTATTTGCGTTGAGGGCATGATCGGCGGCTTAATTATGGCTATTCATCTTTAAGCCCAAAAAGGCTATCGGCTTCATCGTCGGATATATATTCCAGCACATCGCCCGGTTGGCAGTCGAGTGCCCGGCATATCGCGTCAAGAGTTGAAAAACGTATGGCAGAAACCTTGCCCGTCTTAATGCGTGACATATTGACCTGGGAGATGCCCACACGTTCCGCAAGCTCTTTGGATGAAATCTTGCGTTCGGCGAGCATGCGGTCAAGCCGCAGAATAATCATGGATTCCCCCTAGAGCAACTCGTCATCTTGCTTTTGCAGGATATACCCGTAGCGGAAGATGCTGGCAATCAGGCAAATAATCAGGCCTGCAAAGAGCATGGAGGGCTCGAATAACTGGCCGACGAACGCATCCGTAAAGCTGCCGCCAAATCCTGAGAGTATCATTCCCGTGATTACGGCACCAAGAAGCCTCACGGCAACGCCGCCGATAAGGAATAAATGTCCTACTCGACGAAGTGTCTGGTTACATTCAAGGTCAAAGGGCCTGCCTTCCTTTTCAATGTTGAAGAAAAGCCTGCGCACGCTTATCGCGATGGTAAGCGCGAGACATGTCATCAAGAGGCTCCCTATGGCAGTGTGACCATCGTGTGCGACGAGCATAAGTGGGGCCTGCGCATCGGTACCGACGATAGCAAGGCATGGCCCCTCGCCGGCTTGAAGTTCTACGGATTGGAGACACGACCCTTGGGAGAGGCCAGGGAATATGAGTAGAAGGTCAATCGCAATGACTGCGAGGAGTCCCAGGGCGAGCGCGGTGGTAATGCAGATCGTGGCCCATTTGCAGATGCGAGCGAGCTTCCTCAGTTTGGCTATTGTCTGTTCGCGGCTGATGGTTTCATTCGATATAGATGCGTTTCGATGGAGCATAACCCCTCCAATCGGCGTTTTGGATGATACTTGTATCTTATCAGAATTAACGATAAACGATAAATAATTACGGATAATGAGTAAGTAATGATCGAAAACGATTAACGTGAGCTATTAGCTCATTTTGAATGCCGGAGTTTGGCGCGCGGGGGATGAGGACAAATGCCAAAACTTCCCGTGATCGCGCAAACGCTCCATCGGGTTCCCCTAATTCATCTGGGAAAACAACTGCAAACGATTGCAAGTGACCGGTGAACGGTCGAAAACTACCGTTCACCGATAATCTCAAAACTGGTTCTAACTGGTATTAAGTCAAAAAGACCAATTCACATATCTTCACAATGACCTGCAATTTTTCTACACGCTATTTTTAGCCGCCCTGCGTTGTTTAGGCGCAGGAAAAGTTCCGATCTTTTGCCAAAGCGTTTCGAAACGGTTTCAAAACCGCAGGTAGAAGTGTTAACGAGCGGTAAACGGTCGAAATATCACCGTGAGCGGTGCAAAAACGTTTTACCGTATGAATCAACGAAAGCGACCTCTTCTGTGGTGATATAGTGACAACAACACATCACGTGGTTACTACCAGTTTAGAAACCACTGGTCTTCAAAGAACGCTTTCCAAGAAGCTTTAAGGGCGATTGCCCGCTGGCTTCCGAAAATCATCGGACTCAGATCGTACACACCTTCGGAAGGGAAATTTGAATGGTTGGCTTTATTCTTACCGGTCATGGACAGTTCGCACCCGGCCTCGCAAGCGCTATCGCTATGGTTGCTGGCGACCAGCCCGCTTTTACCGTCGTTCCTTTTGAGGGCGACCAGGCTGCATCCTACGGTGAGGATCTCCGCGCCGCTATTACCGCCATGCGCGAGGAGTGCGATGGCGTGCTCGTCTTTACCGACCTGCTTGGCGGCACCCCGTTTAACCAGTCGATGATGATTGCCCAGGATGTCGACAACGTCGAGGTTCTGACTGGCACCAACCTTCCCATGGTTATTGAGCTTCTGTTCCTCCGCGGCAATGCCACGCTCGCCGAGCTTGGCGAGCAGGCCGTGACCGTTGGCCAGACGGGCGTCACCGCCCAGACGGTCGCATCCGTTGCCGACTCCGAGGAAGAGGATATCTTCGGCGACGAGGACGGCATCTAATGGCCGATTTCGGAGCCAGCGTCTTGAGCTCCTCGGTCGCCCTTTTAGGCCTGCTTGTCATCATGGGCTTGATTTACACCATCTGGTCGCAAATCAACATGAAGAAGAAGCAGAAGTACTTCAAGGAGCTGCACACCGAGCTCAAGCCGGGTCAGGAGGTTCTTTTCGCCGGCGGTATCTACGGAACCGTCAAAGGCATCGAAGGCGAGAAGGTCCAGATTAAAGTCCGATCCGGAGCCGTCGTAGATGTTTCGCGTTACGCGATTCAGGAGATCAAGTAACTGTCGTCAGCAAATAACGAAAGGAAGCTGATCAACATGGCAGAACCCAACATTCTTCTTACCCGCATCGATAACCGACTGGTTCATGGTCAGGTTGCCACCCAGTGGAACTCCACTCTGGGCTCCAACCTCATCCTCGTCGCCAACGACGACGTGGCGACCAACACCATGCGCCAGAACCTCATGAAGATGGCCGCTCCCGCCGGCGTCGCTACGCGTTTCTTCTCCCTGCAGAAGACCATCGACGTCATTGGCAAGGCGAGCCCGCGCCAGAAGATCTTCATCGTGGCCGAAACACCGGAAGACGTGCTTACGCTCGTCAAGGGCGGTGTGCCTATAAAGAAGGTAAACATCGGCAACATGCACATGTCGGAAGGAAAGCGCCAAGTCGCCACCTCCGTCGCAGTTAACGACGAGGATGTCGCTGCGTTTAAAGAGCTGCAGGAATTGGGGGTGGAGTTGGAGATCAGGCGCGTTCCGAGCACGCCTGTTGAGGACACGAGCAAGCTCTTCTCGTAATCCTCGTGATCCACGTTGTCAGGAGTGAAACCCTGACATTCTGTACGTGATATCCAAAGTGCGTACATACATTTTGAAAGGAGGAGCAAGATGGAATACACGATCTTCCAGGTCGCTCTGGTCTTCATCGTCACGTTCGTCGCGGCAATCGACCAGTTTAACTTCCTCGAGTCTCTCTATCAGCCCATCGTCACCGGCGCCGTCATCGGTCTTATCCTTGGCGACCTCAACACCGGTCTTCTCGTGGGTGGTACTTATCAGCTCATGACGATCGGCAACATGCCGATCGGAGGTGCTCAGCCGCCTAACGCCGTCATCGGCGGCATCATGGCAGCCATTCTCGCTATCGCTACGGGCCTCGAGCCCAACGCGGCAGTCGGCCTTGCCATTCCGTTCGCTCTGCTTGGTCAGCTCGGCGTTACCCTGGTCTTCACGCTTATGTCGCCGCTCATGTCCTCCGCGGACAACATGGCTCACAACGCTGACACCAAGGGTATCGAGCGTCTGAACTACTTCGCCATGGCTCTGCTCGGCCTGATCTTCGCTGTCGTCGTCACCCTGTTCTTCATCGCTGGCGCTACCATCGGTCAGACCATCGCTTCCGCCATCCCGACCTGGCTGCAGACCGGTCTCTCCGCTGCAGGCGGCATGATGCGCTTCGTCGGCTTCGCCGTCCTGCTCAAGGTTATGATGAACCGCGATATGTGGGGCTTCTTCCTCATGGGCTTTGGCCTCGCGCTCATCACCGTTGCCAACGATTCTCTGGCAACCCCTGCCCTGCTCATCCTCGCTCTCATCGGCTTCGGCATCGCTTTCTGGGACTTCCAGCAGCAGACCGAGCTGAAGGGTGCAGCTGTTTCTGACGGAGGTGACTTCGAAGATGGCATCTAATGAGTATGTGATCCCGGAGCACTACGAGGATCTCACTCCTGCTCCGCAGCTCGACCAGAAGACCCTCAACAAGATGGCTTGGCGCTCCTGCTTCCTGCAGGCCTCGTTCAACTACGAGCGTATGCAGGCTGCTGGCTGGCTCTACTCCATCATCCCCGGTCTGGAGAAGATCCACACCAACAAGAACGACCTCGCGGCTTCCATGAGCCACAACCTGGAGTTCTTTAACACCCACCCGTTCCTCGTCACCTTTGTTATGGGTATCGTGCTTTCGCTCGAGCAGAACAAGGTTGACATCCCCACGATCCGCGCCGTCCGCGTTGCCGCAATGGGCCCGCTCGGTGGTATCGGTGACGCTCTGTTCTGGCTGACGCTCGTGCCTATCACGGCCGGCATCACCTCCAACATGGCCATCAACGGCAACGCCGCTGCACCGATCATCTTCCTGGTGATCTTCAACGTCGTCCAGTTCGCTCTGCGCTTCTGGCTCATGAACTGGTCCTACAAGCTTGGCACCAGCGCTATTGACGCTCTGACTGCCAACATGCAGGCCTTCACGCGTGCCGCTTCCATCATGGGCGTCTTCGTCGTCGGTTGCCTGGTCGTCACCATGGGTGGCACCCAGATCAACCTCCAGATCCCCAACGGCACCACCCGTGGCCTCTCCGCTACTACCGTGATCGTCTCCGAGAAGGAGGCCGAGAACTTCACCGGTATGGAGGGCATCGATACCGAGACCGCTGAGGCCGGCACCATCGCCATGACCGATGAGGACGGCAACGCCCTCACCGCTTCCGATGCCGACGGCAACGCTGTCGAGTGCGGCGTCACCGATCTGGGCAACGGCATGGAGTCCGTTACCTACGGCACCGTCACCGAGGATCCGGTCAACTTCTCCGTTGCCGACACCCTCAACACCATCGTCCCGAAGCTCGTCCCGCTTATGCTTACGCTGCTGCTTTACTACATGTTCGCTAAGCACAGCTGGACCCCGACCAAGGGCATTCTCCTGCTCTTTGTCCTTGGCATCCTGGGCGCTGGCCCGCTTGGTCTCTGGCCGAGCATCTGGTAAGGCTCTAGCTTGAGGGGTGTGTCCCTACGCGGCTCACACCCCGACCCCTTAAGCCATGTGTATGTTAAAAGCCGCGTGCTCGAAAGAGCGCGCGGCTTTTGTTATCTTGATGATTCGGGTGTGGCAGACAGATAATGCTAAACACCCAAGGTAGTAGCCGAGTTTGAGAAAATGGGAGGATAGGATGGCAATCGGAGCGCGTAAGCAACCGCTGTACGATCAGCTGGTCGATATTTTGACCGAAAAGATCGACCATGAATATCGCGCCGGTGACATGATTCCTTCCGAGCGCGAACTATCGGAGCGCTATGGTCTCTCGCGCACTACGGTACGCCTGGCTCTGCAGGAACTGGAGCGTTTAGGATTGGTGGTTCGGCAGCACGGTCGCGGTACCTTTGTGACCGACCGTTCGGCAAAGGCAACCAATCTTATGCAGTCCTACAGCTTTACCGAGCAGATGCGCGCGATGGGTCGCGACCCCGAGACCACGATTCTCGAGTTTTGCGAGATGGAGGCCGATAAGAATCTGGCCGAGCATATGGGATTGCGTATCGGCGATCGCATTTTTAAGCTCAAGCGCCTTCGTTCTGCCGACAACATGCCCATGATGGTCGAACGCAGCTATCTACCGGTTCGTCAATTTCTGTCCCTAAAGCGACCGCTACTGGAGCGTAAGCCGCTTTACGATGTGATTGAGCAAGACTTTCAGCAAAAGATACGCGTGGCCGAAGAGGAGTTCTATGCGAGCATAGCCCGTCCCACCGACGCCCACCTTTTGGGAATTGTCGAGGGCTCGCCTGTGCTCGATTTGGTCAGGACTACGTATAACGAGTCAAACGAGGTTGTGGAGTATACACTCTCGGTTGCTCGTGCCGATCAGTTTAAATACAAGGTTTACCACCAGCGTAGCGACTAGTGTTCGCATCGTATCCATATGATGATTCTTTGCATTTAACTGGTTACTACCAGATAACCAACTGAAGTGTATAATTGCACGTCAGAGGATTACTTCTAGAGAGAGGTATTAGAAATGTTCGAGAAGAGTGTCGAGGAGCTCACCGAGCTCGGCGCCCAGATCACCACGGCCGAGATTGCTCAGCAGCCCGAGCTTTGGCGTGATACGCTCAACATCTATCGCGAGAACAAGGAGGCCATCGAGGCCTTCCTGGCCGAGGCTCGCGCTATGGGCGAGGGCCGTCTGTCCGTTGTCTTCACCGGTGCCGGTACGTCCGACTACGTTGGCGATACCTGCGCCCCGTACCTGCGTCACGCTGGCAACACTGATCTCTACGACTTTAAGCCCATCGCCACGACCGACATCGTGAGCGCTCCGCGCGACTTCCTGCGCGCCGAGGATCCCACGCTCGTGGTTTCCTTTGCCCGCTCTGGCAACAGCCCCGAGAGCCTTGCCGCCGTTGCCGTTGCCAAGGAGCTCGTCCACAACGTCAAGTTCCTCAACATCACCTGCGCTCCCGAGGGCAAGCTTGCCGTCGAGTCTGCCGATGATCCCAATGCGCTGACGCTGCTCATTCCGCGCGCCAACGACAAGGGCTTCGCCATGACCGGTTCTTATTCCTGCATGACCCTGCTCTCCACCCTTATTTTCGACACTGCCTCTGACGAGCAGAAGGCCGAGTGGGTCGAGACCATCGCCAAGATGGGCGAGGAGGTCATCTCCCGTGAGCCCGAGATCGCCGATTACCTGGCTGGCGACTTCAACCGCGTGACCTACTTGGGTTCTGGCTCCTTCGGTGGCCTTGCTCAGGAGAGCCAGCTCAAGATCCTCGAGCTCGCTCACGGTCTGGTCGCTACTTCCTACGACACCTCCATGGGCTATCGTCACGGACCTAAGTCCTTCGTCGACGATAAGACGCTCGTCTTCGTGTTCGTCAACAACGACGCCTACACCCGTCAGTACGACATCGACATCCTCAACGAGATCGGTGGCGACGAGATCGCTCAGCACACCATCGCCGTTCAGCAGGAAGGTGCCACCGTCTATGAGGGTGAGTCCTTCACCTTTAAGGGCTACGAGGCACTTCCCGAGGGTTACCTTGCTCTGCCGTTCGTGATGTTTGCCCAGGCTATCAGCCTGCTCAACTCCGTGCGCGTGGGCAACACGCCCGATACGCCGAGCCCCACCGGCACGGTCAACCGCGTGGTTAAGGGCGTGACGATTCACCCCTTCACCGCTTAATCGCGTCCCCCTGTAAGGGCGCCCGTCCGCTCATAACGGCGGGCGGGCGCTTTTTGTTTTACGTGAGCTGGGTATAAGCATCACCACAGTCAACTGCTTTAGAAGCAAGGAGTGCATATGAGCACGTACGCAATTAAGGCTGACAAGTTCTTCTTGCCGGCAGGCCCGCAACTGGGCGGCTATCTTATGGTCGAGGACGGCGTCTTTGGCGCCTGGCAGGCCGACGAGCCCTCTTGCGAGATTAAGGACTACACGGGATCGTGGATCGCACCGGGTATGGTCGATACTCACATCCATGGCTTCTACAACCACTCAACTACCGATAACGATCCCGAGGGCATCGATATCAGCTCAACCGAGCTCGCCCGTCGCGGTACCACCAGCTGGCTGCCCACGACGTTCACCGATGGCGTCGAGCAGATCAAGGACGCCTGCGCCGCTATCGCCAAGGCGGACGAGGGCCGCGGCCCCGACTTCTGCGGTGCTCGCATTCAGGGCATCTACCTGGAGGGCCCCTTCTTTACCATGAAGCACGTGGGCGCGCAGAACCCCGCTTATCTTATCGATCCCTCCGAGGAGGTCTTCGATCAGTGGCAGGAGGCTGCGGGTGGTCGCATCGTTAAGAGCGCCATGGCGGCCGAGCGCGACGGTGCCGCTGCTTATGCGGCTGCTCTGAACGCCAAGGGTGTGGTGACCAGCATCGGTCACTCCGACGCCACCTACGATGAGTGCATCGCCGCCATCAACGCCGGTGCCAGCTGCTTTACGCATACCTATAACGGTCAGCGCGGCCTGCATCACCGTGAGCCCGGTGTCGTGGGCGCTGCCATGTCCACGCCCGAGACCTACGCCGAGATCATCTGTGACGGCAAGCACGTAAACCCTGCCGCCATCAAGGCACTGCTGCAGGCAAAGGGCTGGCAGCACACGGTGCTCATCACCGACTGCCTGGGTTGCGGCGGCATGCCCGAGGGCAGCTACACCAGTGGTGGCATGGACGTCATCATGAAGGACAACCTGTGCTGGCTCGCCGACGGCAAGAGCATTGCTGGCTCGGTGCTCACGCTTGCCCAGGGCGTCAAGAACATTGTCGATTGGGGCATCGCCAGCGCCGATATCGCCATTCGCATGGCAACCGAGGTGCCGGCTCGCTCTGCACACATCGAGGATAAGTGCGGCAGCATCATGCCGGGTCGCGACGCCGACTTTGTCGTGTTCGACCATGAGCTCACCCTCGTCGAGACGTATGTTGGCGGCCAGAGCGTCGGCAACGCCTTTACCGAGTAACGATAGAAAAAGACGGCGGGCCCGAATCTGCTCGGACCCGCCGTATGGGTTAAACGCTCAAAAGCACCTTCACAGTTACAGCTTGTTAGCAATCTTCTTTGCCGTGCGCTTAACGCCGGCCACCAGGCCTCCTGCAGGATGCTCCTTCTCGTATGCTAGGCGCTTCTCGCGCTTGGCGTACTCTTCGACGATGATGTCGCCATACTCGTCTTCGATCTTGTCGAAGAAGTCGACGGCGCCCTTAATTTCCTCAGCGGTCGGGTGTCCCTTTTGCACACCGCCGGTGAGTTTGAACGGACCCCACGTATCAAAGCCGGGGCAGCCGTAGACACCCATAAAGATGGCCTGCCTCATGCGGCAGATGCCATCGATATCCTTGCCGTACCACTTGTTTTTGCCACCGTAGGTCATAAGGCCAAACACCTTGTCCTGCGGCTGCAGCACGTTCGTGAGCACGCGTGCCATGTCCTTGTCGATCTCGGAGTAATAGATTCCCGTGGCGACACCGATCAGATGATATTCGTGCAGGTTGGGATACTCGTTTTTACCGAGTGACTTCACGTCGAGGGTATCGATCTCGGGGTGTGCCTCGACGATGGCGTCCACGAGCTTTTTCGTATTGCCGTGATGGCGCGAGGCGTAGAGGATGATGGTTCGCATAAGAAGGCCTTTCAGCTGTAATTGCATCAATGTCTGTATGGTACCCCGTTGCATGGCTGGGATACCGGACGTATCGATGAACGTGCGGGTTTGTCCTTTGGTCAGGGCCGAGACGGGTTCTTGCGAGCAAAAAAGCAGTTGTTCGAAAGGATGGGCAATGGAATACGCTCTCTCCAACGATTCGATTTCTATTAAGGTGTCCACGGCTGGTGGTTCGTTTACCTCGATTGAGGCCGGAGGTCGCGAGTACTTGTGGCAGGGCGATCCCGCCGTGTGGTCCGGCCAGGCACCGATTTGCTTCCCGATTTGCGGAGGCTTGCGCGACAACAGCGCCATGACATTTGCCGGGCATCATGTAAAGCTCGCTCGCCACGGGTTTGCGCGCAAACAGGAGTGGAAGCTGCTGAGCCAAGGCGAGAACGAGCTGGCGATGTGCCTGGCTTCGGAGGATAATGCCGCGCTGCTGAGCGATTATCCGTACCCGTTTAAGCTTGTCGCTCGTTATACGCTTGAGGGGGATGCCGTGCGCGTCTCCTATGAGGTGACCAACGAGGGAACCGAGGACATGCCGTTCTTTATCGGCGGTCATCCCGGCTTTAGGTGTCCGCTCGATGAGGGCGAGGCCTATACGGACTACGAGTTGCGCTTTGAGAAAGACGAGACTGCGGAGCTCTGCACCGCCGTTCCCTCGACTGGATTGATTGACGTGGCAAACCGCTCCAAGAACCCCATGGTGGGAAAGACGCTGCCCCTGTCGCACGAGCTCTTCGATTTTGCGGAGACCATCTTTGACGTACTCGAGAGTCGTCAGGTCACGCTTTCCAAGAAGGGCGAGGACAAGGGCGTTCGCCTGAGCTTTGAGGGCTTCCCGTATCTCATTGTGTGGAGTAAGCCCGAGGGCGATTTTGTGGCAGTTGAGCCCTGGGGCGGTCTTTCGACCTGCTCCGATGAGGACGACGTGCTTGAGCATAAGCGCGGCTGCCTTGTCGCCAAGCCCAAGGAGACCGTCGTTAGCTCGTTCACGATTGAGATTCTGTAATTCCGTTTTGTCGACTCGTATCGCGAGGCACAAGGAGCCTGCGAGATAAGGAGCTAAAAATGATCCTCACCGTTACGATGAACCCGTCTGTCGATACGCGCTATCAGCTCGATGAGCTCATTATCGACGACGTTAACCGTGTGACGCCCGAAAAGACCGCTGGCGGCAAGGGCCTCAACGTGGCCCGTGTGCTGGGTCAGCTGGGCGACGACGTTGTGGCAACCGGTCTGCTCGGCGGCCACATGGGCGCCTACATGGCTGAGCTCATGGACGCCAACGGTATTAACAACGACTTTGTGCCCATCAAGGGCGAGACTCGCATTTGCCTCAACATCCTCCACGCCGGCAACCAGACCGAGCTGCTCGAGAGTGGCCCGGCAATTGCCCCCGAGGAACTCGATGCCTTTACCGCCAAGTTTACTGAGCTTGCGGGCAAGGCCGACGTCGTCACCATTTCGGGTTCTCTGCCCCGCGGTGTCGAGGCAGACTACTATGCCAAGATCACGGGCATTGCCGAGAACGCCGGCGCCAAGGTGCTGCTCGATACCTCGGGTGCTTCGCTCGAGGCCGCCCTTAAGTCCGAAATTAAGCCCGAGCTGGTCAAGCCTAACCTGACCGAGATCAATGGCCTTCTGGGTACGAGCTTTACCACCGACGATGTGGATGAGCTCCGCGCCGCGCTCGCCTCTGACGCCCGCTTCTCCGATATCCCCTGGGTCGTCGTGTCCATGGGCGCTGCCGGCTCCGTTGGCTTCCACAATGGCCGTGCGTTCCGCGCAAAGACGCCCGATATCCCTGCCGTTAACGCCACGGGCTCTGGTGACTCCACTATCGCAGGCTTCGCACATGCCATCGCTGCTGGCGCAGACGACGAGACGGTGCTGCGTACCGCCAACACCTGCGGCAAGCTCAACGCCATGGATCCCATGACTGGCCATCTGGTCATGGACCGTTGGGACGAGGTCTACAACGGCGTTGTCGTGACTGAGCTGTAAGAGTTTGGGCGACGGCTCCGGCATCGCTTGCTAGCTCATGTTGACGACAAGTGCGGTAGCATTGTGCCGGGGCGCGACGCCGACGTTGTCGTGTTCAATCCCGACCTTACCCTGGTCGAGACGTATGTGGGTGGCAACAGCGTCGGTAACGCGTTTATCGAGTAGCCGCCAAAGGAACGATCCGAGAGGGGATTTAGATGATTTACGGTGCACTGGGCGATATCGAGGAGTACCGCGGAATGCTCAAGGGCCTCGACGTGCTGATTGATTGGCTCGAGGAGAACGATCCGGCGGAGCTCGAGGTCGGCAGCCATCCGATTCTGGGCGACAAGGTCTTTGCGAACGTCATGGCTCCCACGACTCGTCCCGAGGCCGAGGCTCACTACGAGACGCATCAGCGCTATCACGACCTGCAGATCGACATTGAGGGTCGCGAGGCCTTTAAGGTTGCCACGGGCAGCCTGACGCTGGTCCAGGAGTTTGACGAGAAGGACGACTACGATCTGGTCGATTCCGACGCCTCGATCGCCGGCGATCTTGCTGACGACAAGTTTGCGCTGTTTGTTGCCGGCGAGCCTCATATGCCCACGCTCGAGTTCTCGGGCGATGGCGCGCAGCCGGTCAAGAAGATCTGCTTTAAGCTGCTTGCCGACGCTTACTGGGAGGAGTAACACGCTGTTCGTCTGAGCTGTTCGTCTGATGGCGTGATTCCCCTAGGGAAATCACGCAAGGACCCCGCCAAAAGTGTTTCCCCTAGGGGAATCACGTTTGGCGGGGTTTCTGTTTTTGAATAGGGGAACTGTCGACGCGGTGATGCTTGGGTTGGCGCATGCGCACTCAAAATCAGCAACAAAAAAGCCGCCCGAAGGCGGCTATCTTGTGCAATGGAGCCAGCGACCGGGCTCGAACCGGTGACCCCCGCTTTACGAGAGCGGTGCTCTACCAACTGAGCTACGCTGGCGGCCATGTAGTGACGCAACTGGGGCGTCAACGGCTGTCTATGATACGGGACATCGCACATCCGCGCAAGTGTTCTGACGGCTTTTCTCACTTTAAATGCACTAATATTGAAGGCGTGATGTCCCGCTCGTATGGGTCTCAAACAGAATGGGGCGGCGATGGCTCAACCCAAGATTCTTCTCACGCGTATCGATGACCGGTTTATTTACGGACAAGACGTTGAGCTGTGGAACGAAGCCGTGGGTTCCAACCTTGTCCTAATCGTCAACGATGAGATCGCGGCGGATTCACGCCAATGGGCACCCATGAGGGTGGCGGCGCCAGAAGGCGTTTGGACGCGGTTTTTCTCGGTGCAAAGGACTATCGACATCATTCATACCGCAACGCCGCGCCAGTTGATTCTGATCATGGTGGCCTCGCCCGCCGATGCGCTCGCGCTGGTTAAGGGCGGTGTGCCGATAACCAAGATCAGCATTGGCCATATGCAGGCAGGGGAGGGCAAGCACCCCATAACGCCCGCAGTCGCCGTAGACGGCGCAGATGTCGCCTCCCTCAAAGAGCTGCAAAAGCTCGGCATAGAACTAGAAATCCGTTATTTCCCCAGCTCCAATCCCGACCCCATCCAACTAGTCATTTAAGAACGTCCCCAATGACTAGGTAGCAAAGCGCCCGTCGGCGGTGGTGCCGGCGGGCGCTGCTGTGCGATATGTTGCGTTGTGGGCTTAGTGCCTCATAAAGTGGTATTCGATCACATTGCTGTAGGGGTGACCCGGGCCCACAATGCCCTGCGGGAACAACGGCTGGTGCGGCGTGTCGGGGTACATCTCGGCCTCGAGAGCAAAGCCGGCGCCCCAGCCATAGTTAGCATCGTCCTTGGCGTGCTCGTCGCCCAGCCAGTTGCCGGTGTAGAGCTGCACGCCCGGGGCAGTGGTGTAGTAGTCCAGCTCGCGGCCGGTCCACATCTCCTCGACGTGCATCGCGCGGCGGAGATTGCGGCCGTACTGATAGCCATCGATGCACAGACAGTGATCGTAGCCACGGGCCTGCTTAATCTGCGGATCGTCGGTCTCCATGCCAGGCGCGACGGGGCGCAGCTCGCGAAAGTCAAACGGCGTGCCCTCGACCGGAGCAATCTCGCCGGTGGGGATGTTCTGCTCGTTGATGGGCAGGTAGTGGGCAGCGTTGGCAACAAAGAAGTGCTCGCAGTCCATGTCGGCGTTATGGCCGGCAAGGTTAAAGTACGTGTGGTTGGTCATGGACACGTAGGTGGCGCGGTCGCTCTCGCAGCCGTATTCGATACGGAAGCGGCCGGTGCGTGTCACGGTAAACACGGCCGTAAAGGTGCGGTTGCCGGGCAGGCCCAGCTCACCGTCCTCAAGCGAGGTGGTCATGCGCACGGCGTTATGGACCTCGTCGAGCTCAACATCCCACACGCGCTTGTGCAGACCATGCTCAAGATCGCTGTGCAGGTTGTTGACGCCTTCGTTGGCTGGCATATGCCAGTCCGTGCCGGCGATGGTGATCGTGGCGCCCGCGGTGCGGTTTGCCACGGGGCCGATGGTCGCGCCAAAGCAGGCGGGGTTGTCAAAGTAATCCTCGAGCTTATCGAAGCCCAGCACCACATCGCGCACGTTGCCGGGAATGTCGGGCACGTCGATGCCCAGCACGGTGGCGCCATAGTCCATAATGCGAACGCAGATCTCGGGCCCGTTGAGGGTGTAGCGATGAACGGGGGTACCGCACGGCGCGGTGCCGAAAAGCTCGGAAGTGATCATTTGGTTCCTAACATCGAGGTATTTCGGACAAACTGTAGCGCGAACAGGCGAGATTATCACTACACCCCACTAAAGCAGGGGGTATTTTTCTCAAAAAAGTGATGATTGGAGCTGTGCGGGCGTTCATTTCTGACGCGCGCGAGTCTGATACAATTTGTTCGTTATTGTTTGAATTGACGTGAGCGTGGAACAGCGAGGACTCATCGTGATTAAAGCGGAGCGACAGGATAAGGTTCGGCAGCTGCTCGAGGAACAGGGAACGGTCTCGGTCAAGGAGATTTCGGATGCGTTAGGTGTCTCGGATATGACGATCCGCCGTGATCTTGAGGAGCTTGCGAGCCTGGGCGAGATCGAGCGCGTGCACGGCGGAGCCCGCAGTGCGCGGGGCCGTCCACACGCTATGCTGCGCCATGAGTATTCGCACAGCGAAAAGCGCACCAAGCATGCCGAGGAAAAGCTGCAGATCGCGCGCCGTGCTGTGGAGCTTATCGAGGAGGGCTCGACCATCTTTTTGGGTACGGGCACCACGGTTGAGCAGATGGCCTCGATGCTGCCGGCGTTTCGCCTGCGCATCGTGACTAATTCGCTTTCGGTGTTTAACCTGCTCGAGGCGCGCGAAGATTGCGACCTGTGCCTCGTGGGCGGTATGTACCGTCGCCGCACCGCCGCTTTTGTGGGGCCAACGGCTGAGGATACCCTGCGTGCGCTGGGCATCGATGCGGCGTTTATCGGCGCCAACGGCATCTTGGACGGCGACGTGTCTACGTCTAACATGGAAGAGGGCCGCATCCAGCAGCTCGCCTTTAGCAAGGCCGACTCGCGCTATCTGATCGCCGATTCCAGCAAGATTGGCAAGCGCGACTTCTACACCTTCTGCCGTCTGGACAGCCTGGACGCCGTGGTGTGCGAGCCGGGCATCGCCGCCGAAGATCGTGCCGCCATCGAGGAGCATACGCAGGTCATTTGCTAGCTAGCGCTACGGGATTGCCAACGGGCGATGCGGGAGGACTTTTACCTCCTGTCATTGTGGAAACCAGCGCGTCAGCGCTACGCGATATGACGCGCAAATGAGGACTCCACTATCAAATTGTCTCAACCTGTGATATCTAGGCGGCCAAAAGCGAGTCAGATGTTACAGATTGAGACAATTCGGCGTGGTCTACCTTGTTTGTCTCGATCTGTAACGGTTAGGACTTAAAAACTCGGCTACGTGTTACAGATCGAGACAAAAGAAAAAGAACATTAGGACTTGAAAATAAAGTTTTGATAAGGGATTCGCCCAGTTAAGACGGTGCGGCAGACAATTGAGATTAGTTTGCCTCCGGAGTCGTAAGCATAATGAGTCAGTTCGATGACCGGAAGTTTTGCAACACCATAATTACTGGCTTCGGAATCGCTAAGCTGACGTGCTCTATAGCTTTCCCTAACAGATTGGATAGACTTGGACAAGTCGTCCATGGTTCTGCTAAATGCCTGAAAATCTAACTGGTTATTCGGAACGCGCGACTTTGAAATGAAGAACGTATCAGCGCCTATGAAGCTGCCTTCAAGTTCGTAGGTCAATTCAAGACGCTGAATTTCATCGCGACTTTGACATCCAAATTGTTGGAGCATCATTACGGAAATTGGACGACCTGATGTGAGGCCGCCGAAATGTTTGGTGATGGCATCCGGATCAACGCCATCGCAATGGCTTGCAAAGTCAAAGTCTAAAAGTGAATTGAGTTCGCTAACGCGTTTCGGTGCAACAAACGATCCCTTACCTTGGATTCGATAGATACTTCCACGACGCTCCAGCTCACTCATGGCAAGTCGGACGGTTGTTCTGCTTACGGCGTATTCGTCGCAGAGTTCCATTTCTGTTGGAAGTTTATCGTCTGCTTGATATTCATCGACGATCTGCTTGAGCAGCGCGTCGGTGAGCTGTAAATAGAGTGGCCGTTTTTCGTGTGTATCGAGCATTAGAGCCTCAGTTTGCATGTTGGTTATACCTGATGGTTGCCTCAGTCGGGATGTAACGTGGGCAAGGTAACCTTAACGTATCACAGAGCGGCTCAGCATGACGATCTGATGCCTGTATCCACGAAGGGCTTGTCCGAGCGTGAAGATATTCTGGGGCAGGCAGATACCGTTCATGGAGTCCCCGATATGTTGGAGGTCAGCGCCGGCTGCTTTTGCTGCAAGGCCTATTTTCTTAATGGTCTCGCTGTCGCAGGAGTCTTGACTCGTCCCGTTCGCCGCCATGACGAGAACCTTCTCTTCAATTGACTTGCCTACGTTGTGGGATCGTACAAAGTCTACGATGGCGCGCAGGTCTGCTTCTTGGAAGCAAGGGACGGTGTAGGGGGCTGGCACGAGAAGGATATCGACGCCGAGGTCAACAAACTTGCGCGCAATTTCGAGCGTCATGACAGGTTCCGCAACGCCCGCTCCATGCATTTTTCCGGCTATGACCAGGCCATTGAAATGCTCTTTGGAGAGTTTAATCGAATGGGCGATTGCATCGTTGGAGACGCCGGTTCCAGGGTTGCCCGTCAGGCAGATAAAATCAAATCCGAGTTCGTTAGCCTTTTCTAAGGTCTTGGGAGAGACGCGACGACCCATGGGGATTTCCGTTCGGGATTCAGACATCTCTGCCTCGTTATCAACTGGCTCCAGATTGACGCCAATGGGTCTTCCGCATGCTCGCTTCACCCAAGTGACCGGGTTTTCATTGAGATCATCTGGAATACCGGCAATAACTGGATCGAACACATCGAGCGCGTTAAACAGAAGCAGGTCGGCACCTGCGGCACGTTCGATCTCTGCATTAGTAACGCCGCCGAGAAATTGGGAAGAGGGTACGTTTTCCGCCATGATGGTACGTCCCTCGGAAGCCAGAATTGCCTGCTTTAGATCCATGGGTGACGTGGCGGCAAAATCGGATGCGGACATGTTCAGTAATCGTTTGGGCATTGTTACTTCCTTTGACTAGAACGACAGGCTTGTGACATTGTCTCTAATATTGTTACAACAATATATTCAATATGTTATATCCAATCGGTGAACGGTTGCAAGCTTATTGTACTGCTCGGAAAAAATAGCCTTTAGCTGGGAAAACATTATATTTATCAACTAACGTTCACCGAATAAGTATTTGAATTCTTGACATATCGACAAAGCGGAAAAAGAATTGGTTATGACAAATCGCGCAAATGATATTACATTTCGCACAAGAACGTATTCACTTACATACGTGGATACAAACGGGGACGACGACGGTTGAGTCCGGATAAATCGTTACGTGCCCGGGAATCATGAAAGGATGTGTTATGGACGCTATCGTCAAATTCCTTGAAAAACACCAGCCCCTCTTCGACAAAATCTCGAGGAACATTTATCTGGTGGCGATTAAGGATGGCTTTCTCTCGAATATGCCAATTGTGCTGTTCTCGAGCCTGTTCCTTCTTCTTTCGACGCTCCCTGCCTATGTAGGCATCACGCTTCCGCCTGAGGTGCTGGATTTCTTCAATAAAATCTATGCATATACCATGGGGCTTCTTGGCATTATGGTGGCTGGCACCACGGCGAGCTCACTTGCCATGTCGATGAACCGTCGCATGCCTTCGGGCAAATCTCTCAACCCCACCTCGTGCATGGTTTGTGCCATGTGCGGCATGCTCTTGCTATCGGTGACGAACGATGTTGTCTCGATTGGCGGAGCAGATACGTCTGTTTTTGAAACCGGCTATATGGGAACCAAGGGTTTTCTCGCTGCGTTCGTAGCCGCATTCTTGACCGTTAATATCTATAAGGTGTGCATTAGCCATAATGTGACAATCAAGCTCCCCAAAGAGGTCCCTGGCTCTATTGCGCAGAGTTTTCGCGATATCTTTGCATTTGGGTTTTCGATCCTTGCGTGCGCTTTTATCGATCTTGCGAGCCGCAAGCTGCTTGCTGTGCCGTTCGCCAATTTGGTATCCGCTCTCATCTCGCCGCTGTTCTCCGCGGTCGACACCTATCCTGGCATGGCGCTTATCGAAGGCGCGGTCGCACTTTTCCAATTTATGGGTATCCACGGTGCTTCGGTTGTCATGAGTCCGATCAATGCTGCGCTCTACGGCAATACCGTTACCAATCTTGAGGTTTTCCAAGCAGGTGGACACCCGTCAATTGCTCTCACGCAGGACTTTACAAGCTTCATCGGCGGTCTGGGCGGTTCTGGCTGCACGTTCATCGTTCCTATTATCCTGATCATGTTTATGCGCTCCAAGCAGCTTAAAGCCATGGGCAAGGCATCGATTATCCCGGTGATTTTTGGAGTTAACGAGCCCGTTATCTTCGGTATGCCGATTGTTCTCAATCCCTATATGTTCGTGCCCTTCCTAGTGGCTCCTATGGTCAACGCCATTATCGGTAAGTTTTTCATTGACGTCATTGGAATGAACGCCCCCATGTATACCATGCCGTGGGCGCTTCCCGGCCCAATCGGTGCATTCCTCACCACGGGTCTCGATCTGCGTTCTCTCGTATTGATGGCAGTGCTGTTGGTCGTTGACTTTGTGATTTACTATCCGTTCTGCAAGGCGTATGACCATCAGCTTTGTTTGGAAGAGTCTGCAAAGGAGACTGCAGGAACCTCGGATGCAGATGCTATTGCCGCACAGGAAAATGTCGCAAAAGCTCTCGAGGCGGTAAAGGACAAGGCGGAGCAGATCCGAGTGCTTGTGCTTTGCCAGGGTGCCGGCACTTCGACTCTCTTGGCAAATGCTCTTCGCGAAGGTGCCGCTGCTAAGGGTATCGATCTGGTTTCTCAGTCCGGTGCGTACGGAAGCCACTATGAGACGATGGATCAGTACAACGTGATTGTTCTGGCACCCCAGGCACGCATGTACTATGACGCTATGAAGGCCGATACCGATCGCCTTGGAATTAAACTGCTCACCACAAGGGGCAAGGAGTATATCGACCTTACCAACGATCCCGAAGGTGCAATTGACTGGATCGTTCAGGAGCTGGCTAAATAGTGGATGCACTCCGTCGTTGATTCGTCGGTGTATAGTACGGCCCCGCAGCTTATTGAGCTGCGGGGCCGTATTTCGTTGAGTATCTAATTGAGACAATGAGCGCAACCGTCGTGAGATGGCATTGGCGCTCTCCGAGTCACCGACAAGCTGCCTTCCATCTATGTGACCAATTCGCTTTCGGCCTTTAGCCTGCTCGAGGCGCGCGAGGATTGCGAGCTGTGCCTGGTGGGCGGCATGTACCGTCGCCGCACCGCCGCCTTTGTGGGCCCCATGGCCGAGGATACCCTGCGCGCACTAGGGATTGACACGGCGTTTATCGGTGCCAACGGCATTCTGGACGGCGACGTGTCCACGTCCAACATGGACGAGGGCCGCATCCAGCAGCTCGCCTTTAGCAAGGCCGACTCGCGCTATCTGATTGCCGACTCCAGCAGGATCGGCAGGCGCGACTTCTACACCTTCTGTCGCCTGGACAATTTGGACGCCGTGGTGTGCGAGCCGGGTATTACCGCCGAGGACCGCACTGCCATCGAGGAACACACGCAGGTCATTTGCTAGCTAGCGTAGCAGGCGATACTTCTGCCCTCTGCCGGTGCCTTCAACTGTCGCCAGGCCTGTCTCAACGAGTTTTTTGAGGATGCGAAGAAGCTTCGAGCGACTAAAGGTGACTTTGGCCGCAAGCTCGCTTGTCGATTGAGGGTGTACTCCGCTCAGCAGTCCGAATACGATAAGTTCGTCGCCTTTGAGCCCCGGGTTATCCATGAGTAGGGGAAGTGTTACCACAATGGCGTTATCCGAAACTTGAAACCGGGGCTTTCTGACGCTGTCCTTATAGGTATCGCGAATTCGCATGATGCCCGTTCCAAAGGCTTCGATAAGACCCAGGCGCAAAAAGACTTCGGCAAGAATACGATTGCGTCTAACGGATAGCATGTCGGACAGATATTCATCGACGGTCATGCTTGCCGGCAAGCCGCCGGGCGAAGCGACTTCCACACGGTCGTCGAACATCGAGATGCGGATGTGTGCGGGCGCATCCCAAGTCCTATGAACGACTGCATTGGTAATGGCCTCGCGGAATGCTTCGAGCGGAATGAGCTCCTTGCGGATCCGCTCCATCCCCTGGATCTCTTCGTAGCAGTACTGGGCTTCGAAAAGCTCAAGGGCTCCGTCAATTTCCGCTAGAACGGATGCATGTTCAAGAGTCTTGCGCTGCTTAATGAGGTTGATAGTTTCACCAAACACTGCGATGTCGATACCCGGGAAGCCATTCTCGTCCGCGAGCAGTTCTGCCGCGTTGTTGTAGGTTCCGGTTTCATCAAGCAGGCCAAGGGTTTTGAGAGTATCGGTTGTGAATGACTGAAGCGAAAGTTTTGCTGTTAGACGATTCTCTAAAACGGTGAAAGATAAATCTTGTTTGTTTGCCGGGAGCTGCTCAAAGGAGAGGTTTTGACCCTCGAGTACAAGACGCGAAAGGCCTAGGGTATCAACTGGAATGGTCGCGGTGTCATTGCGCTTGTATGCCTTCGAGCGGTATAGGTAAGGCTTCGATCTGCCGGGAAAGACCGTAAGCTCCACGGTTGCATCGGGCTCGTCGATCTTTAGGGAGTAATCGGGCTGGGGGATGATCGAATCGTTAATCTTGTTTTCGATATCCAGGCAGGTCTGCTTGGGGTCATCGAGGCCAACGGCTTCTCCGTCGTCGTTAATTCCAAATAGAACGCGTCCTCCCGTGCCATTTGCATAAGCGGAGACGGTTTTAAGGAACGAATTGGTGACGCATTCCTTGAATTCAAGATCTTTGGATTCTTGCATTGTGATGCTCCGTTTCGCTTCAATTTGACGTGAAAAATAACACGTAAAAATTTTACACGTCATTTTACGCGTCAAAATTATGACACGAAAAAATTTGCGTGTCATTTTGCGTGTCAAAGTGACGTGAAATGACGCGCAAACGCGAATGCATTGGCATTCTGAACAATAACGGAGTTTGTAAGCCTGGGGCTTGATTGGGCTAACGCATGGAATTATCCGTATTCTCGAACACGCTTTCGGTATCATTTTGGCATTAAAAGATACCGAAAGCGTGTTCGTGATGCCGATAATAATTAAGAAAGAGGAGCGCTTCGTAGCTGCCTGGAAAGTGAGGATTTGACCATCTGATTGTCTCGATCTGTAACAACTAGGCGATCAAATGCTCGTTAGATGTTACAGATTTAGATTTTCTGCCTGGCCGATTCCGTTTGTCTAAATCTGTAACGGATAGGGGTGAAATAGTCGTCTAGATGTTACAGATTGAGATTGAATGGATTGGCCTGCGCGTTCGTCTCGATCTGTAACAGGTAGGCGGCCAATACCGGATTTAGTGTTACAGATTTAGATCTTTCGGCCCGGGCGGGCCCGTTCATCTCAATCTGTAACAGTAAGGACCGAAAACCCCTGCTAGATGTTACAGATCGAGAGAAACGCCCCGCCGCCGGCTTGGCCAAAAACAAAACGGCCGCATGCGAACCCGTGGAGGGATTCGCATGCGGCCGACAGGGGGTATGCGGCAAAAGTTAGGCCATGAGCAGGCCGGTCTCCGCGACGTTCTTGTACCAGTACGCGCTCGCCTTGGGATAGCGCTTCTGGGTCTCAAAGTCGATGTAGAACAGGCCATAGCGCTTGTTATAGCCGTTGGTCCAGGAGAACTGGTCCTGCAGCGACCACACAAAGTAACCGTCGACGTTCACGCCGCCGTCGATTGCCTTGAGGATCCACGCGAGATGCTGACGCATATAGTCGATACGAGGGGCATCGTCGATAAAGCCGTCCTCAAAGTCGTCCTTATAGCCCATGCCGTTCTCGGTGATGTAGATCTTCTTGTAGTTGGGGTAATCGTTCTTAATGCGCAGCAGCAGGTCGTACAGGCCCTCGGGATAGATAATCCAGTCCCAATCGGTGGTGGGTACGCCTTCGCGCACGCATGACTCGCCCACGCCCTTGAGGAACCAGCGCGAGGATCCCTTGTCGCCGGTGCCATTGTGGTTGATGTCGTTTTCGCCCTCGGCAGCACGCAGGAACTGGCACTTGTAGGTGTTGACGCCCAGGCAATCGTTGTAGGGGAGCGCGGCGGTCAGCGCGGCGATGTCCTCGTCACGGACGTCGAGCTCGCCGCCGGCGATATGGGCCAGCTTGGTTGCGGCTTCCATGGTGTCGGCTGCATAGTGGCCGCGGAAAGTGGCGTCGAGCACCCAGCGGTTGTTGATGACATCGGCCATGCGAGCTGCCTCGCAGTCGGCAGCACTGTTGGGATCGAGGGGATACTTGGGCTCCAGGTTCTGGACAATGCCGATCTCGCCCTCAAAGCCGCCCTCATGGAAGGCAACGACAGCCTTGGCGTGGGCCACCATCATGTTGTGCATGAGCTGGAAGGCCTTGTCCAGGCGGTACTTCTCGCCGTGCGGCCAGTTGCCGACGATAAAGCTGCCCTCGGCGGTTGCGGGAATCTCGTTAAACGTGAACCAGTGCTTGACCTCGGTGAACTCGGCAAAGCAGAACTTGGCGTACTCGACAAAGGCGTCGATCGTCGTGCGCGTCAGGAAGCCCTCGCCGCCGTTCTGGTAAAAGGCCTCGGGCGTATCGAAGTGATCGAGCGTGACATAGGGGATAACGCCGGCTTTATTGCAGGTGGCAAAGAGCTCGTGATAGAAAGCGACGCCCTCGGGGTTGATCTCGCCAGTACCGTTGGGGAAGATGCGGCTCCAAGCGATGGAGACGCGGATACCGTTGATGCCGAAGCGCTGGCACAGGTCGATATCGACCGGGTACTTGTTGTAGAAATCGCTTGCGGGATCGGGGGAGAAGCGACCCTGAGCTGCCAGGAAATCGTCCCAGGGCACTTTGCCCTTGCCGTGCGTGCGGGTCTCGCCCTCAACCTGGTAAGCGGCGGTGGCGCCGCCAAACACAAAGCCGTCGGGGAACTGCATGGGGTTGGTCATGAGTCATCCTTTCTGTGGGATTCGAATAGGGAGGGGTGCCCGAACTGGGGATCCGGGCACCAACAGAGGGAGGAACCTAGTCGAGGTTCTCGCGGAGCCACTTAATGGCGCCAGCGGGGTCGCGAGTAAGGTCGATATATTCCTTACCGCGCGGGGCGAGCAGCTTAATGCCCAGACGATCGGTGTCGGCCTTCATGTCGTTGTAGTAGCTACGGACCTGCGGGGCAAGCACGATAACGTCGTACTGATCCATGATGGCAGTGTGCTGGCCATAGGCGCCTGCGGAGGAAGCGATGTTCTCTCCGGTCTGCGCAGCACCTTCCTTGATGGCGTTGGCAAGCATGGCAGAGGTGCCGGCGCCGGCGCACAGGACGAGGACCTTCAGACCGTCGACATCCTTCTTAGCGGATGCTTCGGCGGCGGGCTCGGGCTGATCGGCGACAGGCTCGCTGTCGGTGGCGGCAACGGTTGCCTCGACGGAAGCGGCGGTCTGCTCGACAGCGGGCGCAGGGGCGTTGGCGGCGATGGTGGCGGCACCATTGGACTCAAGACCCAGCTCGGCGGCGCGCTCGGCCTCCTGGTCGCAGAGCAGTTTATCGTATGCCTTCAAGAACGGCAGGTAGATGATGGCGTCCAGCAAGATGATGATCGCGACAAACACCAGGGCGATAAGCTGGAAGTTCGTGGTGATGAAGATGCCGATGGGGGCAGGGGTAGCCCAAGGCACCACGAAAGAGAAGCCGTTCATGCCCACGTTATCGATAAAGAACTTGGCAACACTCACGTTGACGCAGCCGGCGGCAACAAAGGGGATGAGCATGTAGGGGTTAAGGATCATCGGCGCGCCAAAGAGCAGCGGCTCGTTGACGGCGAAGGCAACAGGGACAATCGAGGCCTTACCGACGGCTTTGAGCTGCTTGGACTTCATAAAGAGAATCAGCAGAAGCGGCACGATGAACGTGGCGCCGGTGCCGCCGAACTCACCCACGAGCGACATGTTAAAGGTGAGGGAGTGGGCGGGGTGGCCGCCTGCCAACAGAACCTGCAGATTCTCGGCCTGGTTGGCAAGACGGATGGGGTCGATGCCCGGCTGGACGATCGAGGGGCCGTGGACGCCGATGAACCAGAAGAACGCGGTGGCTGCCTGGATAAGGATAAGGCCAGGATAGGTTTCTGCAGCGGTAAAGAGCGGGGAGAGCAGTTTGATAAGCAGCTCGGAGAACGGAACGCCCATGAGGTTGCGCACAACCACATCGATGATGCCGCAGATGATGACGGCGCCGCCAAAGGGGATGATGTCGCGGAAGTTCTGAGCGATGGCGCCCGGGACCTCCTTGGGCAGCTTAATGGTCAGATCGCGCGAGACGCAGAACTTATAGACCCACACGGTAATGAACGCGGCGATATAGGCCGAGAACAGGCCGCGCGTACCCATGCTGGTGCAGTCGAAGACCGAAAGCTCGGAGCCGTCGAGCTTGGTGGTGAACTGCGTAACAGCGAGCAGCAGCATGCTGCACTGGGCGGCCACCATGGTGGAGCCGTCGTTGAGCACTTTGCCAGCGGGCATGCGACGGTTCATGGAAGCCGTAAAGTTCTTGGCGGTGGTGCCGGCAACCATGATGCCCATGACGCCCATGGTGAAGTTATACAGCTTGTTGCACCAGTCGATGAGCGGCTGGGGCAGCGTAATGCCAACTACGCCGGGAAGCGTGGCGATCAGCAGAAAGATCGAAGAGGTAAGGACGATGGGCATGCACCCAAGGAATCCGTCCTTGATGGCCTGGAGGTAGACGTTCCTCGAGATCTTCTCGAAGAACGGTTGATGCTTTTCGAGCATCTTTACGATGGCGTCCATAGAGCTCCTTTGCTACTTGATGCGCGATGCATGTGGATGGAACTGGTCGTCGATGGATGGTCAGGACTGCCCGGAAACCTTCCTGCTTAAGGAAGGCATTGCGAAATGACAACGTTGTCATTTCGTTAATGACAACGTAAGACATTTTTGGAAGAGCAACAAGGATATACGGGTGAGTGGTCGATATTGTTCGGTAAACGGTTGATTTATCAGTCAGGCAGGTGGTGTATGCTAGAACGCAAAAAACAAGCGATAGAGAACCGAGTGGAGAAGCAGTGACAACGATGGACAAGAAAAACGTTTCGATGAACGACGTGGCGATTGCCGCGGGTGTTTCTCTCAAGACGGTGTCGCGCGCGATCAACGAGCCCGATAGCGTGCGAGAGTCGACACGCGATAAGGTCCATTCGGCAATGGAGGCGCTCGGATTTCGAACCAACTTTGCCGCGCGTTCGCTCAAGTTGGGCCGTTACGGGTGCATCGGCGTTGTGCTGTTTCACTTGTCAGGCGGTGCCGTGGACATGATTGACGGTATCGCCGATGCCGCCGAAGAGCGAGGCTTTGCGCTCACGATGATCAAAAAGCGGGCGGGGGAGAAGATGACCCTTGCCGAAGCGGCGCGTAGGATGTCGCAGCTGCCTGTTGATGGCATGATCTTCAACCTGCGTCAGATGGTCGATGACTTTGATACCTTTGAGGCACCGAAGGACCTCAAGACGGTGATTATCACGCCGATGGAGCATCCTACCTGCTCCACCGTCAGTGACGACCAAGAGGGCGGCGCGCGCATGGCGTGCGAGTACTTCTTAAATCGTGGGCACAAGAACGTATACTTCATCTCTGGTAAGAAAGAGGCGCTGTCGAGCCAGTGTCGTATGAAAGGTTGGCGTGCGGCACTCGAGGCGCGTGGCATTGAGCCGCCCGAGCCTCTGCAAGGCGATTGGAATGCGGATAGTGGCTATGCCGCGGGCCTTGTGCTTGCCGATAAGCCCGATTGCACGGCGGTCCTCGCTGCTAACGACTGCATGGCAAACGGCGTGATGATGGCTCTACGTGACAAAGGGCTCAGTGTGCCCGACGACGTGTCCGTGATCGGATTCGACGATGAGCTCTACAAGACGATACCTAATTCGATTCTGACGTCGGTGAAGTTTCGCCACCGCGAGCTGGGCGTCCGTGCGCTTAACGAGGTCGTCGCAGGTCTGGAAGCCCCGAGCTCCAGAAGCCGTACGCTCGTCTCGGGCGTGTTGGTCGAGCGTTCCAGCGTAAAGGACTTGCGGGCGTAGACGTGCTCGGCTTATTCCGTTTGTCTCGATCTGTAACAGCTAGACGGTCAAAAGTGGTCTACATGTTACAGATTGAGATTTTCGGCTTGGCCTGTGCGTTCATCTCGATCTGTAACAGCTAGGACCGAAAAACTCGGCTAGATGTTACAGATTGAGATGAACAGGAGGACGGGTGCGGTCTAAACAAAATGGCCCGCGCATCACACATCGATGCACGGGCCATTTATTGTCTGCAAGCGGCAGGTGGTGTCAGCGTCTTATGCCTCGAGGTTTTCCTCGATCCAGGCGACGGCACCCTTGGGATCCTTAGTGAGGTCGATGTACTGTTTGCCCTTGGGCGACAGCAGCGTGATGCCCAGGCGGTCGGTGTCGGCCTTCATCTCGTTGTAATAGGTGCGAACCTGCGGAGCCAGGACGATGACGTTGTACTGGTCCATGATGGCGTAGTGGCTGCCGTAGGCACCGGCGTTGGCGGTAATGTCGATGCCCAGCTCGTCGGCGCCTTCCTTAAGCGCGTTGGCGAGCAGTGCAGAGGTGCCGGCGCCAGCGCACAGAACCAGAACCCTCAGATCCTTGCCCTTAAGGGCGGACGGAGCTGCGGAGGCCTCAGTGGCAGAAGCGGTCTCGACAACAGGAGCCTCAACGGCGGGGGCGGCAGCGGTCTTGACGGCCTTGGTCTCCTCGGCCTCTTCTTCGGCCAGGGTCTCGGCCTCCTGCTTGCACAGGACGTTGTCGTAGGCCTTGCAGAACGGGTAGTAGATCAAGAAGTCAACGACCAGCAGGACGACAACCAGGACCAGAGAGATCGGCTGGAAGTTGGTGTCGATGAAGGTGCCGATCGGTCCGGGGAGTGCCCACGGCATGGCATAGATAAAGCCGTTCATGCCCAAAAAGTCGATGAAGAACTTACCAATGAGGACGTTGGCCACGGGGGCAAACAGGAACGGGATCAGGAAGTACGGGTTGAGGATGATGGGCGCGGCGAACAGCAGCGGCTCGTTGACGGCGAACATCACGGGCACGACAGAGGCTTTGCCGACGGCCTTGAGCTGCTTGGAGCGCATAAAGAGCAGGAAGATGATCGGGACAATGAACGTGGCGCCGGTGCCGCCGAGTTCGCCGATGTAGTTACCGAAGTTTTCGGTCAGGGCGAGGGCGGGGTGACCGCCGGCCTGCAGCGTGGCGAGGTTGGTGGTGATGTTGCCAAACAGCGCGGCGTTGAGGGCAGGCTTAACGACCGAGGGGCCGTGGATGCCCATGAACCAGAACAGCGGGATCATGAACCAGATGAGGGCGAGGCCGGCGTAGGAATCGGCAGCGGCGAACAGCGGGCTCACCAGCGTGGAGATGACGTTGGCAAACGGGACGGCCAAGCAGGTGCGGCAGATAACGTCGATGACGGCGACAAACAGGATGGAGAAGCTGAAGGCGAAGATGTCGCGGAAGTTCTGGGCGATGGCGCCGGGGACTTCTTTGGGCAGCTTGATGGTGATGTCTCGCTTAATGCAGAAGGCATAGATGTTGACCGTGGCAAATGCGGCGACAAAGGAGCTCAGCAGGCCCTTGGTGCCCATGTTGTCGGTAAAGAACACCGAGACATCGGCGCCGTCGATCTTGGCACTCGTCTGGGTAACGGCCAAGATGAGCATAGCGCACATGGCGGCGACCATGGTGCTCGTGGCGTTGATGGCCTTGCCGGCAGGCATGCGGCGGTTCTTGGAGCCGGTCAGCGCGCTTGCGGTGGTGCCGGCGACCATGATGCCCACGACGCCCATCGTGAAGTTGTAAACCTTGTTGCAGAAGTTCACGACGTCGACGTTCCACCAGTCGGGCAGCGTAAAGCCGCCGACCGTGGCGACAACGCCCGGCAGGGTCGAAATAAGCAGGAAGACAGAAGAAGACAGGATAATGGGCATTGCTGCCAAAAAGCCGTCTTTAATGGCCTGAAGGTAGATGTTCTTAGAGACCTTGTCGAAGTACGGCTGACCTTTCTCCAAGAACTTAACGATCGATTCCATAGTTCACGCTCCTCTTTGCATGAAATCTTAATGGCATGGACGTTGAAAACCTATATGGTCTCCCACTTGCTAAAAGCCCGGGTGCAGGCGGGGTCGGTCCCAGGGGGAGAGAGGGGAGCGGCTGGGTTTGTATCGCATAGGGCCGCTCCCCTCTCGGGGGAAAGCGAGGCGATGCGCTACTGCGCGTCCGCCATAGTGTCGGCGAGCTCCTTGTACCAGAGTGCCGACTGCTTGATGTAGCGTTTTTGCGTGTCGAAGTCGATGTAGAACAGGCCGTAGCGCTTGTTATAGCCATTGGCCCACGAGAACTGGTCCTGCAGGCTCCAGATAAAGTAGCCCTGGACGTCGACGCCCTCGGCGCGCGCCTGGAGCACCTTCTCCATGTGCTGGTCGACAAAGTCGATGCGCTCGGGATCGGCGACGATGCCGTTTGCGTCGGGCTCGGGGTCCTTGTGGCCCAGGCCGTTTTCGGTGATATAGATGACGGGGAGGTTGGGATAGGTGGCGCTGATGTGCTTGAGCGTGTCGTAGAGGCCTTGCGGGTAGATGAGCCAATCCCAGTCGGTGGTGGGGATACCCGGCATATCGACCTGCTGCCCGACGCCCTTAAACTTAAAGCACGAGGTGCCCTTGTCTCCGGTGCCGTTAAAGCTGTTGGTTGACTCGCCATCGTAGGCGGCGATAAACGCCGACTGATAGTAGTTGAGGCCGAACATATCGTTGCGGGGCGCCGCCTTGGCGAGCTCCTCCATGTCGCTGTCCTCAACCGTAAGTGTGGCGTTGTTGGCACGCAGAATCTCGTTGATGAGTGAGAGGGTGCGCGCGGAGTAGTGACCCAGGAAGGCGCCGTCCATGATGAAGTCGGTGTAGAAGGCGTTGTACAGGTCGGCGGCGTGCTGGTCGGCGGGCGAGTCGGTGGCAGGATATGCCGGCGTCAGGACGTTGACCATGCCAATGCGTCCGCCCAGGTGCTCGGTCTCGTCAAGATCCTTATACAGGTTGACGGCGCGGGCGTGGGCAACGAGCTCGTTGTGCTGGCTCTGGATGCCGCTCGTCACATCAAAGTGATGGTTGGGCGGGAAGTTGCCTTGGATGTATTGGGAGTGCGAGAGGCTGATGAGCTCGTTGATGGTGAACCAATTCTTGACCTCGCGGAACTCGCGGAAGCAGAACTCGGCATAGCGCACATAGGCGTCGACGGTCTTGCGGTTGAGCCAGTCGCCCTGGTTGAACAGGGCGGCGGGGGAGTCAAAGTGATGCAGGGACACATAGGGCTCGACGCCATACTTTTTGCAGCAGGCGAACAGCTCGTGGTAGTGCTTAACGCCCTCGGAGAGGGGTTCGGCATCGTCGCCGTTGGGGAAGATGCGGGTCCAGGCGATGGACACACGAATGGCGTTGAGTCCATGCTCGGCAGAAAGGCGGATATCCTCCTCGTAGCGGTTGTAGAAATCACTGGCCGGGTCGGGCAAAAAGCGACCCTGGGCGACAAGGTAATCGTCCCACATGGTCTTACCCTTGCCTGCCACCTTCGTGGAACCTTCCGTTTGGTACGCGGCGGTTGCGGCGCCCCAAACAAAGCCCTTCGGCAGCTGCTGTACGCGGTTTAGCAAAGACATATGCATACACCCTCTCGTCTCGCTGTTCGATATTGTGCGTTTGCGCTCAGGAGGCTCCCTGGTTAGCGTTCAGCGGTGAAAAAGCCCGATAAACACTATCTTAAAATGATTAGAACCAAAATGAGCACGTGAACATTTGACAATGAGCACGTTAACATCCGGCTGGGATGTATAGAAACAAAACAACTTCAAACAGCCGCGAACGGTTGTATTTGTTCGGTAAGCGGTTTTGATTGACAGAAGTTTTCATGTTGTGGTATATGGCTCGGGTATCATGAGCACGTTATCAATGTATGTACGATGCGCCATGGGCGCGGGGAATAGTTGGGAAGCAGGTTAGCGTGGAAGGCATGGATCAGCAGACAAGGAATGGTCGTTCGGCGAGCGCGGCAGAGGTTGCGGCGCTCGCTGGCGTGAGCCGCCAGACTGTGTCTCGCGTGGTCAACGGTATGCCCAACGTGACGGAAAAGACGCGCAAGCGTGTGCTGGCCGCCATGGAAGAGCTGGGCTTTCGTCCCAATTTTGCTGGAGCGGCGTTGCGCGGCGGGTCGTATCGTTCTATTGGCCTGTGCATGTACAACATCACACGTGTCGGTAACCTGGCGACGCTCGAGGGTATCATGCAAGCGGCGCGCGAGCACGATTTTGCCGTCACTATGATCGAGATGGGCGGCGACAAGCCCTATGCACTTGCCGATGCCTCGCGCCGCATGGTCGAGCGACCCGTCGACGGCATGATTCTCAACATGAACCGCATGGCTCCCGATTTTGAGGAGTTTGTTCCCCAGCCGGGAGTGCGAACGGTCATCCTGTCCATGTATGCGCATCCGCGCTGCACGACGATCGACTCCGACCAGTATGGTTCGTGCGAGCTGTTGACCAATTATCTGCTGGAACATGGTCACTCGAATATGCGGTTTGTGGCGGGTCCGGAAAACTCGATTTCCTCGCGTTTTCGTGAGGCCGGTTGGCGCGATACGCTGGGTCGTGCTCATGTCGATGCCGCTCCGATGCTGCGTGGCGATTGGAGTGCGGACAGTGGGTACGCCATGGGCGAGCGGATTGCGGCCGAGGTGCTTGCCGGCGGGTCGCAGGCGCCGACTGCCGTGCTTGCGGCAAATGACCAGATGGCGCTGGGCGTTATCGCCGCGCTCGAGAACGCGGGCCTGTCCGTGCCCGACGACGTGAGCGTGGTTGGTATCGACGACGCACTCGAGGGACTTGTTCCTCACAATCGGCTGACGACGCTGCGATTTGATTTGCGCGGTGTCGGTAAGCTTGCGTTTGAGGCGGCGATTGGAGAGAGCTCGTCTATCGAGGCGATTCATGTGCCGAGCACGCTGGTCGAACGCTCGACTGTTAGGGACATACGGGGTTAGGTCCTACTCCGTTTGTCTCGATTTGTAACAGGTAGACGGTCAAAAGCGGGCTACGTGTTACAGATTTAGATTCTTCGGAAAGAGCAATCCTGTTCGTCTCAATCTGTAACAGCTAGGACCCAAAAACTCGGCTAGATGTTACAGATTGAGACAAACGGACCCCGAACCGCCCAAAAAGACCGGGGGCGGCGCGCCGTGTGACGTGCCGCCCCCGGCTGAGAAATGGGGACAGGTTATGTGAGCGGGGCAATTCCGCCAACCGCTAGTTGAAAGCCGCTAGTCCAGACGACGGGTCTGCGCCACGTGCTTATACCAGTATGCGCTTGCCTTGGGCGTGCGCTTCTGGGTTTCAAAGTCAACGTAGAAGAAGCCGTAACGCTTGTTGTAGCCATTGGTCCAGGAGAACTGATCCTGCAGGCTCCATAGGAAGTAGCCGCCCACGTTGACACCCACCTCCATGGCCTTGAGCAACCAGCGCAGGTGCTGCTCGATGTAGTCGATGCGCGGCTGGTCGTCCACAAAACCGTCCTTGTAGGGGTCCTTGTAGCCCATGCCGTTTTCGGTGATGAAGATCTGCTTGTAGTTGGGGTAGCGCTGCTTAATGTAGACGAGCAGATCGAACAGACCCTCGGGATAGATGATCCAGTCCCAGTCGGTGGTGGGGATGCCGGGCTTGTTCACGTGCTCGCCAATGCCCTTGACGCGCCAGCGGCCGGTGCCCTTCTCGCCCGTACCGTTGTGGTGCAGGTCGTTCTCGCCATCGTAGGCCTTCAAGAAGCGGCACTGGTAGTTGTTAACACCCAGGTAGTCGTTGTAGAGCGCGGCTTCGCGCATGATTTCCAGATCCTCGTCTAGGATCTCGATGGTGCCGCCCGAGACGGCGGCCAGACGGTTGGCGCACTCGAGGGTGTCGGGCGCGTAGTCGCCGCGGAAGGTGGCGTCGAGCAAAAACTGGTTTTGCAGCACGTGCTCGTTGTTGGCGGCTTTGATGTCGGCGGGGTCGTTTTCGTTGAGCGGGTACTTGAACTCCAACGACTGAATGACGCCGATTTTGCCCTTAAAGCCGCCGTTGTGGAAGGCCAGCACTGCCTTGGCGTGGGCGAGCATCATGTTGTGCTCGCACTGGAAGGCCTCGGCAAGATGCGCCTTGACGCCACCGGGGAAGGTGCCCTCGATGTAGGTGTTGGAGGCGTCGGCCCAGATCTCGTTAAAGGTGAACCAGTAGGTCACCTGGTCGGCGTACTCCTTAAAGCAGAAGGTGGCAAAGTCCACAAAGGCATCGATGGTCTCGCGGTTGAGGAAGTCGCCCTTCTCAAAGAGGGGAAGCGGCGTATCGAAGTGATGCAGCGTGACAAACGGCTCAACGTGGTGCTTGTGGCACTCGGCGAAGAGATCGTGATAGAACTGCACACCCTCGGGGTTGATTTCGCCGGTGCCGTTGGGGAAGATGCGGCTCCAGGCAATGGAGAGACGGATGCCGTTGATACCGAACTCCTCGCACAGCTCCAAGTCGACGGGGTACTGGTTGTAGAAGTCCGAAGCGGGATCGGGGGAGAAACGGCCCTGGGCCTCCAGGAAGTCGTCCCAGGCAACCTTGCCCTTACCGTGGGTGCGGGTCTCGCCCTCTACCTGGTAGGCAGCGGTGGCGCCGCCAAAGACAAAGTCCTCGGGAAACTGCGCAGGCGGGTTGGTGACGCTAGCAGGGTTAACGGACATGATGATCCAATCGTCTAAATCGAAGGGCCAGCCGGTCTTGGATGGTCGGCTGGCCCTGAGCGTTACTTACTTCGAAAGCTGCTCGGAGACGAAGGCGAGAGACTTATCGCCGTTCTGGGAGAGCTCGATGTACTGCTTGCCACGGCAGGCGACGCACTTGTTGCCCACGCGTTCGCAGTCCTTCTGCAGGTCGGCCAGGTAGCTTGCGGCCTGCGGGGCCAGGACGACCAGGTCGAAGTCGGGGAGCATGTCGACGTGGTTGCCATAGGCCTCAGCAGCGGTCTCGAGGTTAATACCGCGCTCCTTGGCAGCCTTGGCCAGCGCGTTGGCGAGCAGGCCCGAGGTGCCGCCGCCCTGGCAGAGTACGAGCACGCGCTTGCCGTTGAGGTCGCTGACGGTCGTTGCCTCAACGGCGACAGCGGCGGGAGCATCGGTCTTTACAGCCTCGGCAGCGGCGCCGGCGGCAACGCTCTTGGCATCGGCCTTGCCCTGGAAGGCGTCGTTGAGCTTGGCAGCCTTCTCGGCGTTCTTGGCGGCGAGCTCCTCCTGGGAGATCTCGGCCTCCTCGGCGCACTTCTGGGCGTCATAGGCACGGAAGAACGGATAGTACAGGGCAAAGTCGACAACCAGGATAAGGGCGAGCATCACAAAGGCGAGCGGCTGGAAGCCCAGGCCCATGATGGTGCCGATGGGGCCGGGGACGGTCCAGGGTAGGGTGTACATAAAGCCGTTCATGCCCAAGAAGTCGATAAAGATCTTGAGGATCCAGATGTTGGCGATCGGGGCAAAGACAAACGGGACAAAGAAGACGGGATTGAGCACGATGGGTGCGGCGAACAGTAGCGGCTCGTTGACGGCAAAGCACACGGGGACGATAGCGGCCTTACCGACGGCGCGCATCTCCTGAGACTTGGCCAAGAAGCAGAACATAAAGACCAGGACGAGCGTGGCGCCGGTGCCGCCCATGCAGACGACGAAGTACTGGGCACCCTGGGTCAGGACAGCGGAAGCGTGCTGACCGGCCTGGAACGCAGCCAGGTTGTCGGTCATATTGGCAACGAGAGCGGCAGCGATGGCGGGCTCGACGATCGAGGGGCCGTGGACGCCGACGAACCAGAACAGGCTCATGGCGCCGTAGATCACAGCGAGGCCGATGTAGCCGTCGGCAGCGGTGAACAGGGGCTGGAACACCTGGATGACGCCCTGGGCAAAGCAGAAGCCAAAAGCAGCGCGGAAGACGATGTCAAAGACCCAAAAGACGGTGATGCAGACGGAGAAGGGGATGATGTCCTTGAAGGTCTGCGAGATGTTGGGCGGAACCTGCTCGGGCATCTTGACGGTGATGTTGCGCTTAATGAAGAACTTGTAGATGATGCCGGTCACAAACGCAGCGATGAAAGCGGTCAGCAGGCCCTTGGAACCAAGGTAGGTGGTGTTGAAACCGCTGGCGGCGTCCGTGGCGATCGTGTCGCTCGAAAGGAGCAAGAAGCCGATGATGGCCGCGCACATGCATGAGATAAAGTTAATCTGGTTATTCTTGGGCAGGTCGCGGTTCTGAGCGTCGGCGAAGTGCTTGGCCGTGGTGGCGGCGCAGGCGATGGCCAGGATGCCCATGGAGTAGTTGTAGCACTTCCACAGAGCGTTGTTGATGTCATCGGGCCAGTAGAAACCCCAGATGTTGGGGACCGAGGCTACCAGGCAGAAGATGGACGAGAAGATGATGATGGGGATGACGGAGATAAAGCCGTCGCGGATCGCCTTGAGGTACTTGTTGCGGGCGATCGCGTTGAAAAAGGGCTGGCCCTTTTCGATAGTGGCGATGAGTTGCTCCATGCAAAGCTCCTAAGAGTCGGTGGGTTAGCAACGATGGTAGCTTTTGACGTTTGCTTGCCAAAATGTTGACGTTGCCATTTTGCGACACAAAAAAAGACGCGAACCGGTGGTTCCTGTGCCTGCGAACCGTCGATTCCTTACGCGTAAACGTTTGAGCCGCCCAGTGGCTCTTTGTTTGCACAATGGCAACGTTAACATTTGGGCGACAAAAGCCGTTCGGGGAAGCAAAAATGTCGGTGAACGGTAGGTTTTGGGTGGTGAGCGTATGGTGGGGGAGGCGTTGGATATACTTGAAGGCGTTAAAAATGACTGCGCAAGGTGCCACCAATGGCATCGTTGACATAGAAAGATCGACCTATGGCCGCTGTTAAAAAATCGGTATCCGTCAAAGACGTAGCGCGTCTCGCGGGCGTCTCGGAGCAGACGGTCTCGCGCACCGTGCACGATTCGCCCAGCGTGCGCCCCGAGACCAAGGAACGCGTGCGTGCCGCCATGCGCGAGCTGGGGTATCGCCCAAACTTTGCCGGTCGATCGCTGCGCCGCGGTAAGTTTAAGACCGTCGGCGTCGCCATGTTCAACATTACCGGTACCGGTAACCTCGACCGTATGGAGGGCTTTGCCGCCGCGGCCGACAAACATGGCTATGCCATCACCCTCACTAAAGTAGACGGGCATCCGTATACCCTCGAGAGCGCATCGTCACGCATGAGCGCGCTGCCGGTAGACGGTATAGTCGTGATCATGAACCGCATGCCGGCGGACTTTGGCACCTTCGAGCCGCTGCCCGGTATGCAGACGGTGCTCGTTACGATGCTGGAGCACCCGCTCTGTTCAACGGTCGATAACGACCAGTTCGATTGCTCGCGCCAGGTGGTCGAGTACTTGCTGGGGCGGGGGCACAAGACCGTGCACTTTATCTCGTGTCCCGAGCGTTCGCTTTCGGGCATGCGGCGCGAGGAAGGCTGGCGTGAGACATTGCGTGCGCATGGCATTGAGCCCCCGCAGCTCGTGCGCGGCGACTGGACGGCGCAGAGTGGATATGCTGCCGGCCAGGCTCTGGCGGACGATCCGACCTGTACGGCCATTTATGCCTCCAACGACGCCATGGCCTACGGCTGCATTCGCGGGCTCGAGTCGCGCGGAAAGCGCGTGCCCCAGGACGTGAGCGTGGTGGGTGTTGATGACAGTCTGGGCGACATCGTGCCCGATTGTCGCCTGACTACGGTGCGCTTTGACAACAAGCGCGTCGGCATGTGGGCGGTCGACAAGATTGCCGGCGCCGATGGGGGCGCGTCTGGCGTGGAGCACATGCTGATCCCCGGTGTGCTTGTAGAGGGCGATACGGTGCGCGATTTGTGTTAGGGTGCGGTCCTGTTTGGGTTGCCGATAATTGTGTTTGATATTGTTCAGATTGGTTTAAAAACCGTTCACGGGCGAAAAGTGACCGTTCATAGCTCGAAATTACGTTTTGAGCTGTTCTTTTTTGTTTGAATGTTATTGTTTCTGTCATACACAACGCAGCGCGTATGCCCGGACGCGATGCTCTCCATTGGTTCATATGTGAAAGGAACGCAATATGGCAACCAAAGAAGAAATCTCGATGGTTGGATTCGAGATCGTCGCATACGCAGGTGACGCCCAGACCGATCTGCTTGCAGCGCTCGATGCTGCTCGCGAGGGTGACTTTGAGAAGGCCGAACAGCTGCACAAGGATGCCAGCGATGCGCTCATCGGTGCCCACGACACGCAGACCAAACTGCTTTCGCAGGAGGCCGGCGGTGGCGAGATGGAGATGACCTTCATCATGGCTCACGCTCAGGACACTCTCATGACCACTATGATCCTGGAGAAGCAGACCCGCTTTACCATCGATGCCTACAAGCGCATCGCCGAGCTCGAGGCCAAGCTCGCCTAACGAGCCCTCACAACCAAGTCCCCTTCCAAAAGCTCTGCCGCTACCCGCGGCAGGGCTTTTTCTGTCCCTCAGCCTAAGTTGCGGTGAAATAGGGACTGAAAAGGGGTTGGCAGGCATAAAACAGTCCCTATTTCACCGCAACTTATTGGGCGCTGTTGGACATTTTGCTTCGTGGGTATACTTCCATCCGCAATACAGACCGGAATGAGGAGGTATCCAAATGCCGGACAACGGACTGATGCAAAAGAGAGACGCGCACGCGATGGATCATGGGCGCCCTGTCCAGATTACCGAGTCTACGACAGTGGTTGAGCTGCAGCCGAGCCTGTCCGATATCGTGTGTGCAAACAAAATACTGCAGATCGGTATCATCGTCGCCCTTGTGGTAATGGCGCTCCTGTCGGGCTTTGTCGCACGCCCGCATTTTGCCGATACCAAGACATGGGACTCCACCATCGAGGTTATCGATCAAAAGAAGGGCAACGTTTTGGCGCTCACGACCTCGTGCGTTGCCCTATCTGCAGGTATCACGGCGCTGCCAGGCGATACGGGAACGCCGGTTGCCGAGCAGCTCGCACAGCTTTCAGGCAACCTTGGTATCGTGCTTGCCGTGCTATACCTAGAGAAATATTTGCTCACGATTTTGTGGTCGGTTGGCCTGGGCATCTTAATCCCGTTTGCGTTGGTGCTCTTTGCGGTGTCGCTCGGCATTCACGGGCGCTGGAGCACGAGCACTGTCCTGCGCCGTGTGGCGACGCGCGTGCTGGTGGTTGCCGTGATCGGCATGGCGCTCGTGCCCGCGAGCGTATGGGTGTCGCAAAAGGTCGATGAAACGTATCGTGTAAGTATTGAGCAAGCTGAGCAAAAGGCTGCGGACGCGGCCGACACCACGGACAAGTCAGCCGAGACCAGCTCAAAATCGAACAAGAAAAAATCCGAGGCCACGGAGTCCAAAAACGTGCTCGAGCAGTTGACTGATGGGGCATCGAGCCTTGTTACGTCGGTGACCAGCGGCGCCAAGCAGATGACCGATGAGATCGTGCGGCAGGTGACCGATCTCATCGAAGGCGTCATTGTGATGATCGTGACCTCGTGTGTGATTCCTCTACTGGTGCTCGTGGCGTTCCTGTGGCTGGGCCACGTGCTGCTGGGGATCGATATTTCCGGCCCGGCGAACTATTTGACGGGTCGTTTCTTGAGCGCTCCTTCCAAGCACGCCAAAAAGGGTGGGCAGTCTGAGTAGGCGGCAAAGCGATCTTTGGAAAACCAACCGTAAGAAGGGCGGCCGAGATGCGTTCTCGGCCGCCCTTTTTGTTTGTTGAATACATGGTCGCTACGTCCGCGCCGGCTCAAACGGTCAGCAATCATCCGTAAACGGTATTTGTTCAAAAAAGAACAAAGATAAACAAATAATTCTTGCAGTTACTGTTCGAATGTGTTCAAATAAACACGAACAGTGAAGAACCGCACATTCAGATGCCCGGACCTGAACGCGATTCAACACTTCCAAACAGAAACTACGCACCTGCGTATCTCTCAAGGAGGATGTCATGAGGGTTGTAATCGCTTCCGATGCCGACGGTATGTCGATGAAGGAGTCCATCAAGGAGATGCTCATCGCCGACGGTCACGAGGTCGTCGACTATTCCGAGACCCCTGCCGCGGACTTTGTCGATTCCGCGACCGCCGTTGCCAAGGACCTGCTGGAGCACAAGGATTCCCAGGGCTTCGCATTCGATAAGTACGGCGTCGGCTCCTATATGGCCGCCGTCAAGATAAAGGGCATGGTCGTCGCCAACATTTCCGATGAGCGTTCCGCCTACATGACCCGCGAGCACAACGGCTCGCGCATGGTCACCATGGGCCCGGGCGTTGTGGGCACCGAGGTCGCCAAGAAGATCGCCCGCGAGTTCCTGCGCGCCCAGTACGCCGGCGGCCGTCACCAGATCCGTGTCGACATGCTCAACAAGATGGCCTAACGAGAGCCACCGAGAACTCGAACTTCTATCTCAACTTGTGAATTCAGACGAAAGGACGTTCTGATGAAGAAGACCATCGCAATCGGTTGCGACCATATCGTTACGGACGAGAAGATCTATCTGGCCGACCGCCTGGAGCAGGCTGGCTACAAGGTGCTCGACTGCGGCACCTACAGCCACACCCGTACGCACTATCCCATCTACGGTAAGGCCGTGGGCGAGGCTGTTGCCAGCGGCAAGGCCGACTTTGGCGTGGCCCTGTGCGGCACCGGCATCGGCATCACCAACGCCGTCAACAAGGTTCCCGGCGCCCGCTGCGCCCTGGTTCGCGACATGACCTCTGCCCTGTATGCCCGTCGCGAGCTCAACGCCAACATCGTGGGCTTTGGCGGCAAGATTACCGGCGAGTTCCTGATGGCCGATATCATGCTTGCCTTCCTGGAGGAGCCCTACGAGAAGACCCCCGAGCACGATGCCCTGATCGCCAAGATCGATGCCTGCAATAAGGCCGACGCCGAGGCTCAGGCTGACCCGCACTTCTTTGACGAGTTCCTCGAGAAGTGGGACCGCGGCGAATACCATGATTAGCGGGTATCCGGCGTAATTAACTAGTCCGTTGACGGCTCGCGTTTCTGTGAGGGGGCGCGGGCCGGTTTTCTATCAGCCCTATTGACTTGGCGGGCTGTCGTAAGAAAGGGAAGGCTCCTATGGAGTTTGTTCTTGATAACGGTTCTATCCGCGTAGCACTGAGCGCGGCGGGCGGCTCGTTCACCTCAATTGTGGCCAACGGCCGTGAGTACCTGTGGCAGGGTGATCCGGCGGTCTGGTCGGGCCAGGCACCTATTTGCTTCCCGATCTGCGGTGGCCTTCGTGACGGTCACGCAATGACCATGGGCGGCCGCGAGGTAAAGCTCGCCCGCCACGGCTTTGCGCGCAAACAGGAGTGGAAGCTCGAGGAACAGAGCGACAACATGGTTGCGCTGAGCTTAAGCTCTGCCGACCATGCCGAGTTGCTCGAGCAGTACCCGTATCCGTTTAAGATCGTTGCTCGTTACACGATTGATTCGGAAAAGGTGGCCGTGTCGTACGAGGTGACCAATGAAGGCACCGAGGACATGCCGTTCTTTGTGGGCGGTCACCCCGGCTTTAAGTGTCCGCTCGACGAGGGCGAGTCCTATGACGACTACGAGCTCCGTTTTGAACAGCGTGAGGCCACCGAGCTCTGTACTGCCGTTCCCTCGACGGGCCTGATTGATGTTGAGCATCGCAGCAAGAACCCCATGATCGGCCAGAACCTGCCGCTTACCCATGAACTCTTTGACTTCGCGGAGACCATCTTCGACGTGCTCGAGAGCCGCGTGGTTACGCTGACCAAGAAAACCGAGAACAAGGGCGTGCGCCTGACGTTCCCCGATATGCCGTACCTGATTGTGTGGAGCAAGCCAGAGGGCGACTTTGTGGCTGTTGAACCGTGGGGTGGTCTGTCCACCTGCTCCGACGAGGACGATATCCTGGAGCACAAGCGTGGCTGCCTGGTGGCTAAGCCGGGGGAGACTGTTACCCGCGGCTTTGAGATCGAGATCCTTTAACGAGTTATCGTATGTTTGGGGCGGGTCATGCCGCCCCGGAACAGGAGTTCAACATGATTCTGACCGTTACCATGAACCCGTCGATTGATACGCGCTATCAGCTCGACAAGCTGATCATCGACGATGTTAACCGTGTGACGCCCGAAAAGACCGCTGGCGGCAAGGGCCTCAACGTGAGCCGTGTGCTGCTGCAGTTGGGCGACGATGTGCTCGCGACCGGTCTGCTCGGCGGCCACATGGGTGCCTATATGGCCGAGCTTATGGATGCCGACGGCGTCAAGAACGACTTTGTGCCCATCGCCGGTGAGACGCGCATTTGCTTGAATATTCTGCACGAGGGCAATCAGACCGAGCTGCTGGAGAGCGGCCCGCAGATCGCTCCGGCCGAGCTCGAGGCCTTTACGGCCAAGTTTGCCGAGCTTGCAGCGAAGGCGGACGTTGTGACGCTTTCGGGCTCGCTGCCGCGTGGTGTCGATGCCGGCTACTATGCCGAGCTCGTCAAGATCGCCGAAGAGGCGGGCGCTAAGGTGCTGCTCGACACCTCTGGTGCATCGCTGGAGGCCGCGCTGGAGTCTAACGCTAAGCCCGAGCTCGTAAAGCCCAACCTGACCGAGATTAACGGCCTGCTGGGTACGTCCTTTACGACCGATGATGTCGATGCCCTGCGCGAGGCGCTCGCCGCCGATGGCCGCTTTGCCGGTATTCCCTGGGTTGTCGTTTCGATGGGCGCTGCCGGTTCGGTGGGCTTCCATGAGGGTCGCGCGTTCCGCGCCAAGACGCCCGCGATTGCGGCTGTGAACGCGACGGGTTCCGGCGACTCGACCATCGCCGGCTTTGCGCATGCCATCGCTGCCGGTGCCGACGACGTCACGGTGCTCAAGACCGCCAATGCCTGCGGCAAGCTCAACGCCATGGATCCCAAGACCGGCCACCTGGTCATGGATCGCTGGGACGAGGTCTACAACAGCGTTGAAGTAACGGAGCTTTAGGGTTACGCGGTTCTACGAACCGCGTAACCAGCCGACGCTGCGCGGGCCGCATTTGGACAATCTGACGTTCAACTTCAAGGGCGCGACCAGAAGGTCAGCGCCCTTTCGTTTCACGTCACCTTGTCTCAAATGCGGCCCGCTCGCTGTCGTTTCCAAGACATCGGCGTTGCCTTGCTTCGGGAATGCGGCAGATAGGGACGTTCCTTTTCTGCCGGCAGTTTGGGACACTCCTTACGGGACACCCCCTCCACAGCGCCTATGCCAGCTTGTCGATTTGCCCAATCTCCCAGAGCGGAATGTTGACGAGCGTGCCCTCGTCTCTATATGCCGCTAACGATGTTCTCACGCAGCGCTCGAGCTTGAACTTCTCGCAGGCAATCCTCAGGCTCTTTGCTTTGAGGTTCTCTGCCGCCTTGACCTCGAGCGGAAGCACGATCCCCGCATGGTCGATGGCAAAGTCAGTCTCTGCATTGCCGGAGGAGGATGACCAATACGCGGGAGTTTTGCCTTGGAGCAAAAGCTCCTGTGCGACGTATTGCTCGGTCAGCGAGCCTTTGAACTCCGTAAAAACAGCGGGCCCGTTCAGAACAATGGCTGGCGAGAGGCCGGAGAGTGCTCCGAGGATGCCGGTGTCGATGCAGAACAGCTTGAAGCCCGAGAGATCCTCGTAGCTTGTGAGCGGTGCTCTTAGGGCGGAAACACGTGGTACCTTATGAACGATTCCATAGTCCATGAGCCACTGGAGGCTTTTCTCAAAATCGCGTGCGCGCGCCTCGGGACGAAGCGCGCCGTAGACGAACTTCTTGTTTTCCTTTGCGAGCTGGCCGGGAAGGGATTTCCAAACCAGCCTCATGCGCTCGACGATGCGGGCTGGTGCATGCTTACCAAAATCGGATTCATAAGCTTCGATGATTTGCTGCTGAAGCCTGCGGGCCTCGATGAAATCGTGGGAGGCGGCGAAAGCGGAGACAACTTCTGGCATGCCACCGACGACGAGGTATTCCTTGAGCAGGCGCTCGAGCTTTTCGGAAACGTTTGCCAGCAGGTCCATGTTTGCGGCAAGGATGGCATCTGCGAGCGGATCGCCATCGACGGCACGAACGAACTCGACAAACCCCATGGGGCGCATGGTAAGCTGGTCGATCTTGCCGACGGGGAACGACTCGTTTTCGCGTCGGAGCGCGAGCCCCATATAGGAGCCGGCTGCCACGATATGGTATTCCGGCGCCAGCTCGTTGAAGTATTTGAGCGAGGTGATGCCACGCGGTGCCTCTTGGATTTCGTCGAAGATGATGAGCGTGTCTGTCGGCGTTATGGTCTGGCCGTGCAGGAGCTCTATCTGGGAGATGATGCGTTTGGGGTCAAGGCTTCCGTCGAACAGCGAACGTGCGCCCGGTTCGAGCATAAAGTCAAAACGGATGACGTTTTGATACTGCTGGCCTGCGAATTCGTTGAGAAGCCAGGTTTTTCCCGTCTGGCGGGCCCCCTTAAGCAGGAGGGGCTTGCGATTTGCCCTAGATTTCCAAGCGATGAGTTCGTCCATTAGCTGTCGCTGCATACTGCCCCCTAACGATCATGGTTAGTATAAGACCGTCTTGGTCTTTCCATCGAAAAATGTGGGAGTAAACCACGTTTTTCCATCGAATAATGTGGGAGGCAACCACGTTTTTCCATCGAATAATGTGGGGGTGTAGGTCGGCACCTGGGGGCGTTCCTTCTCTGCCGGCAGTTTGGAACACTCCTTGTTTTGGTGCAAATTAGCTACCCTTGCATCAGAAAACGGCGCCCGTCGGCGATGTTGCCGGCGGGCGCCGTTGCCGTGTAGGTGGCTATGTCGTGCGGGCTGCTGTTGAACGTTCGGGCCCGTGCTCTATAGCGAGTCGATAAAGCGCTGCTGGGCGGCGCGTCCTGTCTCGTCCCACTTAAAGACGCCGGCGTTGTCGAGCACGTGGCCAAACACCACGCCGACCTCCTCGTGCAGGATATCGATGGCGTTGTCGGCCGTAAGCTCGTCGGCGCGGCGGGCAAAGACGTCTTCGGCCCACGCGACATGGCTGCGGCAAAGGTCGTCGCCCTCGAGCGCGCCAGCAAGGTCGTAGCTGGCATCGGCCTTGGCTGCCAGCAAGTGCTCACGGACAGCGCCGAGCTCGGGAACCAAGCGCGGCGGCAAAATGGCCAGGCCCATGACCTCGATCAGGCCGATGTTCTCCTTTTTAATATGGTGATACTCGGCATGCGGGTGGAATACGCCCAGCGGATGCTCTTCGCTCGTGATGTTGCAGCGAAGCGCCAGGTAGGCCTCGTAGATCTCGCCGCCGGCATTGCCGCGGGAGTCGACGCGGCGGATGACGGGCGTCACGGTGTTGTGCGCCACGCCGTCGGCTGTGTGCGCGATGACGCCAACCGATTCATCGGTCCACTCGCGCCAGGCGAGGATAATCTTCTCGGCAGCGTCGAGCAGCTGAGCGCGGTCATGCGAGCGCAGGCGCAGCACCGAGAGCGGCCACTGCAGCACGGTACCGCTGACCTGGTCAAAACCGGGCACGCTAAACTGCGAGACCTCGGCGGCGTGCATCATGGGGAACTCGTGCGCGCCGCCCTGGAAGTGGTCGTGCGACAGAATCGAGCCGCCCACGATGGGCAGGTCGGCGTTGGAGCCAATAAAGTAGTGCGGGAACAGGTCGACAAAGTCGAGCAGGCAGGTCAGACCCTTGCGGTCCACGTGCATCGGGCGATGCTCGGAGCTCATGGCAATGCAGTGCTCATTAAAATACGCATACGGGCTGTACTGGAAGCCCCAGCGCTCGCCATTTAGCTGAATGGGAATAACGCGCAGGTTCTGACGGGCGGGATGGGCGCCGCCGTCGGCTGCGGCGGAGCGTCCGGGATAGCCCTCGTTTTCGATGCAGAGCTGACAAGCGGGATACTTCTCGCCCGTGTTCTTGGCTTCACCTGCTGCGGCAATATCGCGCGGGTCCTTCTCGGGCTTGGACAGGTTGATGGTGATCTCCAGGTCGCCCCAGTTGGCGGGGGTGCTCCATTTGATGTTGCGCGCGATAGCGGCACGGCGCACGTAGCCGGCGTCGCAGCACAGGCCGTAGAACCAGTCGGTCGCGGCGCGGGGCTCGTTGACGCCCATACGTCCGTTGAATTCCTCGTTTACAACCGAAGGCCTCGGCATGAGCGCACCCATGATGCGCATGGCGATGCGGTCGCGGCCCGACGCCGTGTCCTCGGCAGTACCGTTGGCAACGGCGGCCTCGGAAAGTACGGCGAGCGTGCCCTCAAGGTCAAAGTCGGGGAGTGTGCCAGGGTGCAGAAGCGAAATCTTCTCGGTCTGCAGCGCCCAGGCCATGTCGAGTGCGGGGCCCGTGGCGCCGATACACTCCAAAATGGTGTTGTATGCCCAGATGCGATCGTTCTGGCCGATCATCGATCGGTGAATAGCGTACTCGATCAGGTTCTGCGCAGCCTCGCGCACGTCGGTCATTACAGCCATGCCGCGTAAGCCCCCTTGTCAGTAATTGCGTAGTGGCGGGCAGAGCCTTCGCCCAGCCAGCCGTTCATCTTGGCAATGAAGGTGTCGACAAGCTCGAGCGGCACGAAGGCCTGGATGGTGCCACCAAAGCCGCCACCGTGGATGCGGACGGCGCCGCGGCCGTCGAGCACATGCTCGGCCAGCGCCAAGGCATACATGGAAGGTTGCTCGGAGCCCAGCTTGGCAACGACATTCTGCAGGTACATGGCAGAGCTGGCGCCGGACTCGCGCGTCAGGACCAGGAACTGGTCGATGTCGCCGGCGTTCAGGGCCGCCCAGCGCTTGTCGACCAAGCCGTTCTCGTACCAGTAGTGAACGGCGCGCAGGCAGGCACGGTCGCCCAGCTTGGCGCGCAGCTCGGGGAGCTTGGCGTCAAAGTCGGCAACGTCGACCTCGCACAGGCGTGCCTTGCCAAATTCGGCGGCGACGTCTTGCATCTCGCGCGGAACGGCAGCGTAGTCGTCGGTGGCGGCCACGTGGTCGGCACCGACCTTAACGAGCACGAGCGCATAGCCGTGATCTTCAAAGTTGAGCTCGAGCTTCTGGGTTTTAGGCTGAGCCTGGTCCTCAAAGTCCATGTAGGCAAGGCCGCCCAGGCAAACAGCGGCCTGGTCCATTAGACCGCAGGGCTTGCCGTAGTAGTTGTTCTCGGTGCGCTGGCTCATCTGGGCGAGTGCGACGGGCTCAATCGCGGGCGCGCCCCAGAGCGTCTCCATGGCACGACCGTACGCGGCCTCGACGGCAGCAGAGCTGGAAAGGCCGCCGCCCGAGGGAACGGAGCAGGTGAAGGCGAAGTCGAAGCCTTGGGGCTCAACGCCCAGAGCGGCGATTTCATGGGCCATGCCGCGGACGAGGCTCGCGGACGTGCCCTTCTCGGACTCCTGAATGTCGAGCGTGTCGAGCGTGATCTCAAACGTAGGATAGCCCTCGTCGGCGACGCGAATCTTGTTGGAATCGGTTGCCACGGCGATGCCATCGACGGCGACATCGAGCGAGCCGGCGATAACGTGGCCGCCCTCGTGGTCGGTGTGGTTGCCGCTGATCTCGGAACGGCCGGGCGCGTGCACGTAGAGCACCTGGCGGTCGCCGATGGGGCCAAACTCCTCTTCAAATAGCTTGGTGAGCATGGCGAGCGTCTTTTCGTCGGGGGCGGTCATGAGGGTCCTTTCCTTGGCGCGTACAGGGAGTTTTGCGTCGTTATGAGTACGTTAACAATTTGAAGCGGCGTGAACTCAGCATCCACGATGCCGCACGTTACGGGCTATGTTAACGTACTCATAACATAACGCATATCACTTTTTGAGAATCTGGTAATCGGTCGAAATTCGGCCGTGAACGGTAGTGCCGTATGGACTTATAGAGCAGAAAAGACGCAGCTAGAAAAAGTAGAGTACGTTAACATGCGTCCGACGATAGCGACCCTCCGCGCGGGCTCTATTTCTGCACGGGTCGGCATGCACGCTATTTTGATCTCGCAAAGATGAAGGTGATCTTGTGGCAAGGCGCCCCTCCAACGATACAGGCTCGCGTCCGGTCTCCATGGCCGACGTCGCCCGCGCTGCCGGCGTTTCGCAGCAGACGGTCTCGCGCGTCGCCAATGGTCTGCCTAACGTTAACGAGCAGACGCGCCAGCGCGTGCAAGCCGCCATGCAGGAGCTCGGCTTTCGCCCGAGCTATGCCGGCCGTTCGTTGCGCGACGGTCGCTACCATTCGGTTGGCCTATGCGTCAACGATGTCACCAAGTTCGGTAACCTCACGATGATTGACGGTATCGCTAGTGCCGCACGCGAGCATTCTTGCGCCATTACGCTGGTCGAGATGTCCAAGACCGAGGAGTTTTCGCTTGCGGAGGCCACGCGGCGCATGGCGGCGCTGCCGGTCGATGGCATCATCATCGGCATGAGCCGCATGGCGCCCGACTTTGAGACGTTTGATCCGCTGCCGGGTATCGGCACGGTTATCGTCACCATGTACGCGCATCCCCGCGTGACCACGGTCGATTCTGACCATTACGGCTGCTCGCTGCTACTTATGGACCATCTGTTTGAGCTGGGCCACGAGCAGATCCGATATATCGGCGGTCCGTCCTTTTCGGTGGACGAGCAGTTCCGTCGTGCCGGTTGGCAGGATGCGCTCGAGCGCAAGCATATTGAGCCAACGGAGCCGCTCGAGGGCGACTGGTCTGCCAACAGCGGCTACGAGGCCGGCAGGTATCTGGCCGAGCACGATCGCACCATGACGGCGATCTATGCGGCAAATGATCAGATGGCAAATGGCGCCATCGCCGCGCTGCGCGATAGCGGCCTACGCGTGCCCGAGGACGTGAGCGTGGTGGGCGTCGACGATTCGCTCGATGATTTTGTCGCACACAACGAGCTCACGACCGTGCGGTTCGATCTGCACCAGCGCGGACGCGAGGTGTTTGAGCATGCGGTTCCCGAGGCGGGTACGGCGGGCAAAACCGTTGTCATTCGTATTCCCGGCCAGCTCATCATTCGACATAGCACGGCGATACCGCGCTCATAGTTTGTGCTGGTAAACGGCGGTTTATCGCATTTCAATAACAATCGGTAAGGATGCCGGCAGATAGCTGTTGGGATGCAGCCGAGTGCTATGATAGACGGGCTCTTTTGTCTATCTAGGAGGCTTTGCCTGATGGAGATCACCAAGGATATCCGCTACGTTGGCGTCGACGATCACGACATTGACCTGTTCGAGGGCCAGTACGATGTGTCCGAGAACGGTATGGCATACAACAGCTACGTTATCTTGGGCGAAAAGATCGCTGTCGCCGATTCGGTCGACGGCGGTTTTGTCGACGAGTGGCTCGGCAACCTCGAGGCCGTGCTCGATGGCCGTACGCCCGACTACCTGGTCGTCCATCACATGGAGCCCGATCACTCTGCTGGCATCGCCGCCTTTATGGAGCGCTATCCCCAGGCGCAGATTGTGGCCAGCATGGGCGCCTTCCGCATGATGGTCAACTACTTTGGCACCGATTATCCCGAGCGCAAGATGGTCGTCAAAGAGGGCGACGTGCTCGACCTGGGCGGCCACAGCCTGACGTTTGTCGGCGCTCCCAACGTTCACTGGCCCGAGGTGCTGTTCTCTTACGAGGCCACCGACAAGGTGCTCTTTAGTGCCGATGGCTTTGGCAAGTTTGGTGCCAATGACATCGAAGATCCGGAAGGGTGGGCCTGCGAGGCACGCCGTTACTACTTTGGCATCGTGGGAAAGTTCGGCAAGTTCGTGCAGGCCGTGCTCAAGAAGGCCGCCGATCTGGACATCCAGGTTATCTGTCCACTCCATGGCCCCGTGCTAACCGAGAACCTGGGCTACTACCTCGACACCTACAACACCTGGTCGAGCTATCAGCCCGAGGACGAGGGAATCACCATTGCCTACGCGAGCGTGTACGGCCATCTGAAGGCTGCCGTTGAGGAGCTTGCATCTGCGCTCGAGGCCCGCGGCCAGAAGGTCTCCGTTTTTGACTTGGCTCGCGACGACATGGCCGAGGCCGTTGAGGATGCGTTCCGCTATGACCGTCTGGTGCTCGCTTCCATCACCTATCAGGGCGAGATCTTCCCGTTCATGAGCACCTTTATCCATACGCTCGCCGAGCATGCCTACCAGAACCGCACCGTGGCGCTTGTCGAGGCCGGTTCCTGGGCGCCTGCAGCTGCCAAGGTTATGACCAAGGAGCTCGAGGGTATGAAGGACATCACCCTGGCGCAGAACAAGGTGACCGTGCTGGGTTCGCTCAACGACGCATCGCGCGCCCAGATCGAGGCCCTCGCTGACGAGCTCTCCAAGTAGCGATACGTTTACTTTTAACGCTCAAACCACCACAAAGGGGACAGGCACCTTTGTGGTGGTTTTTGTTTACGCGCTGGCGATGATGAGGGCTGGACGAGCGTCGTTGGCTAACTCGGCGATTGAGGCGGCGACGGCATCGTCGGGGTCACGGTCCATCACGATGGTACCGACATCGGTCAGTTTGGCAAAGCGGTACATGCCGCGTCCGTTGACCTTACTGGCGTCCATGAGGGCGACACTTTGACGGGCGGCGCCGACCATAGCCGCTTTGGTCTCGGCCATCTGCGGAAAGTCGGTCGTAAAGCCGCAGCCGGGAACAAAAGCGCCGGGGCACATGACGGCAAGGTCGGCGTGGACCATTTGGAGCGCCTGCATGGTAAGTGGGCCGTACAGATAGCGATGACCTTTGCGCAGTGCCCCGCCCAGCATGACGACATCGACTGAGGGCATGCTCTCGTCGATGTAATCGGCGATGGTGATGTCGGCCGTGATGACGGTGATGCCGTCGCGCTGGTCGAGCAAGCGGATAAACTCGAGCGCGGTGGTGCCCGAGTCGACAAGCAAGGTGTCACCATCGCTGATGAGTTCGATGGCGCTTTGCGCGATGGCCTGCTTGGCGGCGACGTTGACGTTGATACGGCGATCCTGGGTGGATACGGTCAGTCGCTTCTGGAGCGACACAGCGCCACCATGCGTGCGGCGCAGCTTGCCAGACTCGGCGAGCGCGTCTAGGTCGGCGCGGGCGGTAACGGAGGACACGCCAAAGGTCTGGGCGATTTCTGCTACCTGCACCGAGGCGTTATGCTCGAGCATTTCCATAATGGCGGTACGGCGTTCGTCGGCAAAAGCACGGTTGGTGGCTTGGGCCATGCTTGCTCCATTCTCGGCTAAATTTGCAGGAATTGTGTTGACTCTATTTTCGTTCATTTTCTTTTTGAGTAAGAAAAGACCTTTCGATTACTTATCTTTTCTATAAAAGAAAGACGCTGAACACTCAAAATTCAATATCGAACATGTCCACTCGGCTCAAATTCCTTCCGTTTGCTTTTCAAAAATGACTGTATTGACCTGCATGGGCTCAATATCTCGCACGTGCAAAGCTGCTGAATTTCATACAATGAGCGCAGCAAAACGCAAGGTAAAACGCCTTGCGAACAACTACGCCCGATGTCCAGATGCGGGCGAGGGAGAGGAGCAAACGCTCATGGCACTTGTTACCACCGAAAAGATGCTCAAGGACGCTCAGGCCGGCCACTACGCCGTCGGCGCGTTCAACGTTGAGAACCTCGAGTTTGTTATGGCCGTTCTGGCTGCTGCCGAGGAGACCAAGTCCCCCGTCATCATGCAGACCACCCCGGGCACCATCAAGACCGCTGGTCTGGACTACTTCTACGGCATGGTCAAGGCTGCCGCCGAGCGCGCTTCTGTGCCCGTCGCCCTGCACCTCGATCACGGCGATGGCTATGACCGCTGCATGCAGGCTTTCCGCACTGGCTACACCTCTGTCATGATTGACGGTTCGCACGAGTCTTTCGAGGACAACATCGCTCTGACCAAGTCCGTCGCCGACGCTGGCCGCGCCATGGGCGTGCCCGTCGAGGCTGAGCTCGGTAAGGTTGGCGGCAAGGAGGACGACGGTCCCGCGGTTGAGGGCGAGAGCCCCTACACCGATCCGGCCGAGGCCAAGGAGTTCGTCGAGCGTACCGGCTGCACCTCCCTCGCAATTGGCGTTGGCACCAGCCACGGTGTGTACACGAGCGATCCGCACATCGAGCAGTCCGTGGTCAAGGCTATCCGCGACGCCGTCGACGTGCCGCTGGTTCTGCACGGCACCTCCGGTGTGCCCGATGAGCAGGTTGCCGAGGCTGTGAAGAACGGTATCTGCAAGGTCAACTACGCCACCGAGCTGCGTCAGGCCTACACCAAGGGCTTCATGGCCTACATGGCCGAGAACCCCGCCTGCTTCGACCCCAAGAAGCCGGCCAAGGAGGGCATGCGCGAGATCACCGAGCTGGTTAAGATTCGCATGACCAACCTCAACTCTGTGGGCAAAGCAGAGTAACAGCAAGGGTACTCTGATCCCACCGGACGGTTTGGGCGGGCCCCGTACTTAGTTTCCAAAACGTCCTCGCGCATGAAGGCCCCCGTTGTCTCGCTTCTTCGAAGCGTTGACAACGGGGGCCTTCGCGCTGCGGAATGATTTTGGAAACTAAGTACGGGGCCCGCCCAAACCGTCCTGCTCAATCGCCCTTGTGGCGTTAGTGTCGGAAAAATAAGACGTTGCTTTTTGCCCCCTGCGGAAAGATTGGGGAACTAAGCCCTCGTCCCTCCCAAGTTGACCTTCTCGAGGTCGTCGCCCTTGTGGCGTTAGGACTGCGAATTTGGGATGGGAGGGTTACTTGGTTGCTAGGGTTAGCAGGTCGTTGGGGGTTTTGAGGTTGTAGGTGGCGTTTGGGATGTCTTGGTGTGATCCCCATGCTGCTCTGGCAAAACTGACCCCTGCTGAAGTTGCGCATTGTTCGTCGTAGACGGTGTCGCCAACGTAGACGACGTTGCCAGGATTCGCGCCCGTACGTCGGAGATATTCGAGCATGGGTGCGGGCGAAGGCTTGTGCTCGGTTGTGTCTTCGACAAGGATGATGTGTTCAAAAAACTTATCGAAGCCAAGGGGTGCAATTTCTTCTGCGTATTCATTGCGCGCACGTGAGGAGACGATGCCAAGTTTGCAGCCGTTGTCGGAGAGTGTTGCGATAACTTCGTGCAAGCCGGGAAACACGCTGATGGTGCTTTTAAAGCTGGCGGCAACTTGGCACCAGCGATCCAGCGTTGCCTGTGAGTAGATCCCAAGTTTCTCAAGGGCATCCTTGCCGGGTATGCCGAGGGCAAATTCAAGCTCGTGTCGGGGGAGCGTTTTGCCGGTTTCTTCTTGGACAATCTGGCCAAGCGATGACAGCACGCTTTCTTCTGTATCTGCCAATGTCCCATCAACGTCAAACACGATATAGTCAAAGTACTTCATATAGTAGCTCCTATCCGTTGTTTGCCTGCAAGTTTGATGCAGTGACAGAAGAAGGGCTAGCGGGATTTCTGCCTGGTACTATCGAGATTCTGCCTCGCTGCTCGATAGCTCGAAGGAGTGCATCCCATTTGTTCTTTAAATACCTGGCCAAGATGGCTTGCTGTCGCAAAGCCGCATTGGCGCGCGACTGTCTGGACCGTTCGCGTGGTGTGTGCCAAAAGTTCGCAAGCACGGTTTACGCGGTATGCGCGCAGATATGCCGCCGGGGTCGTTCCTGCGCAAGCTTCGATAATGCGGTAACACTCTCTTTCGCTTACGCCGGCTGCAGATGCTATCTGGGGCACATCTACAGCGGCTGCATAGTTTGCGCGGATAAAGTCCAGGATTGCCTTGAACTGTACGTCGCGGCTGGTCATCCAAGAGGCGTTGTCGGAGGAAAAGAGCGGTTCGGCCTTGGCGTAAATCTGAATCCAGAGCTCTGACAAGCTATTCCGAAGCGCCATCTCGTTCTGCGGCCGTTGAAGGTCGTGGTTAAAGGAACTCTTTAGCAAATCGATAAAGGGCATATCGTCGGGGTTGGTGGGCGACCATTTGAGCACATCGACGCCTCGACATTGCAGCAAAGGATTGATATAGCGCTTTTGAAGGCGTCCCGCGGGATCGCCGAGCATCGACGGCTGAAAGATATGCAACATTTGAATGGCCGGTGCCGAATTGGGTGATTGCAGCGTGCTGTGCAAAACGCCGCCGTTGATAAAGCCGGCGGACCCTTCCTCAAAGCGCACGTGTTCATGAGCCGCGCGCGTTCGATAGTCAATCGCTCCCTGCTCCATGTAGAAAAGCTCGACTTCGGAATGCCAGTGCCAGGGGACGGAATTGCCCGGATAGCGAGCGAATTCTGCGCGTTCGGCAATATAGGGCCAGTCTTCGGCGGTCTCGGGAAACGCTTCCTCGCGTCCTCCGCGGTGCAATTCTATGTGATCCATGTTTCGCATGGCATCAGTATAAAGCGCGATGGGCTTAGATTGCTCTTGCCTGTTCGGGGAACGCCTTGTCTAGAGATGCTTGGAGCTTTTCGAACGATGCTCGCAAGTTGTGGCTCTGGTTTGTTGAGCGTTTGGCTTTTGTGGCGGGGGAGTCGAGGAGACTGTTTCTCTGTGTCGGGGGGAAGGAGAAAAGGTTTGCATGATTTAGGGATGGCTGCTGTGTTGCGTCATTGGAAGAATGCATGCTTATGCGGCCTCCTCGATGTCCACCAAAAGGTTGCGCACGGGGTTTGCTGCTAGGTCCCGTGCGTTGGCAGTATTATGCCGCGGCTGTTGCAAAGAAGCGCTAAAGAAAGGCTTAATCAGGTTTGATGTAACCATGAAACCGCAGCTCAAGGCTATCGAGTAACACTCTTGAAAGGTTTTGAGCTTAAGGGCTTTCTAAGGTTTGTGGCGCGGGTGTGGTTCGCCTGTGTGGGGCGTGTGGACGGCTCGTTCCTAGCGCTGCGGCTCTGCGGCCCGCACCTGTTCGATGACCTTTTCCATGGTGGCGTCGATGCGGTCCTTTTTGAGTTCGCATTCCCAGATGGTTATGGGTGTCCAGCCCATTTGAGTGAGTGCTGCCACGGCAGCGCGGTCGCGCTCGACGTTGCGACGGAACTTTGCCTCCCAAAACTCAACGTTGCGCTTGGGCTGGCTGGGGTTGCACTTGGGGCAGCGATGCCAAAAGCAACCGTTGACGAAGATGGCGATCTTGCGGCCGGGGAAGGCGATGTCGGGCTTGCCGGGGACTTTCCATTCCAGGCGATAACCCGTGAGTCCCGCAGCGCGCAAGCGCTGGCGAACGAGCAGCTCTGGCTTGGTGTTGGCGCGCTTGTTGCCCTTCATGGACTTTTTTATAGCGGCGCGACGGCGCACGAGCTCACGCTCGTCGGCGGAAAGGTCCGAGGTATCGATGCCGTCGAGCAGACCGGGCTTGGGACGCTTTTTGCTGCGGCGCTTAGGTGCGCGCTTGGGTTTGGTGGCGGGTTTGTCGGCTGTGTTGGGCGCGGCGTCATCGGCGGAGCTTGCCTCAAGCCGGTCTTCCTTCAGCTCAATTAGAGCGTCGATAAGCCCCTTGTCAGCGGGCATCCATTCCACCGTGGCAAGTGAGGTGCGTGGAATCCAGCGGATATCGAGCTGGCGGTCGTGCTTCTGGGGCTCATCGGATTCATCGGCGAGCGAGCAGTAGTAGCACTCCATGGAGAGATGAAAATCGGGGTAGTCATACTCAACGGTATAGAAATCGCGCAGGTTGGTGACCGTTACCTGCAGCTCTTCCATAAGTTCGCGTCGCACGGCGTCCTCGGGTGTCTCGCCGCGCATGAGCTTGCCGCCGGGAAACTCCCAAAGTCCCTGCATGTCGCCGTAGCCGCGCTGCACGGCAAGCAGCTCGTCAGATTCTTCCTTACGAATGATCCCAGCGGCAACATGAACAGTTTTCAACAGGAGTCCTCTCTCAACATCAACACGTGACAGGGTAGCTACCCCTACCTTACACAACGGTAAGGCAAGCGTAAGCCATATCGATGGTAGCCGACTCGTCTTCTTGCGACTATAGATGCCGTAGACTAATCGCAAGAAAGGACTCGGTATGCAAACCACGCACATGGCGACCCCAGTACTGGAGGTCGCGCATCTCGAAAAGATATATGGAGCGCTGGGCAACGTGACCCGCGCGCTCAACGACGTCAGCTTTACCGTCAACCGCGGTGAATTCGTGGGCATCATGGGCGCCTCGGGCTCGGGCAAGTCGACGTTGCTCAACTGCGTCTCGACCATCGATAGCGCCACAAGTGGCACGATCCGCATCAACGGGCAGGACGTGACGCGCATGAAGCAGGCCAAGCTTTCGCAGTTCCGCCGCGAGGAGCTCGGCTTTATCTTCCAGGACTCCAACCTGCTCGATACGCTCACGGCTCGTGAGAATATCGCCCTGCCGCTCACCATCGCCCGCACAAACTCGGCAGAGATCTCGACCCGCGTGCAGGATGTGGCCGCGCGTCTGTCCATTAGTCAGGTGCTCGACAAGTATCCCTACCAGATGTCCGGTGGTCAGCAGCAGCGCGTTGCCGCGGCTCGCGCGCTCGTCACCGACCCCACCATGATCATGGCCGACGAGCCCACCGGCGCCCTCGATTCCAAGAGCGCTCGCCTGCTGCTCGAGAGCCTGGAGGCCCTTAACCGCCGCCTGCGCGCCACGGTGCTCATGGTCACGCACGACAGCTTTGCCGCCAGCTACACGAGCCGTGTGCTGTTTATCCGCGACGGCAAGATCTTCACCGAGCTGCGCCGCGGCGACACCGACCGCCGAGAGTTCTTCGACCGCATTATGGAGGTCGTTGCCATGATGGGCGGTGAGGGCTCCGATGCTCTGTAAACTCGCTTGGGGCAACGTCCGCCGCGCCGACCGCGACTACCTCGTCTACCTTTTGACGCTCACCCTGGGCGTCACGGTTTTCTATGCCTTTAACACCATCTCGATGCAGGTCGACATCGCCGGCATCGATGAAAAGGGCTTGGCACAGGTTATGGGCAGCATGCTCGGCGACCTGACGTACTTTTTGGCCGGTGTCATGGCCTTTTTGATGGTGTATGCCAATAACTTCATCATGAAACGCCGCAAGAAGGAGTTTGGCCTGTACCAGGTGCTCGGCATGGGGCGCGGGCGCGTCGCCACGATCATGGCGCTCGAGACCGTGATAGTATCGGTCGTGGCCTTTGTCGCCGGCATTGTGCTGGGTGTGGGACTCTCCCAGCTCATGACGTTCTTTACGGCCTCGCTCTTTAAGACACAGATCGCCAATTTCCACTTCTTTTTCTCGGTGCATGCGTTCAGCCTGACCCTTGCCTGCATGCTCGTGATGTTTGTGCTCACGCTACTGCTGAACCTTCGCGCCGTGCGTCGTACCAAACTCATCGAGCTTATGGGTGCCGAGCGTCGCAATGAGAGCATCAAGACACGCAACCCCTGGATCGCGATTGCCATTTTTGCCGTGGGCGTGGTGCTTGTGGGCGTGGCCTATTACCGTCTGCTACGTGATGGGTTCCCGCTAACCGCGACGGACAGCAAGCTGCAAGAGGCCATGAACCAGTTTGGTATTACGACCGCTATGGTTACCGTGGGCACCTTTGCCCTGTTCTGGGGACTCTCGGGCATGCTCATCAAGCTGCTGCAGAGCCTGCGCGGCGTGTATTGGCGCAGCCTCAACATGTTTACCGTGCGCCAGCTTGCGGCAAAGGTCAACACGGTGTGCTTTTCGATGGGCGTCATCGCGATGCTTCTGTTTTTGGCCATCACCTCGGTGACGTGCGGTATGTCGATTGCCAACGTGATGAACGAAAACCTGGAGCGCTATAACCCTGTTGACGTGTCTCAGACGTATGTCTATTACACGCCCGATACGCTCGACTACTACAAAGAATATGTCAATCCGTCTGAAGCCGACCGCATGGTGCTAGCCGATACAACGGTCGATTTGTACTCCGCATGGCACGGCAAGGGCAAGTCGGCGGACAACAACGACGAGACCGGCAAGAAGGTCAATATCGCCGATGTTGCCGGTGAGCATGTTCAGATCGATTCGTATCTGAGTTACCCGTTTGGCGGTTCGAATCCTTCGGTGTCTGCGGGTGAGATGTGCAAGACCATGGGCGAAAAGCTCCCCAAGGCGCTCGGGGGTAGCAATGCCGATACGATGGGTCTGTTTGTGACGCCGGCGAGCCAGTACAACAAACTGCGCCAGATGATGGGCGAGGAGCCGGTGAGCATTGGCCGCGACCAGTACCTGCTTACGTGTGATATGGGCGGTGAGCTGGGCGACCTGTACACCAAGTACATGGCCGGCGGCCATACCCTCACCTTGGGCGGGCATGAGCTCAAGCCCGCAACCGATAAGTCGGACAAGGACACGGCGGCCATCGCCAACTCGGCGATGGGCAGTAATCCGGGTACCGTCGTCGTTGCCGACGAGCTGTTGTCCCAACTTAATCTGCAGCCGTATTCCAGTAGCCTGCTCGTTAATTACAAACAGGGGATGGATACGACCGAGGCAGACGAGAGCATTAAATACACTTTGCTCGACAATCTGCTCGTTGACGGCAAGGAGCCGGGGTCGTGGGGAACCTTCATCATACGCTCCGAGATGTACACGCAAGCAGCGCAAATGAACGGTCTTATTAGCTACCTAGCCATCTACATCGGCCTTGTATTGGTCGTTGCATGCGCGGCGATTCTGTCGATTCAGCAGCTCTCCAATGTGGCCGACGGCAGCCGCAGCTATCGTGTGCTGGCACAGATCGGCTGCGACGACCGCCAGATTCGCCATTCGGTGATGGCGCAGCAAGCGGTATTCTTCCTGTTCCCGCTGACAGTGGGCCTGGCGCACTCCTTTGTGGCGCTCAAGGTGATTATCGAGCTGGTGAGTACATTCGGCGGCATGAGCATCGGCGGCACGGTTGGTCTCACCTGCGCGATCTTCCTGGCAGCCTACGGCGGCTACTTCCTAGTGACCTACCTCATGAGCACCGGCATGGTACGAGCCGCCATCGCCACCCGCTACAGCGAGTAGCCAACCTGGTGCAGAACAAAATCATCGCAGGTTGAGCATAAGTCAGCGAAAGCGCCCCTAGGCGAGCAAGGTGACGTGAAAGAGAAGGGAAGCGTACTTTGGTACGCGACCGACGATTGAACGTCAGGTTGCCGCTCTGGGGCGTTTGCAGCGTCGAGCCGTTACGCGGTTTGGTAAAACCGCGTAACTTCAGCGCTTCCAGAAATGCAGGATGAGGGTCGTGCGGTTTTGCTGCTCGGTTTTGACCAGGATGTTGTGGATGTGGGTTTTGACGGTGCCCACGGCAAGGAATAGCTCGTCAGCGATCTCTTGGTTCGACTTGCCCAGCACAACCAGACGCATGACCTCGGTCTCGCGGTTGGAGAGCTTGTAGGCGTTGCGATAGAAGGGCATCTGCTCTTCGATGTGTCGATCAAGATCGCTGACGTTCTTTTCCTCGGGCGCCTCCTGCATGCGAATCGAGAGCACGTGATAGGCGTAGATGATGAGCAGAATCGCAAAGTAGCAAGCGAAGACGTTCTCGCTAAAGTTGCGCTCGGACAGGTACAACTGCAGCCAAGAGGGCGCCAGGCTCATGGGAACCACCAAGATGTTGTAGAAGTCCTCGGCAACGATGCAGCCAACCAGAATGGCGCCGATAATCAGGTGTTTCTTTTGGTTGTTAACACGCGCCTTCAGCTCAACCTTCGTACTCTTGCGAGCTGTCCAAAAGATATACAGTCCCACAAAGACAAGGAACACCTGGCGCATGGTGTAGTAAAGCCACTGGTGCATGGGACCATAGGGGACGGCGACGATAATCAGCAGCTCGCTCAGCAGGAACGTTACGACGGGGATGACAAACTGCTTCTTAGAATGCTTGTCGAGCAGATCCATGGCGATCAGCCAAATAAAAGCCTGCGAAGCGGTCGCCACAAGGGTCCGCAGCACAGGCATGGCAATTGAGTAATAGTCGCTTGCCGGAAAGCTCTGGTTTTGCAACGTGTATTCAAAAAAGAAGATCTCGGTCATCTCGATGGCGTAGCAAATAAAAACGCCACTGCCATAGATAACGAAGCGTCGACGAGACGAGGCGTAGGCGGCAAGCGAAAGTACCGCTGTCACAATACAGATAACCAGTATTGCCAAGGTATAGAAGAACATGAGCGTGTTCATCTGTCACCGTCCTGTCTCATTTGATCTCTTATTGGAGCCCGCTATACCCCTCGGGTATACATACTCCAGCCGGTTGTATTACCGCGGATTAGGCGCCGATTTATAGGATACCCGCATACCGTTCACGGTTCTAGATAGTAAACCCCCTGTAAACTCTTGACCTGCGGGTTTATATTGGATTAGAGAGGGTGTAACTCCGTGAACGGTCTTTAATCTCGAATAAACTAGGTAAAAATTGCATACGGGTGAATGATGGTCTTGTCAACAAGAGGCGTGATGTTCGAGCGCCTCATAGTAATAGTCGGCAAGACCGGCGGAAAGGAAATCGACATGGCACTGCCTAAGGATTTCATCGACACCAACGACTTCACCAAAGAGCAGATCCTGGCTATCGAGGATCTTGGCCTGGCAATGAAGAAGGCCATCAAGGTTGACGGTTATTATCCGCACCTGCTCCGCAACAAGAGCCTTGGCATGATCTTCCAGCAGGTCTCCACCCGCACTCGTCTTTCCTTCGAGACCGCTATGACCGACCTCGGCGGCCATGCTCAGTTCTATGGCCCTGGCACCATCCAGCTCGGCGGTCACGAGTCCCTGGGCGACACCGCTCGCGTTATGGGCTCGCTGCTCGACATCATGATGGCTCGCGTTGACCGTCACAAGGACGTCGTCGGCCTCGCCGAGGGCTCTGCTGTGCCCGTCATCAACGGCATGTCCGAGTTCAACCACCCCACGCAGGAGATGGGCGACCTCATGACCATGCTCGAGAACCTCCCCGAGGGCAAGAAGATCGAGGACTGCACCCTGGCCTTCATCGGCGACGCCACCCAGGTCTGCGTCTCCCTCATGTTCATCGCCTCCAAGGTCGGCATGAAGTTCGTCCAGTTTGGACCTAAGGGCCACCAGATCCCCGACGGCGGCCTGCACGTCGGCACCGTCGAGGAGCGCGCCGAGTTCGGCAAGCAGATGATGGCCATTGCCGAGGAGAACTGCAAGGTCTCCGGCGGCTCGGTCGTCATCTCCGACGACATCGAGTGCATCAAGGGCGCCGACTTCATCTACACCGACGTGTGGTATGGCCTGTATGACGAGGAGGTCTCGGGCGAGAACTACATGGACGTGTTCTATCCCAAGTATCAGGTCACCATGGACATGATGAACTTCGCCGGTCCCAACTCCAAGTTCATGCACTGCCTGCCGGCCACCCGCAACGAGGAGGTCGTCGACGAGGTCATGGACGATCCCGAGCGCTCCCTGTGCTGGGTCGAGGCCGAGAACCGCAAGCACTCCATCCGTGCTCTCCTTGCCGCCCTGGGCAAGCGCACCCCGCTCAACGACGAGGGCGTCGAGTACTCCGCCAAGGCTGAGCTCCACGCCGCTCTCGAGGCTCTCGAGCAGCTCTAAGCCTCAAGGCTTCTAAAAGCACGTTTGCGGGCGGCGGATGCTCGTCTCCTGTCGCCCGCTCACCGAGGCCCAAGCAATTGCCTTAATACCTTAGGGCCTCGGATCTGTCCAAGACTGAGCGAAGGAGCTCATCATGAGCGACGGAAAGAAAAAGCTTTCCTTCTTGACGGTCATTTCGACCATCATCTGCGTCGTCTTCGTTTGCGAGGCCGCCGCTCCTGCTGCCGCCATTGGCAACCAGCAGTTCTTCTGGTGGATCTTCCTGATCCTGACCTTCCTGCTCCCTTACGGCATGGTTGTCGCCGAGCTCGGCACCACCTATGACGGCGAGGGCGGCATTTACGACTGGGTGCGCGATGGCCTGGGCGACAAGTGGGGCGCGCGCATTTCGTACTACTACTGGGTTAACTACCCGCTGTGGATCGCCTCGCTGGCCACCATGTTCCCCGATATTCTGGGCATGGTCTTTGGCGTCGAGTTCAATCTGATCGCCAAGATGGGTATCGATCTTGCCTTTGTGTGGATCGTCTACCTCATGGGCCGCTCCAAGGCGGCTGACTCCGAGTGGGTCCTTAACGGTGGCGCCATCATCAAGGTCGCCGTTGCCGTTATCGTCGGCGCTCTGGGCATTTGGTATGCCATGGAGAACGGTTTTGCGAACGACATGTCCGCTACCACGTTCCTGCCCGAGCTCACCAACACCAACGCTCTCGGCTACCTGTCGATCATCATCTTTAACTTCATGGGCTTCGAGGTCATCTGCACCATGACCGATGACATGGCCGATCCCGCTCGCGATATCCCCAAGGCCATCATCGTCGGTGGCCTGTCCATCGCCGTGATCTACCTGTTCGCTGGCTTTGGCATTGGCGCTGCGGTGCCGGCCGATTCCATCGACCCCGACTACGGCATGATCGTCGCAGTCCAGACCATGGTGGGCGACTCCATGATCTTTAAGGTCATCTGCATCGCCTTCCTGATCACCCTGTTCGCCAACATGGCCGCCTGGTCCTTCGGCGTTAACTCCGTCGCTCGCTACGCTGCCGAGCACGGCAACATGCCCAAGGTCTTCGCCTCGATGATCTCGGATGACGATATGCCCAACGGCGCCAACCTGGTCAACGCCATCGTTGCCTCCCTGGTGCTGTGCCTGCAGCTGGTTCCCATCGACGCCATCTCCAACGGTGTCTTCTGGATGCTCTTCGGCACCTCCGTCGTCTTCCTGCTGCTGACCTACATCCCGATGTTCCCGGCGTTCCTCAACCTTCGCAAGAACGACCCCGACCGCGAGCGCATCTTCACGTTCCCGTTTAAGGGCGCCATGATGAAGGTCATGCTGGCCATCCCCTGCATCGAGCTGGTCCTGGCCATCGTCGCAACGCTGGTGCCGTTCTCCGCCGCCGAGATTGGCGACAAGCTCCCGATGATCGTTATCTTCATCGTGCTCGTGCTCATCGGTGAGGTCGTCCGCATCGTCAGCGCTAAGGGCCGCGAGACCGAGTACAAGGGCCTCACTCCCGAGCTCGCAGCCCAGCGTCTCGCTGAGGAGGCCGCCGAGGCCGAGGAGAACTAGAGCACCCGGATTCGGGGCTCCAACCCTCCTCGTGTACCAACGCGCGCTTCGTCGGGCTTGTCGCTCCCGACTCCGGGCACTCTAGCCTCTTCGGAGGCGTGCCCAAGCGACAGGTTTGCTAACCATTCCCCCGGGGTGGGTGTGAGCGATAGCTCCGGTAACCACCGCCCACCCCAATCTCTCTTCCGTATCCTTCGTGCGTTTGACTCCGCGCACTTGGTTACGTCGTCGCTTGCCGGTGCGATTCCGTGAAAACCGGCACCGGGCGCCCCGACCTTTGCCGGGGAACGGGCGCCTACCATCTCTTGGTTTTAGGCTGCGGGCAACCCGCCCGCAGCAAGCGATCGTTCGATTTGGAGGAAATCTTATGCGTACGATCACCGAGTCCGAGTCCACCCCCAAGGCCGACGGCTTCTTCATGCCCGCCGAGTTCGCCCCGCAGGATCGCGTGTGGATGGGCTGGCCCCACCGCACCGACACCTGGGCCCACGGCGCCAAGCCGGCCCAGAAGCAGTATGCCGCCATCGCCCGCGCCATCTCCGAGTTCACCCCGGTCTATATGTGCGCCAACCAGGTCGACTACGCCAACTGCAAGGCCGTCTTCGAGAACGACGAGAACGTCACCGTCATCGAGATGACCACCGACGACGCCTGGTTCCGCGACACCGCCGCCACCTACGTCATCAACGGCAAGGGTGAGAAGCGCGCCAACCACTGGCACTTCAACGCCTACGGCGGCCTCGTCGACGGCCTGTACTTCCCGTGGGACAAGGACGAGCAGATCGCCCTCAAGATGGCTGAGCTCTCCGGCTGCCGCCGCTATCGTCCCGATGACATGATCCTCGAGGGCGGCTCCATCACCGTCGACGGCGAGGGCACCCTTGTCGTGACCGACCAGTGCCTGCTTTCCCCGGGCCGCACCTGCTCTGCAGTGCTCGAGGAGGAAGAGGATCCCGAGTCCATCTGGCCCAAGTACCACAAGAAGTTTGAGCCCTGGAGCGAGGAACTCCGCGCCTACATGGATGAGCACCTCAAGGATTACCTGGGTGTCGAGAAGGTCATCTGGGTCAAGGAGGGCATCGACCCCGAGGAGACCAACGGCCACATCGACGACGTCGCCACGTTCATCGCCCCGGGCGTCATGGCCTGCATCTGGACCGACGATCCCGAGTATCCGTTCTACGAGCAGTGCCACGCTGCCTACGAGACCCTCTCCAACGCCGTTGACGCCAAGGGCCGCAAGCTGAAGGTCTACAAGCTCTGCATGCCCGTGAACCCGCTGTTCATGGACCAGGCTTCCTGCGACACCATCGACGCCGACGAGAACGCCGAGCCGCGCGTTCCCGACGAGCCGCTGATCGCTTCCTACATGAACTACCTGGTCACCAACCACGGCGTTATCGTCCCGCAGTACGGCGACGAGAACGACCAGCTGGCCGTCGACACGCTCCAGAAGATCTATGACGAGGTCTGGGGCGAGGGCGTCTACAAGTGCGTTGGCGTTCAGTCCGAGCAGGTCGTCTTCGGCGGCGGCAATATCCACTGCATTACCCAGCAGGAGCCGTCGGCGTAACTCAGGCACGCCACCTTGGCGTTCACTCGTCGCTTGCGTAGCGTCAGTACGCTACGTTCCTCGTTCGCGCCAATCTGGCGCACCCGAGCACGCCGAGTAAACGTCTGGCTTTCCGAGGCACCCCATCTCGCCGCTCAAGCCGTCGCTCGCGTACCAAAGTACGCTTCGCTCCTCTTTCGCGGCGACCTGGGGCACCTCGAAAACCCAGCCGGTCAAGCGAACAGGGCTACCTGATTGATCGGCTGGCTTTTCTTTGGGCACTCCGTTGCCTCCACATCGGAGTGCCCTTTTTCTTTGATTGAATACGCGTCTGATCTGGGATTTATTGCGGGTTAGGCCAATTGTTCGCTTGAATTTCCCAGGTCAGACGCGTATTCAATTGCTGATAGTTTCCGGTTGCGAGCGCGACCGTTTTGATCGGAGTATCTATGTACCAGCGTATCGTTATCTACACGCGCCTGTTCCGCGAGCGTTGGTCCAACAATTGCATCCTCTCTTCTCTATGGGATGGCACCTGCACCGGTGACGCGGCCTGCAACCCTACCTTGGGCTGCGCCTTCGGTACAGATGCCATCCTTTTTGCTGTAGGGGGAGCGTGCCATGGCAGGTAAAAAGTTCTCCCTGTTCGAGGTCATCCTCTCGGTTATCTGCGTCGTATTTACCATCGAGGCGGCTGCTCCGGCGTCTGCCATGGGTAACGTGCAGTTCTTCTGGTGGATCTTCCTCATCATTACGTTTTTGCTTCCCTATGGCCTGGTGGTGGCCGAGCTCGGTACGGCGTTCGATTCCGAGGGCGGCCTGTACGATTGGGTTCGCCTGGGCTTGGGCGACCGTTGGGGCGCCCGTTGCTCCTGGTGCTACTGGGTCAATTTTCCACTGTGGGTGGCAAGTATCGCCTGTATGTTCCCCAGTGTCATCAATGCGGTATGGGGCATCGAGTTTTCGCTCGGGGTTCGAATTGCCATCGAGCTTGCCTTTGTGTGGGGCGTCACGGTCATGGCGATGCACCCGGTGTCCGAGGCCGATTGGGTCATGGACGGCGGTGCCGTCATTAAGGTGCTCATTACCGCCGTGGTGGGAATCGTTGGCATCTGGTTTGCCTGCAATAACGGCTTTGCCAACGACATGTCGTTTAAGAGCTTTGTCCCCGATCTGGGAGACACTAACTCACTGACGTATCTTTCGATCATCCTGTTCAACTTTATGGGCTTCGAAGTGGTCGCGACCTTTGCCAGCACGATGAAAAACCCATCGCGCGATATCCCCAAGGCGGTTATCGCTGGTGGCGTTGCCATTGCGGCGATCTACATTATTTGCGGTATCGGCATTGGAGCCGCGGTTCCCACCGAGCAGCTTTCACTCGATTCGGGCATTGTGGACGCGGTCGCCGCCATGGTGGGGCGCGCTCACCCGCTGACGATGGTCGTGGGCGTGGCCTTTTTGGTGACGCTGTTCGCCAACATGATCTGCTGGAGCTTTGGCGTCAACAACGTGGCGAGCTATGCCGCGCGCCATGGCAACATGCCGCGCCCCTTTGCGCTGGTGTCCAAGAAGACCGGCATGCCCAATGGCTCGGCAATCATTAACGGTTGTTTTGCCAGCTTGGTGCTGCTACTTCAGATTCCGCTGGGCGAGGGTTCCGACGTTTTTTGGGTATTCTTTTCAATGAACGTCGTCTTTCTGCTCATGAGCTATATCCCGATGTTCCCAGCGTTTTGGCGCCTGCGCAAATACGACGATCGTCCGCGCGTGTTCCGCGCGCCCTTCGAGGGCAAGGTGCTTGCGGTGGCACTTGCGATTCCCGTGGTGGAGCTTGTGCTTTCGATTGTCGCTACGATTGTGCCGCTCAATAGCTCGCCCGCCGAAATGGCAAAGTTGCCCATTCTCATGGGTGTGGTGATCGCCGTGTTGCTGGGCGAGGTTTCGCGCCTCATATCGCGCCGCGGCCGCAGTGTCGATAATCCCGGCGTTGGCGTGTGTGGAAAACGCAAATCGTGAGGGGGTTCGGTTCGGCAGTGCGGGACTCAAAACCGGAGTTGCTTCCGAGTTAACAAATTGCTGCGAGGATTACTGCGGCAATCGTGAAGGTTATGCTAGCGGTTGTGCTGCTCGATATCAGAGGAGAGTTTAGGCGCAAAGTAGGGGACATGGCCCAGGTAGGGACAGCTGTCGTTGCGTTCATCAACGATGCAAGGAACGTCATCGTAGGTCATGGTCGAACCGATCTTGGCGATGGCCTTGGCGGCAGGCGCGACAATAATCTTGAGCGGTGCAATCGGTGCCATGGCCTCTCCTTTCGATCTTGGTATTCGTTCGATGTTTCTACCATAACCGTAATGCGGAATCAAGCTGGTTGTGCGCGGAATGAGGGTAGTATGAGCTTCGCATTCTTTATCTACACGATTCTTGTCATGGGCGTTGGATTGGTGACGGCATCAACTGCGCTCGTAATATGGCTCATGACTCGTCGACGCGATTGTTTGGTGGCGGCCGCGGGCTTCCTTCTCTATATCTTCGATATGTCGGTGATCTTCTTTGATGAGTACAACCGGCTCAAATATGACTATGTGGTGACGTTTAATGAGCCGCTTCAACATCCGTTACTGCGCTGCGCGCTGGGCGTGGCGATTCTTGCGTGCGTATGGCTTTGGGTAACGTTTCGCTTACACGATGAGGTGACCGTTAAGCGCGTTGCCGCATATGTCGTACCGATCGCCGTGCTTCAGCTTGCTCTGGTGCCTCGTACTGGCTTTGCGGGCCAGGTTCAGCAATATCTTTTTTGGCTTTCGCGCGATTTGGGAATGGCATTCTGCTTGGTATATGCTTACGCCTGCTATCGCAAGACGGAGAATAGGGCTGAGCGGCTCGATCTTGAGCGCTCTCGGATGTTCTTTTGCATAGCCTGCGTGCTTACCGTGATGGTGGTTATCGAAGATACCTATATGATCCTATTCTGCACGCCTGACGTTGACAACGTGATGGTGAGCGCCTTTTTATGGTATCTGGGCGAGCGGAATATCTCAGAGAATTTATTGTTTGTGGCTGCAGCCGTTCAGCTATTTAAACAGTTCAGCCATATCTTACGTGTGTTCTCGCGTCACCCTCGTGCCGATGAAGAGGTAGCGACAGAGCGCCGTGATGCACGGGAGGACCTTGTCTCGCGTGTTGTGATTTTCTCGGACGAGCATGGGCTTTCAAAGCGTGAACAGGAAGTGCTTACACTCGTATTGCGTGGACTCGATGTCCAAAATATTGCTAACGAACTTGTGATTAGTCCGGGTACCGTCAAGGCTCACCTGCATCGCATCTATGTAAAGAGCGAAGTCAAGGCGCGTGACGACTTGATTGAGACATTCTGGCGCTCGTAAGGCTGGAGTGGTTCGGCTGACGGCGTATCGCAGAACACTTGGCGTAATGAAGCGACAATAAACTTTGACAATAAAATACCTGCTCAGACGTGTAAACCTTCTTAAGCCGTCCGTTCGCTCGCTTCCATCTTGGCAGCTTGTGCAGGAGGTGCGTCAATGGGTGTTGACACGGGGCGTAGGGCGCTGGACAGACGCCCGACCGCTCGTAGGCACGTGTCATGTAGGGAGCGACAAATGCTCCCTCACCGATTGGGCGCGTCGTATCGTGGCGCTCATCCATTGTCCTGTAACGTCTGAGGAGGCTCATATGGACAAAGCGGATTTAGTCATCAAAAGTAATGCTGTGTTCACTGGTGACGGGCTGGCCCCGTTCAAGGGCGGCGTTGCCGTCGCAGGTGACAGGATTGTTGCGTGCGGCGAGGATAAGTACCTCGACGCTTTTATCGGGCCCGATACCGAGGTGCGCGACTATGGCGATAAGCTCGTCATGCCTGGCATCATCGACTCACACACTCACTATGCCCAGGGCGCCTTTGTGTCCGATCCCGATTTCGCCGTCAATCTCATCGATTGCACAAGCTTTGAGCAGTGTATGGAACGCGTGCAGGCGTTTGCCGAAGACCACCCGAACAACGAGTGGATCGTGGGCTATCAGGTTATCCAGTTCCAGTGGGACGTGCCCGAGATGCCTACGGCGGCAATGATCGATGAGTACATTTCGGACCGTCCGGTCTTTTTGCAGCAGGTTGACGTGCACACGTTTAGTGCTAACACCTGCGCAATCGAGAAAATCGGCATTACTGCTGAAACGCCAGACCCATCAGGCGGCAAGATTCTTAGGGATGAAGCTGGCAACCCCACTGGGGTCTTCTCGAACAACGCGGGATCCCTTTTCTTGGATGAGGTATACAATCCTGCCCCCGAGGTGGCTAGTGCTTCCTTTGCCAAGACCGCGCATCGTGCCAACGCTCTCGGTATTACGACAGTCGGCATGGTAAACCCCACTTTTGTGAGCATGGATAACCCCTATAAATTCCTCGCGGAGCTTAACCGCAAGGGCGAACTTCCGTTGCGCGTGTTCATGTACACAGACCTTTTTGAGAACGAGGCCATGACGCTCGAGGAGATTCGGGCGAAATACGACTTCCCGGGCACGCAAGTCGAGTGGCATGGCTTTAAGCAGTTCATTGACGGTGTGTGTTCCGATCATACTGCTTGGATGCTCGAGCCCTATGCTAATGCTCCCGAGACCTGTGGCGAGCCGGCTGAGGAGCCTGAGCGTGTGCGCAAAGCCATCCTTAAAGCGCTTGAGTGGGGTGTCGACACGCGCATCCATGCCATAGGCGATCGTTCCGTACGCTTTATCCTGGACTGCTTCGAGGAGGGCGAGAAGCGTTACGGTCTTATGGGCTGTCGTCACTCCATGGAGCACAACGAGACTGTTCAACCTGAGGATTTGCCGCGCTATGCGGAGCTCGGCGTCTGTCCGGCCATGCAGCCGTGGCATATGCTGCTTGATATGGCAGACTTGGCAAAGGACGACGCCGTTGGTCCCGAGCGCGCGGCGCTCTCGTGGCCAATTCATAGCCTGCTCGCGAGCGGTGCCTGCGTGCATCTGGGCTCCGACTTCCCGGTCGTGGGGCTTGAGCCTATGGAGGAAGTCTATGGAGCGGTCTACCGCATGCTCGAGGATGGATCTAATCCTGAGGGTTGGTTCCCCGAGGAGCGAATCACTATGGCCGAGGCCCTGCGCGCATACACCTACGGCAGCGCCTACGCTATGCATGCTGAGGACCGCATCGGCACACTCGCCTGCGGCAAGCAAGCCGACATTTGCGTACTCGACCGCAATCTCTTTACCTGCGAGCCGGCAGAGGTGCTCGAGGCTACCGCGGCCCTTACGATGATTGCCGGCAAGGTGGTCTTTGAGGCCTAGCGCCATCGTTTGGTTGGGCGGCTTGGCGCCAGTTGTCAGCCGCCTGACATCCATTCAGCACTACTCTCTCAAGGAAAGGGGAGAACAATGGCAGAAGAAGTAACCGCTGCCGTGGAGGAGGAGCGCGAGCTCGCCTCCCAACCGATTCCCGGTCTGGTGCGTAAGTACACCATCGTCACCGGCCAGGGCATGCTCGCCCAGATCATCATGGTGGTCCTCGAGGGCCTCGTGATGGGTTGGGGCCTGGGTGCCCACGGCCTGGCCTGCGTCTCGATCATCATGTCGGTCGAGTACATCAACCTGGCCTTTGGCAACCTGTTTGGCACCGGCGTGCCCGCCGTGGTGGGCAACCTTTTGGGTGCCGGCGACATTAAGGGCGCAAGCAAGGCTTTTAGCCAGGGCTTTTGGCTCACCACGATTGTGAGTGTGCTGCTTGCTGTGGTGATGGCCGTGTTTACCGAGCCCATCTGCGCATTCTTTGGCGCCACGCCCGACATCATGGCCGATACCGTTGCCGGCGTGCGCACCTTCGCCGTGCTGCTGCCGCTCACGGTCATTGGCCAGATGGTCACCGCTGTGATGCGTGTGGACGAGAAGGTTCAGGTCCAGGCCAACCTCATGACCGTTTCAGCCATCGTTGCCATCTGCTGGCTCGCGCTTTCTACGTTTGTGCTCAAGTTTGGCGTTATGGGCGCCGGCGTGTACTACGGGCTTTCCATCGGTATCTGGGCCATCGGTATCTTCTGGTTCATCGGGGGCAAAAAGTCCCAGCTCCAGATTAGCCTGGCCGACCTTAAGCTCGACCTCGCCGTCTGCGGCCAGATCCTCAAGATCGGCTTCCCGTTCTTCCTGGTCCAGGGCGCGACCTTTATCTTTAACACCGTTGCCAACTCGCTTTTGGGCTCGCTCGGCGGCGACATGGGCTCGCTCTACATCGCAGCCTTTGGCGTGATCAACGGCTACATCCTCTACATCACCATGATGGTTGCCCAGTGCTTCTCCTATGGCCTGCAGCCCATCGCTGCCTTCAACGCCGGCGCAAAGGCTTGGGCGCGCCTTAAGGAGACGCTCTCTTGCACGCTTAAGTACCAGGTTGTGACGCTGGCGCTGGTCACCGTCGCGCTCTGGCTTGCCGCCACTCCGGTGTGCGCCTTCTTTGCCGGCAGCGATCCTGCGCTCGTTGAGGTTGCCGCCAACGCCACGCGTACCGTCATCCTGGCTGTTGCCCTGGGCTATCTTGCCATGACCATGTCGATATATTTCCAGGCGGTCGAGAAGGTTGGTGTCGCCACGTTTACCGGCCTGCTTCGCTATGTGATCTGCTCAGTGCCGCTTATGTACCTCCTCGGCAACATGATGGGTGTTGAGGGCGTGTGGATCGCCCTGGTGGTGGCCGACGCCATTACCGGCATCATCTCCATTGCGCTCGCCGCGCACGAGTCCAAGCGCCTTGCCACGCTCTAGGCTCGGACATGGCTGGCGTACGATAGTCGAACAAGTTAACTCGCCTGCAAGCCACCACAATGGGGACAGCCCCCATTGTGGTGGCTTTTGTTATTTAGGGTCTGAGATTTCGGCTCTATAAATAATGCTTTTGAACTAGGCTACTATAAGATTGTGGTAAACGCTAATATAAGATTATGGCGAATGAAACTATCCGATTATGGTAACAGCGCAATAAGGGGTGTTGATATGGCTGAGTTCATTAACAGGGATTTGCATGAGTTGCTCATTCGCATGGCAGGCTGGTTTCCTGTTGTGTCGTTGACAGGGCCTAGGCAGAGCGGTAAGTCTACGCTGGTTCGGCATACCTTTCCCGACTATTCCTACGTCACGCTTGAGGACCCTCAAACGAGGCGCGCGGCCTTGGAGGATCCGGTGAGTTTTATCCGCAACCGAAAGGGCGGACTCATCATCGATGAGGCGCAATACGCCCCGGATTTGTTTTCAATGATCCAGGTTGTTTCGGATGAGCGGGGAGACGCCGGTCAATACATCCTTACAGGCTCGCAAAACTTTTTGATGATGAAAAGCATCGGGCAGTCTCTTGCCGGGCGAGTCGGGATCTTAAAATTGCTGCCATTATCGTTTCGAGAAGCGGAGAGGGGCCAGCAGGGGCAGCTGGAAGTGGATTTGTTCGCGCTCGAAGGGGGATACCCTCGCCTGCGTTCCGCCGGAATGCCGTCCTCGGTTTATTTTCCCAGCTATATCGATACCTATGTTGAGCGCGATGTTGTGGGCTTGCTTGATGTGCGCAATAAGGCGGAGTTTCATAAGTTTCTGTCCATAATTGCTCAGAGCGTCGGTGCCCTCATCAATATATCCTCGCTTTCTCGAGATACGGGCGTGAGCGTATCGACCATTAAAAGCTGGTTGTCCATTCTGGAGCAGAGCTACCTGACGTTTTCGCTGCAGCCCTATTATGCAAATGCCAAGAAGCGTCTAACTAAAACGCCCAAGCTCTATTTTTACGACACGGGGCTGCTCTGCTACTTGCTCAAAATTGGATCACTGGAGCAACTATTGGAGAGCCCTTATCTGGGGGCCGTTTTCGAAAACCTCATCGTTTCCGAAACGGCGAAGAGCCATCTCAACGTGGGCGAGAATCCCGAGCTGTATTTCTATAGGGACGACAGCAAGCGTGAAATCGATTTGCTCGACTGTACAAACTCAGGGAGTCCCAAGGCTATCGAAATAAAATCATCCAGAACGTATCACGATAAGTACGCCCGCCATCTACAGACTGTATGCGATGAGATCGACATTGCAAAAGATGCGCGCTATGTTGTGGCCCGCGTGGACTCAACGTATGAGTCGAAAGACTGTAGTGTGGTTTCGGCGCGTGATTGGCTTTTACGATAACAAGCTCGGCGTATTAACGGCTGCCGCGAAGGGAACCGGCCCCCTTTTTGCGGCGGTTTTTGCCTATCTGGTGCGTCTTAGATGCAAGTGAGTAGACTTATTTGGATATGCCGAGCACATCGCAACAAATACTCAATAAAACCGCAGGTCAGAGCTGTGGCGTTTTGGGGCGTGCTTGACCTCCTGCAAAAAGCCTACTCATTTGGTTTTTCTGCTAGAAGACCGCCGCGAGGGAAGGCAGCTCCCTCGCGGCGGCTGACATTTGCCCAGATAAAACCTGCCAAAATAAACCTGTCTACTCTTTGAGCCAGAGCCGACACTAATTCAAATGGCGAAATCAAAGGGCGTTCTCTGCATGGAGGGCGCCCTTTTTTATCGCGGGATGTTTTGCGTGGCAGTCATGAGGCCCAGGCGGTTGCTGACGCCGAGCTTGCGATAGATGGCGTTGACATGCTTCTTGACGGTTGACTCGCTTATGAATAGCTCGTTTGCCATCTGTTTGTTCGTTTTGCCGTCGAGCATGAGCCGCATGACTTCGGCTTCGCGCGGTTGGATATTGTGTTCTGTAATGAAAGCATTTAGCTGGTTTGTGTCTTCTGTCTGGGTGAGTTTAATGCCCCGAGGATAGAGGTTGGCGAGCGCGAGGCTCGCGTGCCGAGCGACTTCGAGCAGGATTGCGAGCTCGGTGTCGGTGAAGTCTCCGGCCGTGCGTTCACGAAACAGGGTGATGCTTCCTAGCGGGCTGTCGTTGTGCGCGAGCGTGGCCGTACAGCCAAAGTAGACGCCCTGCGGTTCCATCCATTTGCGATAGATGGGCGTGGCATCGCGTCGCTCGACGTCGACGAGGTCGAGGTCGCGGTAGACGCCGACCTTATGTAAGTCAAAGCTCCATGTTGTATAGTCCATCGCGGCGTAGCGGTTGTAGTAGTCGCTCAGTGCGCGGTCGTCCATTCCGCTGCTTGCGGGGTGGACGTAGCGTGGGGCATCACTGCCCGCTGCCTCGATCAGGTCGAACATGGCGATCCGATGGGGCACGAGCCCTGTCGTTCCCTCGAGGGTCTCCTTTTGCAGCTTATCGACACCGTGTGATGCGTGGATTGCAAGCGCGAGCTCGTTGAGAGCAGTCCAGGTCGTACTGTCCAACTCAATAGTCTGCTGATTATTGCATGGGGGCATAGGGCATCCTTTCCATTGTGGAACCCAGTATGTCATGTTCTCGGCCTGAATAGAACTTTAGGTCAGCGAATGGTATACCGTCGGTCGCTGAAAGGGGCTCGAGGGACCATTGAGAACATCTCGGTGCGGCCGCATCATGGTCTCGTCAAGCAAAAGCACCGAGATTTAGGAGCTTGAAATGAAGACCATTTACGAGAGCGAGTCTACGCCAAAGAAGGACGGATTCTACATGCCCGGCGAGTACGAAGAGCAGGAGCGCACCTGGATTTTGTGGCCGCATCGCTCGGATGTGTGGCGCTGTGGTGCCAAGCCGGCGCAAAAGGTCTTTACCGAGATTATTAAGACCGTTGCACGTTTTCAGCCCATCACTGTGGGCGTCAACACTGAAGACTTCCCCGCGGTGTGTGAGATCTTCGACGGCGTTGAGAACGTGCGCGTTATCCACATGGAGTACAACGACAGCTGGATTCGCGACCCCGGCCCGGCGTTTCTTGTCAACGACAAGGGGGACGTGGCACTCTCGCACTTCCACTTTAATGCTTACGGCGGTTTCATTGACGGCCTGTATTTCCCGTGGGACAAGGACGCTTCCATTGGCCTGCAGGTGGCACAGCTCGAGCAGGTTAACCGCTATCGTCCCGAGGATTATATCCTCGAGGGTGGCTCGTTTAACTGCGACGGCCAGGGCACCGTGGTGACCACCGAGATGTGCCTGCTCAATGAGGACCGCAACCCCCAGTACACCAAGGAGCAGATCGAGGAGAAGCTTGCCGAGTACCTGGGCATCGAGAAGGTCATTTGGATCAAGGATGGCATCGACCCGTTTGAGACCAACGGGCACGTGGACGACGTCGCATGCTTTAGTGCGCCCGGCGAGGTCTGCTGCATGTGGACCGATGATCCCAACCATAAGTTCTACAAGGAGTGCCAAGAGGCGTATAAGACGCTTTCCGAGACGACGGATGCCCGTGGCCGCAAGCTCAAGATCCACAAGGTGATTATGCCTGCGACCTCGGTATATATGACCGAGGAGGAGGCCAGCACGATTGACCCCGTCGAGGGCGTGCTGCCGCGTACCCCCGAGGATGCTTTCGAGCCGAGCTACCTCAACTTCCTGCCCATCAACGGCGCAGTGCTTGTACCGCAGTTCGGCGATCCCAATGACGCCCAGGCGCTCAAGGATATCCAGGCTGCTTATCCGGACCGTGAAGTCATCGGTATCATGACTCGCGAGGTTATCTACGGCGGCGGCAACATCCACTGCATCACCCAGCAGCAGCCCAAGGCGCGCTGTAAATAGCAGTTCCATGGTGAACAGTGCTTGATTGTCCGCACGCGAAAGTCCGCCGACTTCAATGGTCGGCGGACTTTTTGTGTGGTGGTTTCAGCTGAACGGCGGGCCGTGCGGCTTGGGTGTGCGGGCACACAATCTGGGGAAACCAAACAGATTGGGGCCTTATATGATCGACTCGAAGGGAAACGTGCGACCCGAGGGCATGTTTAACAGGGCGTACCTGGCCCCCGAAGCCCAGCGCGCATACGATACGCTGCTCGAGTGCGTGCTCAACGGGCAGAAGGGTTGCGAGGCTTCGGCGCATGCGGGCATGGATACCATCAAGGCGCTCGTATAGCTTTACGCTTTCGGATGTGACACATAGGACTGCGTGCGCCGCTCCCGGCTATATTGCCCCCGAGGTGCTTCAACTCATGGAGATAGCCGGCATCAGCGATTTCGAGAGCTTGGCAGCGTCCACGAATGCCCCCGTGTTTACGCCACAGACGGATGACTTTGGACTCGCGGTCCATATCTTTAAGATGCTTAACCGCGGAATACACCCATACGCTTCTGGTGAGCTGGACTTGGACATATTTGACCTGGACGACGATGACATTCCGCCTGCACCATTGATAAACAGCTGCGTGTGTAATGGGCACAGCCCGTTTGTGGGGACGTTGGTCGGATACGTTGTCCCAAAGTACGCTCTTGAGCTCGATGATTTTAGCGGCACTATGGGCGAGGCACTCCGTCGATCGCTGTATGGCAGGGCGGAGGAGCGTCTTGACGCACGCACATGGGCGCGCCTGCTCGACCGCTATCTATCCGAGACAGTTGTGTGCAAGCGTGGCCATCTCCACCACTCGTTACAGCACGAATGCCCTTGCTGCCGAGGAGAGCGCGCCTTGTTGACTCGTCTTGGTTGATGGTTTGGGCCGTCTTGTAGAAAGCCCGTGAGGCGACATGCAAGTTAATCCTGCGTGTCGCCTCCGTACATATAGACGATAAATCCGTCGCCGGTGTCCTGGCTGTGATCCTCCAAGATGCGCTTCATGTTGAGGTGCTCGTAGAACTGCCAGTCGGAGTTGCAGTCGCTCATCAGGAAGAATTTGGTGCACCCGGCTTTGGCGAGTTCGGCGCGCGCAAGGTCGATGAGCGCACGGCCGAGCCCCTTGCCCTGCCATTCGGGCACGATGATGATCAGGTTGAGCTGGCCTTGGGCATATTCGTTGCCCGTGGCGGCAAAGCGGTCGGCTGTTGCCTTCTCGCGGCTATCGCCAAAGAGCGAGCCTTCGAGCTTGGCATCGGCGGTCTTTGCCATCTCGGTTGCCTGGACGAACATCTCGTTGTAGCAGGGCTCCCACGTGGGATTGGTGCGTGGTTTGCCGTCTTCGAAGATACCGATGCAGCAAGCGGCGATGATGCGGCCTTCAGCTTCGGCAACGAGCGCGATGGGGGAGCGCTGCAGCTGCATGGCGATGTTAAAGCGCGCACAGAAATCGGCGGCTTCGACGTCGCCTCGGTTGCGCAGCGTGTTGCACCACAGCTGGTTGTAGATGGCGGCGATGCCGGCCAGGTCATCGAGCGTGGCGGCACGCAGAGTTACGTTGTCAAGGCTCATGGGGGCTCCTTCCAAGTTGGGTCAGGCCACCCCTGAGTGTGACATGGACGCAGGACGGCCGCATCGACCATTCGGCAGGCGAGCCTCGAATCCTCGGGGACGGAGGGTTCTAAGAAGGAATGAGGGCGGATTTTCGGACACTTGCTCGATGAGAGTGGATAATCTCCCACTTTTAGCGCTGGTATAGGCCAAAAACGGGAGATTATCCACTCTCATTCTGGGTAGTCGTTGGGGACGTTCTTAAACGACCAGTCATTAAAGAACGTCCCCAATGACTACCCCAAGGAACATCCCAAACTGCCGGCAGAAACGATATGAGCAGGACATAAAAACATTGAGAGCCCCTGCTGCATGAAAGACCGCGGATTAGGCCGACAATGGTGAGTGTCTAATTCAGCCGCGGCGGCCACGCCGCATTCATTACGGGCTTTAGCCTGTGCGGGGCGCGCAGCGCGCCGCATCAGAAACCACCCGCTATGCGGGTGGGGCCAAACGGC
>NZ_JADMRH010000011.1:0-69538 GCF_015560135.1 Collinsella aerofaciens
TCAAGGTGCACGCTTTGCGGCTCATCCGGTCCGACCGGGCCGCGCGGCAAGGAGATATATTGCCAGACCGGAGGGGCGCCGTGGGCGGGAATTCCACTCTTCACAAGTCCTACACAATACATCGCTTCCTATATAAGTCATAGAAAGGCTGGTGCAGAAATACTGCACGTATCAGATGATGACCCTTCGGTTAAGAGATATATAAAGATCGGTCACCTGTAAGTGTCTATCTACCCGCGCTTTTGCTATATAAACCAGCGCTTCAGATAAAAAGAGGGAGCGCCGCGCACAACGCGACACTCCCCTAGCGATTCAAGAGAATCTATTAGGCCTCGAGAGCCTTCTTGGCGATGGTAGCCAGCTCGTTGAAGGACTCGATGTCCTCGTAAGCCATCTGGGCCAGGACCTTGCGGTCGAGCTCGATGCCGGCAACCTTCAGGCCGTGCATGAACTGAGAGTAAGAGATGTCGTTCAGGCGAGCAGCAGCGTTGATACGAGTGATCCAGAGAGAACGGATCTCGCGCTTCTTGTTGCGGCGATCACGATACTGATACTGCAGGGAGTGCTGGACCTGCTCTTTAGCATGCTTGTAAGTACGCGAAGCGGCACCGTAGTAACCCTTCGCACGGTGCATAACGGTACGGCGCTTCTTCTTGGCGGCAACAGCGCGCTTAATACGTGCCATGTTCTATCAACTCCTAGACGGTAAAACGAAAAACGGGAAAGCGAACTTAGGCGAGACGCGACTTGATGACCTTGCGGTCGGCAGCGGCGATCTCGGTCTCCTGACGGAAGCCACGCTTACGCTTGGTGGACTTCTTGCTCAGGATGTGGCTCTTGAAAGCCTTGGCGCGCATAAGCTTGCCGGTACCAGTCTTGCGGAAACGCTTCTTGGTGCCGCTGTGGGACTTCATCTTAGGCATGAAATACTCCTTAATCGGTTACAGAACACTAGTTACTTGGTATCGCTTGCCGCTTTATCCTCATCGAAGGCGCCCTTAATCGGGGCGAGCAGCATAAGCATGTTACGGCCTTCCATCTTAGGCTTGGACTCGACCGTAGCGTAAGACTTGAGATCCTCGGCGAGACGCTCGAGAACGTTAAGGCCCTGCTCCGGGTGAGCCATCTCACGGCCGCGGAACATGATGGTGATCTTAACGCGTGCGCCCTTCTTGAGGAAACGCAGAACGTGGCCCTTCTTGGTCTCGTAGTCGCCAACGTCGATCTTGGGTCGGAACTTCATTTCCTTGACCTCGACCTTGGACTGGTTCTTACGAGCAGCCTTGGCCTTCATGGCCTGCTGGTACTTGAACTTACCGTAGTCCATGACCTTGCAGACCGGCGGCTCCGCGTTGGGAGCGATCTCGACCAGGTCGAGACCCTGATCGTCGGCGACGCGCTGGGCATCGCGGATGGCGAACAGGCCGAGCTGAGAGCCATCGACGCCAATCAAACGGCACGAAGATGCAGTGATCTCGTCGTTGATGCGGGTGTCATCAGACTTAGCTATTTTCCCTACCTCCATTCATAAAAAAATAACCCGGCGCTTCTCAGCAACCAGGTCGTACACATAGACTTCCTCGATTTGAGGAAGGTAATCTAAGTTGTATGACCAGTCAGCTGCTCATTGGCGCCAAAAGGTGGGAACCCTCGGGTTCCTCTTTAGGGCATTGCGGGAACAACGCCTTGCGAATAATAACACGTACAGCGCGTTATCACATTACGTACACGAAAAAGGGGCCTTGACCCCCTTGAACGCTCGCTTGCATGTATGGTGCCCGAGGCGAGACTCGAAGGGCCTTCGCTTCGCGAAGCCCCGGGCTTCGGGCGCGTGGCGCCCTCGCCACGCTCCGCTACAGACAGGCCACAGGCCTGTTTGCTTAACGCTTCGCGCGCTCACGCGAGTTCGGCACGAAAAAGGGGGCCGCAACCCCCTCGAACGCTCACTTGCATGTATGGTGCCCGAGGCGAGACTCGAACTCGCACGTTGTTGCCAACGGTGGATTTTGAGTCCACTGCGTCTGCCAATTCCGCCACTCGGGCACGCAATGCGTGAGTTAGTTTATCACAGCTTTCTACCGATTAGTCCGAAAATGGAACTTCGAGCATTTCGATGAGTTCGACCGTGCGTAGCATCTCGCGCTGACGGCATCCGCGACCGTCGACCGAAGCCTCACCCATCTGGTTATCGTAAGGGTCCTCGCGCATGCCGTCGAAAGAGGGCTCAAACTCTGCCTGGAATCGATTGTTGGCCACCATACGCCATGGGTCGAGATTGCCAAAGTAGTGACGGCGGCGCCACTCCTCCCCCATCCTGTGAGCAGAAGATCCAAATGACACGTCGGCGTTGAGCCAACCGGTCTGCGGCGTATAGAACTCTGCCCAGTCGTGCGACCCCACCGAATCGGGCGCAACGTACAGGCCGCTCTGCCAACGGGCAGGCACGCCCGCGATACGGCACATGGTGATAAACGTGAGCGCCATAACGCCGCAATCGCCGCGGAGCGAATGCGCGCAGTCATCGGCAATAGATCCCAAAAGCAAGTACGGCGGCTGATAGCGATAGTCGATATGCTGCGTCAGATAATCATAGATAGCACGAGCGCGATCGAGCGGATCCTCGAGTCCGTCAACAACACCGGCCGTCAGCTGCTGCAGATACGGCGTGAATGCAATGTGCGGACGGTCCTCGGAAATATCCTCGGGCAGAGGCGCGTCCATACGCGGATGAACCGGAAGTGTGCCACCGTAGACATCACAATAAGCAGCATCGATGTGATAACGATAAGTCACCGAGAATGAGCGCTCACTCGAAGAAGACCACGAGGCGGTACGCGCCGAAGCGTTCGCGGGAGCAACAGCACCCTCCGGCGTCATGTCGAGAATCTCGACCCGAGACTGCTGACGGCAGGCAGCCGCGACGGGAAGCCAAGCGCAAACGGTCTCCCCCTCCAGAGCGCCGGGGACAGACACGGACGCTTTAAGCGTAATGACGCGAGCCAATCCGTTTTGTGACTCCATCTCCTTGAGCATCTCGTCGCGCAGTGCTATTCCGTCCGTAGAATCGGGACGCATGCCGGGGACCTCTTTGGGATATACGCGAAGCGAATCGAGGAAGTTGTCGAGAACGAACAGCTCGCCATCGATAAAGCGCCAGTCAATACGCTTACGGTCAATCAGATCGTCAAACTGCTCCTCGGTAAACTCAGGCCACTCCTCGCGAATCATCGCAATAGCTCGATCGCGCGACACCGAAAAATGAAGCGGCGTCTCAAGCATGCGATACCGCTCGGCACGAACGCAGGCTGCCAGGGAAGGCTCAGGATTCTGCCTCAAAAGACGATCACAAGCCGCAACAGCCTGCGTCAAATATCCGGCATCCTTGAGTCGAAGAATCTCGGGCGGCAGTCCAATATCGAGATGGCGAAAGTCATCACAGCAAACATCAATAGAGCAACCAACAGGACCCTCGTCAATAACCTTCCCATCCGAAGGCAGCACATTAATAACAGCCATACCAAACTCCAAGTCATTAGAACTCTCGAAGCCCATTGTAGCGAGATAAATAGAAAGCCCCAACAAAGGAGCCATCAACGCCGCTGAACGGTAGCAAAAATGAATTCAGCCTCGTAACCCTGCAGCGAGTTAACAAAGGAGGCCCCGTTCGCCCGGAGCTTTTCCCATTGCGCGACTTCTGGCAAAGCCAGGTGAGCGCAAGGGAAAAGCGTAGGGTGAACGGGGCCTCCGACGGGAAAGTTAAACCGCTACTTACGCCTTGTTGACGGAGCCAAACTCCTCCATGAGCTCCTTGGTGCGGGCAACGATGTTGTCGCGACCAGGCTTGAGGAGCTTGCGGGGGTCAAAGCCCTTGCCCTGCTGATCCTTGCCAGCCTCGATATACTCGCGAACGCCCTTGGCGAAGACGAGCTGCAGATCGGTGTTAACGTTGATCTTGGAGATACCCAGGGAGATGGCCTTCTTGATCTGATCCTCGGGGATGCCGGTACCACCGTGCAGAACGAGGGGCAGGTCGCCGGTCTGAGCCTTGATCTCGCCCAGACGCTCGAAGGAAAGGCCAGCCCAGTCGGCGGGATACACGCCGTGGATGTTGCCGATACCGCAGGCGAGGAAGTCGACGCCCAGGTCAGCAATCTGCTTGCACTCAGCGGGGTCAGCGAGCTCGCCGTTGGAGGTCACGCCGTCCTCGGTGCCGCCGATGCCGCCGACCTCGGCCTCGATGGACATGCCCTTGGAGTGGGCAAGCTCAACGAGCTCCTTGGTGCGGTCGAGGTTAAGCTGGAAGGTCTCCTCGTGAGAGCCGTCATACATGATGGACGTAAAGCCGGCCTCGATGCACTTGAAGCAGTCCTCGTAAGAACCGTGATCGAGGTGAAGGGCGACGGGAACGGTAACGCCCGTGGCCTCGACGGCAGCCTTGACCATGTCGGCGCAGACCTTGAAACCGCCCATCCACTTAGCGGCACCAGCGGTGCACTGAAGGATCAGCGGAGACTTGGCCTCCTCGGCGGCCTGGAGAATAGCCAGGGTCCACTCGAGGTTGTTGGTGTTGAAGGCACCGAGACCGTACTTGCCGGCCTCGGCCTTCTTGAGCATGTCTGCTGCGTTGACGAGCATAAAAGAAACCTCCTGTAAGGTTGCTCCGATAACGCCTGAGATTTTACCACGACATACCCGAGCATAAACGTTCGTTTGTTCACGAATACCATCCGATTGGACAATTTTTGACCGTTTGCCCCACAGAATCGACCCACTGGGGAAAATAGCTTGACGATTGAGCGGTCTTCGTGGTTCGAAAGACGGCTTCGAGCCTACATCTGCATAAACGGATTCTGCATAAGTTCGCGCGCCATCGTGGTCGAATCGCCATGGCCCGTCAAGCAAACGGTATCGGGCGGAAGCGTCTTGGCAAGTTTGGAGAGCGAGCGCATAATCGCCGCCTCGTCACCGCCGGAAAGATCGGTACGACCGTGGCTGCCCGGGAAAAGCGTGTCGCCCACAAAGGCGATGTTCCCCTGCTCGGTCGCGGCGAACAGGACGATGCCGCCCGGCGTATGCCCCGGCGTCTCGATCACCTGCAGGCAGATATCGCCCAATTCAATCGTATCGCCCTCGGCAAGCAGCCGCGTCGGCTCGCCCGGATCGGGCGTCTCAATACCCCACATGGCGCGCTGCTCCTCGATATTTGCGCGAGGCACCGTCACGTCCTTAGCGCACAACTCATATAGTGCGCTGTCGCCAACGACAGCTCGAACCCCGGCGACCCCGCCAACATGGTCGGCATGACCGTGCGTGCAGACAGAGCCGAGTACGCGAACCTCGGGATGCGCGGTGCGGATATGCTCCACAAGACGCTCGCCCTCCCACGCCGGATCGACGATTAAGCACTCGTCATTCGAAATCACGGCGTAGCAGTTGGTCTGAATCGGGCCGTTGACGAGTGCCTCAATCGAAGCTGCACCTCGGGGTGTCAGGTCCAAAGTCATATCGCCCATGCGCATACCCTCCTTCTAAAATACGTTCGAGGCACCAAACGATGCCTCGAACGTAACCAATATCTATGATGCTGAGAGGCTCTCGCACCTACACACGGCGCTTGAGCTGAGCTCCGCCTTCGCCGGGCATAAGACGGCGAGCGTCGTAGACCGAATCGACACTGCTGATGGAAGCCAGCAGCGGATCCAGACCGCTCGCGTCCGAGATCTCGACCATAAAGCGCAGGGTTGCAATACCCTCGCGGTTGGTCGACGTGGCGGCAGAAAGGATATTGCCGCCCGCATCGCCAATGGCAATGGTGACATCCTTGAGCAGGCCCATGCGGTCCAGGCACTCGACCACGATCTCGACCTGGAAGAGGGTGTCGGCTGCGCCGTCCCACTCCACTTCGATCATGCGCTCGGGATGCTCCATAAGACCCTTGACGTTGGGGCAGTTGGCGCGATGCACCGAAACGCCACGACCGCGCGTGATGAAGCCGACGATATCGTCGCCCGTCACCGGATTGCAGCAATGTGCCAGACGGACCAGCAGGCCGCTGTTGCTCTCGCCCTTGACGATAATGCCGTTGCTGGCGCTCTTGCCGCGCTTTTGCGGCTTGCGGTTGGAGCCTCGGGCCGGCTGTTTCACGACCTCGGCGATAGCCTCGGCCTTGGTGAGCTGCTCCTCGGGCTTGGGGTCCAAAATCTGCTCGACCTTGTTACCCACGGCGCGCGGGGCAACCTTGCCGGCGCCCACGGCGGCAAACAGGTCCTCGAGCTGCTTGAAGTTCAACTGCTCCGCCACGGCGTTGAGCGCACGCGTGGATCGCGGCGTAGAGATGCCATACCCGCGCTTGCGCAGGTCCTTGGCCAGTATATCGCGGCCGGCAGCAGCGTCATCGTCTTTGGTCGCGGCAGCGAAGTAACGGCGGATCTTTGACTTGGCGGAAGGCGTCTTAACGATCTTGAGCCAATCACGCGACGGCTTGGAACTCTTGTTGGTCAGGATTTCAACGCGGTCGCCCGTCTTGATCTCATGCGTGAGCGGGGCCACCGCACCGTTGATCTTAGCGCCGACGCAGTGATTGCCCACCTCGGTGTGAACGGCGTAGGCAAAGTCGAGCGGCGTGGAGCCGGCACGAAGCGCCATGACCTCGCCCTTGGGCGTAAAGACGAAGATCTCTTGATCGAAGAGGTCGACCTTCAGCGAATGCAGGTATTCCTTGGCGTCGGTGATCTCATCAGACGCAGCCCAATCGAGCGAATGCTTAAGCCAGTTGATCTGATCGTCCAAACGTTGAGCGTCATTGGTCTTGGAAGCAGACGATCCGCCCGATTTCTTATAGAGCCAGTGGGCGGCAATGCCGTACTCGGCCTGCTCATGCATCTCATAGGTTCGAATCTGAATCTCGAGCGGACGAGCCGTGGGACCGATAACCGTCGTGTGGAGCGACTGGTAGTTATTGACCTTGGGCATGGCGATATAGTCTTTAAAGCGACCGGGCATGGGGTGCCACAGCGTATGCACCGCGCCGAGCGTGGAGTAGCAATCGCGCACCGAATGGGTGATGACGCGCAGCGCCACCAGGTCGTAGATCTCGGAGAATTCCTTGCCCTTGCGCTTCATCTTTTGGTAGATGGACCAATAGTGCTTGGAGCGGCCATTAATCTGGAAGCCCTCCAGGCCAATGCGGTTGAGCTCGTCGGTGAGCGTCTTGATGGTCTCGGCCAGATAGCGCTCGCGAACCTCGCGCGACTCAGCCACCATGCGCGCAATGCGCTGGTAGGCATCGGGCTCCAGATAGAAGAAGGACAGGTCCTCGAGCTCCCACTTAATAGAGCTCATGCCCAGACGGTCGGCCAGGGGCGCATACACGTCCATGGTCTCGCGGGCCTTAAACAGGCGACGGTCCTCGCGCAGAGCTGCAAGGGTGCGCATGTTGTGCAGACGGTCGGCAAGCTTAACGATAATGACGCGGATGTCCTTGGACATGGCGAGGAACATCTTGCGCAGCGTAAGCGCCTGCTTCTCGTCCATGCTATCGACTTCGATGTTGGTGAGCTTGGTCACGCCATCGACGAGCTCGGCCACCGTATCGCCAAACAGACCGGAAACATCGGCGAGCGAGGTCTCGGTATCCTCGACGGTATCGTGCAGCAGCGCGGCGCACACCACATCGCAGTCCATCTTGAGGTCGGCCAGAATGATAGCCACCTCGACGGGATGGTTGATGTACATCTCACCCGAGCGCCGCTTTTGGTTGCAGTGCTTCTCGGCAGCAAAGCAATAGGCCTGCTCCACCTTAGAGAAGTCGTCCTCATTCATATATTTGAGGCACAGGCGCTCCAGCTTGTCGTAGCTGTCCGCCATAATCTCGGGCGGCAGCTCATCGGCATGCTTATAGTGCTCCATCTCCGAGAACGGTTGGAGGGTGGAATCATGGGCGGTACGGGCTGCGGCATCCATCGAGGTCCCCTTCCCCTAGGCCCGCGGTACGATCGGGCGGTTAACTTTGGCTAGCATATCAGAAGCGCACGAATCAAGCGCCCAACTCCGGAAAGCCGAGAACTCCATGCGCGAGCGCAAGCCCTCCAAATAGCGGATTGACCTGCTCAATTGCACACGGCCGGGGTTTTCGGCCATCGCAATGCGACGGGTGTCATCAAACCCCGAAACGCGACAGAAGCCAAGCTCTTCGAAGATTCCCAGACCGCTTGCCACCGAGCGCTCGTCAACCGGCGTGCGGGCATCGATGGCAAGGCACATCTGCGCGATGTCGATATCGCTCGCACTAAATGAGTCGGCTCCGGTCTTGCCGCGGTTGGAGCGCCACATAGTCTGCAGCGCGCGATAGAGCGTGACGAGCTCGTCGCGCTCGGGCGCGTAGCAGTCGAGCAGGCGCTCGTTAATGCGAGCGTCACGCGACGAATAGAGCAGGTGAATCACGGCAGGTTGCCCGTCGCGACCGGCGCGTCCGCTCATCTGGTTGAACTCGATGGCGCCAAACGGCATGTGGTAGAGCACGACATGGCGGATATCGGGCAGGTTGACACCCTCGCCAAAGGCGGAGGTCGAAACGATGCAGCTGAGGCTTCCGTCTCGGAATGCTTCCTCCACGCGACGGCGATCGGAACGCGCAAGCCCCGCGTTATAGAACGCGATATGGGTTGCGCAATCGGGCACACGCTTGCGCAACGTCTTGGCGAGCGCCACGGACTGGTCGCGCGAATTGACGTAAATGACGGTCTTCTCCCCCGTCGCCACGATCGACACCAAACGGTTCTCGCGGCTCGCAAGGTCGCGGTCGTCCTCGAGCTGCAGGTTCTCGCGCACCGTCTCGTCGACCACCGTGCGAGTGATCGGCAACATGCGGGCAAGCTCGGCCACGACCGGAGCCGTCGCGGTGGCCGTCGCAGCCATAACGACCGGGTCGCCCAGGGCTTTGAGGATATCGGGCATGTCAAGATAGGCGCTACGGTCGCCGCCCTTGGCAAGGCCGGCGTGGTGTGCCTCATCGATAACGACAAAGCCGATGCGGCCCGAACGCGCGAAACGGTCACGGTGGATAGACAGGAACTCGGGCGTCGTGAGCACGATACCGGTGCGGCCCGAAGCTAGACCGGCGAACACGTCATCGCGTGCGGCCTCCACGGTCTCGCCGGTCAGCACGCCAACGCCAATGCCAAGCGCTGCCATCGTCGACGAGAGGTGATAGGCCTGGTCGGCAACGAGCGCGCGCAGCGGATAGACAAAGATGCTCGCACGCCCGCGAAGGACCGCCTCGCGCGCGGCATGCACGTGGAAGATAAGCGACTTGCCGCGCCCCGTTCCCATAACGGCCAGAACACTTTGGTGATCGGCCAGGGCATCGAGCGCCTCGACCTGCGCGCGGTGCGGCTGGTTCGAGCCGATAAAGCTATGGATAAGCGAGCGCGTGAGCTCAGCATAAGAAAGCTGGGCGAGCGTCTCGCGTTTACGCGACTCCAGGCGCAGGCCAGAATCCGCCGGTTGCACGCCGCGGCGAAGTTCACATGCCGGATCGTCGATATTGGACGCCGTGGTATCGCGCACCAAGACATCCTTGATCATGAGCTTGGGCTTCACACGCCCCTGCCAATGCTCGGCAACGGCCTCGAACACCAAGTCGACAGCGCTATCGCAGTTGATGAGCTTATCGATTTGCGGCACGCGGAACATAATGGCCGGCACGCTCGCGGCGCCATCGGTCGCCACAAAGCGCATGTGCTCGCCGGTTTTGCCCACCACGGCACGATCGCACATCGTCACGCCCTCGGCGGCCAGCAGCGGCACCTTGTTGCCCTGGCCAAACGGCTCAAGACGGGAAATCTGCTCTATAGTCTCGATATTCAGCTCGGAAAGGTCGACCGTGGCGGCAACCTCGTCGATGTCTTCAAAGTCCTCGGCGGGAATCTCCGATAGCACGGCGGAAAGGCGACGACGGAATTCATCGAGCTTGGATGCCTCGATGGTCACTCCCACCGCACCGGCATGTCCGCCGCGACGAATCAGCAGGTCGGAACAGCGCTCAACGGCGTCAAACAGGTTAACATTGCCCACCGAGCGACCAGAGCCGCGCGCGATACCGTCCTCGATCGAGAACAGCAGTGCCGGCACGTGATAGCGGTTGGTCAGACGGCTTGCCACGATGCCCTTGACGCCCTCGTGCCAGCCTTCACCGCCCACGACGATCGCGCGTCCGCCGTCATAGGTCTCCTCGACCTTTGCCATGGCATCGCGCGTGAGCTCCGCCTCGATCTCACGGCGCTGGCGGTTGATTTCCTCGAGCTCAGCCGCCAGCGCGCTTGCTTCGATGGGATTGTGGGCAAGCAGCAGGTCGAGCGCCAGCTTGGGATCGGCCATGCGACCGGCAGCGTTTAAGCGGGGAATGAGCGAGAATGACAGGCCATCCGCCGTAATGCTCGAAAGGTCCGCCTTGGCGAGCGAGGCAAGCGCGATATAGCCGGGGCGAGCGGTTACGCGCATCTGCCGGATGCCCTCGGCAACCAGCGCGCGGTTCTCGGGCGTGAGCGGCATCATGTCGGACACGGTGCCCAGCGCCGCGACCTCGATTAGCGAACGCCAATACGACGGCTTGCCCAGGCGCTCACCCAGGACTTGCACCAGCTTGAGCGCCACGCCAGCACCGGCGAGCTCGCGCGAGGGGCCCTCGTCCTCGAGCTTGGGGTCGGTCAGGGGTACACCCTGCGGCACCTGGTCGGAGGGCTCGTGATGGTCCGTGACCACCAAATCGATCCCCAGGCTCTCCAGATAGGAAACCTCTTCCTTGGCGGCAATGCCGTTATCGACGGTCACGATCAGCTGGGGGCGAGCGAGCTCGTTAACGCGGTCGAGTGCCGCGCGCGAAAGACCGTAGCCCTCGTCAAAGCGATGCGGAATAAACGGCGTGACATCGGCGCCAAACGTGCGCAGCGCCTCGGTCAGCAGACAAGTCGACGTAATACCGTCGACATCGAAGTCGCCGAAGACGGCGATGTGCTCGTGGTTGCGAATAGCACGCTCAACGCGGTCGGCAACGACCGACATGCCCGGAATTATGAGTGGGTCGGCCCAGTCGCGGTCGAGCGAGGGCGTCAAAAACAGCTGGCCCTCCTCGATGGAGCCAATGCCGTGCGCGACCATAATGCGCGCCACCAGCCCGGGAATGCCCAGACCCGTCGCAAGCTCCTTTTCGAGCTCGGGGTTTTGCTGAGCAACCGCCCAGCGGTGCGTCGTCTTAAGCGATGACATAGGCACCCACCCCCGATAGGGGCAGGTCGCCGCGATACCTCTCACGGTTCATAGCGATGAGTCCTCTGTGTATGCCCGCTTCGGCAGGCAGATCTGTTGAACGAATTTATTATACCGTGCAGTACGGACGCAAAACGCCGCAGTACGCCCCGGTTTCGGTAAACGAAGGCGGTAATATCCTCGAAACAAACGAGCGTTTCTGCCGCACGAACGTATGCAAGCGTCTAGCATATCCATTCATATGCATTCATGGGCAAAGGGAGTCGCAGGATATATGAAGCAATGGGTTGGACTGGGTAAGTTCCTCGCGGGGCACATGCAGGTCATCGTCCCGATTTGCGTGACACTCGGCGTGCTCTTTCCCCAGCAAATCGGCGTGCTCAAGCCCATCGTTCCCGCCCTGTTTGCCTTTATGACGTTTCAGGGCGCACTGAGCAACACCTTCCATCAGGTTGCCGAGGTATTCCGTCGTCCGCTGCACCTGATTCTGGCGCTGCTGGTCTCGGCAGTGCTCATCCCCATCGCGGCGTATGCCATGGGTTCGCTGTTCTTTGATTCCAATCCCAACCTTGTCTGCGGCATCGTGCTCGAGTACAGCGTGCCCGTAGCCGTCACCGCTTTTATGTGGATCAGTATGTTCGGCGGCAACGGCCCGCTCGCGCTCACCATTATCCTGACGTCCTCGGTCATCTCACCCGTGACGATTCCGCTCACGCTCAAGCTCCTGCTGGGCGCCACCGTCTCGATCGATGTGCCGAGCATGATGCGGAACATGGCCTTCATGATCGCCATCCCCGCCGTGCTCGGTATCGTCATCAACGAACTCACGCATGGCTGGGGCCACGAAAAGCTCTCTCCCGCGCTCTCGCCCGCCTGCAAGTTCATGATGATGGGCGTCATCGCGTCCAACTCCACCGCCATGAGCGACTACGTGCTGCACATGAACGTCGAGCGCTTGGAAGTCGCGTTCTTTATCCTGGTGTTCGCCATCAGCGGCTTTATCATCGGTATCTTGGTCGCCCGCGCCCTGCACCTGCCGTATAGCGAGACGACCACCATGTGCTTTACCTGCGGCATGCGCAATATCTCTTCGGGCGCCGTCATCGCCACGCAGTATTTTCCCGGCGAGGTCGTGTTTCCCGTCATGTGCGGCACGCTGTTCCAACAGGTGCTGGCCTCGATTATCGGACATCTCTTTGAGCGCCTGACCGGCGAGGAGCGCGCCAAACAGCGCAAGCGTGTCGAGGCCGGCCGCGACGCAATGGCACGCTAGGCCGTCCGCAGTGCGCGAACGCTCGCCTTACGACGCGAGCGCTTCCAGATGTGCGCGCAGGCGCTCCGCATCGATATCGAGCGTGGTCTCGGCATTGACCTGGGCCAGACGATAGCCCACAAAGTAGGGCGATACCACCCAACGCGGAAGTGCCTTGGCAATGGTTCGGCCGCCCATGTGGTAGAAGAACAAGTTGTACGACTCCGCACGACCGCCGTGGTGCTCGTGCAGGATATAGCACAGGGCAACCTGAATCGCATCGGCGAATAGATCGGCCTCGGTTTGATCGCGGGCGTCGTCGCTAGCGGCGATTCCCTGTGGAGCTGAGACGTTGACCTCAAAGAATCCCATGATCGGCTCGGTCGAGATATTGACCGCGACCCTCCCCCGCCGCCAAACATCGATGCCTGCAAAGTTGGCCGAGGTCAGCGCCGCGTAGCCGTCCTCTTGCTCCAGGCCCACAATCTGCATGTGCGGGTGTACCAGGCTTCCGCCCGAAAGCGGGCCCTTGTTCTTGTACATGAGCACGCTGCGGTACTGCTGGGATTCGATCATCTGCTGCCAACAGCCCAGGGCAAACCGCATTACATGATGCAGCTTGTCCGCCGCATAGGTCACCAGGTCGGCATCGTGATCGGCCGACTCGATCAACACGGTCTGACGAGTGGCCCGCAAGGTCTTGAACTTATTCTCGAGCCAGATGCAATCACCATCGCGCTGGATGATGTTGGCAAGTCCCTCCGTATTGCAGAAGGGGCACGCGGTGCCCGGGCGGCGGTTGTCGTCGGGCTTGCCGCTCGCCTGCTGGACATCAAATACGAGCGCCACGGGCTACGCCTCCAGCGGCACGATTCTGGTGCCATGGAGCTCGGACACGCCCAGCGCCGCCGCGACCTCATCGCGGTTGGCCGTGGTAATGCCACCACCGGGAAGGATGGTCAGGCGATCGCCCGCATACTCGATTAAGCGGGCCAGATGATCGAAATTACCCTCAATCGGCGTGCCGGCCGCTCCGCCGTGCGTCAAGATGCGCGTAACGCCGCAGTCGGCAAGCGTGTCAATCGCGTCAAGCTGAGCCTCGGGCGAGAGCTGGTCAAATGCCATGTGGAAGGTGATGTCGACGGACTCGCGTTTGCACTCCTCGGTCGCGCAGCCCGCGGCCATGACGAGGGCGCCGAGGGTGAGCTCGTCGAGCGCCCAGCCGCCGGCACAAGGCTTGCAGCATCCAAAGACCAGGCCGTCAACGCCAGCACTCACGGCAAGGCCCAGATCCATCTCCATCATGCGTAGCTCGTTCTGGCTGTAATGAAAGTCGCCACCACGCGGGCGAATCATGCACATCACTCGCGCGTCATGCTCGTGAGCATAGCTGACTGTAGCGCTGATAACGCCGGCAGAAGGCGTGGTGCCACCAACGGCAAGGTTGTCGCACAGCTCGATGCGCTTTGCACCGGCATCGATAGCTGCCGGCACCCACTCAAAGTTCTCGGCACAAAACTCGTACAGCATAGATAGACCCCCAAAGACAGCAGATGTTTTCCGACGGGCATTGTCACACATCCCCATGAAGTTGCGGTGGAATAGGGACTCTTTTGGCCTCTGGAGCCCGTATTCAGTCCCTATTTCACCGCAACTAAAAAGGGGCGCTGACTGAGATAGTCAGCGCCCCTTTTGTTAGGTGGGTTAGCCTCCGAGGTAGGCTTTGCGGACGTTATCGTCGTGCAGGAGCTCTTGGCCGGTGCCGGTCATGGTGATCTTGCCGGTCTCGAGCACGTAGCCGCGCGTGGCGATGGAAAGCGCCATCTGCGCGTTTTGCTCAACCAGAAGCACCGTGGTGCCGGCCTTGTGCAGGTCCTCGACAATCTGGAAGATCTGTTCGATCAGAATCGGCGCCAGACCCATGGAAGGTTCGTCGAGCATAAGCAGTTTGGGGTTACTCATAAGGGCGCGCCCCATAACGAGCATCTGCTGCTCGCCGCCTGAAAGGGTGCCGGCGACCTGGCGACGACGTTCCTTTAGGCGCGGGAACTGCTCGTAGACGCGCTCCAGGCCCGGAGCCACCGTGGACTTGGGCTGCGTATAGGCACCCATCTCCAGGTTCTCCTCAACCGTCATCTGCAAAAAGGCGCGACGACCCTCGGGAACCTGGGCCAAGCCCTTACCCACCAGCTTGTCGGCAGGCGTATGGGTAATGTCCTCGCCCATAAACTTGATGGAGCCGGTCTTGGAGCGCAGCAGGCCCGAGACGGTCTTGAGCGTTGTGGACTTGCCGGCACCGTTGGCACCGATCAGGGCCACGATCTCGCCCTCGTTAACGTTAAAGGAGATGTCCTTGATGGCGTGGATGGCGCCGTACCAGACGTTGATGTTGTAGACGGAAAGCATCGGCTCTGCCATTTAGTTCTCCCCCTTATCCTGCTTACCCAGATATGCCTCGATAACGGCGTCGTTGTTCTGGATTTCCTCTGCCGTGCCCTTGGCGATAACCTTACCAAAGTTAAGCACGCAGATGCCCTCGCAGATGTTCATGACGAGCGACATGTCGTGCTCGATAAGCATGATGGCGATGCCGAAGGTGTCGCGGATCTTGACGATGTTCGCCATGAGCTCTGCGGTCTCGGACGGGTTCATGCCGGCGGCAGGCTCGTCGAGCAGCAGCAGCTTGGGGTTGGTGGCAAGCGCGCGGACGATTTCCAGACGACGCTGAGCGCCGTAAGGAAGCGAGCCGGCCTGTTCATTTGCCAGGTGCTCCATGTCAAAAATGGACAGCAGCTCCATGGCGCGCTCGTGGGCGGCCTTCTCGTGCTTCCAATACGTCGGCAGGCGCAGCACGCCCTCAAAGCCGGAGTAGCGCTCCTGGTTGTGCAGGCCGACCTTAACGTTGTCCTCCACCGTCATGGTGTTGAACAGGCGGATGTTCTGGAACGTACGGGCAATACCCATGCGGTTGACCTGGTAGACCGACTTGCCCGAAGTGTCCTCACCGTCGAGCAGGATGGTGCCGTGCGTAGGCTGGTACACCTTGGTGAGCAGGTTGAAGACCGTGGTCTTGCCGGCACCGTTGGGGCCGATGAGACCGGCGATCTCGGTCTTGCCGATGGTTAGGCTAAAGTCGTCTACCGCCTTAAGGCCGCCGAATTCAATGCCCAGGTGGATGCACTCGAGCGCCGGGCGCTGGCCCAAGTCGCGGTCGGGAACGATGGCGCCAGAAGGATACGGGACCATCTTGCCCTTGTTGAACTCAAACTTACTGGGCATCGGCTGCCACCTCCTTCTTGGAAGCAAAGCGGTCCTTAATGCGTGCGAAGAACGCCTTGAGCTGCGGGTTGTTGGTAAAGACCATGACCAGAATCAATACGATGGCGTAGATGAGCATGCGGTAGTCCGAGAACTGACGGAGCAGCTCGGGGAGCACCGTGAGCAGCGCCGCGGCGATAACGGAGCCGCGCATGTTGCCCAGGCCGCCCAGGACCACGAACACCAGAATGAGGATGGACGTATTGAAGTCGAACTTAGTAGCGGAAAGCTGCGAGAAGTTACCGCCGAACAGAGCTCCGGCAGCACCGGCGAGGGCAGCGGAAACCACGAAGGCGATCATGCGGTACTGGGTGACGGAGATGCCCACAGACTCGGCAGCGATCTTGTTGTCGCGCACGGCAATAATGGCACGACCGGTACGGCCGCGAACCAGGTTGAGCACAATCACGAGCGCGACCATAACCAGGATTGCGCCGGCAAGGAAGGTCGAATAGGTCGACACGCCCGATGCGCCCTGCGCGCCCTTGATGATGGCGGTGCCGTCCTCGAGCAGGTGCAGGTCGTCGATCGTGGAGTTACCCGTGATGTTAAAGATCACATGCAGGCCGCGGGAATCGACGCCCACAATGAGACAGGTGACGACCTCTTTGATAATCTCGCCAAAAGCGAGGGTCACGATGGCCAGATAGTCGCCGCTCAGGCGCAGGACCGGAATACCGATCAAGAAGCCCAAGATGGCAGCGGCGATAGCGCCGACCACAATGCTGATGATCAGACGCATCGGATCGGACGGAACGGTGCTCTCCAGCGCGACGGCAGTGACGATGCCCGTATAGGCACCGACGCTCATAAAGCCCGCGTGGCCCAGCGACAAGTCGCCCGCGATGCCGACGACGAGGTTAAGGGAGATGGCCATGACGATATAGGCCGTGATGGGAACCAGCTGACCGGCGATCATGCGCGGGATCATGTGGTTGGACTGCATAAAGAACACGATGGCGAACGCCACAACGCACATGGCGTACGTGACAAAGTCGTGACGCGTCTGCTTGTCTTTAAGAAACTTCATAACGCTCACCTACACCTTCTCGGGGACGTACTTGCCCAAGAGGCCGGCAGGCTTGACGAGCAGGACGATGATCAAAACACCAAAGACGATTGAGTTGGCAAGGCTCGTGGAAATGTAAGCCTGCGCCATCGCCTCGATGATGCCGATGAGAATGCCGCCGACAAAGGCACCGGGGATGGAGCCGATGCCGCCGAAAACGGCAGCGTCGAAGGCCTTGATACCAGGCATGGCGCCCGTGGTGGGCTGCAGGACCGGCGAGTAGGAGCACAGGAGCACGCCGGCGATGGCAGCGAGGGCGGAGCCGATGGCGAACGTCATCGAGATGGTGCGGTTGACGTTGATGCCCATGAGCTGAGCGGCGGCCTTGTCCTCGGACACGGCGCGCATGGCCTTGCCCATCTTGGTCTTACCTGTAAAGAACATCAGGCCGGCCATGATAACCAGGCAGGCGACGATGGTGACGAGCGAGACGGCGCTTACGTTAAACTTGGCCAAGAACTCCGGCACCGGGAAGGTGACGAGCGAAGTGAAGTTCTTGGGCGTGGCGCCCCACAGAAGCTGCGCGGCGTTCTGCAGGAAGTAAGACACGCCGATGGCCGTGATCAGAACGGCCAGCGGGCCTGCTTGGCGCAGCGGCTTATAGGCCAGACCCTCAATGAGAACACCGAGAACCGTGCAGACCACACAAGAGAGAACTACAGATGCCCAGCCCGGGAGGCCGAGATACGACGTGGCGCAGAACGAGACATAGGCACCGACCATGATGACATCGCCGTGAGCGAAGTTGAGCATCTTGGCGATACCGTAGACCATGGTGTAGCCCAACGCGATGATGGCGTAGACGCTGCCCATGGACAGGCCGTTGACCAGGTATTGGATAAAGACCGTCATGTTCCACATCCCCCTTTCGAATAGGTTTCCAGTTAATGTATGAAACAGGGACGTTACACTGTCCCTAGATACCAAGCAAGCAGGGAAGGCCAAAACCTCCCCTGCTTGGGATCAAAACCGCTCTATGTAAGGCGGCCTATTAGGCCTGTACGTACTTGCCGTCGGTGATGACGTACGCCGTGGGGTCCTTCTGGACCTGGCCCTTGTCGTTCCAGGAAAGCTTGCCGGTCAGACCGTCAACGGTGATCTTGAGCATGGCCTCGGGCAGCTTCTCGGCGACCTCGGTCGGGTCGGCGTCGACGCCCAGGCCGGCCTCCTTGAGAGCCTCGACCACAGCGTGCACGCCGTCGTAGGCGTCGGCGGCAAACTGGTCGGGGGTATCACCATAAGCGTCCTTATAGGCGTTGACGAAGTCGGCGTTCTTCTCGTCGTCGGCAGAGAACGGGGTCATGAGCAGCAGGCCCTCGGCAAGGGAGGTGTCGAAGCCCTCCACACCCAGGATGCCGTCCATGCCGTCGCAGCCCATCATCTTGACGTCGTAGCCCATGTCCTTGGCGTTCTTGAGCAGGACAGACGCCGGCGTGTAGTAGATCGGCGCGAAGATCATGGTGGCGCCGGCCTGCTTGGCCTTGGTGAGCTGGTTGGTGAAGCTCGTGGAAGAGTCGTCCTTAAAGGTTTCCTCGTCAACGATCTCGAGCTTGGACTCAGCGGCCTGGGCCTTAAAGGCATCCGCGATGCCCGAAGAATAGGCGTCGCCGGAGTTATAGAAGAGCACGAATTTCTCGTCCGCATACTTCTGAGCCAGGAACTTGGCAGCGTTGACGCCCTGGTTGGGGTCGGTAAAGCAAACCTGGAAGACGCAATCCTTGCCCTTGGTGACGTCCTCGGAAGACGCGGACGGGGTGATCATGAACGTCTCGGGGTCCTTGCCGCACTCGGCGGCAACGGCAACCGATGCACCCGTGGTGGTCGGGCCGACGAGGGCCTGCATACCCCAGTCCAGAAGATTATTAAAGGCGTTGACGGCCTTCTCGCCGTCGGCCTGATCGTCCTCGGCCTTGCTGGCAAGCGGAAGTTCCTTGGTGGAGAAATCCTTGCAGCCAAGCTCGACGGCCTGAGTAACGGACTTGCCATAGGAGGCATTTGCACCGGTCAGCGGGCCGATGGTACCGATCTTAAACGAAGCGTCGCTCGAAGCGGAACCGCTATCGCCGCCGTTGGAGGAGCAGCCAGCTAGAATGGACATCGCCCCCAGGCCTGCTGCGCTCGCGATAACGCTCCTGCGATTCATAACAGGGTTCAATGACTTACCGGTGAGGCTCGACATGCGGCTCTCCTCTCAAATCTCGTCGGGTTTCGGTTACCCGACAGGCCATCCTTCGCCGTGTTCGGCGTTCGCAAAATAGTAGACGCTTTAGTTAAGAAAAGTGGCGATTATTTCAACTTTTCTTTGGACTCAGATATTTATCCATATTTCTGCGTATTTTTACCGCTTTATGCAGGTCTGCCACTTTATTGTGTAAAAGTAATGTTTCCATTCTGTTACAAGCGTCCTCGCCCGGAATAAAAGAGCCTCACCAGTTCCGTTTTATACGCTCTTAGGCGGCGATGTACTTGCCGTCCTGAATCACATAGGCCGTAGCGGGCTTCTCGACCTGGCCCTCATCGTTCCAGGTGAGCTCGCCGGTCAGGCCATCGATCTTGATCTTGCGCATGGCCTTGGCAAGGTCGGCGGCAATGTCGGCACCGTCGGCCGTCGTGTCGATGCCAGCCTTGTCGATAGCCTCGGCGATCGCGTGGACACAGTCGTAGGCGTCGGCGGCAAACTGGTTGGGGGTCTCGTCGTACTCCTCCTTGTATGACTTGACGAAGTCGGCGTTCTTCTCGTCATCGGCGGAGAACGGCGTCATGAGCAGCACGCCCTCGGCAAGCGAGGTGTCGAAGCCCTCGACGGAGAGCAGACCGTCCATGCCGTCGGTGCCCATGAGCGTCATGTCATAGCCCATGTCTTTGGCGTTCTTGAGCAGGACGGACGCCGGCGTGTAGTAGATCGGCGCAAAGATGAGCGTGGCGCCGGCCTCCTTGGCCTTGGTCAGCTGGTTGGTAAAGCTCGTGGAAGAATCGTCCTTAAAGGTCTCGGTATCGACGATATCGAGCTTGGACTCCTTGGCCTGCTCGGCGAATGCATCGGCGACGCCCGAGCTGTACGTATCGCCGGAGTTGTAGAACAGGGCGATCTTGGCGTCCGCGTACTCCTCGGCCAAGAACTTCGCGGCGCTCGTGCCCATGGTGGGATCGGTGAAGCAGACCTGGGAGACCGTGGTCTTGTCCTTGGTGACGTCGAGCGACGAGGCAGAAGGCGTGACCATGAGCATGTCGTCGGCAATCTCGCCCGAGACGGCGACGGCGGCACCGGTGGTGACGGGGCCGACGAGTGCCTGCATGCCCCAGTCGCACAGGGTATTGAAGGCGTTGATGGCCTTCTCGCCGTCGGCGACGTCGTCCTCGGACTTAAGCGAGAGCTTGAGGTCCTTGGTCGAGAAATCCTTGGCAGCGAGCTTGGCGCCCTTCTCGGCCGAGACGCCATAGGTTGCCGCGGCGCCGGTCAGAGGGCCGATGACGCCGATCTTGAACGCGCCGCCCTCGTCGGCAGACCCGCTATCCGAGCCAGCCGACGAGCAGCCGGCAAGTGCGGCGGTGCTGCCGAGCGCCGCGGCGCCGGCCAAAAAGGTTCTACGGCTGAGCGCATTGTTGATGTTGAACATAAGGTCCCCCTTTCGCTGGCCGCCATGCGGCCGTGTTGCGGTACAGGGCAAACCTTATGGTGCAAACGTTGACAGTTTGTTACGGAACTTCGTTTGTAGCGAGCGTGTTTCCAATGTTTCCGCAGCGTTTCGGGGGTAGCGTTTTGTGCGGCTCCCGTTGCCTGGCAAGCACGCGCCCTCGGTTCACGCTAGAATGCACTCAACCTTAACTGGTCAATCATCCATACAGATGCACGAAGGAGCTATCTATGAGCGAACCCCTGCGCACCGTGAACGTCGGTCTCATCGGTCTAGGCACCGTCGGCGGCGGCGTGGCACGCCTGATCAAGAGCCACCACGATGAGTATCTGGCCGCCTACGGCATCGATCTTAAGCTGACCCGCGCCTGCGCGCTTGCCTGGGAGCAGGCCGAGGCCGCCGGCGTTGAGCGCGAGGCCTTTACGAGCGACTGGCACGACGTCGTCACCGACCCCGCCGTCGATATCGTCGTCGAGCTGATCGGCGGCGAGCACCCCGCGACCGAGATCTTCACCACTGCCTTCGAGAACGGCAAGCACGTCGTCTCTGCCAACAAAGCGCTGCTGGGCCGCCACGTCGAGACGCTCGCCGAGAAGGCACGCGCATGCGGCGTGCAGATTAAGTGCGAGGCCAGCTGCGGCGGCGGCATCCCCATCGTGAGCACGCTCGAGCACGACCTGGTGGGCAATAAGATCCTGACCATCGCCGGCATCCTCAACGGCACCACCAACTACATCCTGTCGCGCATGGACGCCGAGGGCGCCGACTACGCCGACGTGCTCGCCGACGCGCAGGCCAAGGGCTATGCCGAGGCCGACCCGTCTGCCGACGTCGACGGCTTCGATGCCGCCAGCAAGACGGCCATCCTCGCCTCCATCGGCTTTGGCACCCGCGTGACCACCGACGACGTCTACCAGCAAGGCATCCGCACCATCGGCGCCGAGGACATCGCCCAGGCCCGCGAGCTTGGCTACACCATTAAGCTGCTGGGCATCGCCCGCAACACCGATGCCGGCGTCGACGTCCGCGTGCACCCCACGCTGATCCCTGCCGACCACATGCTCGCTAAGGTCAACGGCGCCATGAACGCCGTTTACGTGGTGGGCGACGCTGTGGGCGAGACCATGTTCTACGGTGCCGGCGCAGGCTCCTTCCCCACCGCGAGCGCCGTCGTGGGCGATATCCTGTCGCTGTCCGAGCAGATCAGCCGCGGCGTTGCACCGCTGCCCGAGATCGAGCCCTACGGCCACAACCTCGCCTTTAAGCCCATGGACGAGCTCCAGACCAAGTACTATGTGCGCCTGAAGGTCGCCGACCGCGTGGGCGCCCTGTCCGAGACGGTCGATATCTTTGCCAAGCACAACATCTCGATCTCGCTCATCAATCAGGTCGAGGATGGCAAGTCGGGCGTCACCGACACCTGCTCGGTCATCTTCCTAACGCACCGCGCGCTCGAGAAGGACGTCCAAGCTGCCGCCGCCGAGCTTGCAGGCGTCGACTGCGTGGCCGAGGTCGCCAACGTCCTGCGCATTGAGGACGTCGAGGCCTGGACCGAAGGCGTTATGGCCAACTAGTTCGGTCTTCGGTATACGACATATATGTTGAGGGGCTCCCGTCCGGTCTTGGACGGGAGCCCTTTTTGTTTGCGAGCTGGGGGCGCATTGGCGTGGCTTACGTTTGAACAACTTGACCGCTCATTGACAACCGGGGGTACCGTTCACCGATAAGCGGACGTGCTCGTTTTGGGTCGCCACTATGCTGTGCTGCGTATGTCCACACCCCCGAAGAATGGAGGCACCATGTTGCTCGAGGGTAAGAAAGCAATCATCACCGGAGGCACGCGCGGTATCGGCTACGCCATCGCCTGCCGTTTTATTGAGGAAGGCGCCGCCGTCACGGTCTTTGGCTCTCGCCAGGAGACCGCCGATGCCGCCGTCGAGAAGCTGACCGCAGCCTATCCCGAGGCCAAGGTCTGGGGCCGTTCCTGCGATCTCACCTCGCTCGAGGCCGTAACCGAGGCCTTTACCCAGGCAGCAGCCGACATAGGCGGCCTGGACACGGTCGTCAACAACGCCGGCATCTCCCAGCGCTCGCCACTTCTGGAGTACACAGCCGAAGAGTTCGCCAAGGTCATGGACCTCAACGTCGTCGCCGTCTTTAACGGCCACCAGGCCGCTGCCAAGATCATGACCGAGGCCGGTCACGGCGGCACCATCACCACCACGAGCTCGATGGTCGCCAAGTACGGTCAGCCCTCCGGCGTTGGCTATCCCACGTCCAAGTTCGCCGTCAACGGCATGGTCCAGTCGCTCTCGCGTGAGCTCGCCCCCATGGGCATTCGCGTCAACGCTGTCGCGCCCGGCGTGACCAAGACCGATATGGTCGCCAACCTGCCCGAAGAGGTCATCAAGCCCATCATCGCCACCATTCCGCTCGGCCGCATGGGCGAGCCCGAGGACGTCGCCAACGCCTTCGTCTACCTGGCGAGCGACATGTCCTCCTACGTCACGGGCGCCGTACTCCCCGTCGACGGAGCCGCCCGCTCCTAAGGAGCCACAAGCTTTGGCTTCAAGCTTCAACATAGCTCAACCAAAAAGGCGCGCCGTCTGAATCAACTGCAGACAGCGCGCCTTCTCCTGTTATGAAAGGGAAACTATGTCCCAGTATTTCGGATCAGAACGGGGCACGGTTTCCCCCAGGACCTCCTTGCGGAAACTGCATCCCACTCTGAGCGCCCATTCCGGGACACAGTTTCCCAACGGCCCCCGTTTCGGAAACCACATCCCGTTCCGAGCCTTCAAAGCGGGACGCGGCTTCCCCGAGAGAGTATCGACTACTTGCCGTCGTCGTCCTCGGCTTCTTCTCTTGCATAGAGCTCCAACATGCGGCGGCGGTATTCGCGCACGGCGAGCTTGGCGCGCTCCAGGCGGCGGCGCTCACGCGGAGTCAGCTCGGACGGGTCGACCTCATCACCATAGGTCTTATCGGCAAGCAGGTGCGCCGCGTCCACGATGCGGGCATCGATGTGGCCGCTCGCCGCCTCGGCGGAAAGACGCTCGGCAATCGTATCGAGCGTAGGCAGGCCCTCGAATACGCGACCATGGCCATGCGAAGTCAGCAGCTCATGCTCGCGCGCGAGCAAGCTCGCTAAGTCGTGGTGGGCGCGCAGGATGTCGAGCGCATCGGATGGATGCTCGGCAACTTCTGCCACGGCGGCGACCGGTGCGGCATCCACCACGCGGTAGAAGAGCTGCGCGAGCAATGGCATCAAGAACACCGTGATGGCGCCGGCGGCAACCATAACCGATGCGATGTCTTGCGACAGCGCGCCCGCGTTGACGGCAACGCTCGTCACGGCAACGATGATCGGCAGCGCCGTGGTGCAGTACAGGGCCACGGTAATGCGACCATACGCCGACACATCGCGCGTCGCAGGGCAAATGCTCATAGAAATAAGAATGGGCACGGCACGAATAATCAGCAACGCCACGATAAAGCCCACGAGCAGACCCGGGCGCGACGCCACGGCCGTCAGGTCGATCTTTGCGCCCGATACGGTAAAGAACACCGGAATCAAAAAGCCGTAGGCCAGGCCGTCGAGCTTGGTCTCGAGCGTATGGTTGCCCTCGGGGATGATGTAGCGCAAGACAAAGCCGGCGGCAAAAGAGCCCAACACAATGTCGAGATCAAAGACGGCCGAGAAAGCCACGAGTGTGACCAGGATGAGCACCGTCAGGCGCACGAAGGTCTGCGACGTGGTATCGGCGCGTTCCTCGACAAACGCAAAGAAGCGGCTGCCGACGCGCTTGGAGCGGCTCGGGACCACGGCCAGCAACACGCAAACCACCGCAAACAAGCCAAGGATTACGAGCGTTTGGATGCCAGTGCGGGCAGACAGCAGCACCGACATGGCGAGCACGGGACCGAGCTCGCCCCAAGTGCCATACGCGAGAATCGAGTCGCCCACGCGCGTTCCGGCAAGTGAACGCTCACGCATGATGGGCACGAGCGTTCCGAGCGCCGTAGAAGTGAGGGCAAGCGTCACGGCGATACCGTCGAAATGGTTGACCGAGAACCACGGGGTAAAGCGCACGGCAAGCCAGGCGATACCAAACGTGACGACCCACGTCGCCAAGCCGTAGCGCCCCTCGACGCCCGTGATGCTCTTGGGGTCGATCTCAAAGCCGGCAAGCAGGAACAAAAAGGCCAGACCGAGCTCGGACACAAGCGAGACCTCGGCATCTACATGGATAATGTCGAGCATATGGGGTCCCAGCACCGCGCCGAGCACGAGCAAAAAGACCGTCTCGGGAATGGGCTTTCCGGGAATCGCCGAGGCGATGAAGGGGCTTGCAAAGGCCACGAGTGCGATGATGGCGAGCGAAACGAATGCCATGTGATGCCTTTCTCTTGTTTGAGCCCCACTGTAGCACCCTCGCCGTCCTCAACGCGCCGCGAGCTGTCGTATCATAGTGAGGTTTACAAACATGTGGCTCAAGGCGACCGCGAGGCTTGCCCCGTAAACCGACCGCTGCCGCATACCGTACCGTACGCCCAACCGATCAGGAAGGCAGGAACCAATGGTCTCTCGTATCTACGTGGAGAAGAAACCCGGGTTCGACGTCGAGGCTCAGCAGCTCAAGGGCGAGCTGACCGAAATTCTCGGCATCAAGGGCATCGAGGCCCTGAGGATCATCAACCGCTACGACGTCGAGGGCATCGACGAGGAGCTTTTCCGCTCCTGCGTGCCGACCGTCTTTAGCGAGCCCCAGGTCGATGTGACCTACGACGAGCTCCCCGCAAGCGATGGCGCCGTCTTTGCCGTCGAATTCCTGCCTGGCCAGTTTGACCAGCGCGCCGACTCCGCCAGCGAGTGCGTGCAGCTCATCAGCCAGGGCGAGCGCCCCGCCGTGCGCTCCGCCAAGGTCTATATGATCTCGGGCGCTCTGGACGAGGCCGCCATCGATGCCATCAAGCACTACGTGGTGAACCCCGTCGAGGCGCGCATCGCCACGCTCGACCTGCCCGAGACGCTGTACATGGAGACCCCCGAGCCCCAGCCCGTCGAGGTGCTCGACGGCTTCCGTGAGCTCGATGAGGCCGGCCTTGCCGCCTTTATTTCCGAGCGCGGTCTTGCCATGGACGAGGCGGACATCGCCTTCTGCCAGCAGTACTTCCGCGATGAGGACCGCGACCCCACCATCACCGAGATCCGCGTGATCGACACCTACTGGTCCGATCACTGCCGCCACACCACCTTCGGCACCGTCCTGGACGACGTGACGATCGACGACGCCGTGGTGCAGCAGGCCTTCGATCGCTACATGGAGATGCGCCACGAGCTCGGTCGCGACGCCAAGCCCGTCTGCCTCATGGACATGGGCACCATCGGCGCCAAGTACCTTAAGAAGACCGGCGTCATGACCGATGTCGACGAGTCCGAGGAGATCAACGCCTGCACCGTCAAGGTGAAGGTCGATGTCGACGGCGAGGACCAGGACTGGCTGTTCCTGTTTAAGAACGAGACCCACAACCACCCGACCGAGATCGAGCCCTTCGGCGGTGCCGCCACCTGCGTGGGCGGCGCCATCCGCGACCCGCTCTCGGGCCGCAGCTACGTGTACCAGGCTATGCGCGTCACCGGCGCCGGCGACCCCACCGTCCCGGTCTCCGAGACGCTCGAGGGCAAGCTGCCGCAGCGCAAGCTCGTGACCACTGCTGCCGCCGGCTACTCCAGCTACGGCAACCAGATCGGCCTTGCCACCGGTCAGGTCAACGAACTCTATCACCCCGGTTACGTGGCCAAGCGCATGGAGGTTGGCGCCGTCGTGGGCGCTACCCCGGCAAACCACGTTCGTCGCGAGTGCCCCGCCCCCACCGACAAGATCATCCTGCTGGGCGGCCGCACCGGCCGTGATGGCATCGGTGGCGCCACCGGCTCCTCCAAGACCCAGAACACCGAGTCCATCGAGACATCGGGCGCCGAGGTCCAGAAGGGCAACGCCCCGGTCGAGCGCAAGCTGCAGCGCCTGTTCCGCCGCGGCGATGCCTGCCGTCTGATCAAGCGCTGCAACGACTTTGGCGCCGGCGGCGTCTCGGTCGCCGTGGGCGAGCTTGCCGACGGCCTGTATGTCGACCTTGATACCGTGACCAAGAAGTACGACGGCCTGGACGGCACCGAGCTCGCTATCTCTGAGTCCCAGGAGCGTATGGCCTGTGCCGTCGCCGACGGTGACGTCGAGGAGTTCATGGGCTACGCCGCTGAGGAGAACCTCGAGGCGACCGTTATCGCCGAGGTTACCGCCGAGCCGCGCATGCGCATGGCCTGGAACGGCGTCGCCATCGTCGATCTGTCCCGCGAGTTCCTCAACTCCAACGGTGCGCCCAAGCACCAGGTCGCCCACGTCTGTGCCCGCAGCGTGTGGCAGCCCAGCTGGGCCGGCACCACGCTCGCCGAGCGCATGACCTCGCTCGTCACCGACCTCAACGTCGCTTCCAACAAGGGCCTTTCCGAGCGCTTCGACTCCACCATCGGCGCCGCGACCGTGCTCATGCCCTTTGGCGGCAAGACGCAGCTCACCCCAAGCTCGGCCATGGTCGCCAAGTTCCCCGTGGACGGCGAGACCACCACGGCGAGCGCCATGGCATGGGGCTTCAACCCCTATCTGATGGAGGCCGACCAGTTTGCGGGCGCCTACCTGTCCGTGGTCGAGTCCATTGCCAAGCTCGTTGCCGCCGGCTTTGAGCACAAGCGCGCCTATCTCTCCTTCCAGGAGTACTTCGAGCGTCTGCGCACCGAGGCCGAGCGCTGGGGCAAGCCCACGGCAGCCGTCTTGGGCGCCCTCATGGCCCAAGTCGACCTGGGTGCCGGCGCCATCGGTGGCAAGGATTCCATGAGCGGCTCGTTTGAGGACGAGACCGGCGAGCTCAACGTTCCGCCGACCCTGATCAGCTTCGCTGTCGCCGTGGGCAAGGCCGCCCGCGCCGTCTCGCCCGAGTTCAAGGGCCTCACGCACCGCGTCGTCCGCATCGCCCCCGCCACCTATGGCGAGGACTACCGCCCCGACGCTCAGCAGCTGCTCGCGGCGTTTGACGCCGTCGAGGCGCTCACTGCTACCGGCAACGCCCTGGCCGTCTCCACGCCCGGCTACGGCTGCGGCGCCGAGAGCCTCTTTAAGATGTGCGTCGGTAACCAGATCGGTATCGAGCTTGCCGAGGATGTAGACGTAGAGAGCCTCTTCACCCCGCTCTACGGCAGCTTTATCGTCGAGCTCGCCGAGGATGCCGAGCTGCCCGAGGTCGCCGACGGCGTTGTCGTCGAGCCCCTGGGCACCACCGTCGAGGGCTATGTCATCGACACCGGCTCCGAGGTCATCGAGCTCGCCGAGCTCCAGGAGGCCTGGGAGAGCGGCATCGAGGGCGTCTTTGCCTACCGCAGCGCCGACGAGACCCCCGAGGTCGAGACCATCGACTTCCGTGCCAAGGACATCCACGTGTACAGCGGCGCCAAGATCGCCCGTCCGCGCGTGATCATCCCCGTGTTCCCCGGCAACAACTGCGAGTACGACAGCGCCCGCGCCTTCCGTGCCGCCGGTGCCGAGGCCGACACCTTCGTGATCAACAACCTCACGCCCGAGGCCGTCGCCGAGAGCACCCACGAGCTTGCCCGCCGCATCCGCGCAAGCCAGATCGTCATGATCCCCGGCGGCTTCTCGGGCGGCGACGAGCCCGACGGCTCCGCCAAGTTCATCACGGCGTTCTTCCGCGCTCCCGAGGTCACTGAGGCAGTCCGCGACCTGCTCAAGGCCCGCGATGGCCTGATGCTGGGCATCTGCAACGGCTTCCAGGCCCTGATCAAGCTCGGTCTGGTGCCCTACGGCGACATCGTCGACGCCACGCCCGATGCGCCCACGTTGACGTTCAACACCATCGGTCGCCACCAGAGCCGTCTGGTGCGTACCCGTATCTCGTCCAACCTGTCCCCGTGGCTGTCGCAGTGCAGCCTCGACGACCCCTATACCGTCGCCATCAGCCACGGCGAGGGCCGCTTTGTCGCCAACGACGAAGTGCTCGCCCAGCTGATCGCCAACGGCCAGGTCGCCACGCAGTACGTGGGCGAGGACGGCAAGCCCAGCATGGATCTTTCCGTCAACCCCAACGGCTCCGCACTCGCCATCGAGGGCATCACGAGCCCCGACGGCCGCGTTCTGGGCAAGATGGGCCATGCCGAGCGTCGCGGCGACAACCTGTACCGCAACGTGCCCGAGCATGTCCCCGGCGATAAGTTCATGCCGATCTTTGAGAGCGGCGTGGCCTACTTCGCCTAAAACTTTCCCATCGGGTACAATCCCTTCGGGTAACAACACCCGCCACCGGCACGCCCGGTGGCGGGTTCTTTTTTGCTTCGCGCATGTAGGAAGGACATCATGGAAAGCCGCAAGCCGTATCTCGCCACCCTGCCCGGACTCATCCTGGGTTGTCTTGTTTGCTGTGCACTCTGGGGATCGGCCTTTCCCTGCATCAAGATCGGCTACGCACTCTTTGGTATCCCAGCGCACGATAGCGCTTCGCAGCTGCTCTTTGCAGGTTTACGCTTTACGCTTGCCGGCGCTCTGGTTATCGTTGGGATGAGCGCGGCTCAGCGCCGTCCACTCGTTCCGCAGGCTCGCGACATCAAGCCCATCTTTATCTTGTCGCTCTTTCAGACCATCGGTCAGTACTTCTTTTTCTATCTGGGCCTCTCGCGCGCCAGCGCCATGTCGAGCTCCATCATCGAGGCCAGCGCCAACTTCCTAGCCATCCTCTTTGCCGCCCTGGCGTTTCGCACCGAGAAGCTCAATACGGCCAAGGTGCTTGGCTGTGCGCTGGGCTTTGCCGGTGTCGCGCTCGTCAACCTTTCGGGCGCGGACGGCATCTTTGGCTTTAAGCTCGACGGCGAGGGCTTTATCCTGGCCTCCACCGTCGCGGGTGCCCTTTCGACCTGCCTGATCGGCATCTTCTCGCGCGAGCACGACGGCGTCTTGCTTGCCGGGTGGCAGTTCTTGGTCGGGGGCCTGGTCCTCACCGCCATCGGCTTTTTGATGGGCGGCGCGCTCTCCCCCACGGCGATTGTCCCCGCCATCGTGCTCATCATCTACATGGCGCTTATCTCCGCGGTCGCCTACTCGCTGTGGTCGCGCCTGCTTGCCGTCAACCCCGTCAGCCGCGTGTCGGTCTTTGGGTTTATGAACCCGGTCTTTGGTGTGGTGCTGAGCGCGCTGCTGCTCGGCGAGGGCGCTGGCACGAGCCCCGTTACCGTCATCGTTGCCCTGCTGTTGGTCTGCGGCGGCATCATCATCGTCAACAAACCCAAAAAAGCCTAGCGAGCTCACCTTTTTAGGGAGGGCATTCGCATACTTTAGCTTAATGGAGCACACTGGTTCTCGTTGATTTCGTACCGAGTCGCAGCGGCAGACGCCCGCCTTGCCGCACCGCGCCCGGGCATTATGGCCGGTGGCCCCCACAAACGCAAAAGGGGCGCACGACCATCGCAACGGTCGTGTGCCCCTTTTCCTAGCGTATCTGAACGCCGGCTTTCTTTTTCTCGGCCTTGACACGGTAGAGTTCCGTGTCGGCGGCGCGAAGCAGGTTTTGCCAGGTATCAATACCATCGCCGACCCGCGCGTAACCGATGGACATCCGCAATGCATACGGTACCTCGGCACGAGCGAGCTCGTCGTTAATCGCCGAACACAGGTCTATGATGTCCTGCTCCGCCGTCGCCTTTTGAAGCACCACGAACTCATCGCCACCATAACGTGCGATAAAGCCACCAGACGCCGAGCAGACCTCTTTGAGCGTAGCGGATATGACCTGGAGGGCATGATCGCCCTCAACATGTCCATACCGGTCGTTAATCTGCTTAAAGCCGTCAGCGTCCATCATAAGCAGATACACACCATCGGCCTGGTCAGTACCCGAGAACAGCGACAGCATATAGGTCTCAAAACGGTTGCGATTGTTAAGGCCAGTCAACGGGTCGGTCGAGATCAGCTGCTCCTGGCAGATGATGTAGAGCAGCAGGATGCTCAGCGTTATACCGACGCAAAGGCCCGGTACCGAAAACAAAACCTGGAAGGTACCGCCCACCAGAGCGGGAACCGCAAAAAAGGCGAGGGTGCGATAAATGGCCTTCTTTTGCAGGCTTTCGACTTTTCGAGCCTGAATAAAGGCATGCAAGGACGTATATATGACGTAGCAGTAGCTCACGATGGGCTGGATCATATAAGCAAAGCCGCGACGATATACGCCCTGCGCATCGATATAGAACATAGCGTGCGTCCAGTAGCTGGTAAATGCCAGCACGACCACCAATGCGGTTGGCAACGTTAAAAGTACCACCCTGTAGGGCGTGGTCAGGAGCCGTGAGCCCTGCATCGTCTCGGAATAGAAAAACCAAATGAGGCACGCGATGGCGAACAGCGAAAACGAAACCGCGTTGGAAATCCAGTTGGCCGTGATGCCTACAGGAGTGCTCACGCCGTCCGAGAGCGTCCAGATCATATCGAAGAAAATGTAGGCAGCAGACGTGTAGCCCAGCATGCTAAACAAAAGCTGCTGGGTGCTCGAGAACAGGGAGCGACGGCTTCGCACGGCAAGCCCGATAAGAATAATCATGCACAGCAGGAATATCTCGATCTTGAGTGCCTTAACCACTAGACGCCCTCCCTTCAATATCCAAGTGGTCAGAATCGCCCGATTCGTGTCTGGGCAATAAACGCCCCTTACTCCGCAGGGGTAAAGGGAATAATAGCAGAGCGCCCGAACGTTGCTGTAAGACAGCTCTCGTTCGGGCGCTCTGACGGCGCGAATTGCACGCCGGAATCAATTATCGGTAACGGCCGTTACTCGCCGTCGATGTCGGTCGCGACGGCCTCCTCAATAGCCTCGACGCCTTCGACCGACAGATCTTCTTCGCCGTGGCAGAACTTCTTATCGACCCAGCCGGTCAGAATCGGGGCCATGATTGCCGTGATGATGACGGCGGTGGCGATCTGCGCATACGCGGTGGGCGCAAGCTCGGCATAGCGCGGAGCGACCTCGGCGAGGGCGACCGGCGTGGTCATGGCCGTGCCGGCAATGGTGGAACATGCCACAGCCGCCTTACCGTTGCCACCACACAGGCGCTCGAAGGCAAAGGTAATGGGACCGACGATAAAGAGCGTGATGAGGCCCAGCAGGATGCCCGAAATGCCACCGGCGATGAAGCTCGAAAGGCTCATGGACGCACCGAGCTGAAAACCAATTACAGCGATCGCGGGATTGGCGCCGGGGACCAGCAGGTTCTTGATAAACGGGAACAAGTTGCCCAGGACCATGCCGATAACAAGCGGCAGGATGGATCCGATGATAGTGCCGACGGGGATGTTGGCGAGACCCGAAACACCCAAGATGATCATCGTGACGGCAGGGCCGGCCGTAAAGAACAGGATACCGACGGCGCCCTGCTCGGACTCATCGCCGAACTCGCCCATGATGCCCGTATAGAGTGCCATGTTGCAAAACGTGATGCCGCCGATGATAGACACGGAGCTCAGACCCAGGAAGTTGTCGTTAAAGAAATATGCCACGCCTAGGCCGAGAGCCGCTGCGACGACCAGCTTGGGGATCAGCACGACGATGCCGGTCTTGATGGCGCCCGGCGTGGACTTAAAGCTGATGCCGGCGCCCACAAACAGCAGGATCGCGGCAACGATGGTATTGGAGCCACCGCGGCAGGCAGCCGTAAAGAAGCCGCCGATCTCAAAAACCTGCGGGCAGAAGGTGTTGAGCAAAAGACCGACGATCATCGGATAGATCATGATGTCGCCCGGGATGCGCGGGACCCTGAACTTCTTTTGCTCGTTGGCGGCTGCTTCCTGTGCCATGAAACCCCCATTTCCGCTGACGGGGTACAAAAGCCCACGTCACGCTTTGCTACAGTAAAGTTTGACCATGGTACCAGAAGAAATAGACCAGCTCGGTGAAAAATTCGACAAGTTGGGATGGAACGAGATTCGGCGCCCGCGACGCCACCCCTATATAAGGCTCAAGACGATATAGAGTACGATGCCTGAGACGCAGCACCACAGCATCGATTTTGTCTTGACCGCCACGACCACGACGCCGGCGGCCGCAATCCAGGGAACCAAGGCAGGCCAGAGTCCCGCGTCGAACGCGCCGGGGCTCACCAAGTCGTTGGCGACCAGCGCGGCAAAGGCAGTGGGCGGGATATAGCCCAGGGCCTCGGTAATGCGGGGCGACAGGGTCCGCCCGCGCAAGGCGAACGCCGGCGCGATGCGAAAGAACGCGATAGCAGCCCACGACGACAGCCACAGAACCAAGAACTCGTTAACGGGCATCGCGGGCACCTCTTCCGTCAAATACAGCATCGCACGCCAGCGCAATGGCAATGCCGGCCACGACGCTTGCCGGCACGGCAATATTCGCGAGGCCCAAGAACTTGCATACGGCGACGGACACCGCGCCCGAAACCGCCGCGACAACGTTGCCGCGCGACCGCCGCTGCGAAAAGAGCAGGCAGATAAAGAGCGAGGTGCAGACAAAGGCTGCAATGGCGGTGGGAACATCGACAACGGCGCCGACGATGGCGCCCGTCGTACACGAAACGCCCCATGTTGCGATGAGGATCGCATTGAGCACAAAGGACTCGCGCGGGCCCCAATCCTCCCCCTCAATCAGCTTGGCAAGCGAGATGCCATATGCCTCCTCGGTAAGTGTCGCGGCAACAGCCAGCGTCTGACGCTTCGAAGCACCCCTCAGATGCGGCGCGATCGATGCCGAGTAAAGCGCAAAGCGCAAGGAGATGGCGGCAACGCTCGCGATAATCGAAGGTGCCGGTACGCCCGCCAGCCAAAGGTTGCAGATCATAAACTGGCCGCTGCCCGTCACAAACGTGCTGCTCAGGGCAAAGACCATCCAGGGTTCCATTCCCGTCTGCCCCATGATCATTCCGCACGGCGCGCCTATTGCAACATAGGTAAGCATCACTGGCCAGACGGTTCTAACGATTTTGAGCACCATACGCTTCTCATCCTGACAAGGTCTCCGAACCGCATGTAGCGACACGGCAGAATCATCATCCGACAGCAACCGAGTTCACCTACAATTGCCACCGGATCGAACAACGCAAACTTTTTAGGAAGTCATTATGACAGCTATCGATCGGGGCCGGGCGACCGCGGCCTTCAAAAGCTACACCGATGCCTATGATGCCGCTAACCCACGCATCGCGCTCAAAATCGAGCATACGTACCACGTGGCCGAGGCATGCGATGCCGTAGCGCGCGAGCAGGGCTGGTCGTCAGAAGATATTGACCTGGCATGGCTTTGCGGCCTGCTACACGATATGGGCCGCTTTGAGCAGCTGCGACGCTGGGACACCTTTAAGGACGCCGAGAGCATGAGCCATGCGGCGCTGGGCATCGAGGTCCTCTTTGGCGAGAATCCCGCCGATGCACCCGCCGTAACAAGCATCCGCGACTTTATCGATGACCCGGCAGAAGATGAGCTCATCCGAGCGAGCATTGCCTATCACAGCGATTTCCGTCTACCCGCGCAGCTCGACGTGCGCACGCGAAGCTTCTGCGATATCGTGCGCGATGGTGACAAGATCGACATTATGCGCACCATCGCCGACAGCACCGTCGACACCATCCTTAAGGTGGACGAGAAGACGTTTCTCGGCAGTCGTTTCTCGTCGCCGACACTTGCCGCCTTTGACGAGCACCGCTGCGTCGCACGCGATGAACGCAACGAGCCCGCAGACTACCTGGTGGGACTCATCTGCTTTATGTTTGAGCTCGTCTATCCAGCAAGCCGCGCGCTGGCGCGCGAACAGGGCGATATCCACCGCCTGCTCGACGCGCCCTTTGGCATTACACAGCCCTTTACCGACCCCGCCACGCAGGCAACCTGGAGCCGCCTAAAGGACGAGATGCGCGACTGGTTAGCAAGCGCCTAGCGCTCAAGCTGGGCCAGCAGCTCCTCGACGACCTCGACGGCGTCCCCAACAACCTTGTACTGGGCAGCACCAAAAATGGGGGCATCCGGGTCCTCGTTGATGGCGATAATGCACTCCGCCCCACCGATGCCGGCAAGATGCTGGATGGCGCCCGAAACACCGATACTCACGAGAAGCTTGGGCGAAACCGATACGCCGGTCTGGCCAATCTGATGGCGATACTCCAACCAGCCGGCCTCCACGACAGGTCGCGTGCAACCAAGCTCGGCTCCCAGAGCCTCGGCGAGCCTTCGCATCAGGGGCAGATTCTTCTTGGAGCCAATGCCGCGGCCCACCACGACCAAGCGCTCGGCATCGGCGATCGAGGCCTGCTGCCCCCACTCCTCGGCGGGAATCGAGATCTCGACACGAGCCTTAGCATCATCCGCAAGCGATATCTGGGTGATCGTGCCGGAGCGGCCGTAGTCAAAGTCGGGCGCCTTAAAGATGCCGGGACGAACCGTTGCCATCTGGGGACGATGATTGGGGCAGACGATGGTGGCCATTAGGTTGCCGCCAAACGCCGGACGCGTCTGTTGCAGCAGTCCCGTCTCCGTATCCATCGAAAGTACGGTGCAGTCAGCCGTAAGGCCCGTCTGCAAGCGCACGGCAACGCCGGGTGCCAGTTCGCGGCCAAAAGCGGTCGCACCGTATAGGATGGCCTCGGGTTTGCGTTCGGCTACCAAATCGCAGATCAAGCGGGCGTAGACCTCCGCATCGTTTTGGCGCAGGCGCTCGTCGCGACAGGCCAGGACTTCGTCGGCGCCCGCGCAAACCAGATGCTCCAGGTCGCCGAGAGAACCCTCGGGGCCCATGCCGGCCAGTGCCACCAGACGGCAGTCACGAGCATCGGCAAGCTCGCGGCCCTTGCCCATGAGCTCATAGGCAACGGGATTCACCGTATCGTGCTCGTCGGTCTGCGCGAATACCCAAATGTCTCGATATGCATCAAGGTCTGCCGCGCCGGCAGCTTCGTCTCGCTCGATCGAGATAGCGTTGACGGGACAGGCATCGACGCACCCGCCGCACAAGATGCAGCCTTCGGTCACGCGGGCGCAGCGATTGGGACGCTCGCCCTCCACCACAATGCCGCCCGAGGCGCAGGCGCGAACGCAGCGACCGCAGCCGATACAGGCTTCGCTATCGATAATCAGTCCGCTCATCTATGCCATCCCCTCGATAATCTTGGCAAGTTCTACCGCCTGCTCGGACGCCGTCCCCTCAACGGCCTCGCACGTTTGGTCACGGTCGGGCACAAACGAGCGCACGACCTGTGTCGGCGACCCGGCAAGACCGCAACGCGCGGGGTCGGCGTTCACGTCAGCGGCACTGACCACGCACACGTCCGCCTCCTCCGCCGCGCGAATACCGGCAATACTCGGCATACGCAACTGGCCAATCTCCTTGGCAGTCGTCATCGCGCACGGCATCTCAAGACACACCGTCTCCTCGCCGGCATCGCATCCGTGAACGAGCGCCAGCGAGCCACACGTCGTAAAGCCCGCGCTTTGCACGCAGCTCACGTCGGTCACGCAGGGAATCTCAAAGGCACCGGCGAGCTCGGGACCAATCTGGGCCGTATCGCCATCCACCGCCATCTTGCCGCAGATGAGCAGGTCGAAGTCCTCGTCGAGCACCTCGATGCCGCATTTGAGAGCATAGGTGGTCGCCAGGGTATCGGCACCTGCAAAGGCGCGATCGGTCAGCAGCAGCGCGTCGTCGGCGCCTCGAGCGATGCAGTCGCGCAGCAGCGACTCGGTCGCGGGGATGCCCATCGACACCACCGTCACGCGCACATCCATGCCAAAGCCGATAAAGTCGTCCTTCAGCGCCAGCGCGCATTCCAAAGCGCTCGCATCAAAGGGATTAATGACCGTCTGCTTGCCATCGCGCACGATGGTATTGGTCTTGGGGTCCATCTTGACCTCGGTGCTGCCCGGCACGGCCTTGACGCACACCGCCATATGGAAATCGCTCATCTTCACGCGCCCCCTTTCTGGACGAGCTCATCCAAGAGCTTCTCCGAAAACAGGTTGCCGCGACCCAGCTGCCCGTCGGGATCGAGCTGGAGCTTGAGCCGCGCCGACTCGACCATGGCCTCGTGACCGTACATCGTCTCTAAGAAGCCCGCTTTGATCTTGCCGACGCCGTGCTCGGCAGAAACGGCACCGCCCATAGCCGTTACCTCCGCAGCCCACTGGGCAAACAGCTCGCCACCGCGACGGTAGTCCTGCGCATCGCGCGGCAGAATGTTCACATGCAGATGGTTGTTACCGATGTGCCCCCAAGCAGCAGATTCAAGCCCGCTTTCGGCCAGTGTGCGGCGATAGAGCGCAACGACATCGGCAAGGCACGCGTTGGGCACCGACATGTCCGATCCCAGTTTGGTAATGGTGGGATCCGTGCGGCGACGCTCGTCGATAAGCATATTGACGCTCTCGGGGACCGCATGGCGGAAGAACCGCTGGCACTCGCGATCAACCTCGGTGCGCGCGACCCATGTCGCATCGTCGCGGCCACCCGCAAACTCGAGCACCCATCCCAGGTGGTACAGTTCCTCGGTCGCTTGGGCCTCGTCATCGCAGTCGAGCTCCACGTAGACACAGACCATGGCCTCTTTGTCGAGCGCCGGCAGCGAGGCAAACGCCGTCGACTGCTCGCGCTGACGACGCAGGATATCCAGAGCGCCCGCATCGAAATATTCGATGGCAGCCGCGTGGGAGAGGACGGGACGCACAGAATCGGTGAAGGACACAGCCTTGTCTTCGCTGTCAAAGAAGCAGCTCACGCCCCAAACGACCGCAGGCGCCGCCTGCAGGGCAATCTCGAGCTCGGTGATGACGCCGAGTGTGCCACACGCACCGATAAACAGATCGATGGCATCCATATCGTCAGCGACGAAATAGCCTGAGGCATTTTTTGTCTTGGGCATGGTATAGCCGGGAAGATCGAGCTCGAGCGTACAGCCCGCTGCCGTCACGAGCGACAGGTGGCGGCCCTGGGCAAAAGCCTCGCCGCGCTGAAGCTCAAGCAAATCGCCATCAGCCAGCGCGACGTGGAGTCCCGTGATATGTGGGCGCATGGGACCGTAGGCGTAGCTGCGGGCACCGGAGGCGTTACATGCCGCCATGCCGCCCAGACAGGCAGACGCCTCGGTGGGATCGGTGGGAAAGAACTGCTCGGGGGCCTCTTGGAACTCCTCGTAGGCCTCAAGCGATGCCTGGTCCCAACCAGCAGTCGGCAGCACCTTCTTGCTCAGCTGCTTGCGCAGCTCCGAGAGCACAACGCCCGGCTCCACGCGCAGCAGAAATTGGCCTTGTTCATCGCGGCGAAGGCCCAAGTAGCGATTCATACGGGAAGTATTGAGGATATGCCCGCCGTGGGGCACGGCACCGGCGGCAAGGCCGGTTCGGGCGCCCTGAACCGTTACCGGGACACGCTCGGCATGGAGCTTTTCCAAAATGGCACGGACCTCGTCTTCCGTTGTCGGAAACGAGATGCTCGAGGCCTCGCCCGATGCGCGAGACTCATCGCGACCATACTCTTCGAACTCGTCGGTGAAGGGTTTGATGGTTGCAGACACGCGAACTCCCCCTTTAGCTAACTACAGTGTTTGCAGGGAGATGTTACCGCATCGTTTCGTCGACGTGTTCGAGACCGTCTCCATAATTGGCGATTTTTACGTTCGTGCAATTCGGCGAGCGGCTTGATTTCCTCGGCAGACGATGCTTTTGACACATATGGCCCCGCCGTCGCCGACCGCGCGATTGTCACTCGAAAAAAGTTGGAGTATTTTTTGCCGCCTTTTACCTGCGGAGACACCAATCCGTCAAGCATTTGGTCAGCAATTGGTCAAGTAGCGGCTGATACCGTCGGCATCGACAGCCAAAACCGACAGAAGTTTTGGCCCCAGAAGCAGGGAGGTTCCCATGGCATATTACTGGCCCCAGTACGGCATCGCCATCGAAGTCGACGACGATCCCCATCTCCTGCCTTTCGACGAAGAGGCATTCCCCGATACGGCGGTCTACCACGTTACCACCGATGTGATCTGCGACCCCGAGTCGTTCTCGGCGCTCGCCCACCATATCGCGCATATCCACGACATCGAGCTCCCTCCCGACTTCGAAGAGCTCGTCTACTCGCGCCGTCTGATGCTTCACATGCTCTTTGGAGCGGACCCGTCCACCTTTGCGCGCATCTATACCGCCAAGGATGCCGCATGAGCGCGAAGAAGCCACCCCACTTTGCAGGCCTGGGTCGTCGCAAGAAGCTCATCGCTGCCTGCCTGGCCATCGTCTGTGCCCTTGTCGCCGTAGGACTATACGCTTGGCAGTCGCAGCCCGTACCCGAGGCGGGCGCTTCGGTCACGACGGCCGAGGGCAAAACGCGTCAGGAAATCCAAGATGAACTCGACGCCATCGTCCGCGACAACATGATGACGATTTCGGTCGCGCCGGTCGCTCAGCTGCAGGAGGACGGCAAGCTGCGCGTCAACGTGCAAAACGTCCAAGACAATAAATTTCCCCAGCGATTCCGCGTCATCCAAAACGACGAGACCATGTACGAATCCGGTGTGGTCGAGACTGGCAAGACAATCGAGACGTGCCCCGCCGGCGACATCAAAGAAGGCGAGGCGTATATCGAGATCCAGGCGCTTGACGCCAAGACCTATGACAGTCACGGCAACCCGACGCGCGTCAAGGTACGGGTTGAGCAAGCCGAGAACTAGCTTTTCCGGCCGACGCGACACCGCGCGCAATTCACCAGCATTCGTCCAATCATCGCGGGGACGGCCCCGCGGCGAATAGAAAGGAACGACCATGGACATCACCAGGAACATGAACGGAGCCAGAGCGCTCGTCGTGGGCGCAGGGCTCGCGCTCGCGCTCGCAATGGGCGCCGCCCCGACGCCAGCTATGGCAGCCGGGCGCGTTGGAACCACGAAGGTAATGGTCAGGACCGAGATCGACAACGTTGAGTTCAAAGTTCCGACGGTTATTCCCTTCGTCGCCAAGGCCGACGGCACGCTTCAGGGCCCCTCAGAAGACGCGACCACCATCGACAATCATTCGGCCTACGGCATCCATGTCACCAACATGAAGATCGATGCCATGAACACCTGGACCATTGCCGCCGACGCCAAGGCCGGAACCGCGCAGAACTCCATCGACTTTAAGGTCGGCCCCGACGGCGCACTCCAGAACGCCAGCGCCGCAATGCAGGGGACGGGCCTCGATCTTTCCAAGAATGCAGCCTTCGACATGGGCTACCAGGGCATTGCCGGCGGCACGGACAAAATCAAGCTCAAGACAAGCGGAAACGTCGCCCGCGTCACGCGCGACATCTTCCGCGTAACCGGCGAAGGCGATCAGGTTGCGACGATCACCTGGACGGTCGAGCCCGGTGCGCACACGGCATAAGGCCGTCGCCCTGGCCGCCGCCGTCAGCATCCTAGCGTTTGGGCCAGCCATGGCCTTTGCCCAGCAAGAACAGGCGCAGGCCGCCACGCAAGTGACGGTCGACCTCTCGGAGCTCGACCGCGGCGACCGTGAGGAACCGTTGGCGCAGACAGGCGACAGACGATGGCTCTTGGCAGCAGGCGCCACAGCAGCAGGCGCAGGAACCGCCGGCCTCGGTCTGCACATCAAACGCAGCCAGAAACAAAACATGGACAGGCCGCACTAAATTAGCTAAGGAGACCCCATGGCATCGAAGAACCTTTTGCCCGTCGTCGCACTCTGCGGCGCGCTCGCAACCGGAACGCCTGTCGCCGCTTGGGCGACTCCCGTCATGGCAGGCTCCTTACCAGCAGCCCTAAGTTCCGCTCCAAATCCGTCGAGCACCATTGCGTGCGAGCGTTTTTCGATCGCACAGGCCGCGATCTCAACCTCGGGATGCCTTCGTCGTAATACGGACGGCTCGATAGTCGTGGATATCAAGCGTTCGAACAAGGCAAACGGCTCCCAGGCGGGGTGCGCCGTCTGCACGTGGCGCTCGGTTGTGCTCGATGCGGATGGCGATCCATGCAATTTAGAAATGCGCATCGACATCGCTTCGGTCGATGACTCGGCGAACGGAGCGAAGGTCGCCTTCGACGGTACGTTTTTTGAGAAAGGAGGCGGTATATGTCTGGGCTGCGCCGCCGCGAATGCAGACGACACGCAGCCCACCCTCTCATTCACGGCATCGTTGCGGCTGACCAAAGCCGGCACCGATGCCATCGCGGCGGGAGAAGCGTCCCTGCTGTTCTACGCCGTCAGCACCAAAGACACAGACGCTCATTTCGAGAAGCCAGCCGGATCACTCAGCCTTACACGAGGGATAGAGGCAGGCCCTATTGAAATCGATGCCCACGCGCAAAGCAGGCAACGCATTCTTGCCGACCCGGCGCTTCTCGAAATGGAGTGGAACGGATCCGGAGCCATCGGAATTCTCCCCTCCGCGCTTGACGCCAAGACGCTCCCCCCAAACGACGAACCCATCAACGCAACCATACAAGAAGAGAGCGCGGATAAAGAAGCAGGTGCGGGCGACACGCCGTCGCCGACAAACAGCGTCCCAGCTTCTTTCGAAGCACCGAATGAGCCCGCTACCGATCCAAACGATCCCGAGCTCGCGGACAGTCTGGGGCTTGCTGATCCTCAAGAGATCGATGAAGGTAACTGCTGCGTGCTTGCCGCGCTCGACCACACAGAGGTCATCGACGCTGCGAACATCGAAGTTGCCGCCGCCAATCAGCCCGTCCGCAAGTCGGCTATCATCGCATTTCCCGAATCCATCGAAGTCGTCTTTTTGCCATCGGGCGAGGTCGTGGCCCCAACACTGCTCACCTTGTTGGGCGCCAAGAATACTCGAAACGAAATTAAAAAGGTCACAGCTGTCGACCCTGCAACCACCGCCAAGCTGCGTCTATACGCCGTTGCTCCAGACGGAGGCAAGACCTTGGAATTCGATGGCGACACACTCCTAGCCTGGCGACGTCTGGACATTATGCAAGACGTCTCGTACCAGATCGAGCTCGAAGGGTTTGATCGTGCCCGCGATGCCAATATCATCGCCGCGGCTATTGAATTCCCGCAGCGGCTTATGACACTGCGCTTTGAATACTATCCCTATGTCCCGACAACCACCTGAGGCTTACATGCTGCGCGTCGTTGCTAATACAACTTATATAACGTATTAGATGAGTCGCGATGTACCTCGCATTCCACTCTGCTACGATTGCCACGTTGGCATCAATACGGGAGGGCTCATGCCGGGCTTGGGAACAATCATCAACGTTGTGCTTTTAGTTGCGGGCGGTCTTTTGGGATTAGCGGGCGGTCGCTTCATTACACCGCGCATCCAAGACACGCTCATGAAAGCATCGGGGCTGTGCGTCCTGTTTATCGGCCTTGGCGGCACCATGCAAAAGATGCTCCTTATCGATGGAAAGGCGCTGGCGACCACCGGTACCACCATGCTCATTGTCTCGTTCGCCCTCGGCTCGCTCATCGGCGAGGCCATCAACTTGGAGGCCGCCATCGAGAACCTTGGCGAATGGCTCAAGCGAAAAACCGGCAGCGAGGGTGACAACGAGTTCACCAACGCCTTTGTCTCGACATCGCTCACGGTGTGCATCGGTGCCATGGCCATCGTGGGCTCGATTCAGGACGGCCTGCTCGGCGACTGGTCCACGCTCGCTCTCAAGGGCGCACTGGACTGCATCATCGTTTGCACCATGACGGCCTCGCTCGGACGCGGCTGCATCTTCTCGGCCCTGCCCGTCGCCGTGTTCCAGGGAACGATTACGCTGTTTGCCGGCGCGCTCTCCCCCATCATGACCACCGCCGCCCTCGACAGCCTATCGCTCGTGGGCTCTATGCTCATCTTCTGCGTCGGCGTCAATCTCATCCGTCCCCAGACCTTCCGCACGGCCAATATGCTCCCCTCCGTTGTCATAGCCGTCATCTACGCCCTCCTGTTCTAAATCTATCTACATAGCGGCATCTCGAACACCTGTTTGATGCTGTGCTATGATATGAGGTCACCGAAGCTGCGTTAGGAGAGGAGAAGCGGTGGCCGACCAGGACATCAAGATGCTCATCGAGCGCATTATGGCCGAGGCCCGGACCCATCAGTCCGCCCGTTTCTCAAACGAAGTCTACGCAGACGAGCCGATTCTCAAAACCGGTCGTCAGATGCAGAATTTCCTTCCCGACCAGTACCGCAAGATGCGCGAGATATCGCGCTGGCAGGATGACCCCAAAGGCGGTGCGGGACGCTGGCTTTCGGAAGCCGAACTTTTCTACCGCCAAGGCCAGCTGATGGCTGACTTTGAGGACGATTGCCCCTATAACGGTACGTTCAAGTCGTACTTCCCAACCTACAACGCCATGAGCGATCGCCAGCTGCGCGGGTACTTTACCTGGCGCGCACGGGTACGCCGCGGAACCGTCGAAGAAACGTCTACGTCCTTTGCCTTCCTGTATCTCTATGAACTGATCTGCGGCATTGGCGTAGATGGCCCGCTCGATGGTTTTAGCAAGATCAAGACCTTTTGGGATGCTTATCGTGCCTTCGAGCCCGGTATCGACCGGTTTGCACGCGTGTGGCTGCAGGATTACGCCGTGTTCCACGGGCTCGATCCCAAGCTGCTTCGCGACTCTAAAACCGTCATGTTCGATAACGCCCTTATCGAGCTGCGGCGCGCAGCTCGAGACCTTGCGCCTGCACCGGCGCCGTCCGGGCAGGCCCCCAAACGTCGTAAATCCTCTGAGCCGATCCTCCCCCTTCCGCCCGACGAGGCGCGCGAGGAGCGACTCATGGCCGCTATCAACGCCCTCTCCACGTATAACCTCAATAACTCAAGACTCGATCGCAGCCACCATCGCGACCTGCGCCACGTGGCATGCGCCGTGTATGTCCGTATGGCGCGTTACTATGACACGCACCGAAAGACCGGTATCGTGGCGAGCTTGTTTGGGGAGGAGACGGCCATGCCCTATACCATGTTTGCCTCGGCCGTGTTCTTTGCGCCCGAGCGCCACGAGGACTGCGAATATCGCCTGGATCCTATCCATATCTACCGTTGCCAAAACGGCTTTTGGGAATGCATGCGCATCCACGGCAGCAGGCAAAAGAGCAGCAAGCTCGGTGAAATGATGCGCGCCTGCGACCAACGCCTGCGCCTGGCGCTGGACCCCGCCCATCCCCTTAAGGAAGAAAAGGTCCCCAAATATCTGGCCAAGATTATCGATGACGAGATTGTGGCATGGCTTTCGTGGGACGCCGCACACCAGCCCGTCAAGATCGATATCGATCTGAGTCAGCTGGGGCACATTCGAAGCGCCGCCGCGCAAACGCGCGAAGCGCTTTTGATCGATGAAGAGCGCGAGGACGGCGCACCTGTGGAAGCCGAGGCAGCGGACTCAGGGCAACCGGAAGCCGAGCCCGTAGCCGACGCGATTGTCGAGGCGGTCGCGGCACCCATTCGGCAGGACGAGACCGACGAGCCAACCATATCCACCGAACAGTTTGGTGTCGTGGCACCGCTTCTCGCGCCGACGCCCGCGTTCGCAGCTGTTGCGCCCGCTGACGCCACGAACGAACTCACGCCTGCCGCAGACGCCTATCTCCGCGCGCTGCTCGAGCACAACGCAGTACAGGCGGAATCGGCGGTAGTGCAATCGGGGCAGAGCGAGGACATGCTCGTCGATACCATCAACGAAGCGCTCTTTGACCTGGTGGGCGACACCGTTATCGAATTCGGCGCGGCAGGACCGCAAATTATCGAGGATTACGAAGCAGACGTGAGAGGATACCTAGACCATGAGTGATACCGCATCCGCAGCGCCCCGCGTACCCAAACGCGTCGCCGCCGTTATCCTAAACTCGCTCAAGGGCGGCGTGGTCCCGCGCATCGGCCTTCCCTACATCACCGTAGGGCGCGAGGTCGAGATCCGCGCCCTGCTCACCGATCTGAGTCTCATCGCCGACGGTGGCGCGAGCTTCCGCTTTCTGGTCGGTCGTTACGGCGCCGGCAAGAGCTTTTTGCTCCAGACCATCCGCACGCACGCCATGGGCGAGGGATTCGTCGTCGCTGATGCCGACTTGTCGCCCGAGCGCCGCCTGCAGGGCGGTCAAGGACAGGGCCTTGCCACCTACCGCGAGCTCATCCGCAATATATCGACCAAGACGCGCCCCGAGGGCGGTGCGCTCAACCTTATTCTGGATCGCTGGGTCGCCTCGTGTGCCGACGTCGACGAGTCGGTCGTCAATACCCAACTGGCCCCGCTCGAGGAGATGGTCCACGGCTTTGACTTCACCCGCATGCTCCGCCGCTATCGCACGGCCGTATCCGAGGGCGACGAAGAGGCCATGAGCCGCGTGACCAAATGGATTCGCGGCGAGTACCGCACCAAGAGCGAGGCACGCGCCGAGCTGGGCTCCTCGACCATCATCAGCGATGACGACTGGTACGACTACGTCAAACTCATTGCACGCTTTTTGGTCTGCAGCGGATACAAGGGCATGCTGGTGCTCATCGATGAACTCGTGAATCTGTACAAGATTCCCAACGCGATCACGCGCCAATACAACTACGAGAAGATCCTGACTATGTACAACGACACGCTCCAGGGCAAGGCGCAGTACCTGGGCATGATCATGGGCGGCACTCCAACCTCCATCGAAGACCGCCGCCGCGGCGTGTTCTCCTACGAGGCTCTGCGCAGCCGGCTCGCTCAGGGTCGCTTTGCGCGCGAGGACCTTAAGGACATGCTCGCACCCATCATCCGCCTGCAGCCACTCACCTATGAGGAGCTGCTGGTGCTGATCGAAAAACTCATGCAAATTCACGCCGGCTACTTTGGCTGGACGCCCACGCTTACCGAGAACGACTTGGTGGACTTCCTCAAGATCGAGTTCGATCGTGTGGGAGCCGATACGCATCTGACGCCGCGTGAAGTTATTCGTGACTTTATCGAGCTGCTCGACATCCTATGCCAGAACCCCGACGCCAACGTAGCCGAGCTGCTGCAAAGCGTCGGCGGTGACGCGCTGGCGCCAGCAACCGCAACAGGCGACACCGATACCGCAGGCGGCGACCGTAACTTCGCCGAATTCACCATCTAACCTGCCAAAAAGGGACAGGTTTATTTTGGCAGGTTTTATCTGGGCAAACGTCGAGGCATTAATGCAGCAAGCCACTGCCCACCGCGTTGAGAGATTCGTTTTTGAAAGGAGGCCCCGTGAACGCCTTTGACCGCTACGCCCCGTTTATCCAAGACTTCATCTACTCCCACGATTGGGAGAGTCTGCGCTCTATCCAGGTTGCAGCGGCAGACGCCATCTTTAATACGCAGGACAATGTGCTCCTGACGGCATCCACAGCTTCCGGCAAAACCGAGGCAGTCTTCTTTCCCATCCTGACCGAGTTTTGGGAGAACCCGCCCGCAAGCGTTGGCGCCCTCTACATCGGCCCCCTCAAGGCACTCATCAATGATCAGTTCGTCCGCCTCAACGACCTATGCGAAGAGGCCGATATCCCTGTCTGGCACTGGCATGGCGATGTCTCGCAGTCGCACAAGGCCAAACTCATCAAAAAGCCGAGCGGCATCCTTCAGATTACGCCCGAATCGCTCGAGGCGCTCCTGATCCATAAGCACATGGCGATCCCGCGCATGTTTTGCGACCTGCGCTACGTCGTCATCGACGAGGTTCATTCGCTCATGCGCGGCGACCGCGGCGGGCAGACGCTCTGTCTTATCGAGCGCCTCTCGCGCATGGCAGGCGTGCAGCCCCGCCGCATTGGCCTTTCGGCCACCATCGGCGACCCCGAGCGCACGGGCGCCTTTCTCTCGCAGGGAACGGGACGCGACTGCGTTATCCCCCGTTTTGAGGAACCGCGTCGCGTGTGGCGCATCTCCATGGAGCACTTCTACAACTCGGGTCCCCAGGCACAGCAGCGGGGATTCGAGAGCACGGGTCCTCAAGAGGCCGAAGTGCTTGCGTGCGAGCGCATCGAGGCGGCATCCGCGGCACTGCCCGCCGGCGCCCAAGACATGCGTCACAGCGGACAGCTCACACAAGAGGAGCGCCGTCAACGTCGTGAGCGGGCACGGGGCAAAGCCGCTCCCAAAGACCGTCGCACTTCCTCGGCCCCCGAGGGCGAAGTCGACATCCCACGAGCGACCGAGCAGGCGCTTCTCAACCCCACCGACACGGCGCCCGACAACGCCGACCCCGGTATGGGCTATATCTTTGAGCATACGCGCGGCCGCAAGTGCCTGGTCTTTGCCAACTCGCGCGAAGAGGCAGAGGCCGTGTGCTCCATGCTGCGTAGCTACTGCGAGAACCGGCACGAGCCCGACCGTTTCCTCATTCATCACGGCAATCTTTCGGCATCGCTGCGCGAGACGGCCGAGGAACTCATGCGCGATGAGGAGCAGGCACAGACGACCGTCACCACCTCTACGCTTGAGCTTGGCATCGATATCGGCCGTCTGGAGCGTGCCTTCCAGATCGACGCGCCGTTTACCGTCAGTTCCTTTTTGCAGCGCATGGGGCGCACAGGCCGTCGCGACCTTCCGCCCGAGATGTGGTTTGTCATGCGCGAGGAAGAACCCGAGCCACGCACGATGATGCCCGAGACCATTCCTTGGAAGCTCCTGCAGGGCATCGCGCTCGTACAACTCTATCGCGAGGAAAAATGGGTCGAGCCGCCTGAGCTCGATCGACTCCCCTACAGTCTGCTCTATCACCAGACCATGTCGACCCTCGCCAGCACCGGAGAGCTCACGCCGGCCGAACTTGCCCAGCGCGTGCTCACACTGAGCTATTTCCATCGCATCTCGGCCGATGACTATCGCGTATTGCTGCGTCACCTCATTAAGATCGACCATATCCAGGTCACCGAGGGCGGCGGACTCATCGTGGGTCTCGCGGGCGAGCGCATCATTAACAACTTTAAGTTCTACGCCGTATTCCAGGAAAACGAGGAGTTCACCGTTCGCAGCGAGTCGGCCGAATTGGGCACGATCGTCAACCCGCCACCGCCCGGTGAGCGCATCGCCATCGCCGGACACTGCTGGATTGTCGAGGAAGTGGACTGGAAGCGCCACACCGTCTTTGCCACGCAGGTCAAGGGCCGGGTGCCGGCCTACTTTGGCGACTGCCCCGGTGACATCAATACACACGTACTCGAGCGCATGCGCAAGACGCTCAACGAGCACGCGACATATCCGTACCTCATGGGCAACGCACGGGCTCGCTTGGCGCAGGCTCGTCATACCGCCGAGATTTCGGGCGCGGGAACTAAGCCGCTCATCAATCTGGGTGGCGACACCTGGGTGCTCTTCCCCTGGTTGGGCAGCTACGCCTTCCTAGCACTCGAGCGCATGCTTAAAATCAAATGCGCCGCTGAGTTGGGCCTTCGCGGACTCGACCCGTCACGCCCGTACTTTATGCAGTTTAAGATGAAGGCCGACGAGGAGACGTTCTTTGAAGTGCTCGCCGCCGAAGCCGAGAAAGACTTCGACCCCATCGACCTCGTCTATCCCGGCGAGGTGCCTTATTTTGATCGGTACGACGAATTCGTTCCAGAAGAGCTCGTGCGCAAAGGCTTTGCCGAAGGCGTGCTCGACATCGAAGGCATGAAGCAGCGCGTTCTCGGCTGGCGCGACCACGCCTAAGACCAGTCTTTTTGGGTCGGGGAGACCTATTTGTCGTGAAGGACGGTGCCGAGGAAGTCGGTGTCGAAGGGCACGGCTTCGGCAAAGGCGCAGTCACCGTCGCTGGCGATGAGCAGGTAGTTTTCCTCGCCGCCGAACTTCGCATCGCCACATGGGACCACCCAGGCGTGGGCGAATACCCCGAGTGCCGTGGCAGTGCAGTCGCGCAGGAACGTCACGTCGCTCCCCTCGTTTGCGCTCACGATATTGGCCACGTAGATACCCCCGGGGTTCAGGCTGCCCCGCACTAAACGCAACGCCTCAACCGTCGCCAGCTCACGCACAGGCTCGGCACCGCCAAAGCAGTCGCTCACAACGACGTCGTAGCGACGATGGCCCACGCTCGTAATGCCCAAATACGAGCGAGCCTCAGCGGTTATCACCCGCAGGCGATCGCCCGCCGCGCGCTCCAGCTCGTCTAGGTAGAACCAGCGGCGCGCCAGACGCGTAATCTCTCCGTCATACTCGATGACGTCTATGCGCAAGCCCTCGTGCGACATCAGGGCGAATTTAGGATAGGCAAACCCGCCGCCGCCCAGCATAAGCATGCGGTCGATACCGTGACCATAAGCGTCGCGCATCGCATCCTCGGCCTCAAACACGTCGTTAAACGCGCGATAGTACGCAAAGACGGGCTCCGCCCAGCGCTCGCCAACGTAACTCGCGCTTTGGTAGACGCCGCCTTGCACCAATACGCGGACTTCGTCGCCGCCCTCGTCGTGCACGCGTTTCACACGCGCCAACCCATTGCGGGTTCGCGCAACCTGCAGACAGGCAGCACGAACAGCGACAGCGGCCGCACCAAGCGCCGCGGCTCCCAGAGCAACGCCGGCAACGACGCCGGCAGAAACACTCGGCTTGTTCATCTAGAGCTCCTTTTGCAGATAAAGGCCATGGTCATAAAATCCAAGATGGCGATAGTACTCGCGTGTGCCAATCGCGCTAATCACGTTGATACGCGCATAACCCGCATCCCGGGCAATCTCGCACGCACGCTCTACGAGCAAACGCCCCAACCCGTGATGCTGCGCCGCCTGGCCCTGGTCGCCCACGCGCGCCGCCATGCCATACACGTGCACCTCGCGAATCATCGCCTCGTCCGGCGTCGTCGGCAACTCGTCCGCATGTGCGGCAACAAACGAATGGTCGGGCAGCGACAACCGCAAAAAGCCCGCGATTTTGCCCTGCGGCGTCATCCACTGCAAAAAACGCTCGCGCGTCACCGGCGTCTCGTACGCCACTTCCTCGTCAAGGGTCAGCTCATGCAAGTCGGCGCCCGCCGTGCTAATCTCGCGATAGCGAATCTCGCGCACCGTCGCGCCTTTCCCCCGAGCAGCCAGGCGGTTCTCAACGAGCTGGCGCAAGTTGGGTTTCTTGTTGCCCACCATGATGTCGTCGGAACTAAAGTCGCGGATCATGCGACTGATGCGGCAGAACGCCGGCGTCACCACGATGTCGTCGGCTAACACATCGAGCAGCTCTTCCTCGGTATAGGGACGCCACTCGCCACGTTCATAGCAACCCACCAGACGCGAGCCCTCGATGAGCGCACACGGGTAGACCTTGACCTCGTCGGGCATAAAGGCCCCCTCGGTCATAAAGCGCTCGTAGTCGCGCTTGTCCCCCTCCGGCGTGGCGCCCAGTAAGTTGAGCATAAAATGCGCATGGATCTTAAAGCCAAACAGGCGCGCAAGCGAAAACGCCTGCTCGATCTGAGCCACCGAAATACGACGCTCGTTGATATCGAGCAAATGTTGGTCGAGGCTCTGAATGCCCATCTGAATCTTGGTGCAGCCCAGGCGGCGGATGAGCGTGAGGGCCTGCGGCGTCACGGCATCGGGGCGCGTCTCGATAACGAGCCCCACCACGCGATGCTTCGCCGTCTCGTTGATGCGCTGCTGACGCTCAAGCTCCTCCATCGTTGCCGTCTGCCACTCGGCGACCTCGCCCCACGGCCTACCAGGGCCGTACAGACGACGCACCGCGCGGTTATAGCCGCCCACGGCAGCATCCACACGCCCCTGCTCGTCGGCAACGCCGCTCGCGAGCTCGGCCTCGTCTGTCGCAATGCCGGCAGCCCGGTAGCGCTCGCGACGCTCCGCCACCACCGGCGGCAGGGCATCGGCGGGAGCGTCATCGAGCAGGCGCCCTGCCTCGGCACGGCTGATGCCCGGACGCGCCAACATGGGGTTGGCCGCCACGCCGGCCACGGCATCGTCATTGAGCGCGCGGAAGAGCTCCGACATAAACCACATCTGATACCCTTGCGGATAGTCGCTCCAGGTACCGCCAAGAACGATGAGCTCGATCTTGTCGGTCGCATGACCCATCTGCGAAAGCGCGGTCAAACGGGCGCTCACCTGCAGATATGGATCGAAGCAGTTTTGCTCTGCACGGGCACACGCCGGCTCGGCATGCAAATAGCTTTTGGGCATGCGCAGGTCGTTGGGGCAAAACAGGCAATCGCCCGAGCACGGCCACGGCTTGGTGATGACGGTAATGGTTGCCACGCCCGAAGCCGTGCGACGAGGCTTCATACGCAGCACCTGCAGCAGTTGACGTTCCAGCTCGGCATCGACATTCCACCCAGCCCAACGAGCCGGCTCCTCACGTTTAACCCGCTGGTAGAACGGCAGCAGACGGCGCTTGGCCAAATCGCGTTTGTCGGCACCCTCACGGCGCGCCTCGGCATGTATCAGTTTGACGAGCGCTTTGTCATCCACGGTCTCGCCGCGACGCAGAGCCTCGAGTATGTTCAAGATAATCTGTTCCATGCCCCCATTGTAAAGGCAAAGGCGCCGGAGCCGATCTCGGCTTCGGCGCCTTCATCAAACAGCGCGTCTATATCTTCGCCTAGGCTTTTGTCTGCCTCAATACTCCGAATCAAACGACATGTCGCCCGAACCGACCTCAAAACGATACGTGGCAGACTTGTCACCGTTATCGAATTCAAGATTCAAAATGGTCTCGCCGTCGTAGCCAAGCGGAAGGAAATCGCTCTCGAAGTCGCCGCTGCCCAAGGTGAGGCTCGCCTTAAAGCCCGTCGAGTTCGGAACCGTCATCTCCACATCGCCCGAGCCCACACTCACGTCCATCGACTTCGTGGGGGCCGGGTAAAGCTCGAACGTCACATCGCCCGAACCGACCTCGGCATTCAGGGTATCGGTCACGGTGCCCGTAAACTCAACGTCTCCCGAGTCCAGAGTCAGGTTGAGGTCATGACACGCAATGCCCGCGACCGTCAGATCACCCGATCCTACATTCGCTGTAATGCCCACCATGTTATCGGCAACTTTGCGCGGCAGTTCGACGGTAACCGTGCGGTCAATGGCGCGCTCGTCATCGCAATCGAACTGGCGAATCTTGAGCGTAGAGCCCTTGATTTCGGCCAGGTTCTGGGTTGCCGCATCGAAGGCAACGGTCCCCGTTGCCACGCGACCGCTTTCAATTACGCGCACTGGCCCGCCGGAGACGTGTTTGACCTCGACCGTGCCCGACGTCACGTCCAAGTCAAGCGATGTGAACGCGTCGGCATCAAACGTTTCGCTCGAAAGCTGTTGAGGCCGAGCGGAATAGTTACCGCTATCCAAAAGATCGTCCTCGTCAAGCGCATCGTCCATACCAGACAAGCCAGATACAACATCGTCGAGATCCCACGGGCCATCAAAATGAATCAATGTCCGCGAAACGCCAAAGACAAGTCCGATGATGAGCACGAACGCTCCGATGCCGACGCCCAGGCGCAGCTTGGATTCATGCGAAAACTTCATCATTCGTCACCCTCTTTGGCACATGGCTCAGCGGTGGTCGTGGTAGCCACGTCAGCATCAGGTTCCGCAGAAGTATCCTTCCCCTGGGCCTTGATCGCCACCGACGCCGGACCAACCTGAATATCCCCGCGCGCCCAATCACCATCGAGCGCACGCGCCACCCAGTGATAGATAGGGATCGTAAAGAAGATCAGTGCGGCAAAGGGGCCGGCACCAAACAGGAACATCAGCAAAAAGAACAGCAGCCAGCACACGGCCCAATACGGGAACGACTGGAACGGGCCCTTCACCGGAGTCGAGCCAACCGCGGTGCCACTCGTCGCCTGCACCGTAGCGGCATTGGCGGCCTGCGCACTCCAGCTTGCCGCCTGCGCCGCCTTGGCCGCGGCATCACTTGCCTGCGTAGCTGCCTCCGTGGCACGTGCCGCCGCCTCATGGGTGCGAGCACGCTCTGCCGCCTCGGCCTCGCGCTGACGGGCGCGGTCCTCGTTCTCAAACTCGATATCGTCCTCGATCTCGTCGCTCGGATTGAGCAGCTCGTCCAGGCTCACGCCATAGAGTTTGGCGAGCGAGATTAGGTTCTCGGTATCGGGCGAGCTCTCCGCGCGCTCCCATTTACTGACTGCCTGGCGCGACAGCCCCAGCTTTCGCGCCAGCCCTTCTTGGCTAAAACCCTTGCTGCGACGAAGGTCGGCAAGCCGCTGCGCAGTTTCTACATTCATGGTTCCTCCTATGTGATGCCAGCCGTGCCGCCGGACCGTTTTTGTTCTTAAGGCGCCTTGCACAGTTAAAAATCTATCCGCCACCGCCAAAATCATGCCACCTATTCTAGTGAGATTTTTGACAACCGGCGGTTGCGGGTGCATATGAGCTGCGGAAATGTGTCCAAACAAAGCAATGACCCGCAGCTCGGTTGTCCCCGTTGCGGCGTTAACGGTAGTATGGTCGTACTGTTTATTTCGCACCGCCAACGGAGGGAGTTCCGCGCCGTGAACCGCGATTTCGCCTCATCGCTCATCCAGCTCAACAATACGTTCTATCGCGAGCACTCCGCCTCCTTCTCCGATACGCGCCAGGCCCCGTGGCCCGGCTGGGTGCGCACCATGGACATCGCGCTCGGGCAGCTCGACGTCGCCACGATCGAGCACCCCGTCCGCGTCTTCGATCTCGCCTGCGGCAATATGCGATTCGAGAACTTTGCAGCCGGCGGCGCACTTGCCGCCAAGGGTGTCGACGGCGCAAACCCCTCGGCAGATGCCAGCTGCCCGTTTGAGTTCTATGGCGTCGACTCGTGCCAAGACCTGGCCATCGATGCACATGGCCACGCGCTTCGCATTCCCAACCTGCACTTCCAGGAACTCGACGTGCTCGACGCCCTCATGAAGCTCAACCCCGCCGAAACACCCGACGTGCTTTTCGACGCCCCGCTCGCCGACATCTCGGTCTGCTTTGGCTTTATGCACCACGTGCCGTCGTGCGAGTACCGCGTACGCGTGCTCGACGCCCTGGTGCGGCAGACGCGCCCGGGCGGCATCATCGTCATCAGCTTTTGGGAGTTTATGAACGATGAGCGCATGGCGCGCAAGGCCGTTCGAGCCGAAGCCCGTGCCGAACTCACCCCGCCGTTTGAGGGTTACGATTCCGCGCAGTTTGAAGCCGGCGACCACCTCATTGGCTGGCAAAACGACCGCCACGCCTACCGCTATTGCCATCACTTTGACGATCAGCAGATCACCGACCTGGTGCGCGGCGTCCGTACGTTCTACAAGAGCGGCGAGGTCCCCGTGCGCGAGCTCGAGCGTTTCCATGCCGACGGTCGCAGCGGCGACCTCAACCGCTATGTGATTCTTAAGCGCCTGTAGGCATCGACGACTCGCCGCCGAGCCGCACCGCAACTTTCGGGCACATTGCGCCCGCCCTCTTCCAACCCATTGCCGGAACGTGCAGCCATGCGTTCCATACTTATGACCAAGGAGCCTCATGGGAGCCGTCCACGTTCGCACGCCTAAGAACTTTGTGCTCGAGGAGCGCCTGGAGCGCTACGCCGATGCGATCGAGACGAACCCCGAGAACTATGCCGGACACTGGTGTGAGGCATGCACGCCGGCTGGCGGCAAGCCCTTCGGCCGCCTTCATCTCGACCTAGGCTGCGGCAAAGGAACTTACCTGGTTGAGCGCGCTCGCCGTGAGCCCGATACCCTCTTTATCGGTATGGACCAGGAGCCCATCTGCATCGCCTATGCCGCTCAGAAGATCTGCGAGCAGGAACTGCCCAACGCGCTCGTGCTGCCCCGAGGCGCCGCATCGCTGCCGCAGCTGTTCGCCGCAGGCGAGCTCGATGCCATCACTATCAACTTTCCCACGCCGCAGCCCAAGGCCAAGTACGCCAAAAAGCGACTTGTCCATGTCGACCATCTGATGCTCTACCGTCCGCTCTTTGCTGCCGGCGCCACCGTCGCACTGCGCACCGACAGTAAACCACTGCGCGACTACGCCCTGGGTCAGTTTGCCGCGGCCGGCTACGACACGCTTTGGGTAAGTGACGACGTCCGCCGCGACCATCCCGAGCATCCCGAGACCGAATACGAGTGCCGAACGCGCGAGATGGGCGCTGTCGTCTATGGCATCTGCGCCACACCCGGTGCGGAGCCCACCGAAGAGCAGCTCGCGGCAGGCCGGGCGCAGGAGCAGAGCCTCGCCTGCTATCTGCCCGACGATCTCGATGAACTCACCTACGTGCCCCTCGGCATGGAAGAAGCCGTTGAGAACTTTAAGAACCGCGCCCGCAAGGGTAAGAAGCGCCTGCCGCAAGAACGCTAACGATCGCTAGCATCACACGCCCATTTCCTGCATTTTCTTTCGCGCTGGCGCCCCGCGCCGCCGCTACGCCATAATAGTTGGCGGACAATCGCGAGAGAAAGCAAACCACATGGCACAGACCACGACAGATACCGCCGCCAGCACCGTCTCCGGCGCCGGCGCCGCCAGCTCGTTCTCGGGCGGCACAGGCACCGAGGCCGAGTTCGGCTCGCTCGGAGCGCTCTCCCCCACCTGGTGGGAGCCCGAGGACGGCAGCGAGCCCGAGCCATGGCTCACGCCCGATCAGGCCTTCGAGCGCTTCTTCGAATGGACGAGCGACCGCGGCATCGAGCTGTGGGACCACCAAGAAGAAGCCCTCATGGATCTTGCCGCCGGCGATCATGTCATTTTGGGCACGCCGACCGGCTCGGGCAAATCGCTTGTCGCGCTGGGCATGCTCTTTATGGGCATGGCGCAAGGCAAGCGTTGCTACTACACGGCCCCCATCAAGGCTCTGGTTAGCGAGAAGTTTTTTGACCTGGTGCAGGTGCTCGGCCGCGATAACGTCGGCATGATCACCGGCGACACGCATATCAACACCAAGGCACCCGTCATTTGCTGCACAGCCGAGATCCTTGCCAACGACGCGCTGCGCGAGGGTGAGGATGCCGATGTGGGCTGCGTCGCCATGGATGAGTTCCACTACTTCGCCGACCCCGACCGCGGCTGGGCATGGCAGGTACCGCTGCTCACCCTGCCCCACACACAATTCATGCTCATGAGCGCCACGCTTGGCGATGTCACCGCTATTGCAGCCTCGCTCGAGGAACACACCGGCGCCACCTGCGACCTCGTCGTCGACGCCCCGCGTCCCGTACCGCTGAGCTACGACTATGTGACGACCTCGCTCGAGGGCACCGTTGAGCTCGCGATGCGCCGCGGCGAGGCACCGCTCTACATCGTGCACTTTGGCCAAGACGCCGCACTCGCAACGGCACAGTCACTCGCCAACTTTGGCATTGCCAGCAAGGAGCAGCGCGAGGCTATTAAGGAGGCTGCCAAGGGCACGAGCTTCTCGACGGCCTTCGGCAAGATCCTCAAGCGCCTGCTCGGCTGCGGCGTCGGCGTGCACCACGCCGGCATGCTGCCGCGCTATCGCTTGCTGGTCGAGCGCCTGGCGCAGCAGGGGTTGCTGCCCGTCATCTGCGGCACCGACACGCTCGGCGTCGGCATCAACGTGCCCATCCACACCGTGGTGCTCACCGCACTCACCAAGTTCGACGGCTACAAGATGCGTCGTCTGCGCGCCCGTGAGTTCCATCAGATCGCCGGCCGCGCCGGTCGCTCGGGCTTTGACACCGAGGGCATGGTCATCGCCGAGGCCCCGGAGCACGAGATCGAGAACGCCAAGCTCATGGCCAAGGCAGGCGACGACCCCAAAAAGCTCCGCAAGATTAAAAAGAAGAAAGCTCCCGAGGGCTTTGTCACCTGGAACAAGCAGACCTTTGAGCGCCTGATCGAGACGCAGCCCGAGACGCTCAAACCGCGTCTTCGCATCACGCACTCCATGGTGATTAGCGTGGTCGAGCAGGGCGGTGACGCTCGCGCCCGCGTGCACGACCTCATCGAGACAAGCCTGCAAACGCCCGAGGAAAAGGCGAAGCTCGAGGTTCGTGCCGATGAGATTTTCGCCACACTCATCGACTCCGGCGTCGTCGTGCGTACCGAGGTGCCGCCCGCGCCCGACGCTCCGGCTGACGCCGCACCGGATATCGATTACGCGCTGACGGTCGATCTGCCCGAGGACTTTGCGCTCGACCAGCCGCTTTCGCCGTTTTTGCTCGCCGCGCTGGAGCTGCTCGACCCCGAGAGCGAGACCTACACCATGGACCTCATCTCGATGGTCGAGGCAACACTCGAGGACCCCAAGCAGGTGCTGCGCGCACAGGAGCGCGCAGCACGTGATCGCGCCATGGCCGAGATGAAAGCAGACGGCGTCGAGTATGAGGAGCGCCTGGAGCGCATCCAGGATGTCACCTACGAAAAACCGCTCGAAGACTTGCTCGATGCAGCCTTTGATAAGTATTGCCAGGAAGTACCTTGGGCCAACGACTACCAGCTCTCGCCCAAGAGCGTCCTGCGCGACATGCTCGAGAGCGCGAGCGACTTTAAGGGCTATATCCAAAAGCTCGGCATCGCCCGCTCCGAGGGCATTCTGCTGCGCTACCTGGCTGAGGCCTACCGCTCGCTCGATCGCACCGTACCGATCGAAAAGCGCGACGAGCGCTTGCGCGACATCATTTCGTGGCTGGGCTTTGTGGTGCGCTCGGTCGACTCGAGCCTGGTTGACGAGTGGGAGAACGCCGGCAACCCGGCCGCACTCGACGCCGCACCACCCCAGGGCATCGACGAGGTCGTGGCGGACCGCCGCGGTTGCACCCTGCTGGTGCGCAACGCACTCTTCCGCCGCGTGACCCTTGCCGCCCGTGGACACTTGCGCGACTTGGGCGAGCTCGACGAGGACTGGGGCATGAGCGAGGTGCGCTGGCAAAAGGCGCTCGATGCCTATCACGAGCAGCACGAGGAGATTCTCACCAACGGCGACGCCCGCAGCTCGGCGATGTTTACCATCGACGAGAGCGACGAAAAGACCGATCACGTGTGGCACGTGCATCAGATCTTTGCCGATGAGGATGGCGATCACGACTTTGGCATCATGGGCGATGTCGACCTGGACGCCACGCAAGACGGCGGCGAGGTCATCTTCAAGAACTACCGCGTCGGCTTTATCGAGGATTTGCTCGAGGACTAGCCGAATCAGCCGGGTAAACGAAACAGGGCCGCTGGCAATGTTGCCAGCGGCCCCGTTTTTTGCGCCATGCGCTATGCGCTACTCGGCATCCTCGACCTCATACGCATCGGCCTCGGCAGGCTCATCGCCCGTGCCCATTGCCGTCTCGCGCGCCTCATCAAACGCCGCTTTCATGGTCTTGTTGCCCCAGGTGAGCTTGCGAATCGTAAGCTCATCGGCCTTGTTGTGGGCCAAGCGCAGGTTCTCGGTGCTGCGACGCAGATCGTCCTTGGTCTTCTCGAGCTGCTTGATGGCAGCATCGATCTCCTTGATCGCCGATTCGAACTGCTTGCTCGCCAGGTTGTAGTTGCGTGAGAAGCCGTCCTTGAACTTTTCCATCTTGGCTTCGAAGTTCGTGACGTCGATGTTCTGCTGCTTGTACTCTGCTAGCTCCTGCTTATAGCGTAGCGATCCCATGGCAGCATTGCGCAGCAGCGTAATGATGGGGATGAAGAACTGCGGACGGATCACGTACATCTTCTCGTAGCGGTAGCTCACGTCCACAATGCCGGCGTTATAGAGCTCGCTCTCGGGCTCGAGCAGCGTGCAAAGCACCGCGTACTCGCAGCCTTTCTGACGACGGTCATGATCGAGCTTCTTAAAGAAGTCCTCGTTCTTGTGTTTGGTCGCGGTTTCGTCGTTCTCGTTTTTCATCTCGAACATAATCGAGATGATTTCGTTGCCGCTCGCGTCGCACTCACGGAAGATGAAATCGCCCTTGGTGCCCTCGGATGCATCGTTGTCCTTCTCAAAATACGCATTGGGAAACGCCGTCATACGCAAGCGATTGAACTCAGTCTCGCAGTGCTGCTCGAGCGACTCGCCCACCATCTTGGTAGACAGGCGCACCTTCATGTCCTTCAGGCGCTCGATCTCTTCATCCTTATATCGAATGAGCTCGTCACTCGCACGCTTGGCCTGTGCAAGCTCGAGCTCGTGGGCAGCCTTGGCCTGTTCCTCGCGAGAATCGCGCACCGCCAGCTCGCTCGTAAGCTTCGCGCGTGCCTCATCGCGCTCACGCTCCGCCGCAGCGACCGCCTCCGACAGGCTCATCTTTGCCGTCAGCTCCTGTTCGCGCAGCTGGGCGCGAAGACTCTCTGCCTCCTGCGCAGACTGAGCCTTTGCAGCGGAGAACTCCTCCTGCACCTTCGCCTGATAGTCGGCAAGCGTGCGCTCGGCTTCGCTACGAGCAGCATTAAGCTCGCGCTGGGACTCGGCTGCCGCGGCGGCAAGCGCCATCTCCTGGGCCTTGTCTGCAGCGGAGAGCTTCGCCTGCAGCTCGGCAATCTGAGTGTCGCGGGCGGCCAGGTCGTTTTGAGCGGCGTTACGCACCGCTGCCTCGACAAGCTTGGCCTCGTCATCCTTGCGGCCTAACTGCGCACGTAAGCTATCAATCTCGCGCTGGAGCTCGGCGTTTTCCTTTTGAGCATCGGCACGGGCCTCAACCGCCGCACGCTGGCTTGCGCTCTCGCGTTCTGCGGCGGCGCCCTCAAGCTTGGCACGCAACTCGGCAAGCTCGGCGTCGCGCTTGGCAACTTCCTGCGCCAGCTCCTGAGCCGCGATGTTCTTCTGTTCAGCGAGCTGAGCGTCGCGCTGAGACTTCGCCTCCTGCAACGCAGACGCCGAACGCGAGCGCTCAAGCTCCAGTGCCTGCTCGCCCTCGCGTTGGACGGCCTTCACGCGTTCATCCAGATCGCGCGAGAACTCGGCATCACGCACCTGTTTGACGATATCCGCATAGCCGGACGCATCGACCTTAAAGACTTCGCCGCAATGCGGGCACTTGATCTCGTTCATAGCAGCTCCTCGATGGACGCAAATTTCAACCTTCTACACTCTACCGCGCCACGCGGACAAAAAAGGCGCCGCAGCCATAATGGCAACGGCGCCAGATCCACCGCGAGGGTGCCTATCCCCTTTGTGGTGGCTTGGGTCCTTACAGGTCGCGGTAGTCGATCAGGCGAAGATCGGATTGAGACTCAAGCCAAGCGCGAAGCTCGGGGTCGATCAGCGCATCGACTTCCTTGGTGCGATCGGTCGTAAGCGAGCTGTTCTCCAAGATAAAACGATCGAGATAGCCCGGATGGCACACAAAGACGACCGTCTCGCCGTCCGCCATCTCGCGAACCGTCCGCATAATCGAGTCCTTAGGTTCGTAGCCCGGCTCCATCGAGTGCATCACCATGCGCAGGTCGGTGGCGCCGCATCGCACAACCGCCGTGGGGTCGAAGCTCGCCTTCTGTTCCTTAAGGCCCAGTTCCTGAGCAACCGCCGAGATCGCTCGGTTAAGGTTTTTGCTCATGACGGCATGGGCCTCAAAGTAATCGGGTTCGCGGCCCACAATCTCTACAAAGCGGTCATGCTGCGCGCGGATCTCGATGCAGGCCTCATCAAAGTCGATCAGTTCTTCGCCGCGCTTAAAATGCTCGCGGAAGGTACGGCTACTATGGAACTCACCGCTCTCGTTGAGCATACTCGGAATGAGCTCCGGGTCGGCACACGGCTTGCCCAGGCACACGTTGGTATGCTGGCCCACCGCAATGCCGGCGTCCGCCACGAGCGACCAGCCACGCTCGGCCTCGGGCATATTGGGCATCAAGCCCGCCGAGCGCACCAGACCCTCATTGATGCTGCGGGCAATCCCCAGGTTAACGGCATACGAATAACCGATATCGTCGGCACGAATGAGCAATTGCTTCATAGCGACTCCAATCTATGCAAGGACCACCACAAAGGTGCCTGTCCCCTTTGTGGTGGTTTGAGGGCTACAGTCCAAAGAAGCCGAGAATCTGGTCGCGGCTAACGGGCTTGTAGTTGTTGGCATCGAGGCCAACGTCGTAGCGAAAGATAGGGCGCTCGCGATCGCGATTGCGCGCGTTGGTGCGGTCTCCCCTGCTGTGAATGTGCCCGTGCAGCATGATGGCGCCGCGCGCCTTGCCATTCCAGCTGAGCATGGGGTAATGGCTCATTACCAGGCGATGGCCCTTAGCGTAACCGGGGGCGACCTCCAGATAATCGCGCACCTCATCCCAAATGTGCGGCGCGTCCGGATCTCCCCAATCGCCATCATGGTTACCACGGATGAGCGTCACGTTCTGGCATTCGATGCGCTCGCGCAGGCGCGCTGCCTCCGCCATGGGCAAACGATACGTAAAGTCTCCCAGGATATAGAGGCGGTCGTCCACAGCCACGCACTCATTGATGGCATCGATGACCTTGCGGTTCATCTCCTCGACCGAATCAAACGGTCGATCCATGTCGTGCAAGATATTCGTATCGCCCAGGTGCAGATCGGCGGTAAACCACATCATCGTCTATGCCCCCATTTCGCAGCGCGTATAAGACCTGTTTAGTATACAGACGCGGCGATGAGACAGTCACCCAAAGAGCCCGCCGAACAGGCCTCGGCGACGCTTGTCCTGCTTTTTCGAAGCGTCATCCCGCGCCTTCTTGCCCTGCCGCTTCTTACGGTCCTGCTCCAACTCATCGTCATCGAGTAGCATATCCCACTCAAACGGATCGTCTGTCAGATCGAACAGGTCATCGTCATCAAACACGTGCGCCTCCATTACCGATTAGCGAGCATCCACAACATAGTTGAGAAGTCTACGGGCCCGTGCGGACACAAATTCATCCCGTCCGCGTCTTTCAATCGCTTGCCGCAACGCTTGCGCGGCGGAACGCTTACAGCTAAGATAGGGACACGGATGGCACCCGTGGCTGCGGGTCTTGCCAACTCCGATACACGTTTTCATCGTGAGAAGTGGCCGTCTTCGCTTACGCGGGGGCGGCTATTTCATTCGGCCGATAAACAGGCCGAGTTCGATAGCCGCGATCAACAACGCCAATAACGAAATAACATCGCTTACGTTCATACCAAATCCCTTCTAAAGGGAGTTGGCCCATCCGTGCTCCATAGCAGTAGTCTAACGCAAAATGCGGGCAATAGGAACATCTGTTCGTATTGCCCGCACCCTTTTCTAATGCACAAACATGCGCACGAACTTATGCTTCCAGTTTGCATAAGGAGCGTAACGGAATGGCACGTCCAGCCACGTTGCCTTGTTCACGATGCTCTTCTTGTGGCTAAACGTATCGAAGCTCTCGCGTCCATGGTACTGTCCCATACCGCTCGCACCCATGCCGCCAAAGCCCATATGGCTCGTAGCCAGGTGCATGATCGTGTCGTTGACGCAGCCGCCGCCAAAGGGCACGTAGCGCACAAAGCGCTGCTGAACTGCGCGGTCTTGGCTAAAGATATACAGGGCCAGCGGCGTCGGACGATCCGTAATAAACGTCTCGGCCTCGTCTAGGCTCTCAAACGTCAGCACCGGCAAGATGGGGCCGAAAATCTCCTCCTGCATCACGGCGTCATCGGGGGACACGCCGTCCAAAATCGTCGGCTCGATCTTGAGCGAAGCCTCGCGCGCGGCGCCTCCAAGCACGACCTTATCGGGATCGATCAGCCCGCGCACGCGCGCAAAATGCTTGGCGTTGACGATATGCCCGTAATCCTCGTTATCGAGCGGATGCTCTCCAAACATACGGCGGGCCTCTTCCTTGATGAGACCCAGCAGCTCGTCGTGCACGCGCGTATCGACCAGCAGGTAGTCGGGCGCCACGCAGGTCTGCCCCACGTTGAGCCATTTACCAAAGGCGATACGGCGTGCCGCGACCTTCAAGTTAGCCGTCGCATCCACGATGCAGGGACTCTTTCCGCCCAGCTCAAGCGTCACGGGTGTGAGGTTTTTACTTGCACGCTCCATGATGAGCTTGCCGACCGGAACGCTACCGGTAAAGAAGATCTTGTCCCAGCACTCATCGAGCAACGCTTCGTTTTCGGCACGCCCGCCTTCGACGACCGTCACCAAGCGCGGATCAAATGCCTCTTCACAGATTTGCTTGAGCACCGCGCTCGATGCCGGAGCATAGGCACTCGGCTTGATAACCACGGTGTTACCCGCGGCGAGCGCGCCGGCGAGCGGCTCGAGCGTCAGCAAAAACGGGTAGTTCCACGGAGCCATGATGAGCGTGACGCCATAGGGCACGGCTTGCGTTTTGCACACGCTCACGGCGTTAGCGAGGTCGCACGGACGCAGGCGCGGACGACTCCATCGCGCCACATGAGCGATCTGATGACGAATCTCGGAAAGCGACGTGCCGATCTCGCACATATAGGCCTCGTCATGCGACTTGCCCAGATCGGTCTTGAGCGCATGGGCAATATCGGCCTCGTGGGCCCGCACCGCATCGCGTAAACTCACGAGCGCACGACGTCGAGCATCGACATCAAACGTGGCGTGCGTCTTAAAAAAGGTGCGCTGGTCGCCGACGATGCGCGCAATTTCCTCGGTGTTCATGGGCCCTCCTAGTTCTCGCCCTCAAACATACCACCTGCAACGACTTCGTACATATGCTCGAGCTCCAAGCGGTCCATTAAAAGCGGAACGGGGTACAGGGGATTGGCCTCGGCATCGGCATGCGTCGCCATCTCAGGAATGTCGGAGCGGCGAATGCCCGTCACATATTTGGGAGTGTCCAAGGCGATGTTCATTCGATCGACCCAATCGATAAAGGCCTCGGCCGCCAGGCTATCCTGCGCGTTAGCCGGCGCGATACCGGCCATGCGGGCGAGATCGGCGAGTTTAGGAGCAGCGGCTTCGCCATAGGCACGAAGCATGTGCGGCAAGATGATGGCGTTGGCCAAGCCGTGGGGAATCCCGTAACGCCCGCCCAGGCTGTGCGCGATGGCATGGACGTATCCAACATAGGAGCGCGTAAAGGCAACACCCGCTTTATACGCCGCCGAAAGCATATTGCGGCGCGCACGCATGTTCTCCCCGTGCTCATAGGCCTCGAGCAAATTGTCGTGGATGAGCTGCACCGCCTGGCGCGCCATCTTGCGCGTATAGGGCGTGGTGCTGCGCCCGATAAAGGCCTCGACGGCATGCGTCAGGGCGTCCATGCCCGTTTGCCCCGTAATGGAGGCGGGCAGGCCGCGCGTAAACTCGGGGTCGTGCACCGCATAGCGCGGGATCAGCACAAAGTCGTTAATGGGGTACTTGTAGTGCGACTCGTCATCGGTAATTACCGCCGCAAGCGTGACCTCGCTTCCCGTGCCTGCCGTGGTGGGAACGGCGATGAGCAGCGGCAGGCGACGATGAATGCGCAGCAGGCCGCGCATCTTGTTGATGGGCTTGTTTGGCTGCGCGATGCGTGCCCCACGCCCTTGGCGCAGTCCATGGCCGAGCCGCCGCCAAAGCCGATAATGGCCCGGCAGGCGTTCTCTCGATACAGGGATGCTGCTTCCTCCACATTCGAGACCGTGGGGTTCGCACGTGTTTCGGCATAGACCGCAGCGCTAATTCCCTTGGACGCGAGCGCTGTCTCGAGCGGTGCCGTGAGCCCTAGACGGGCAATGCCGGGATCCGTCACGATAAGAACATGCTGTATTGAACGCTTTTGAAGCACCGCGGGCACATCCTCGGCGTGCTCCAGAATGCGTGGCTCGGTATAGGGCAGCACCGGCAATGCAATGCGAAAAACCGTTTGATACGTTCGGCACCAGGCACAACGGGCTAGATGCATAAAGGAAGCTCCCTCATTTGTTGATGGGTCAACATTTGCTCGACCGATTGTACTCATCGAGGAGCGCAGGCAACCTGCCAAACGTCAATCAATCAACATCTTCATATTGTTCGGAGCTGCCTGGCGTCATCCGGTGTTAGTCTTTCAGGGTCCATTGGATTCACGTCCGCCGCAAAGGAGGCGCAAAGGTGCATGACATCTGGAACCCCTGGCATGGCTGCACGCGCGTCAGCGAGGGATGCGACAACTGCTACATGTATTACATGGACGGGCAACGCGGTATCGACCCTTCCGTGATTAGCAAAAGCAAGTCGGGCTTTACCTATCCCCTCCAACGCCGCCGAGACGGTAGCTACAAAGTTCGCGCCGGCGAGCTTATCCGCATCTGCATGACGAGCGACTTCTTGTTGCCCGAGGCCGATCCCTGGCGACCAGAAGTATGGGATATCATTCGCCAGAGGCCCGACGTAAAGTTCTTCATTCTGACCAAACGTCCCGAGCGTTTTTGCGACTGTCTGCCCAGCGACTGGGGCGATGGCTGGCAAAACGTCATGCTCAACGTAACCTGCGAAAACCAGCGCAGGGCAAATGAACGGATTCCCCTCCTGCTCGCCACGCCGGCAGCACACCGCGGCATCATGTGTGCGCCGTTTATTGGAAGCGTGTCGGTCGAAAAAGCCGCCCCCGGTAGCCTTGGAAAGCCCGATGGGATCGAGCAGGTCATCGCAGGCGGAGAAAACTACGCAGGAGCTCGTCCCTGTCATTACGAATGGGTGCGCAATTTGCACACTGAATGCGTGGCAGCAAATGCGACGTTCGCTTTCATCGAAACCGGAAGCACCTTCGTTAAGGACGGGCGATCATATCACCTTCGTGGTAAAAATCTGCAGAGCGAGCTGGCATGGAAATCGGGTCTACAGCATCGCGGCCGCCAAATCGAATGGGATCTAAGGGATCCGCTCGGCTTGGAAATTCCCAGTTCGGAGCTTTGGGATCCGCCGTATTTTGAGTGGTGCGAAACCTGCGGAAGCAAGTTCATCTGCAACGGCTGCGTCCGCTGCGGGCTATGCGGACGCTGTTAGACGGAAGCGGTTAAATTGTTTTATTAAAAATCATTCCTAATAGGCTTCACATTTGGTTGCATTTATGGATAATAGAACTCGTCAAGACGCGCGTCCGGAGAGGGCCCTTACGGGACCGGACAAGCGCCCCATCGCCATCGATCGAAAGGATCGAATCATGAAGTTTGTTTGCCCCGTTTGCGGTTATGTGGAAGAGTTCGACGGCGACCAGCTGCCCGAGGACTTCAAGTGCCCCCAGTGCGGCGTTCCCGGTTCTCGATTCCTGAAGCAGGAGGAGGGTCAGCTCGAGTGGGCTGCCGAGCACGTCGTGGGCGTCGCCAAGATGGAGGGCGTCTCCGAGGACATCGTTGCCGACCTGCGCGCCAACTTTGAGGGCGAGTGCTCTGAGGTCGGTATGTACCTGGCCATGGCTCGCGTCGCTCATCGCGAGGGCTATCCCGAGATCGGCCTGTACTGGGAGAAGGCTGCCCACGAGGAGGCCGAGCACGCCGCCAAGTTCGCTGAGCTCCTGGGCGAGGTCGTGACCGACTCCACCAAGAAGAACCTCGAGATGCGCGTTGAGGCCGAGAACGGCGCCACCGCCGGCAAGACCGATCTTGCCAAGCGCGCCAAGGCCGCTGGCCTCGATGCCATCCACGACACCGTGCACGAGATGGCTCGCGACGAGGCCCGCCACGGCAAGGCTTTCGCCGGCCTGCTCAAGCGCTACTTCGGCTAAGCCAGCTGCCTGAGACATAACCTCCAGCCTACTGAGGCCCGGACCACACGGTTCGGGCCTTTTTTTATGGCTTTATTGCAGCTGATTTTGCAGGGCGTCGAGCGTCTGGGGGCTCAGGTCGTCGTATTGGACGAGGACACGGCGCGTAGTCCTCTGGATCGTCGTCCGATCGTTTGCCCATAGGCAATCGTCAATGTTGACGTAAGGGATGCCGACATCGGTGATAGCACGAATAAGGCCATCCCCCACCTTGTCGCTTGCCGGCGCCAAAACGCAGTAAAGACCCGCATCCGCATGCTCAATCGACACCTCTCCTGCCGGAAACGCCTTCCGTACAAGTGCCACCAGGCCATCACGCGCCTCACGAGCACGAACGCGCACGCGGTTCACATGTCGCTCGTAATCACCCGATTCGAGCAAGCGCGCCAACGCCACCTGATCTACGGAGCTGACCGACGAGGCGTAGAAGCCCAGCTCGCGCCTAAATCGTTCCATGAGCTCATCGGGAAGGACCATGTAAGCCAAGCGCAGAGCCGATGACAGGCTCTTAGAAAAAGTGTTGGTGTAGATGACCGATTGGGCGGCATCAATCGATGCAAGCGCAGGGATCGGCTTGCCAGCAAGGCGAAACTCGCAATCGAAATCGTCCTCAATGAGATATCGACCCGGCCGCTCGGCAGCCCAGCTCAGGAGTGCGTAGCGACGTGCGATGCTTGTCACCAGGCCGGTCGGATACTGATGGGACGGCATGAGGTGAAGAACGTCCGCCCCGGCATCGAGCAGCTCGCCCAAGTTAACGCCCTCACCATCCAGCGGAATATGCCGCACCTTACAGCCCATGGCCTGATAGATGCGCGTCAGACGCAAGTAGCCCGGATCCTCGACGGCGTATATCTTGTCCGCGCCAAGCAGCTGAACCAACATCGTGTCGAGCAGCTGAGCGCCAGCACCGATGACGATATTATCGGGATTGACGTTCATACCCCTCGTCCCGCGAAGATGATGCGCGATTGCAAGCCGAAGCCGAGCTGTGCCTTGCGCGGGGGCGGGCGAGAAGATTTCACGCTCATCTTCGGACGTCAACGTCGCCCGCAGAGCACTTTGCCAGAGGCGTGCGGCTTCCAAGGCGGAGGGAGAGAGCGGGGCGAATTGCTCAGGCTGCTCACCAGCATCATGTGCGTTAGAGCCTGCAGCAGCGGAATCTCGATCGAGCTCTGTCTCGGCCGAAGCCAGGACCGGGGCATCCGGAAGCTCGCAAGCGTAATAGCCGCGGCGAGGCTTTGAGCAAATATAGCCCTCGGCGACCAACTGGCTATATGCATTCTCGATTGTAATGACACTGATTCCGAGATGACTGGCAAAGGCGCGCTTTGATGGCAGATGTTCACCCGATGCAATGCGCCCGGCAACGATATCATCTCGAATTTGCTGGTAAACGTACTCATAGAGCGATGCTTCGCCGCGTTGTTCCAAATTGTAGTCAAGCATGAGTTAGTCACCTGACCTTATCGCGCCATTCAATCTGATATTAGTCTGATCTTATTATTATCTCTAAAACTGATTATTCCGCCATACCCAGCTCCCCTATAGGATGTTCCGTCAAGCAATGCACATGCCAACCAAGGGAGCAACCATGGCAGAACAGACCAGCAAGGCCGATCGCGTCAAACTCAACCGCGAGCTCGCGCAGATGCTCAAGGGCGGCGTCATCATGGACGTCACCACGCCCGAACAGGCACGCATCGCAGAGGAGGCCGGCGCCTGCGCCGTTATGGCGCTCGAGCGCATCCCGGCCGACATCCGCGCCGCCGGCGGCGTATCGCGCATGAGCGACCCCAAGATGATCAAGGGCATCCAGGAGGCCGTCTCCATCCCCGTTATGGCCAAGTGCCGCATCGGCCACATCGTCGAAGCGCAGGTGCTGCAGGCCATCGAAATCGACTACATCGATGAGTCCGAGGTGCTCTCGCCCGCCGACGATGTCTATCACATCGACAAGACCCAGTTTGACGTGCCGTTTGTCTGCGGTGCGCGCGACCTGGGTGAGGCCCTGCGCCGTGTTGCCGAGGGTGCCACGATGATCCGCACCAAGGGCGAGCCGGGCACCGGCGATGTGGTCCAGGCCGTGCGTCATATGCGCAAGATCCAAAAGCAGATTCGCGACGTTGTGGCCCTGCGCGACGATGAGCTCTTTGAGGCCGCCAAGCAGCTGCAGGTTCCGGTTGAGCTGGTCCGCGAGGTCCATGCCACGGGCAAGCTTCCCGTCGTGAACTTTGCCGCCGGCGGCGTGGCGACGCCCGCCGATGCCGCACTGATGATGCAGCTGGGTGCCGAGGGCGTCTTTGTGGGCTCGGGCATCTTTAAGAGCGGCGACCCCGCCAAGCGCGCCGCCGCCATCGTCAAGGCCGTGGCAAACTTCACTGACGCCAAGCTCATCGCCGAGCTTTCCGAGGATCTGGGCGAGGCCATGGTGGGCATTAACGCCGACGAAATCGAGATCATCATGGAGGAGCGCGGACGCTAGTCCGGCAGAAAGGATCGCACATGAGCGATTACGCAGACCAGACGGTCGCCGTGCTGGCGGTCCAAGGCGCCTTTGCCGAGCACGAGGCGAGGTTGTCCGAGCTAGGTGCACATTGTATTGAGTTGAGGCAGGCGGCTGATTTGAAGCAGAACTTTGACCGTCTGGTTCTTCCTGGCGGCGAGTCCACCGTTCAAGGGAAGCTGCTCGATGAGTTGGGCATGCTTGACGAGATTCGCGAGCGTATTGTTGAGGGCATGCCCGTGCTGGGCACCTGCGCCGGTCTGATTCTGCTGGCTCAAGACCTTGCCGCCCATGACGATAAGGGCACGCCACGTCTGGCAACCATGGATGCGCTCGTTGAGCGCAACGCCTACGGTAGGCAGCTCGGCAGCTTTCGAACCAAGGGGCAGGTGACCGGCATCGACGGCGAGGTACCGCTGACGTTTATCCGTGCACCCCGCATCGTCAAGGTCCACGGCGACGCCAAGGCCTTGGCCGAAGTCGACGGTCGAATCGTCGCCGCCCGTCAGGACAACCAGCTCGGCGTAACCTTCCACCCCGAACTCGACGAAGACACACGCCTCCACGAACTGTTCCTACAAATGTAGGTAGAACTAAAACGAAAGTGGATAATCTTCCACTTTGAGCCTGAATATGAGCTCAAACCGGGAGATTATCCACTCTCATTTTTTGGTGCAAGGAGTGTCCCTTACTGCCGGCAGAGACGATATGAGCAGGACATAAAAACATTGAGAGCCCCTGCTGCATGAAAGACCGCGGATTAGGCCGACAATGGTGAGTGTCTAATTCAGCCGCGGCGGCCACGCCGCATTCATGGAAGGGGCTCCCATGCTCGATACTACCACCTTCGTCGGCCTCGACGTCCACGCCCGCTCGATAAAGGCAGTCTC
>NZ_JADMRH010000012.1:0-16356 GCF_015560135.1 Collinsella aerofaciens
CCCGGAGGAGTTCCGGAATCAGGCCCTTGCGGCCTAGTCGCTATTTAGGGCGTCCAAGATTTGGGGCGCAGTTCACAAGCGGTCCGGGCTTAATAAACGATGGTGCTCCATGGCGGATTCGAACCGTCGACCTTGGGATTAGAAGTCCCCTGCTCTATCCAACTGAGCTAATGGAGCAAATAACCACACGCCCAAGCAAGCGCAAGCCTGTCGGGCGCAAGTAATTATAACCTAGTTGAACTGCTCGCGATACGCCTTGCAGACCTCATCGACCGGGCCGTCCATGCGAAGGTCACCCTTCTCAATCCAAACGGCACGCTGGCAGATGCGCTCAACCTGCTCCATGGAGTGCGAAACGAACAGAACCGTCACGTCGCCGCTCTGGATAAAGTGCTGGATACGGTCCTCGCACTTCTGCTGGAAGAACACATCACCGACGGACAACGTCTCGTCAACGATCAGAATATCGGGCTCGGTAATCGTCGCGATTGCAAAGGCGATACGCGCCACCATGCCCGAGGAGAAGTTCTTAAGCGGCATATCGACAAAGTTCTGCAGCTCAGCGAATTCGATAATGCCGTCAAAGTTGGCATCGATGAACTCCTTGGTATAGCCAAGCAGGGCGCCGTTCAGATAGATGTTCTCGCGGGCGGTCAGCTCGGGGTCAAAACCAGCACCAAGCTCAATCAGCGGCGCGATGTTACCGTGCACCTTAACGCTGCCCTCGCTTGGCTCAAGCACGCCAGCGATAATCTTGAGCATCGTAGACTTGCCGGAGCCATTGGTGCCGACCAGACCCACGACCTCGCCACGATGAATATCAAACGAGATATGCTTAAGCGCTCTAAACTCCTCAAAGAACAGCTCGTGCTTGGCAAGCTTGATGAAGTACTCCTTGAGGTTGGTCAGCGACTCGGACGCCATGTTAAAGATCATGGTGACGTCGTCGACCTCGACAGCCAGAGGCTGCTCGCTGTAATCAACAACAGATTCAGTCATCACAGCACTCCTTAGATGTAGAGGATGAACTTGCGCTCGGATTTATGGAACACGGTGTAGCCAATAACAAGCGCAAGAACCGCCCAAGCGACGCACATACCAAACGTCATAAGCGAGGGCGTAGTCTGGAACAGGAAGATATCGCGCATAAACTGCAGGTAGTTATACATGGGGTTCGCATAGACCAGAATGCGCACGAGATGCGGCATTTGCGCAACGAAGTCGGTCGTCCAGAAAATAGGCGTGATGTAAGTCCACGCCGTAATGACGACGCTCCACAGATGCATGACATCGCGGAAGAAGACCGTGAGGGCGGAGAGCATCATGCCCAGGCCCATGCAGAAGCACATAAGCAGCAGTAGGCAGACCGGCAACAGAATCAGGTGCCAAGAAGGCATAACGTGGAACCACAGCATAACGATGGCAACGGCGACCAGCGAGAAGGCAAAGTTAACCAGCGAGAAGAGCACCTTCTGTACTGGGAAGACCCAGCGGTGCACCTTAACCTTCTTGAGCAGCGGGGCAGCACCCACGATCGACGTCAGGGCCTGGTTCGTGGACTCGGACATGACGGCAAAGGTGACGTTACCCACGATCAAGTACAGCGGGTACATCTCGGGCGTAATTGAGCCATTGCGGCCCTGGGCGAAAATCGTCGAGAACACGATGGCCATGACGATCATCATCAGCAGCGGGTTGAGCACCGACCATGCGACGCCCAGAACGCTACGGCGATACTTGATCTTAAAATCCTTGGTAACCAGCTGACGAAGGATAAACGCGTCCTTCTCAAATTCGTTCTTAGCAAACGTCGCAGGCAGACTGCGAGTTTCTTGTTGCTTTGTCTGATCCGACACGGATGCAACTCCTTTACTCGTAATCGTTGACAAAGGAACAGTATAGACCCGACGGCCATGCAAACGATTCGCGCAACAAAACTGGAGAACTAACCCACATCTTAGGATGCCAGGCCCAAACGGCTATACTTTCAAGGATTGAATGTATAAGGAGCATTGAGTGAATTCTGATTCCATCGCCGTCATCATCCCCTGCTACAACGAAGCGCTCACGATCGGCAAAGTCATCGACGACTTTCACCGCGAGCTTCCGCAGGCGACGGTCTATGTCTATGACAACAACTCGTCGGACGATACCTCACGCATCGCCACCGAGCACGGCGCCACGGTCCGCTTTGAGCCCCGTCAGGGAAAGGGCAACGTGTGCCGCCAGATGTTTCGCGATATCGACGCCGATTGCTACCTGATGGTCGACGGAGACGACACCTACCCCGCCGAGGCGGCCAAAGCCCTCTGCGAGCCTATCCTCAGCGGCACGGCCGACATGACCGTAGGCGATCGCCTTTCCAACGGCACCTACGCCGAGGAAAACAAGCGTGCCTTCCACGGCTTTGGCAACAATCTGGTCCGCGCCATGATCAAGTGGATCTATGGTTACAGCTTCGATGACGTCATGACCGGCTACCGCGCCATGAGCCGCCCGTTCGTTAAAACCTTCCCCGTGCTTTCCGAGGGCTTTCAGATCGAAACCGAGCTCTCGATTCACGCCGTCGACCACCGCTGGCGCATCAAAGATGTACCCATCGAGTACCGCGACCGTCCGGAAGGCTCCGAGTCCAAGCTCAATACCGTGAGCGACGGCATTAAAGTCGTTACGATGATCGGCACGCTGTTCAAGGACTACCGCCCGCTGAAGTTCTTCAGTCTGGTTGCGCTTTTATTCGCGATTATCGGCCTGGCTTTGGGCATTCCTATCTTTGTTGAGTACTTTCAGACCGGCCTGGTCCCGCGCTTCCCCACCGCCATGCTCGCCGCCTCGTTTATGTTCCTGTGCGGACTGAGCCTTGCGACCGGATTCATCCTGGATTCTGTGGCAAAGGTTGAGAAAAAGCAGTGGGAGGTCAACGTGTACAGCAAATACGCCTACGATGACCAGCCCGGCCACCCTACTTCCAAGCCAAGCGAGATCGCGTCGAAAATGTTGGTGTAAGGGTGACACCCTAGCGCCCGTTTAACGAAAAACGGCCTTCGTCCTAGAATCTGAAATCACCACAACAACAGGTTCTAGGAAAGGACGAAGACCGCTATGGGAATCTTATCAGACCCGACGCCGGACATGCTCGCCATGCCCCGTTTCGACGACGGCGCCATCGACATGCAGGAGCTGCTCCGCAGACTAGCCGAGCAGGTCGTGAACGCCGTGATGGACGCCGAGGCCGACCAGCTGTGCGGCGGCGGAGCGAACAGCCGAAACGGCTACCGCGAGAGGTCGCTCGCCACCTGCGTCGGCACGCTGACGCTGCGCATCCCCAAGCTGCGCTCCGGCAGCTTCTTCCCTGAGGACGTGCTCGAGCGCTACCAGCGCGTCGACCGCGCGCTCGTGGCCGCCGTGGCCGAGATGTACGCCACGGGCACGAGCACCCGCAAGGTGCAGAGGGTGGCCGAGAAGATGGGCGTCTCCAGGCTCTCGAAGGACCAGGTGAGCGCCATCGCCTCGAGCTTGGACGCAGATATCGAGGACCTATGCGGAAGGCCGCTCGGCGGCTCGCCGGTGCCCTACGTCTGGCTCGACGCGACCTACGTCAAGTGCCGCCGCGAGGGGCGCGTCGCCTCCACCGCCGTGGTCACCGCCATCGGCTGCGATGCGGGCGGCTGGAGGCGCGTCCTGGGCGTCGACGTGGTCGACACCGAGTCCTACGACTCGTGGCTCGCCTTCCTGCGGGCTATCCGCTCGCGCGGGGCGGCGGGCGTGCGGCTCGTCGTCTCGGACGCCCACCCGGGGCTCGTCCGGGCGCTCGGCGAGGTCTTCCAGGGCGCCGCGTGGCAGCGCTGCGCGGTCCACCTCATGCGCGACTGCATGCGCGAGGCCGGCTCCTGGCAGCTCAGGCGCCGCGTGGGCAGGATCGTGTCGCAGGTGTTCCGCGGGCGCGACGCCGCCACCGTGACGGCCATGTACCACGCGGCGTGCGACATGCTGGAGGGGTGCTGCCCCAGGGCGGCGGCGGTGCTGGAGGAGGCCGAGCCCGACGCGCTGGCCTACCTCGACTTCCCGCCGACCCACTGGAAGCGCCTGCGCACCAACAACGTGCAGGAGAGGACCAACCGGGAGATAAAGCGCAGGTCGCGCGTCGTGCAGGTGTTCCCCTCCACGGGCTCGCTGGTGCGGCTCGCGGGCGCGGTCATGTGCGAGCAGGACGAGATATGGCAGGAGTCCAGGTACTTCTCGGAGGTGAGGATGAACGAGCTCTACGATGACGGTCGCACTCGGGGAATCGACGGTCCCGTCGAGTGGGCGCGGCTTGAGGCGGAGGCCAGGAAGATGCTCGAGTCCGGCCTCGAGCTTGCGGACAGGGTCGAGGCGGCATAGGATATCAACCGTATTCCAGATTCCAGGACGCCGGGCCGACTCACTTCGGATCGGGCGCTACACCAACTTTCTCGACATTACCCCAAGCGAGAGGTAGATCTTCCGCAAAATACTATTGGCACCACTGCGCAGATAGCCACCAACAAGAAAAGCCGCCGTTAAAGAACGGCGGCTTTTACTCTCGAAAAGTTAATAGCGGCTAGAGCGTCTTGAGGTACTCCCCCAGCTCTTCCTCCCAGTCGGGCATGTGGAAGCCGACCGACTCGAGCCTGGACAGGTCGAGAGCGGAGTGGACCGGGCGCGGGGCGATGGGGCCCGCGGCGTTCGCGTAGTAGTCGGCGGTCGAAACCGGCAAGACCTTCTCGCCGTTGCCGTTGGCCGCCTCGAAGACGGCGCGGGCGATGTCGGCCCAGGACTTGACGGCGCCGGAGCCCGTGCAGTCGTAGGTGCCGTAGGGGGCGTGCGTCCCCAGCACGTGGAAGATGGCCTCGGCCATGTCGCGCGTGAAGGTCAGGCGGCCCAGCTGGTCGTCCACGACCGTGACCTGCGTGAGCCCGTCCTCCGGGTCGGCGACGCGGTCGGAGAGCGCCTTCATCGTCTTCACGAAGTTGTGTCCCTCGCCGATGACCCAGGAGCTGCGCATGATGTAGTGGCGCGGGCAGCCGGCCACGGCGATGTCGCCGGCCGCCTTGGTCTGGCCGTAGACGGACAGCGGGCTGAGGGGCTCGTCCTCGGTATGGACCTCGGCGGTGCCGTCGAAGACGTAGTCGGAGGACACGTGGACCAGGGTGATCCCGTGCCCGGCGCAGGTGCGGGCGAGCAGCGCCGGGCCGGTCGCGTTGGCCTCCCAGGCGATGACACGGCCCTCGGGGGTCTCCGCCCTGTCCACGGCGGTGTAGGCGCCGCAGTTGATCACGGTGCCGTAGAGCGACCAGTCGTATTTGGAGTAGGCCTCCGGGTCGGACATGTCGAAGGTGTCGATGTCGCAGAAGTCGAAGTCCTTGGCGACGCCGCGCTCCTCCGCCAGCGCGCGGACCGCATGGCCCAACTGGCCGTTGCAGCCGATAACGAGGGTGCGCTTCGGCGCCATGGGGACGACGTCCTTGAGGTACGGGTGGTTGAGGTCGGCCTCGGATACGGTGGCCTCGTCGAGGGGGATCGGCCACTCGATGGCGAGCTCGGGGTCGGCGAGGTTCACGAAGGTGTAGGTCCTCTTGAGCTCGAGCGACCAGTGGGCGTCCACCAGGTAGGTGTAGGCGGTGCCGTCCTCCAGGGCCTGGAAGGAGTTGCCCACGCCGCGCGGGACGTAGATGGCCCTGGACGGGTCGAGCGTGCAGGTGAACACCTTGCCGAAGGTCTCGCTGCCCTCGCGCAGGTCCACCCAGGCGCCGAAGACGCTGCCGCGGGCCACGGAGATGAACTTGTCCCAGGGCTCGGCGTGGATGCCGCGGGTGACGCCGCGGCTGTCGTTGTAGGAGATGTTGTTCTGGACGACCCTGAGGTCCGGGATGCCCAGGGCGGTCATCTTGGCGCGCTGCCAGTTCTCCTTGAACCAGCCGCGCGAGTCGCCGTGGACGGCGAGGTCGACTACCTTGAGGCCCTCGATGCCGGTCTCGGCGACGGAGAGGTCCTTCTCGAATGCGATGTCAGCCATGTGGGAAAAGCTCCTATCGAAGAGGTTGGGAAACCGGGGCGCCCGCGCGGGGACGCAGGATCATCCCCATGCCCTGCGGCCCCGCGCGGGCGCCCCGCGGTGCGGTTCGCCGGGGTGCGGCCTACTGGCCCTGCGCCTTATACCTGGCCTCGGTGGCCTCCTTGGCCGGGCGCCACCAGGACTCGTTGGCGACGTACCAGTCGATGGTGGCCTTGAGGCCCCCGGCGAAGTCGGTGTGCGCCGGCCTCCAGCCCAGCTCGCGCTGGAGCTTGGTGGAGTCGATGGCGTAGCGGCGGTCGTGGCCGGGGCGGTCGGCGACCCAGTCGAAGTCCTCGGGGTCGCGCCCCATCGCCTCCAGGATCATGCGCAGGACCGTGATGTTGTTCCTCTCGCCGTCGGCGCCGATGAGGTAGGTCTCCCCCGTGCGGCCCTTGGTCAGGATGTCCCAGACGGCACTGGAGTGGTCCTCTGTGTGGATCCAGTCGCGGACGTTCTCGCCCTTCCCGTAGAGCTTGGGGCGGACGCCGTCGACGATGTTCGTGATCTGCCTGGGGATGAACTTCTCCACGTGCTGGTAGGGGCCGTAGTTGTTGGAGCAGTTGGAGATCGTGGTGCGAAGCCCGTAGGTGCGGGTCCAGGCGCGCACGAGCATGTCGGAGCTGGCCTTGGTGCTCGAGTACGGCGAGGACGGGCGGTACGGCGTCTCCTCGGTGAACTTCGCCGGGTCGTCGAGCGCCAGGTCGCCGTAGACCTCGTCGGTGGAGACGTGGTGGTAGCGGATGCCGTACTTGCGGACGGTCTCCAGAAGGCGGAAGGTGCCCTCGACGTTCGTGCGCAGGAACGGCTCCGGGTCGGCGATGGAGTTGTCGTTGTGGCTCTCGGCGGCGTAGTGAACGATCGCGTCGTGGCCGGGAACCAGCCTGTCCAGCAGCCCGGCGTCGCAGATGTCGCCGACGACGAGCTCCACGCGGTTCGCCGGCAGGCCCGCGATGTTCTCGGGGTTGCCGGCGTAGGTCAGCTTGTCCAGGACGGTGACGTGGACGCCCGGGTGGTTGTTCACGACGTAGTGCACGAAGTTGCTGCCGATGAAGCCGCAGCCGCCAGTGACGATGATATTCTTGGGTTCGAAAATCTCAGACATGAAAATCCAATCTGAAGCATGTACAGCTTCTTTAGTATGCCGCAGGAAGTGACGCCGCGACGCTATTCAACAAAACTATCGGACATTTCGGCATGCGATAAGAGCCATAACCTTCGCAGAATTACCTCCTGTACAAAACGCCTCCGAAATGCAGTCTTTGTCGTAGTGAAAAACCGAATCCCCAGTTATTTCACGTAAGTACTTATAGAAGAAATCCTCCCAGCTTTTAAACTTCTCACTGTTTACAAAGGCTTCTGGGGTTTCCAAAACCGTCTTAACATCTAGCCCTGAAATTACGCCGGAGCTCAGCAGAAGCCATTCGAACGACTCGGGAAGACAAACCGTAACAGTATCGCGGTGAATGTCTTGCAGCTTAAGGACGCGGTCCGCATAGCACCCAAATGCCGCCCCGTCCGCGACAACAAACACGCGATCGTCGAGATGCTGATCCAACCAGCCCAAAATCGCGCTGTTCGTCATGGCCGAAGTACAGGTAAGCTCACTGTCAGCAAAATGCCGTTTAAAGAACTGGAAACCAGACTTACTGTCCTCGCATAGAAGGATAGAAAAGTCCTGTTTTGGCGCCGACCGGGAAATAGCATAACGATGATTCCCGCGATCTTGATAAACAGGGACGAAAGAATGGTATTTTCCGCTCGTCTTAATCTTGTAAATCTCATCCACGCTATACGGAAGATTGGGGAAATCAGCCCTTGAGATCAGCACGAAATAATTCGAGGAATACAGCACATGATGGGCAAACTCATCAGAATGGATCTCTTTTAAGCCCTCATCGACAAATACAATCGAGTCATGAACGGACGAAAGCTGGTTTCGCCAATCATAATCGGTCAGGGCGACACAGGGACAATCGCATTGCAAGGAAACACCCGACTGCTCGCCCGTTCGCATGTAGTCTGCGACCATGTCAAACAGTGTCGTCTTACCCGTGCCACTATCCCCACGCACAATAGTAATGTTCCGTTTAATGGTAAATGTGTACTTGGTTCCCCTGCGGCGGGAAATCTTAACGAGATGCGAACCGTTCATAAGCAGCACCTACAGATACGGAATCGACTCGTGAATCAAATCGGCCATGTTGTGAACGATTCGGCCGCTATTCACGACTTTAATTTTAAAATCCTCGCGACCAAAGTCCATCACATGATAGAGATTCACAACGAGCTTGCGGTCTTTCGCCATGTCGAGAATCCACTTGGCACAGTTGTCACCACAGGTAGAAGCGTTAAAAATATGCTTACGATCAAATCTCATAAGCAGCAGCGTTTTCACGCCACCAGAAAGCTGGAGTGGGGAGATGGAACCAAGCACAGGGCTTTCGATGACGTTTTCGGAGACAACATCCGATCGATCGACATCTTTAATTATCGAGACCGCATAGGGATCCGTAATCCAAGAAGACCGGTAAGAGTTTTTGAAATATGTCGCTGTGTTGTAAATCGCTTCTGGCATATCGCCAAAGTAGACGCTTAACACATCCACTCCCAATCATATTGGCTATATGGTCACCGTAATCATAACGAAAGGGGCCACCAAATAACGGTGGCCCCTAAAAGAAAGCAAGAAGGCGCTAGTACTCGCGCGGGCTGTTGACGATCTCGCCGGCGGCGACCTTCTTCAGGTGCTGGCCGTAGACCGACTTGCCGTAGGCCTTCGCGGCCTCCTCCAGCTCGGCGGTCGTGATCCAGCCGTTCTCCCAGGCGATCTCCTCGGGGACGGACACGGGAAGGTCCTGGGAGTGCTCCACGGCGCGGACGAACTCCGCGGCCTCGTGCAGGCTCTCCATGGTGCCGGTGTCCAGCCACGCGTAGCCGCGTCCGAGGGTGACGACGGACAGCGTCCCCTCCTCCAGGTACATCTGGTTGAGCGTGGTGATCTCCAGCTCGCCGCGCGCGGACGGCTGAACCTCATGGGCCTTGGCGGCGACGTCGCCCGGGTAGAAGTACAGGCCGGTGACGGCGTAGGAGCTCTTGGGGCGCTCGGGCTTCTCCTCGATGGAGACGGCCCTCCCCTCGCCGTCGAACTCGACGACGCCGAAGCGCTCGGGGTCGTCCACGTGGTAGCCGAAGACCGTGGCGCGGCCCGACTGCGCGTTCTCGACGGCCTTCTTGAGGTGGCGGCTGAGGCCGTTGCCGTAGAAGATGTTGTCGCCGAGCACCAGGGCGCACGGCTCGCCGGCGATGAACTCCTCGCCGATGGTGAAGGCCTGCGCCAAGCCGTCCGGCGAGGGCTGCTCGGCGTAGGAGAGGTTCACGCCGTAGCGCGAGCCGTCCCCGAGCAGGCGCTCGAAGTTGGGGAGGTCCGTCGGCGTGGAGATGACCAGGATGTCCCGGATGCCCGCCAGCATGAGGGTGGACAGCGGGTAGTAGATCATGGGCTTGTCGTAGACCGGCAGCAGCTGCTTGGAGGTCACGAGCGTGAGCGGGTACAGGCGGGTGCCGGACCCGCCGGCGAGGATGATGCCCTTCATAATTGAAGAACCTTTCTAACAGAAATCAAACCGTTAGGTTAATTTTATTATTAATAATCCCACAATGCTAAATTCGCACAAGAACCTTGCCGACTACTAGGATTTTAGATCACGTTTAATTTGAGTGGTGGAAACTTCCGGCGTGCGTGGCAGGTAAACGACATCAACGCCCTCATTCTTCAGGAAGTCGAACTCGCCTTTCCAATCATCGCCCATAACAAACGTATCGATATGGTATTCACGCACGTCAGTCACTTTCTGGTCCCATGATTCTTCGGGAATCACAAGGTCAACGTAACGAATTGCTTCAAGAAGGGCTTTGCGTTTATCAAAAGAGAAATAACACTTCTTTCTCTTCTGATTCCAATTGAAGTCATCGGTAGACAAAGCGACTATTAGATAGTCGCCATACTGCTTGGCCCTCCTTAGTAAATTGATATGCCCGTAATGTAGTAAATCAAACGTTCCATATGTAATAACGCGCTTCACGTCAATGCCTACCAAACCTAAATACACGACTCAATGACCCCGAAAGAGAATGCACGGGCTCATCTGAAAGAGAGTGTCCGCGCTCCATGAGACATGAAACATAGTCAGCTGAATCCCCAAGCTCACATCTGTCGAAATTGACACACAGCTCGCCAGCCGAGCCATCAAAGCCTGAGACCAGAATCTGAGGGTCAAGTCCACAGAATACGATATTGGAGTGTGATTCAGAACCATTTAACGCGTCCCAAATCAATGGCGTTCCGTTAAAAGAGAAGGAAACATCCTTTAAGAGAAATGAACCGTCATCGGCGGGGTCAAAGCGAACTTCGTTAACGCCAGAAGGGACATTGAAAGTCAGGCAGACATGAGACCCAAAACAGTTAGACGTATATTCGATGGACAAAACATCTTCAGAATTGAAGCCCGAACCATAGTCTAAAAATAGTTCCGCTTTGGAACGTAGATTCATATACTGCCGCAAAGGGGAATTCGAGTCCGCAAAGCATGAACCGATTTCCTTGTCACAGTCACGCGAGTTGGTGCTGGCAACTCCGATCATCCTTTGAACAACACGCTCAGCAGCTTTTGCATCCCTATGAGAATGAATGGCTGGCATGAACGACTCACGCAATGAAGCAGCAGCGTCAACTCCATTAAAAAACGAACCAAGCGCACTCAATAACTCGGATTGCGACTTAACAAAAGCCCCAGGCATCATCCAGCGTGGGTCATCGCTAATGAATCCTCTGTCCTTCTTGTATTCTTCGAAATCCGGACATGAAAAGACAATAGGCCTATTAAGAAGAAGATAGTCTACATACACTGACGAGTAGTCAGTTATCAATAAGTCGAATGCGTTAAGAACATGGTAAATGGTGAGCAACTTCGAACCCAAAGACAGACTATCGAGGAATAAAACCCTTTTGGGTAGCTCGAAAGAACTTTGGTTGAAGCTCGAATCATCGGCAAAGTGCATCTTCGCAATTACATAAGCATCATTCAGCTTCAGGAACTCATCAAGACCAGCAGCGTCGTAATCCTCGTAATTAAAGATATTTTTATCGAATTGACCGCCTTCAGCCTTTAGACCCTTGCGCATCGTGGGCAGATACATAATCAATTTACTGCTGCCGAAATCAACCCCCAAAGCGCCTTCCAGGAGTTTTCTACCATCAGTTGTAAAAAGGTAATCATTTCTCGGGAAACCGGAATTCATTACCTTGCGAGGGTCCATAGAAAGCATACCGGCCATCATGAGCTGCGACACACGTGATGTAGTGGTCAGAAGATCACATTGGGTCGTAATGACCTTCAAATCTCTAAGCGCACTTGAATCAGACGCTGCATCTTCATCAAACCCGATGGTCTTAGGACCAAAGCCATGCCATGCCGAAACATGAATCTGCCCTGGACGCTTATTGTACGCAAACATAAAGCTGGACGTAACCAGATAATGAGCACATTGCTCCATAGCAATAGCGCGGTCTGAATTCTCAATATCACAGTCAACGCCAGCAGCCCTCATGGGCCCTAGCATAGCCGGATCCTTAACAACCCAAAAAGTCTTGAAATCAGTCTTATCGACGATGTAATCATACAAAGCACGAGAATTGTCAGCGAAATCTGGATTCGATTCAAAGAGAACAAGGTTTTGATCAATCATGACAATCCAAACGTCATCGAGTACTCATCGGACTGTGATAAGGGTCACCGTTGACATAATACTCCGCCCAAGCAGTGCGTAATTTGCCCTGCTCACGCATAAATCGGACTTTCTTTTCACCAGTCTCATAGCCACGGCTGAAGGACTCATAATGATACAAGAGGGCATCAGCATCGAAAACAACAAGCTTGTCGAGCGAGCGAACTCTCAGGCAAAAATCAACGTCATTAAAAGCAACCTCAAAGTCCTCGTTAAACCCATTTAGCTCTTCAAATACAGAACGCTTCGTCATCATGCATGCAGCGGTAACAGCACTTAAATCTTGTGAAATAACAGCGCGGCGCATGTAACCTGGATCATCCCGGTCAAGGTTGTTGAATACGTGAATGGGGCCGCCCATTTCGCCTTCATTTCTACAACATATCATCATTACGCCTGCATGCTGCACCGTATCATCTGGATACAGCAGCTTTGCACCGACCGCTCCAACATCGTCACGCTGACAGAAAGACAGCATTGAAGAAAGCCAGCCGCTCTCAATAACCTCGGTATCATTATTCAAGAACAGCAGGTATTTGCCGGATGTCAGTCCAACGCCATAATTATTGATAGCGGAGTAATTAAACGGACCATCCCATGTTGCAATGCGAACGTTCTCATATTGCTCGGAAACGGTGCGGTAATACTCAAATGTCGCGTCCTCCGTACTGTTATTCTCAACAACCAGAATCTCGAAGTTGCGGTAATCAGTTTTTTCCTCAATAGAGTCAATGCAGCGGCGTAAGACCTCAACACTATCTTTATTGGGGATAACGATACTGACCAAGGGTTCTTCATTAAGAGCGTAGGCAATGTGATAGAAACAGGCAGAATCAGTTAACTCCGCAGTTCCGTTCAGACCGCAGCGATCCAAATGCTCTTGCAGTGCCCTTCTGCCAGCATCGTCGGCATAGTTCTTATTTCCCGCACTCTTCGCAGTTGACGTATCGCTAATTCTCCAATGATAGAGAACCTCAGGGACATGATAGATATTCTGAGTTCTCTCTACTAAACGCAACAGAAAATCATAGTCTTGAGCTCCATCGAACTCTTTCCGTAGCATCAGTTCTTTAGCAAACGAGGCACGAACGCAAAGCAGATGAGTTATGTAGTTATGAACGCGAAGGAGATCTAGATTGAAATCAGACTTGAAATGAGGGGCCACATACTCACCGGTCTCATTTAAGAAGTCCTCATCGCAATACAGTGCATCAGTATCAGGACAGTCCTGAATTCGCTCTGCGTATCTATAAAGAGCAAACGGATCGAGTGTATCGTCGTGATCGAAAAACACGACATAATCGCCCTTTGCTTTAGCAATGCCAAAGTTAGTGTTCCCCGAAATACCCTTGTTTGACTCAAGGGTGACAACTTTGATGCGTTTATCAGTCAGTTTATCCAAAGCGGCAGCCAGCTCAACACATTCTGGAGTTGAGTTAATCAAAATGAGTTCCCAATTAGAATATGCCTGATTGATTACAGAATGCACCATATCGTTAAGAAAACTAACAGGTGTCTTATATAACGGAACAACAATACTAAACAGAGGGCCGCTAATTAATTTACATTCACTAAAATCCAGCATCGAAAGATAGTCAATACGTTTGGAATGAGAAGAAGCGTAGGCACCGGCAGATGAGGCCTTGTAGAAAAGTGGCGATAGCGTCGAAAGATAATATTGAACGGAAGCAGCATCAAAGCACAGAAAACCAGGCTGTTCATTACTGCAATTTCCGTCAGCAACTAGCGTATAAGTGTTGCCGTCCATTGGAATTCGCAGTGTAAAAGAAATTTCAGAACGTCTTTGGCTAAAAGTTACGACATCGTTGCAACGGCCAACACTTAAATTGCCTGAATCACTTCTGCTGCCGCTCTCATCCAAGAGAAAGATATCGGAGTTTCTGCAACTATACGGCCCGCAAACCACGCCTTTAATGATGAGATCACCGGCAGGTGATTCAAGAGCAAGCTCTGGCTTAACGTGAATTTGATGCGAATAAACCTGCTGATCAATATCACGCAAAGCGAAAGCTAGCTTGCGTTTAAATTTATAACAATAACGTGATAGCCACTTTATTGCAATCCAGTTCAATTTTCCGCTATACAAACTCTTGACCATGCCACTATCTAATCTCAACTTAATAGAGATATGGACTCCGCCAGAACCCAACAACGGAACAGCCAAAATCAACATGTCTTTAGAATTTAATCTATATATCCCAACCGGAAGTTGATTTCCCAAATCCGTGCGCACCTCAGCGGAAATTCCACTAATGTCAACCTGACTATTGATCGCAAAGCCAAAGTAAGCCTTACCGAGGCCGCGGCAAAGACAGGTCAATCTAGCTTTCATCGAATCCTCCAAAATGCACTACAGGCTGCATAATCTGAATTACAAAACACCACTTGAAAGTAACGGAATAATCAAATGAATAAAAATGCGAACGAACAGCAGCAGATAAAATAGCACTGTTGCCACAACGGAAAACTTAACTAGCTTAATAAATACACCATAGTCATTAATTGATATAGCCAAGCGCTTCTCTAATGAATTACCAGATTCATCTTTGCAGGATTTAACTTCAATTTCCGCGCATAGCAAGGTCCAGAGACCCTGGCATAACGAAACAATCCCAAAAGCACAAAGCAGAGACAAGATCCCGAATCCAGCCATCACATACCTGCCCTGAGGCTGATAATCAGATGCCCATGAATAGTAAATTGATAAAAGAAATGGAGTCGCAACAGTAATAAGGCCAGGAATAAATGTTAAATAATCGCCAGTTTGTTTAGCAGTAAACAGGCGACGAATAAGACCGATTACGAGTGAAGGAATAAATACTAATAAATATAAAACGAATGACGTATTGCCTACAAAGATACTCATATATCCAAATGTACCTATAAATGACTGAGCTACAGACAAAGGCCAATACACCGAATAGTTCATTTGATTAAACAAACAGTCAGGCAAATACCCTTGCTGACGTAAGGTGCCACGTTGCGATGGTTTAAAGCCGCTAGCACCATATATCTCAGATGTTTTAGAGCTAGTAGCCATTCCGATAAAGTCTCCGTTATACAACAGCGCATTTCTTATAAAGAACCAGCCGCAGACTATAAATGAACCGGAAAAAACCACCAAAGGACGATAAAGAATAGCGGAAATATAATCGGATTTCGTCCTTAAACAAAAATCTTTCTTAATAGAACTGAAATAGAATATGATTGCTGCAATTATTACACCATAAGCGTAGTAATAAGAGAGCGCGAGCACCCCCAAGCCGCAGCCCAAGAAGAAACAGCTCCTATAGCTCCAGCGATTCTCTCGTGCATTCAAACAAAGAATTATCACAAGGTTTGTCGAGAGAAATTCAAGCTGTTCAGAATTAAAGTAAGCAGCAAGGAATACGTTTTGTGGTAAAAATGCAAATAGAGTTGCGGCAAGAATTGATGTTAAATTGCCAAATTTAAGTTTTTTACCCATCAGATAGATACAAACTATATTTAACGCAGCAAGAAGGCAATTCGATAATCTCGCAGCAATTATTAGCGCTGCAGAAGAATTGGGAACCACCAGCTTAGCAACACAGATAAACGGCACTGCAATCAACGAGGACCCGTACACGCTAAATGCATATGATGTACCCCAAACCTCATTTATGATCGCAGGATCATCTCCACGCGGTAAACAGCCATTCTCTGCAATAAATAAGGGTACTTGTAGCCTCATATACTCATCAGGCGCTGAAGACATAGGCAGACGAAATGCCCACCAGATGCTCATCAAACAAAACACTGCAAGAACGAGCACCAAGCAATAGACGTTTGCATTTTTGTAAAATTTCGTAGAATTCAACCTAAACCTACTTACACACTTAAATGCCGCCACATTAAAGCAATTAACAACAAGCCTTAGCGGCTAAAGACGAAATACGCTGCCCATAGCCATCGCCAGGAACTGCCCAGCGACCATTCAAATCCTCGACGCATGGCGCAACGCCACGCTTGACTTTTTCAAAACGGGGGTCGACACAAGGATTATTTAAAGGTTCTTTCGAAGCATAAGCCTTTAAATGTTGGACCTGTGCACGAAGACCAGATCGCACATCCCCAAAAGACGCACCACCCGCTGTGGCATTCACGGCGCCGATTCCACCGAAGTTGCATTGTTCCGCTTTTACGCTACCACCAAATTGAAGCCAGCCAGTTTCGTACATTGCTTGGGCAAACAGGATTTCCGCCTTAACACCTTCAGCATTCGCTTCCTCAGATACTATCTGGCAAAAGTCATTAATAGTTGTTGCGCCTTTGGAGGCATAAATAGTCGGATAGATATGTCCAGTTGAGTTGTACAAGGAAACCATGCTCGAAACCGAAGCGGCAGACTTTCCCATAATCGGAGTGCCCAAAGTTGTGCACGCCACGAGGTCGGCGTCGGAGAAGGTCGACCAGGACGATCCGTTCCAGGCCTGGACCAGGAAGCTGTAGGACGT
>NZ_JADMRH010000012.1:16455-25951 GCF_015560135.1 Collinsella aerofaciens
GCACGCCACGAGGTCGGCGTCGGAGAAGGTCGACCAGGACGATCCGTTCCAGGCCTGGACCAGGAAGCTGTAGGACGTGCCGTTCGAGAGGCCCTTCACGGTGTAGGACTCCTTGGCGCAGTCGAGCGTGTAGGTCTTGTAGCCGGACCCCTGGCGGACGGCGACCGCGTAGCGGGTCGCCCCGGGCACGTGGCCCCAGGAGAGCTCGACCGACCTGTCGCCGGCCTTCGCGGAGACCTTGGGCCTGACGGTGCCCGACGGCGCGGCGGAGCACAGGTAGCCGTCGGCGGTCGAGGACCAGGACCCGTCGACCCGGGCCTGGACCAGGAAGCGGTGGGTCACGCCGTTGGCGAGGTCGGAGACCTTGAAGGAGGTGCCCTTCTCGTCGAGCGTGTAGGTCCTGTAGGAGCCGTCGGCCGTCTTCTCGGCGACGGCGTAGCGCTCGGCGCCGGCGACCGCCTTCCAGGAGACGGTGACCTCCCCGTCGCCGGTCGCCTCGGCATGAGCCTCGGGGGCTCTGGGGTCCGACGGGCGGCACGCCACGAGGTCGGCGTCGGAGAAGGTCGACCAGGACGATCCGTTCCAGGCCTGGACCAGGAAGCTGTAGGACGTGCCGTTCGAGAGGCCCTTCACGGTGTAGGACTCCTTGGCGCAGTCGAGCGTGTAGGTCTTGTAGCCGGACCCCTGGCGGACGGCGACCGCGTAGCGGGTCGCCCCGGGCACGTGGCCCCAGGAGAGCTCGACCGACCTGTCGCCGGCCTTCGCGGAGACCTTGGGCCTGACGGTGCCCGACGGCGCGGCGGAGCACAGGTAGCCGTCGGCGGTCGAGGACCAGGACCCGTCGACCCGGGCCTGGACCAGGAAGCGGTGGGTCACGCCGTTGGCGAGGTCGGAGACCTTGAAGGAGGTGCCCTTCTCGTCGAGCGTGTAGGTCCTGTAGGAGCCGTCGGCCGTCTTCTCGGCGACGGCGTAGCGCTCGGCGCCGGCGACCGCCTTCCAGGAGACGGTGACCTCCCCGTCGCCGGTCGCCTCGGCATGAGCCTCGGGGGAAGGAATCAATTTACAAGTTAAATAATCATCAGACGTATAGGTATTCCAATCACCGTTGGCATACGCTTGAACAAGAAATGTATATGTCTTTCCGTTTTCAAGCCCATCGATTTCATAGGAAGTTCCTGTGCAATCATACGTGTAGGTATTGAAGCTGCCATCGCTCTTGCACAAAGCGATGGCATACTTAGATGCATTGGGGATCGAATCCCAGCTTAACTTGATTTTACCGTCGCGCATCTCGGATACCACCGGATCAGGTTTAGCTACCTTCGAAAGGCCGAACTGATTAGCAATGGCCAGGGCATCTGCCTGACCCATTTTTTTAAGGTATGATTTATTGGCCAAAAGTCCGGCATCATTACGATTGTCGATGAAACCATGTTCAACCAAAACTGCAGGAATGCCATATTGGCGACAATTTCTTATAACAGAAAGACTATCGGCGTTGCTGCCGTCAGGATAATAAAGCTGCGTACCATTTAAATCGTAATAATCATTTTTTGTGCCACGGTTAACGAGACCAACAGATGCAAGTCTATTCAAAACGTCTTGACCCAGAGACTCGCCAAGTTCATTAAATGAAGAATACCAACTAGCTTGCCTCGGAATCCATATTTCCGCTCCGGTACCACCGCCTGAGTTGATGTGAAAACTCATGAACAAAGTGGCATTGTTGTCTCTCGCGATTTGCGCCCGAGCAATGAGCTCGTTTGTAGTGTTGGCAACCCCAGTGACGGAAGCGTCGGAATCACGCGTCATAATAACTCGAACACCAGCATATTTCTGGAGTTCATCGCGGCAATAACGCGCGATTTGTAGTGTAAGATCCTTCTCGCGAAGACCATTGCCGACGGCGCCGGAATCCCAACCGCCATGACCTGCGTCTAAAACAAAGACCCAATTGCGTGCCCGTGCTGAATTTTCCGAAATGACATCAACAGCGGATTCCAACGAATCAAACGAAGCGCCCGTGTCGTCTGTAAACACGGACTCAAGCTGGTCATCAGAGTCACCATCAGACCGCAGCCGATACGGTGCAGACACTTCGCCGACGCTAAACATCTGATCAGAAATATCATCAGGAAAAATACGTGTTGCTCCAGAGGCATACTCCACCTTAAGCAAGGAATAAACGCCAGCGGCAGAAACACTCGAAGAGAAAAGATATGTGTTGTCAGCACTGGAAGTGACATCGAATCGGATAAGGGCTTCAGACGCAGTATTTGCACAATACAGTGCCACAGGCTCATCCGACGGCGTCCCGTCAAAGCCCAAAGCAACTCTTTGCGCATCTCCGAGGTCAACGTGACTCTTCTCGATATAAATAAACGAAAGGTTATCTACATCTGAGCTATCGGCAAAAGCGTTAACAGGATGACCAAGAAAAAGAGAAAGAAGTGACATAGCAAAGATTGCGGTCAACAAATAGCGCTGGATACTCTTTTGCATATACAGTCCTTAAAAGAAAAAGGCGGCCAGAAGCCGCCTTTTAATATCTATCGAGAGGCGTAAAAAGAAAGAACAGCGTCAGCAACATGATGCCTATCGGCATCGCTTAGACCATAGTACATAGGCAACCTGACAAGCCTATTGCTTTCAGAGGTAGTAAACCTGTCTTCCCCGTCAAAACGACCAAACATCTTTCCTGCAGGCGCATCATGCAAAGGAATGTAATGGAAAACAGCTTGGACACCATGATCCTTAAGGTAAGAGATAAAATCACCGCGTTCCTTCAGATCTTTACACTTGATGTAAAACATATGAGCGTTATGTTCGCAGCCTTCAGGAATATAGGGAAGCTCAATCTTGCCGGCATCTGCAAGCGGCTTTAAAGACTCCTGATAAAAATGCCAAGTTGAGAGTCGGTTCTCATTAATTTCATCAGCATGCTCCAGCTGCGCCCAAAGATAGGCCGCATTCATGTCAGAAGGCAGGTAGCTCGACCCACGATCAACCCAAGTGTACTTGTCTACTTGACCCCTAAAAAAGCGCTGACGATTAGTCCCTTTTTCGCGAATAATTTCAGCACGATCACAGTAACGCGAGTCGTTAATAGAAAGCGCGCCACCTTCGCCCATCGAATAGTTCTTAGTTTCATGAAAGCTATAGCAACCAAAATGACCAATAGTGCCGAGAGCCTTACCCTTATAAGAACTCAAAACACCCTGTGCCGCATCTTCAACGACCAACAAGTTGTTGCGCGTAGCGATGTCCATGATTCGATCCATATCACATGCAACGCCAGCATAATGCACAGGAACGACAACCTTGGTTTTATCAGTTATCGCCCTCTCAATGGCATCGGGATCAATATTCATTGTGTCAGGGCACACGTCAACAAACACCAAAGTGGCGCCGACCATTTGAAAAGCCGTAGCAGTAGAAGAGAAAGTGAAGCTAGGCAGAATCACCTCATCACCAGGATGTAGGTCGCATAAGATTGCTGCAAGCTCAAGCGCGCTCGTGCCGCTAGTCGTTAGCAGGATCTTATTGGAATTAAAACGGTTCTCGAGCCATTCGCTACATTTTTTGGTAAAAGGACCATCACCACAAATCTTACGATTGACAGCGCAGGCCTCTCGAACATATTCCATTTCCGTGCCCACATAAGGCGGGAGATTAAAATTGATCATATAGCAGCTCCAAATGAATATAGTCCGATACCAAGCAAAATAAGAAGCAGTGAAATCCACTTCCGCCGAGACATTTTCTCATGAAAAATCGTAATACCGAATATTGTCACATATATGTAGCTGGTGGCTTCCAACAACGGACCCATGGAAAGGGGAATCCCTTTATAAGCAAAAATCGAAAGAAAGGTCGTACAAACGAAAAGGAAGTAAGCGCAAATCACTAGAGGGTTCAGATACTCTCGAACCCTGCTGTCATACGTCTTAAGAGCAGCCTTCTTTAGCATTACTTGAGATATTGCACTAATAAAAACACCGAGGAGAAGGAGCAAGGCATATCGAAAATCCACAGCACTTCCCTCCTAAGCAGCATCGGAATCTGAAGAGGCAAACAAAGCCACGCCAATTAATACAATAATGCCTCCGGCAACCTGAAGAAAGCCAAGCTGCTCCTTAAAGACAATTACACCCCATACCATGCCCCATACAACTGTAACGGCGCGATTGGCATAGGCTGTCGTTAATGGCAGTCGTTTAATAATTTGTTGCCAGCAAATAGCATAAATGCCAAGCAGCATGATAATTCCGGCATAGCAGACACAAAAACCGAAAGATAGAAAAGGATAGCCTGCCGCAAACTTACTTAAGATACCGCTACAGGAATACAAAACCAATAGCAGATGAAGCGCTAAGAAAACGCGTCCATTTTTCAATTTCTATACGCCTCGCTTCGGCAAGTACTTTTCCAAATTATCAATCGAATCTGAAGTCAGGATATAGAAGCCGTATCTGCTGCCGCTATCGACAATTTCATGCTCCATGTCATTGTCCACAGAACTTCGCTCGACCCTCACATTCCTATCGCATTCTGCTTGTCGAAACATCGCTAAGTCTTCGCCATCAAAAATAAATCGAATCATGGCGCATTCAGGATGCTCAGAGACACTCAGGTCGGGCTCACACCCAGTAGCAACAGAAATTACTGCACCCAAGAAATCAACTCCCGTTGAGAGTTCCACGAGATCGCTGCCGATACAGTCGCCACCCATGCGGCTACCAATTTCGACAATACGAATATCCTCATTCTCATTAACCAAAATCTCTGAATGAGAAGCGCCAAATTCAACTCCCAAAGAATCTAGGGCGTGAGAAACAACTTCAATGATTTTGGAACGTAAAGAATCTGAAACGGGTGCAGGCTGTAAGTGACCAGTTTCAATGAAATGCGGAGCTCCAGTTGTGTATTTCCTCGTCAGTGCAAGAAAGTGATGCTCGCCTTTCCAAGAAACAAATTCAACACTAAATTCAATGCCAGTAAAAAACTCTTCAACGACACATGCCTTAGAAAAGGAAACATTGATTGCAGCGCGGACGGCATCCTCAAGTCCTTCTGAAGACTGAAGCTTAGTGATGCAACGACTACCAGACCTGTCAACAGGCTTTACGATTATTGGATAAGTGAGATCTAAACCATCAATATCTGTAAGGTCGGTCACCTGGTAGCTTTTAGGGGAAGGGTCTCCATTTTTGAAAAAGGCTTCACGCATTAAGTGCTTATTTGTGGATACGTCGATGCAGTCAACTGAATTGGCACACAGACCGAGTTTGTCGGCAACCTTAGAAACAGTAATGTTGCCGAGATCCGTACCGATAGAACAAATACCGTCAATACCGATAGAGCTACACTTCTCAGCAATTTGATCGATTTCGGTAATACTAATAGGATAGAAATAGTCAGCAGTGCGCTCGCCAATATCGCCGCATTCCCATGCGAAAACATGCGTTTCGAAGCCAAGTTGTTTGGCCTTAAGAATCAATGGATTTTGAAAATCAGACGCACCGATAATAGCGAGCTTTTTCGACATCTTTACTTCTCCCAATTGGCCGAAGAGTTCTTTTCGAAATCATTCCAGCGGCCGCTTTCCATCTCAGCCTTATAATCGAGCATCATCGAATAATAGTCTCTATAAGCTGGAACAAAGCCGAAATCACGCTCAGCCTTACTCATATCGAACAAAAATGAAGGGGTGTTGTTCTTGAGCTCCGGCCTGTAAACGATTTTCGATTTAGAGCTGTCGCCAAATACCTCGATAACTGCACGAGCCTGATCTTCAAGCTCCAAAGGAACCCCGCTAGTCATGTTATAAAGCCCATGCGTTGAATCGCTTTCCAAAGCCATTCGATATGCCCGAGCAACATCCTTCACATAGATAATGTCTCTTGAGATATGAGGGTCTCCCCATATCTCAAGGTTCTGTCCGGACGCGGCCTTTTCGATCCAGACTTGGATAGCAGACTTGTACGGCTTACCATCAACTAAGATTGTGCCATGAGGCCCAACGCCGTAAACCGGAGGAAAACGGAACACTGCCCCCTGAAGACCATGTTGCTGCGAATAATACTCAATCAAATCGTTGGCAGCATTCTTCGTGATGGTATAGACAGCGTGGTCACCAGTAAAGGAGAAATTCCTGGGCTCATCCTCAGTAATGGCATAGTCCTTTCTCCATGCCCCAGAGACATCACCATAGGTAGTGGCGGAAATTATCTTCTTGATACCATTCGTCCTGCAATACTCGAGCACGTTCACTGTGCCCATAGTGTTCACTCTAACGTAATCGATGGCATTCTCTTCGTTAACCAAATCAGCAGTTGCATTGGCAGGAAGCAAACCAGCTAGAAGAATTACGCCCTCGACGTTATCAGCAGGGAGTTTTGAAAAATCTTCAGGCTTAGTAATATCGAGACTAATAAACTCGGCACCCATGTCTTCAAGGAAAGGACGAAGTCGTTCATTCCTACCGGTAGCAATAACTTGTTTGCCTGATTTGACAAGCTCGTCAACGGTATACATACCGATAAAACTGGTTGCTCCAATAACAATTACCATAGCTTACTCATCCTTTCCATTGCACTCTTTTTCAATCACATACAGAGGTCTATTTTTAACCTCAGTAAAAATATTGCCGACGTACAGTCCAACGATTCCAATTGCAGACAAAATGAGCCCACCCATAAAAAAGATGGAACAAAGAAGGCTAGTCCATCCAACTTGAATTCCCGGAACACAGATTTTCTGAACTATCGCTGCAATTAGAACGAGCAAGGCAACGAAGGACATTGCAAAGCCAACGTTAACCGCAAATTTCAAAGGCTTATTAGACTGGGCGGTAATAAGCTCAAACGCCATATTTAGCTTTTTCCTAAAACTATAGGAAGACTCACCTGCAAAGCGTTCATCGCCAACTATCTCTATCGCAGTTTGTCTAAACCCAAGCCACTTAATAAACATCGTGTATCCACGGTTATGTTCACGCATTGAACAATACTGAGAAATTACCGCGCGACGAGCAATACTGAAGTTGCAAAGTGAAGGATCATAACTACCGTCAGTAAAATACTCATACACTTTATAAAAAGCTCGAGACAACGCCATGGTCAAAGCGCTATCTTTTCGCTCTACCCTTTTTGCAAAGACGACATCGAAGCCCTCCAGAGCTTTATTATAGAGCTGGGGAATGGCCTCCGGCCTATCCTGAAGGTCGCAATCCATTACGACAACCCAATCACCATGGCAACAGTCAAGACCCGCAGTGATTGCACGAATTTGGCCAAAATTACGAGCAAGCTTGATTCCATACACACGTTCATCAGCGTCGCATATCGACTGCACAACAGACCACGAATCATATGGATCGTGGTCGTCAACAAGAACGAGCTCGAAAGACGCCTCCATCTTTTCAAAAACATCAACGATTCGCTTATGCAGTTCGGGCAGCGCCTCTTTACAACCATAAACTGGAATTACAACTGAGAAATCCATAACTAGCCTTAGATTGAGTTTAATAACCTACTCATGATGCATTCGATTAAGCGAACCGTCAAATCATAGTGAAGGCAATCATCAAACGAACGCCGGGCCTATTTGATGAGCACACACTGCTGACGAACCTCACTTTTATTAGCGTTATTAAAACAAGGGCCAATCAGGTTGCCAGGCAAAATTTGGTGCCACATCTTATTGTCATGGGAGTTATCTCCCCAGAAAAATCCAATATGGCAATCGATAGAACCATCTGTTTTAAAGAAAATCACATCGCCCTTCTTAGCCAATCCGCTATTCAACATATCGGCAACTGTGTTGAAGTGATAAACCTTACAGCCAGAGTCAATTGCATAACCATACCAGCGCCACGCATTGATATAGCCGCCGCCGCCGGGCCCCGCACCCCACGGAGTATGGTTGTTGTTGGCTGCGACTGCATCAACGTTTACGCCAAGAGATCTAAATACATGGGCAACAAAACCAGTGCAGTTCATACCGGTGTAGCCCCCGGGCCCTGGAGCGCCGTTAGGGTACAAGCAAGTCTGATATGAAAAGCCACTTGAATATCGAGTACCAAGATAATAGCCATTGTATTGATGGCTCGTCAGCCAATTAACAACGGTTAGGCGCGGAATGCCAAATACAGTGTCATTCGTGCCCGTCGGCTTTACACTAACCAGGTCGCCTTCATCAAAAGGCGACCATACGCCATCGAGATAAGCCTGAACGACAAACTGATAGGTCTGTCCACCGTTTAGTCCTTCAACTCTATACGAATTGCCAGTGCAGTTGTATGTATAAGTTTTATAGCCACTATTCGTCTTTACCGCGATAGCATAACGCGTGGCGCCCGACACCTTACTCCAAGATAGATTTGCACAAAGATCCCCAGCTTTACCAGTTACACGAGGAGTAATTACACCATGTGGAACTGCGTCCACAAGCAGCGCATCACCGTAAGCAGACCAGGCTCCATCTACGTAAGATTGCACAAGAAACCTGTGATTGCGTCCATTCGTAAGGTCGGAAACCGTATAGCTAGTGCTCAAACAATTAGTCGTGAACGTTACATATGAGCCATTCTTATACTCTGCAATCGCGTATCGCGTTGCATTGGGAACAAAGTTCCAAGTAAGCTGTATTTTTCCATCGCCAGGACAAGTGGCCTTAACATTTTGAGGGGAACGAACGTCCTCAAGAACGGCTTCACATAAATATGCGTCCGAGGAAGAGCTCCATCTTCCATTTACAAATGCTTGCACAAGGAAACGATAAGTACTACCGGGATTCAAGCCAGAAACCAGATACGAGGGCTCTTTGACATCAAGAGAATACGTCTTGTAGCTATTTCCAGTCTTAAGAGCAACCGCGTACCTCTCTGCTCCAGGAATCTGATTCCACGAAAGAACGCAGGAGGTCGCCGTAGCTTTCTCTAAATGAGGCTTCGGAGCATTAGGATCTTCGGGAATAGCGGTAACAAGGTCCTTGCTCCCAAAAGGAGACCAGCGGCCATCAATATTAGCTTGAACAATAAATGAATACTTCTGACCATTGGTAAGTCCATTAATGGTGAATTCAGTATTAAGACAGTCATAGGTGACAGTCTTGTATCCTTTATTTGTTTTATATGCAATCGCATATCGTAATGCACCGGCAACTGGATTCCACTTAAGGTCCACCGTCCCATCGCCAACAGCAGAAACGCTAACCTTAGGAGAAATAAGAGAGTACGGCATACAGGTGATGTAGTCAGTATCCTCAAGAGCGGTCAAACGGTCGTAAATCTTTGCCCTAACATAGAACGTATATTCTTCACCGTTTTTCAAACCCTTGATTTCAACGCTAGTTTGATGGGATTTCAATCTATACGACTTACCGTTCGAACACGAAACTACATATTGATTCGCCCCGGGCACGCGGCCCCACGACAGCTCGACGCTGCCGTCGCCGGCGGTCGCCGCGGGCGCGGGCTTGACGGTCCCCTCAG
>NZ_JADMRH010000012.1:26049-61100 GCF_015560135.1 Collinsella aerofaciens
CCGGGCACGCGGCCCCACGACAGCTCGACGCTGCCGTCGCCGGCGGTCGCCGCGGGCGCGGGCTTGACGGTCCCCTCAGGCCTGCAGCGCACGAGGCTGGCGGGGCCGAAGGAGGACCAGCGGCCGTTCACGTAGGCCTGGACGAGGAAGTCGTGGTCGTAGCCGTTGGGCAGGTCGGTGGCGGTGTAGGACGTCCCGGTGAGGGACTTGGTGAAGGTGGCGTAGGTGCCGTTGGAGAAGGCCTCCGCAACGGCGTAGCGCTCGGCGCCCTCGACGGGCTCCCAGGTCAGGGTGACCTCGCCGTCGCCGGTCGCCTCCGCCCTGGGGGCGGGCGCCGACGGGTCGAAGGGCGTCGCGGAGACCAGATCGGAGTCGGAGAAGGAGGTCCACCTGCCGTAGACGCAGGCCTGCACCAGGAATCGGTAGCTCGTCCCGTTGGACAGCCCGGAGGCCTTGAAGGACTCACCGGAGCAGGAGGTCGTCAGCGTGCGGTAGCCGGACCCGTTCCGGTAGGCCACGGCGTACTTGGTGGCGCCGGGCACGCGGCCCCACGACAGCTCGACGCTGCCGTCGCCGGCGGTCGCCGCGGGCGCGGGCTTGACGGTCCCCTCAGGCCTGCAGCGCACGAGGCTGGCGGGGCCGAAGGAGGACCAGCGGCCGTTCACGTAGGCCTGGACGAGGAAGTCGTGGTCGTAGCCGTTGGGCAGGTCGGTGGCGGTGTAGGACGTCCCGGTGAGGGACTTGGTGAAGGTGGCGTAGGTGCCGTTGGAGAAGGCCTCCGCAACGGCGTAGCGCTCGGCGCCCTCGACGGGCTCCCAGGTCAGGGTGACCTCGCCGTCGCCGGTCGCCTCCGCCCTGGGGGCGGGCGCCGACAGGCCAGCAGAGACGGTGCATGAAATTGATTCAGCCTGCGACAGCGCGGCATCTGCTGGGCTAGCAGCAATAGCCGTGGAGCATACACACAGAGACAGCGCGACCGCAAGAGATAAAGTAATTGAAAGACGCTTCATACAATCCTCCACAATTAATAACTGTCTTTATGTTATCGGAAGCCGGCATTTAATCAGTGCTCGCTCGGGCCAATGGACGATATTTACGCCAGACGGCGTTCGTGCAAAGCTAATTCAATAGCGATGCCATTCCCAGAATCACAAATCATCAAACTCACTCTCGCTGCTAAGATTGGCATCCCTTCACGGATCGCCCGTCAAGGAAGAACTCCGGCCAGCGCTGCATGAACAGCGCCTGCTCGCGCTTCCAGCGGCGCAGTTTTTCCTCGTTGGCCTCTTCCCTGCCGCGCGAGGTGAACTCGTAGTGGTACAGCTCGGCATAGGGCGTGAAGATGGTACGGTAGCCCGCCTCCCACACGCGCAGGCAAAAATCCGCATCGTTAAAGCCGACGGCGAATTCCTCGTTGTAGCCGCCGACCTGCTCAAATACATCGCGTCGCACCATCTGGCAGGCGCCCGTTACGGCACTGAAGTTACCGGGGCGCACAGCGCGGGCAAGAAAGCCCTCACTCTCCGTGAATGGTATCTTTGCTGTGGCAAATTAAAACACGCAATGCTATAGATAGACGAAATCTGATTGGCAGGCGATAAGGAGCGCCACATCTTATTATCACGGGGATTATCGCCCCAGAAAAAACCCGATGTGGCAATCGACGCTGGCGGCAGTCTTAAAGATGGTGACGTCGCCTCTCTCGATTTAGAACCGTTCGAGAATCTCCTCGGCATTCTCTCGCAGATAGATATCTAGGTCCGGCACGGCAAACTGCACATAGCCCCTCTGTGGTGCCTGAATAACCTCTCTTTGTAGCAATTTGGCCCTAATAGAGCTGATCTCATTGGTCTTTTTGCCCATGCGCTTAGCAATCTCGGCTGATTTAGACTGTTGTTTATCCTCGCACATGGCCAAAAGGTATTTGATATCGTTGAGCCCCAGTCCAGAAATCGCGGGCTCGTGAACAACATCGTGAAAACGAGCTTCTGCCAGCGCAATGCCTTCGGTAACGTCGCGCTCGCTCACGATGGCACTTTTGGCACGATGCAAGTTGGCGCGCTGCCAAATGGAGTAACCGACCAGTTGCACCAGATAGGCATAGCCCTTAGTGGCCTTAGCGGCTCTCGACAGAAGATCGTCCTCTATGGTCAAGCCAGTCGCGACAAAGCTGTCGCCCATAGAGAGCGCCACCTCCACCTGGTTGATAGGCGCCAGGTCTTCGGGGAGGGCACGACGCAAGAACGTAAGCGCCTTGCCGTTAATAAGATCCATAACACCAGCGGGTAAACCGGCAAAGGCAAGTGCGATATCTACTTTTTCCCCTGTCAAAAGCTGAACCGTAGACGCAATGTCGCGCATATCGTCAATCGGGGCGTCCTGAACTTCATCGATGGCAATAAAAAGACCCTTGGATGACTTCGCTGCCGAACTCAGCAACTTTCTAAGGCTCGGTTCTTTGGGCGCAACATCGACTTTCGCGGAAACAAAGCCGGCGTTTACGCCGACCGAAGCATTGGCCGCAAGGGAAGAATCAGCAACCTGATCCCTCAAGTCCAGCAATAGGTTAGGGCCAGCAGAAACAATAGCGGTCTTCCATCCAAGCTCTCGCGCACGATCCCTAAGGTCGCAGAGCAAAACAGTTTTTCCGGAGCCCCTCGGTCCAGCAATGCGCATGAGCCTCGCAGGTGCACCAATTCCCGCATTCAAACTCTCGGTAAACTCAAGGGCGATATCATCGCGACCAATTATGCGCGGAGGCTCAGCGCCGGCAGTGGGACGAAACGGGTTATGGAATGCTGTGACGCTCACTTATTTGCCTTCCTAGGGAATCGATTAACAGTCAATCATTGCTTATATTTCTATCGTAGACTATATCGGATAATATCGAGTTATATAAGCTTGTATAAACTTATCGCGAAAGTATCGAGCTTTCGTAATTTATCTTAGCAAATAGTCCAACGCTGTTTTCTTCCAAGCTCATAGCGAAAGAAAGTTAAGGACTTCCTAAAAACCATTGCCTTAGACAGAGAAATACTCGCTCTCAGCGGATAAGTTCGGCCCCAGCCACGGATCGCCCGTCAAGAATAACTCCGGCCAGCGCTGCACGAACAGCGCCTGTTCGCGTTTCCATCTGCGCAGCTTTTCCTCGTTGGCCTCTTCCCTGCCACGCGAGGTGAACTCGTAGTGGTATAGCTCGGCATAGGGCGTAAAGATGGTACGGTAGCCCGCCTCCCATACGCGCAGGCAAAAGTCCGCGTCGTTAAAGCCGACGGCGAATTCCTCGTTGTAGCCTCCGACCTGCTCAAATACGCCGCGTCGGACCATCTGGCAGGCGCCCGTTACGGCGCTAAAGTTGCCCGGGCGCACGGCACGGGCAAGATAGCCCTCGCGCTTTGCCGAGAAATCCTGGTTGGCATGGGCAAGTGCGCCACGCACGCCAACCAAAATGCCAGCATGTTGCACCAGATGATCGGCAAAATAGAGTTTGGCGCCCACCACACCCGCATCGGAACGCTGCAGATAGCCCATCATCTCTTCGATAAAGTCGGCGCTTATGACCTCGGTGTCGTTGTTGAGCAGCATCAGGTAATCGCCCTTGGCGTGCTCTACGCCAAAGTTGATGATCTGGGGGTAATTGAACTCGCCCGGCCAGTACACAACGCGTGCGTTACCTTTGCCTTCAGATACCGCGGCCACGCGTTCCGGCAGGGTTTCGTAATACGCAAACGTCTCCGGATCTTCGCTGTTGTTCTCCACCAAGACGATCTCGTAGTTAGCATACGTGGCCTTCTGGGCGATCGACATCACACAGGCGTCGAGCGTCTCGACGTGGTCCTTGGTGGGAATCACAATACTCACCAGCGGCGCAGGCTCCGGCAGCGCATAGCGCATGCGGTAGACAAACGGCGTCTCGGTCTCCTCGACCGTTCCGCGAACGCCCAGCGCGTCAAAATGGCGTTGCAACGCCAAACGACCGGCTTCAATAGCATACGGCTTGCTATCGGCAGAACCGTCAGCGGTGGAACCGGGGTGCACACGCCAGTGATACAACACGTGGGCAATATGCTCAAAGCGTGCGCCCGATGCAAGGCAGCGAAGCGTCAGATCATAATCCTGGGCGCCAGCGACGTCTTCCGGCGACATGCCAATGCGATCGATAAGTGCCTTCTCCACCATCAGAAAATGCGTCACGCAGTTATGGCTATAGAGCAGGTCAACGTTGAGCCGCGTCTTAAAGACCGGCTGACCCCACTCCCCCGTTTTCTGGAACATGTCCTCGTCACAGGACAGGACCTGCGGACGCTCCCCCTCTGCCGCATTGTTCAAAGCGGCGACATAGTGGAATAACGCATCCGGCTCCAAGATGTCATCGTGGTCCAAAAATGCGATGTAGTCGCCCGTCGCTTGCTCAATACCCGCGTTGGTGTTGACCACGATGCCGCCGTTACCGGGCAGCTCAATGCGACGAATCCGCTCGTCATTGGCGTCGGCCGCAAGATTGGACACCGCGTCCCATTCGGGCGAGGCGTCCATAAGCAGCAGTTCCCAGTTGTCATAGCTCTGGGCTAGAACCGAGTCCAGCAGCTCGCGAAGGTAAACCCGATCGGTCTTATAGCACGGCACCACAATGCTCACGAGCGGCCTATAGGCAAATGCCGCCGAAGCGACACGCTGGCGTGCCAAATCACCCGGCTTTGCTCGATGCTGCTCAAACCAACGTCGATAAGCGGCGTCGTCCGCGCGTGCATCCTTCATGCGATTCCAGCTGTCGTCGACCATGCCGTTGTACAAACGACCATCCATGGCGCAAAATCCGTTCTGGATTTGGCCCGTGGGATCAGCCGCAATCGCGACAAAATCGCGTATATCCTGAGGCATCTCCACGCTTAGATACGTTTTATTGACACGACATCCGTTTTGCTGGAGAACATCGACCTGCGACTCAAACACATGCACGGTGGCATCAATCGCATTCATGCGCGTATCGAAAATCTGGAGCTCAGGGGCGCACTGGGGGTCTCCAGCCCACTTGACTTCATAGCGCCAGACGGCGCCCTCATCTGCCGGTAAATAACGAACGGCATCAATCTCGTAGCGACCGCAGCACTCGCCGCGCTGCGTATCGCGAACAAGCGCGCACAGCGCAGGCTTTGCTTTGTAGTTAATCTTAGATTCCAGCTTGGCAATACGACTGTCAAGGCGAATGGAGCCCAGCCCTTTGCCGCCGGACGCAAATGAGACGTCAATTGTAGAGCCGTCCATAAACGGAAGCACCAAGACGACGAGCTCACGCTCATAATCGGCAACTGAGGGGCAATGCGCAAGCACGCGGCCATGATCGACCGACAGTGCCAAAGACAGCACGCAAGCGTCATTGGTCGTCGCGTGAGCAAAGGATTGAGAACCCTCCTGCTCAATAAGCGCAGCGACATCCTGACCGGCAAAACGAAGCAGCACAAACAGACGGCCCTGACTGCGGCAAAGTGCCAAACGCTTGATACTCATCTACACTTCTCGCTTTCCCAGGGCGTTCGCCGCCATGCGCTTGCAGGCACCCAGACGCCCAAACCTCAAGACGTCGTAATCGAACATGAGCTTTTTGCACGCACGGGCATTGGGGGCCTTACTGGTAAGCGCCGCGCGCACCATAGCGGCAACAGACGGGGCACATTGTGCAAGCGCAGCATCGCTACCCACAGCAGAACCGGCAAGCGCTGTGGCAACGGCAGCAAACACCTTGCCGCAGTCCGAACCCAGCAACCTGAGCGCATCGTACAGCACCAGATCGCATAGGAAGTACGCCAGGTCCTCGGCATGCTGGACATCGAGACCGTCGCGCTGCCAGTCAGCCAGCACCGCGGAGTAAATCTTCACGTGCTCCAGCAGGCGCGTCTCGTCGTCGTAGCGCATGGTGTCCATGAGCGAACCCTTGCGCGCCACGCGGTAGTCATACAGCTTGTTCGAAATAAGCGCGGTCTTGCGCGAGCGACCGTACACGGCAAAATCGAAGACCTGGTCCTCGCCATACTTAACGGTTTCGTCGAACACGATCCCGTTACCCAGCAAAAACTCACGCTTGCAGGCGGTGCGCCATGCAAAGGGGCGAGATGCTTCCTTAAACAGTAGGTCGGAGCTATAGCCTTCAAACGACACATCGCGCGGGCTCAGCACATAGTTAAGCCACGGATACCCCGCCTCCAGCGGATACGGATTCGCACCAAAGGTCAAAATATCACAGCGCTCGCGCTCAAAGGCATCGACGATCACGCGGCATGCATCGGGCGTAAAGCGGTCGTCGGAATCCAAAAACGCGACGATAGGCGCCGTGGACGCAGCGATGCCTGCATTACGCGCACTCGACAGGCCGCCATTGGGCTTATCGACCAGCGTGAAGCGCGCGTCTTTTTCGCAATAGGCGGCCGCAATATCGCGCGAGCCATCCGGCGAGCCATCGTTGACCAGCACGCCCTCCCAATCGGGCATGTCCTGCGCAAGCAGGGAGTCCAGGCACCAGGCCAGGCACTCCTCCACTTTATAGATGGGAACGACAACGGAAATCTTGGGGTTAGCCATAGTCACTCGCTCCTACTGTGCGGCCGGAACGTCATCGGGGTGCGGGTTGTCGCCGTAGGTGCGCTGATACGTCAGCACGCGCCAGACCAGCGACAGGCCGCCAATCTTAAAGTAATGCTTAAACGTATTGAGCTTGCCCGGCTTCTTAAAGTCAAAGCGCGAATTGATATAGGCGCGGGGCGACTTGACCATCAGACGCAAGTCGGTCTCGCCACGCGGGTCGAACAGCGACAGGTCAAAGCGACCGGCATCCCAATCGGCCTTGAGCTCGGACGAGGCTTTCTTCCAAAACTGCTCGCGCAGTTCATCGACCAAGCGCTCATCATTCCAACGGTACGTATCGACCTTCATGCGCATTAAAATGCCCTGAAGCTGAGCCTTGAGCTCGGGACGCTCGTCCAAAAAGCGCTGCATCTCGACATACTCGTCGCACACGCAAAACACCTTGTTGGGCGAATTAACGGAGCTCTTCTCGTTATCCTGGCGATAGCACAAAATGGGGTCCGCAATAAACGCGGCACGCTCGGCGCAAGCCCAAACCTTAAAGTTAAAGCCTGCGTCCTGATACGAGGCACCCGGCGTGGGAAGGAACCGAATCTGATTGTCGTTGAGGAACTCGCGCCGATAGATAGCCGACCAAATGGAAGGTTTGCGGTAGAAGATGCCCGGGCGATCGACGGGGCGATACGCGGCGCCCGTCATATGCTCGTCGATAATTCCAAACAGCTCACGGCGCTCGCTGGGCGTGGACCAATACAGGTAAAAGTCGCCCTTAACGACATCGGCATGCTCAGCATCGGCCTTGGCGACCAGCTTTTGGAGCGAATCCTCAAACATAAAGTCGTCGGACTCAAGGATGCCCACGTACTCGCCGCGCGCCATCTCCAGGCCGCGGTTCATCGAGTCGCCGTAGCCGCTGTTGGCCTTGTCGATCATCTTTACACGGGGGTCGCGCTCCATGTACTCGCGGATGATATCTGGCGAACTATCGGTAGAACCGTCGTTGATGCAGATGATCTCGATGTCCTTGAGCGTCTGCGCCACGGCGGAATCGAGGCACTCGCGCAGGTAGCGCTCAACATTGCAGATGGGAACAAGCAGCGAAACTTTAGGGGTATCAGAGTTCTGCAAGAGAACCTCCTGTTGAATAGCGTGTAACAGGGTTATTTTAGCAGCCGAGTTGCGGCGGGCGGCAGCGCTTGGAATTAGAGAAAGCGCTCCAGGCAGGCTTTGAGACCGCGAGTCGAAAGATAGAACAGCGTGGCATCTGCCATCGAAAAGCCCGAGGTCGTCGCAACGAACTTGTGGGCAACACGGCAAACAGCGCCCTTGGCAGGCATATCTGCCCAGTCCGTTCCCAAAAACGTCGCGAGGTCCATGTTGACGCGAGCCGCCACGCGATGGAAGTCATCGGCATCCAAGCGCGCCAGGTCGAACACAATTAGGTCCAAAAACCAAGTTATCAGCTCGCCGGGACACAGGTCCAAAAGACCGTAGGCCGCCCAGCCCTCCAAGACCTCCTCGAGCATCCTCATGTGGGCGTCAAGCTTTTTGGCACGAGCCTCGGCACTGTTGAACTCGTGCGTCGCCGATTCGCTCTCCATCACGTAGTGGTAGAACTTGTCAGGCATGACGACGGTCCTGCGGGCAAGCGCATAAGCCGCAAATTGGAAGACGACGTCCTCGCCCAAAGCCAAACCGGGGGCGAAGCGAATGCCTTCGCGATTGAGCAGCTCGCGCGAAAAAGCCGCACGGCAGGCATAGGGCTGCGCATTCGAATGGAACAGCAGTTGGGGATCACGGGCGCCGAAGGTACCAGCTTTGGGGCTCATGAGTTGCTGGACGCGCTTGGGGGCAGCATCGGCAGGTTCACAGACGCCGCCAAAAACGGCGGCCTCGGCATCTGCAGACTCCATGGAATGCAGCACGTGCTCGACCGTCCGGGCATCGATGTAATCGTCGGCGTCCACAAAAAAGACGGTCTCGCCCTCGGCGACATCGATACCGGCATTTCGAGCACACGAGACGCCCGCGTTTTCCTGGTCAATCACCAGTACGCGATCGTCGGCCTGCGCGATCTGGCGCAACACGTTCAACGAATCATCAGTCGAACCGTCGTTGACGCAGACAACCTGAATCGAGCGCTCGGACTGGGCCAACAGCGAATCGAGGCATCGCTGAATGGAGCGCGCAGAGTTGTAAACGGGGACGACAATGGTAGCTTTAGGACACGAGGCCTCTCCCATGTCGACCTACCCCCTCAGCGATTCGATGAGGAAGGCAGCGACCACGCCTGGGCCTCCAACCGAGGCGTAATACTTAGCACGCCCCAAGGCACCATCCGTCGCGAAACTCGGATGCTCGTCAACCCAGCCCTCAGGATCTTTGAGGATGGCAGCGAGATTTGCGCGCTTCCACGGTTTGAGGTCGTCAAGCAAAAACTCCCCCGCGTCCAAGGCCGCCTGAAATTCCTTAGCCATCTGAACCAGGAACTCCTTATAGAACTTAGGCGCCAGGCGCACGTAGTTCCACATGTATGAATCGTACTTAATGAGCTGGTTGAACTTGAGCATGCGCGCGACATCGCCGCTTGCGTGGTCGCGGGCATAATCCTCTCGAATCCAACGCTCAATCTCGGCATACTCGGTATTGACGCAAAAGACCTTAGCTGAAGAATTGACCGAGGAATTCTCGTTGTCCTGGCGATACGACAACACGGCATCGTGCAGGTAAATAGCCTTATCGGCGCACGCGATCACCTTAAAGGCGAATGACGTGTCCTGAAAGGATGCCCCCGGAGTCGGCAGGAACGTAATGCCGTTGCGCTCAAGAAAATCGCGACGGTACACGGCCGACCAAATCGACGGCTTTTGCTTAAAGAACTGCGTCGTATCGCTCGGGTGCACTGGCTTGCCACAGTCCTTGGCTTTAAACATCTCGTGCAGCGAACGGCGCTCCTCGGGCTTAGACCAGTAGAAATCAAAGTTCGCCTTCGCAAAGTCGGCATTATTGCTATCGGCGGCCGAGACAAGCTTTTCGAGTGCGTCGGGCGCCATAAAGTCATCGGACTCCAAGATACCAACGTACTTGCCACGCGCCATCTCCAGACCGTGGTTCATCGAGTCGCCGTAGCCGCTGTTGGCCTTGTCGATCATCTTGACGCGCCCATCGCGCTCCATATACTCGCGGATTATCGCCGGCGAGTTGTCGGTCGACCCGTCGTTAATGCAGATGATCTCAATATCCTTGAGCGTCTGCGCCAGGGCGGAATCGAGGCACTCGCGCAGGTAGCGCTGAACATTGTAAATGGGAATAAGCAGCGACAGAACAGGGCTGCCAGAGGCGTTAGTAGACAAATGTGCTCCTTAGGAAATACCTGTCGTTTCATGGTATCAAAGGGTCAGCGCGCCAGCGGGCGTTTATATAATCTATGGAGCCTCTTGCGGGCAAAGCGGCCCCACGTCATGCGGCGGGCCCATGGCAGGTTCCTGCGTTTTATTCAAAGCTTGCCGCCAAGGTGCGCCGAGCCTTTACAATAGGACAGTCCCAAGGACGTATTCGATAGCTTCCGCGCTGCACTCACCCGCCGCGCGTGAAAGGATATATTGCCCCATGCCTTCAACCCTTCCCGCTCCCATCGATAAGCTCGCCATTGTCGTCGTTACGTACAAGCGCCAGGAACTCCTGGCCAACTTGTTCGACTCCATGACCGAGCTTACGGCAGCGCCCTGGCGCATCGTGATCGTCGATAACGAGAATTCGCGTGAGACCGAGGCCATGTGCACCGCATTCAACGAGCGCCTGGCCAACCTGTGGGGCACCGACATCGAACAGCCCGACGCGAAGGGCGGCACCGACCGCGTCATCTACGCACCACAGCTCGAAAACGGCGGCGGTGCAGGTGGCTTCTCCGCCGGCACCAAATGCGCCTACGACCTGGGCGCCCAGTGGTTCTGGGTGATGGACGACGACGTGCTCGTCATCCCCGAAGGCATCGAGCGTCTTGCCAAGTGGACCGACCGCTACGATGTCATCCAGGGTTCGCGCCTGGACTTTGACGGCGGTGCCTTCTTTTGGCAGTACCAGCTCATCCTTTCGCTTGGTATCCCCAACCCCATCGCTAAGTGGGACCTGGGCCCCAAGGGCTACCGCGCCATGAACCAGTTGTGCTTTGAAGGCGGCCTGTTCTCGCGCCGCGTGGTCGACAAGATCGGCCTGCCGGATGCGCGATTCTTCATCTACGGCGACGATGCCTGCTACGGCTACGTGGCCAGCCAGCACTTCCCCGCCGCCGTTGTTGCCGACGTGGTGCTCAAGCGTGCCCGCGCTGTCTCTAACTGGGATATCGCCGGCAAGCGCCAGCTCAACTCTACGAGCGACACCAACCGCTACTACATCATGCGCAACCGCGGTTATCTGGCCCGCTACATGCAGATTTACGGCGACTATCACCCCGCGCTGTTCCGTCTGGGCAACGTCGCGACCTTCTGCAAGGAGTTCATTCGCCTGGCTGCCGTTGACAAGTGCTTTAAGACCGGTATTCCGGCGCTGCGCCGAGGCATGAAGGACGCCCGCAAGATCGTCAAGGATCCCAACTGGAAGCCCATGCCGCCCATGAAGGACACCGAGTAACGGAAGCCGGAAACACCTCGGCGCTTAAAGCCGCTGGCACACCGTAGCCACATGCTGCCCATCAAAACCGAACCCCCAGCGCATGCGACCCACGCCGGGGCGCGGCACACGGATTTCGTCGATGCCGTCGCGCTCTATGTCGAGCAGCGCCTGCACGGCCAGCAATTCCAGGCCCAGCGCATCCACACCGGGGTCATACATCATGTTGATCGTTATCAGCGGACGTTCATCGAGCATACCGATCGTATCGGCTATGTCGAACACGGCGCCCGTAGGAAAAACCTGGATGTCGCAGCGACCCGCGCCACACTTTCGCCTCGAGGCAGGATTGGCATAGCCCGGCAAGCCAAAGCAGAGCCCCTGCAAGAGCAGATGATATGGCAGTGGCGCATCTGGGTCGGTCGCACCGATTCCCGCATCTCCTAAGATGCGGCTTAGCGCCCGCCTCACGGTATCCTCGTTCCCATGGCACAGCCCGTCGCGAAACGCATCGACGTCTCGAATGTCTTCTGCAGCGCACTCAAACCACTCAATAATCACTAGACGCAAGGTCTGGCGAAGCTCGTTATTGGGCAATCGCAAAGCACGGAGGCGATCGCCATGCTCCGGCTCCTCAGTCATATCCGTCGTGAGAAAACCGGACAGATACAGCGCTGTCCACATGCCATCGTCAGGCGAGACATCTGGCTCTGCAGTGCCCAAACAAAGCGGGACCTCAGCGCACCCATGGGCCTCGAGCAAATCAAACAAGACCGAAAGGCGGTCGAGATTCCACCCGGCAACTACCCTACTCAGACAATCGGCATATCCATACAGATCGGCACGCACAGGCGCCGTGCAGCCTCGGCCCAGAAAACCGATCACACGCTCTGGACTCGAGCAATAGGCCCTGCCAAACCGATATCCCTCGAGCCATTCACGCGCATCATCCAGGTATTCCTCGCGCCCAGCATGATTCAACAGAGCCTCGACCTCGGCATCCGAAAAACCGAACCAACGGTCACACCACGCCGACAGCGGCGTCGTCAGACAATACGAGCAGCCGCGCGAAGAAAGCGCCGCTTCGGCGGGACCGGAACACTCCCCCATCAGACACGTCAGCCGCAACGAATCGCGCGCAGTGGCAATGGCGTCAAACAGCGCACGGTCAAGTAGTTCTGCCGGATCGGCGTCGGAAGCGTCCCTCGCGCTCGCACGGCGAGACCACGCCGCATCGTACCCATCAACGAGCAATACAACCTGCTCATCGCAGGCAATCTCCAGCAGCTCTATGAGCACGCCAAGCACCGAAGCGACCTCATCCTCGCTCGCCGCGCCACGCGCAACGCGTTCGATGTGACGCACCTTGTCTCGAGCTAAATCCGGAGCCTCCAAAAGCGCCAGCAGACGAGCGCACTCGCCCGAAAGAGCATCGCGCACGACGTCGGCAATAGCGGCGCCACGCCTCGCAGCGCCAGAAAAGTCCAGCGATATCACCGGATAGCAAGCGTACTCATCCCGATAGCGCCCGCCGTCTGCATCCCAAATCTGAGCATCGGCAAACAAACGCTGACCAGCGCGACTGACCGCCGGACGCTCCAGAAAAGCCCTGAGCATCGACAAGTTCATGCTCTTGCCAAAACCCTCGGGTCGACAGCACACCACAACGGACGCGTCGCAGTCCAACACATCGGCAATAAACATGGTCTTGTCAACCAGCATGCAACGACCAATGGCATCGGCAAAATCATGCACACCGACCGGCAAAACCGCATCATCGACATGGTTGACAAGCCGTACGCCAAAAGTATCGTCACTGTTGCAATACTCCTGTTCAGACACCGTAACTTCTCCCTAAACGCAGCACGAAGCCCATTGTAGCGAGCAGTTCAAGTGCAACGCTGGATCCGTGCAAAGGCATCGGGCAACGGTAGGAACAAAGGCCTTGAGGGGGCATAACAAATCGTTGTGCAACAAAATGGGGCCCGATGCAACTGCACCGGCCCCCATTGCGAATCTTTAGTTGTCGGGCAACCGAAAGGGACTACTCCTCGGAGTCGTTCTGCCCAGCAGCCTTCTTTTGCTGATCGAGCTTATGCTTGCCACTCACAATAGACGTGGCACCCAGCGTGGCCAAGCTTGCACTGGCAAGGCTCGCCATAACGATAAGGTCGCCCGTCTTGGGCATGTTACCGCCAGATGACTTGGTCGTTGTAGTCGTCGTGGTTGTAGTGGTCACCGTCTTGGAGTCATTTTGCTCTTGGACTTGGTTGTCAGCACCGCTCTTGTCGTCGTCTTCGGGCTGTTTCTTTTCGTCCTCGCCCCGCTGCTTTTCGCCCTCGGTCTTGCTCTTGTCCTTCTCCTCAGATTCAGACTTCTTATCCTTGTCCTTCTCCTCAGAGCTAGAACCCTTATCGGATTCAACCTTCTCGGATGCCTCGTCCTTGGAGTCGCCCTTTGCAGCCTCAGCCTTTTCCGTGGAAACCTGATCAGAGTTGTCCTTGTTCTGGGCCGAGCCGTTATTGACGCCAGCCATCAGCGAAGAACCCAGCGTAGAACCAAGCTGCTCGGAGAAAGAAGGCTTCTTGTCCGGCGAAGCAACGGGAGCGTCCGGCGCCTTATTCGAGTCGTCCTTGGAAGCATCGGAATCAGGGGTTGCGTCAGAGCCGGAGCCGTTGTTAGAGCCGGTGTCAACGGACGAATCGCTCGAGCCGGTAGATGAGTTAGAGGTGTCAGCGCCGGTCGAACCAGAAGCGTCGCTGTCCGTATTGCCGGCAGAGCTTGAAGGCGAATCGCCCGCAGCAGAGCCGTTCGAATCGGAGACGTTCGAGGTAGAGCCGTCGTTGGTAGTGCCACCAGCAGAGCCATTACCGTCAGCATCGGTCGAGGGCGCATCCATCCTGTCATCGTTAGCATCGTCACTCGAGTCGTCATTCGAATCAGGTGTCGGCGAGGGCGCCGGTGTGGGCTCGGGCTGCACGGGCGTCGCGGCGGCAGCCTCGTCCTCGGCGATATAAGCCAAGCAGTCCTTTAGCTCGTTGCGGTAGCGGTTCTTCCAGCCCTCGTGGTACTGGGGCTGGCTTGCATACTTGGTCGCCACGTTATTGACCACGCTGTTGGAAAGCGCCGTCACAAACTCGCGGTCGGACATATCGTTGGAAAGATTCGCCCAGCGGAAAAAGTCCCTGCAGCCACCAGTGCCGCACATGTTGGTAATGCTCCACACCATGCCCTTGACGCAATCGGCGCGGCCCGAAATATCAATACCCAGGCCGCTCTTGAGCCACGCCTCGGTCACCGCATAGTACGAGTTGTACGCATACGCATCCTGCAGAGCCGAAAACTCAGCAGGATCGGTGTTATAAGCACCCTGGAAGGCCTCCTGTGCAATACGGCCCAGCTCGGTAAGCTGGCCGTTCTCGTACATGGCATTGCTCGTGTTGGAAATCTCGCTGCCGCGATCAATCGCATCCTTGAGCATGCTGTACTTGGCAGAATCGTAGTTGTAAACCTGCTTCATAAACGGAATGAGCGACCAGCGGCGATCAAACTGATAGTAACCCAGTGCGTTATAGCCGTCACCATACGAAAATCCCTGGTTGTAGTTACCATGGCTCTCGTACTTGGTAAAGTACTTCATCTCGGGAGTCACGTTGACAAACGAAACGCCCTGGACCGACCTCAGCACGCCCGAGAAGGACTGCTGGGTGTAGAGACCCTTATCGATATCGGTGGCATCCGAGGCAACGCCCGGCGTGGGCTCCTCGGCAGCGGCGGGTGCCGGTGCGGAAACGGCGCCAAACGAAAGCGCCAACGTCAGGCCCGCGACAATAGCAGAATGCTTGGGCTGCATAAGATCCTCCCTGCATTGGTGTAGTTAAAGTTCAGTTTGCAAAGATAAAAATAAGTATTGCAGCTCGCCCGTTGTTGCACAACAACCCCTCGGTAAACGGCAACAACCCTCCGCGAAATCTTAAGGAATTAGACAAACTGGTCATCGGGCGCCAACAGAAGCTCGCCGTAACGTTTCGTCAGCCCGTCTCTCAACTGACAGAAAGCGGGAATATAGACGTTCAAGATGCGCTGAATCAAATCTTGAGCGAGCTTGTTGTCATAGATATGGACGTTCGTATTGCGGTCTCTGAGCATATCTAGCCAGGCCGCCTCATCAATAAAGTCGTAGAATCGGTACGACTCCTTCAAGATGGCACGAGGAGACCCCGACGCGGCAAGCGTGGCACCCTCATACTCGAGCAGACGCTTAAGGAGCTTCCAGCTCAGTTCAAATTGAAGATTGAACTTATTAATCAATCCACTCTGAACAAAATCATTGTTGAGATCCTGATTGGGCGCATCCTCAAGATTCGCCAAGGCGCTGACAAAGTTCTCATATTTTTTCATACAGAATCACACCATCCCTGGCAATTTCATCGAGCAATTGCTGCGACAAGGACTCGTCGAGATTGACGACATCTACATCTAAAAGAGTATCAAGACGCTCCTCGATCAAATATGAGAAACGGCCGAAATCCCGACAACCTGCTACGGCGATGTCAATATCGCTCTTGGGTAAGTTGTCGCCTCGAGCACGAGAACCAAACAGCACAACCTTCTCGGCGTCACATTCCCGAGCAAAAACTTCGATTTGTTTGTACACCTTGTCGAGAGATGCCATTTGCAGCCCTACAGCTTAATGTCAAAGTTGATTTCGGGGACGGCGGCCAAGTCGGCCAACGTCACGCCGTCGACGTACTTTTCAATCACGTCGTCCAGACCGCGCCAGAACTTGACGGTCGAGCACAAATCGCTGCGGGCGCAGCTGTTGTCGATGCCGTCGCACGCCACGGGCGCTGTGCTGCCCTCGACAGCGCGCAGGATGTCGCCGGCACGCACCTCGGCCGGGTCCTTGGCCATCATGTAGCCGCCGCCCTTGCCGCGCACGCTCTTAAGCAGGCCCGCCTTCATAAGCGGACGAACCAGCTGCTCCAAATACTTTTGAGAGATATGTTCGCGGTCGGCGACCTCGCGCAGGGCAATCTTGCCCTCGGCGTCACCAAGTGCTGCGATATAGATCATCAGTCGGAGGGCATAGCGTCCCTTGGAAGAAATGAGCATACCTACCCTCCCATCGCATCTGGAACAACATGACCAGGTTTGTTTGTCCCACATATCTAAAAAGTCGAGTGGATTAGTCGGGTTTTCCCTTGACTAACGCCGAACCCATAGTAACTTTATTCCGAGAAGATTCCTAGGGTTTAGTACACCTATGAGTACACCATATACAGAGAGGGACAGCATGAGTGCGAATCCGCTGCTTTCCATCGAAGGTCTGACCGCCTCCGTGGACGAGAAGACCATCCTCCACAACGTCAACCTCAACGTCGCCGCCGGCGAGACCCATGTGCTGATGGGACCCAACGGCGCCGGCAAGTCCACCCTCGGCCACCTGGTCATGGGCGACCCCGTCTACACCGTGCAGGACGGCCGCATCGTCTTTGACGGCCAGGACATCACCGAGCTCACCACCGACAAACGCTCGCGCGCCGGCCTGTTCCTGAGCTTCCAGGCCCCGGTCGAGATCCCGGGCGTGCCGCTGTCGAGCTTTTTGCGCGCCAGCATCGCCGGCCGCCCCGGCCTGGAGATGAAGGGCAAGGAGTTCCGCCGTCGCGTCAAGGAGCTCGCGGCCGAGCTCAACATGGATACCGCCTACCTCAACCGCGAGCTGGGCGTGGGCTTCTCGGGCGGCGAGAAAAAGAAGGTCGAGATGCTCCAGCTTCTGCTGCTGCAGCCCAAGCTCGCCATCCTGGACGAAACTGACTCCGGCCTGGACGTCGACGCCCTGTCCACCGTCAGCCATGGCATGGATGCCTACCGCAAGAGCTGCGACGGCTCCATGCTCATCATCACGCACAACACGCGCATCCTGGAGCACCTGGATGTCGACCGCGTCCACGTTATGGTCAAGGGCCATATCGTGCGCGAGGACGACGCCTCGCTGATCCCTTGGATCGACAAGAACGGTTTTGAGACCTTCGAGCGCGAGGCCGCCGAGCAGCGCGCCCAGGCCGAGGCCGCCGCTGCCGAGCAGCAGGCGTAAAGGGGCGACGCAATGACCAAGAACCGCACCGAGGTCGCGGACATCGACCGCAGCCTCTACGACTTCACCTATGGCGAGGAGGGATTCGAGCGCCTCGACGCCGGCATCACGCCCGACATCGTGCGCGAGATCAGCGCCAAAAAGGACGAGCCGCAGTGGATGCTCGACCTGCGCCTCAAGTCCCTCGAGATCTTCAACCGCTTCCCCGACCCGACGTGGGGCCCCTCCATCGAGGGCCTGGACATGGACAACATCGTCACCTACGTCAAGCCCAACACCGACCAAAAGCACGACTGGGAGTCGGTGCCCGACGACATCAAGAACACCTTTGAGCGCTTGGGCATTCCCGAGGCCGAACGCAGCTACCTGGCGGGCGTCGGCGCACAGTACGACTCCGAGCTCGTCTACCACAATATGCAGGACACGGCGTCCAAGATGGGCATCGTCTACTCCGGCATCGAGGAGGCCCTGCACGATCCGCAGTGGGAGCCGCTCATCCACGAGAAGTTTATGACGCTCATCCCGCCCACCGACCACAAGTTTGCAGCCCTGCACGGTGCCGTGTGGTCGGGCGGCTCGTTTGTCTACGTGCCCAAGGGCACCAAGCTCGATTTTCCGCTGCAGAGCTACTTCCGCCTCAACGCCAAGGGCGCCGGCCAGTTTGAGCACACGCTCATCATCGTCGAGGACGATGCCGACCTGCACTTTATCGAGGGTTGCTCCGCGCCCAAGTACAACGTGGCCAACCTCCACGCCGGCGCTGTGGAGCTCTTTGTGGGCAAGCGCGCGCACCTGCGCTACTCGACCATCGAGAACTGGTCCAAAAACATGTACAACCTCAACACCAAGCGTGCGCGCGTGGACGAGGACGGAAACATCGAGTGGATCAGCGGCTCCTTCGGCAGCCATGTGGGTTATCTCTACCCCATGAGCGTGCTCAACGGCCGCGGCGCCCGCTCGAGCTTTACCGGCATCACCTTTGCCGGCGCCGGCCAGAACCTCGATACCGGCTGTAAGGTCGTACTCAACGCGCCCGAGACCTCGGCAACCGTCGAGACCAAGGGCATCTCCAAGAGCGGCGGCATCCAGACCTTCCGTAGCTCTATCGTGGCCACGCCCAAGGCCGAGGGCTCCAAGGCAACCGTGAGCTGCCAGTCGCTCATGCTCGACGACCAGAGCCGCTCCGACACTATTCCGGCCATGGACATCCGCGCCAAGAACGTCGACATCGGCCACGAGGCCACCATCGGCCGCATCGGCGACGACAAGGTGTTCTACCTGATGAGCCGCGGCATCTCGGAGGAAGAGGCCCGCACCATGATCGTCAACGGCTTTGCCAACCCGGTCTCCAAGGAGCTGCCGCTTGAGTACGCCGTCGAGATGAACAACCTGATCAAGCTGGAGATGGAAGGAGCGATCGGATAATGAAACAGGAAACCAACACCGCTGCTACCACGCTCGAGCAGGTTAATGCGATGCCGGCAGCAACTTGGGGCTGGCTCAAAATGAACCAGACCAAGCTCGAGCTTTCGGACGAGCTTTCCGCCGCTCCCGCCGAGGCCGTTGAGGTTGAGGGCTTGGAAGAGCAGTTTGCTGGCACGGCCGACGCCTTCGATACCGCCATGGACGCCATGGCCGAGCGCTTCCACGAGCGCCGTGCCTCCGCCCCCGGCGACGCCGCCGACCGCGCCCGCATCACGCCCGAGACCGAGCTCGACGTGCCCGCCACCTCCGTCTACCAGGCCGGCGCTATCAAGCTCGAGGAGGAGCTCTCCCCTGCCGAAGCCTTCGAGACCGGCATGGGCGAGGCTGCCTGCACCTATCTGATCGACCACGCCACCAAGTGCATCGTCATCGATGTGCCCGCATACCAGCACGCCACGGTTACCGTGCGCGTGAGTGGCGCCGACGCGGCGGCGGCCATCGCCGCTATCGATGTCGTCGCCCGTCCGCAGGCAACGCTCGACCTCGCTCTAGCCCTGGACTCCCCCGTCAGCGGCCAAGGCGTCGTGGGCTCCGTGCTGCGCGTGTGCGCTCACGAGTACGCCACCGTCAACGTGACCTGCACACAGACGCTCGATGACAGCTGGATCGCACTCGATGACACCGGTCTATTCCTAGACGAGGGCGCGCGCGTCAACGTGCAGCACACCGTCCTGGGTGCCGGTGCCAGCGCCACCGGCCTCGCCGGCGATCTGCTGGGCGACACCGCCAAGGTGACCATCGATACCGATTACCTAGGTGCCCGCGAACAGGTGCGCGACTTTAACTACGAGCTGCGCCACCGCGGTCGTAAGACCGAGTGCGAGATCGACGCCAACGGCGTGCTGACTGGCACGTCCAAGAAGGTCTACCGCGGCACCATCGACCTCGTGCACGGCTGCAAGGGCGCAACCGGCACCGAGCGCGAGACCGTGCTGCTCGCCAACAAGGGCGTCGACAACAAAACCGTCCCCGTCATCCTCTGCGACGAGGACGACGTCGCTGGCAACCACGGCGCCACCATCGGCCACGTCCGCGACGAGCAGCTGTTCTACCTCGCCTGCCGCGGCCTTGACCAAAACGCCGCCGAGGACCTGTTCATCCGCGCCAAGCTGGAGGACGCTGCGCTTTCCGCCACCGATGAGCGCACCCGCGCCGCCGTCGTCCGCCTGGGCAACAACTTGATCGATAACTTTGAGGAGGAGCTCGCATGATCGACACCGAGCACGTTAAATGCGATACCTGTACTGCCCCCGAGCCCATGGAACTCGACGCCAGCGACGAGGCCTCGCGCGGCTGGCCTACCGTCGACATCGAGACCAATCCCTACAAGGCGCAGTTCCCGCTGTTCCAGCAGCACCCCGAGATCGCCTTCCTCGATAGCGCGGCCACCGCGCAGCGCCCCGCCTGCGTGCTCGACGCCGAGCGTGACTTCTACCAGCGCATGAACGCCAACCCCCTGCGCGGCCTGTACTCGCTGTCCGTCGAGGCCACCGAGGCCATCGCAAAGGTGCGTCAGCAGATCGCCGACGTCATCGGCGCCCCCCAGGCCAACGAGGTCGTCTTCACCCGCAACACGAGCGAGTCGCTCAACCTGGTCGCCAAGAGCTTTGCGCCCACGGTCCTCGAACCGGGCGACGAGGTCGTCATCACCATCATGGAGCACCACTCCAACCTGATTCCGTGGCAGCAGGTCTGCCGTGAGACCGGCGCCAAGCTCGTCTACCTCTACCCCACCAAGACCGGCCAGCTCACCACCGAGGAAGTTCTTGCCAAGGTGGGCCCCAAGACCAAGATCTTGGCCGTGGGTCAGGTCTCTAACGTCCTGGGCGTTGAGAACCCGGTCAAGAACCTCGGCAAGCTCGTGCACAAGTACGGCGGCTATCTGGTCGTCGACGGCGCGCAGTCGCTGCCGCACATGCCGGTCAATGTGGCCGACCTTGGAGCCGATTTCTTTGCCTTTAGCGCGCACAAGGCCATGGGCCCCATGGGCATCGGCGTGCTGTGGGGCAAGATGGACCTGCTCAACGCCATGCCGCCCATGCTTACCGGCGGCGAGATGATCGACTCGGTCACCGAGCAGGACGCCGTCTGGGCGCCCGTCCCCGAGAAGTTCGAGGCCGGCACGCAGGACGCCGCCGGCATCTTCGCCACGGGCGCGGCGCTTGACTACCTGGTTAACACCGTGGGCTACGAAAACATCCAGGCACGCGAGCAGGCACTCGTCCACTACCTGATGGGCGAACTCATGCAGCTCGACTTTGTCCAGATTATCGGCTCCATCTATTGGGACAATCACCATGGCGTCGTGAGCTTTAACGTCAAGGGTATCCACCCGCACGATGTCGCGAGCATCATGGACATGGACGGCGTCTGCATCCGCGCCGGTCACCACTGCGCACAGCCGCTGCTCACCTGGCTGGGCGTCGAGAACCTTGCCTGCTGCCGCGCCAGCGTGGCCTTCTACAACGACAAGGCCGACATTGACAAGTTCATCGCCGGTCTGCATCACGTTTGGAGCACGTTCAATGGGTAATCTGTACACCTCCACCACATTTATGGAGCACAACTCGCACCCCGACTATAAGTACGAGATGGACGCTCCCACGCACGAGCACGACGGCATCAACCCCAGCTGCGGTGACGAACTCACCTTGCAGCTGCGCGTCGAGAACGGCGTGATCGAGGAGGCCTCCTTTACCGGTCATGGCTGCGCCATCAGCCAGGCCAGCGCCGACATCATGGCCGACCTCATCACCGGCGAGACGGTCGAGGAGGCGCGCCGCCTGGCGGGGCTCTTCCTCGCCATGATCCGCGGCGAGCAGCTCTCCGAGGAAGACCTGGAAGACCTGGACGAAGCCGCCCAGCTCCAGGACATCTCGCACATGCCCGCCCGCGTCAAATGCGCCGAGCTCGCCTGGCGCACCCTCGACGGCATGCTCACGGGACAAAATAATCAGTAATAGTTGTCTCAAATCTGAAGAATTCTGTTGGTCGAATCGCTTAACTTTCGCGATTCGGCCATTTTCTTTTCTGCCTTTATTTCGAGCCCTCGGCCTGCGCGTCCACCTGCGCATAAGCGTGCACAATGCGAGAAACGGTACTTTTGCCAATCCCCGTATATCGCTCAATCTGACGCACCGTAAAACCGGCATCGTGCAATCCAAGAATCACGGTATTGCGCTGCGCCGACGATGCGGCTTTAACCACGTCGAGCGGGACCCCGAGCCCCTTCGCCAACTTTTCGGCAAAGGCGTGCCGCTCCCACTCCGTCTCTTCCAGATCGGGCATCGCCGACTCGCCGTCGTCGAGCGTCGAAAGCGAATAGACAATAAAGGCCTTGGCAGAACCAAAAAGCTCAAGCACGCAAGAAGGGTCGGAAAATCCCCTCGTCATATCGTTATCATAGGCCCGTAGATACTCGGCAAAGCTGCTCCACGGATAGCACTCGACCAGAGCAATACCCGCCTCCTGCGGATTAGCATGCACGGAGCGAATAGCCTCCATCACCTGCCAGTCGGTATCGAGCGAGCGCCGGTCAAAACGGTTCTGGAACAGATGCCCTGTGCGCCCCGTGCGTTTATTGAACCGCCGCGCGTACGTCAAAAGCAGCCGGTGCATCGCCGCGCTCATCGCGTCCTCGTAATCTGCAAGCACCAGACGCACGTGATTGCCCATAAGGCACCAGGCGATAACCGTCACGCCCGCCTTGCGGCAGCACTCACGCATCAGCTCCAAGAACTCCCACCGGTCTTCATCGCCCTCAAAGATGAGCTGCTTGCCCGTACCGCGGGCACAGACATGGTAAAAGCCGGTAACCGTTCTCCAAACGCGCTGCATGGCGCTCCCTTCGCCGGGATCTGCTTGCCATCCAATACAGCACGATTGAAGCGTGCCATCAAAACATTCACGCAAAACAATTCGCTCGCGCGGCCAAAGGCAGTAAACAGGCGGCGAACGGCACCGTTGCAACAGGTCAACCCCTGCAACGCTTACAAAAGCTGACCAAAAGCTTGCCCAAGACGGACCCCCTCTACGGAAGTGCACGACCACAGAATATAGAGTTAAACCGTTTCAATTGAAAGTTCCGCGCATCTCGCTACGAAAACTGAGCCGTTCGCCGAATATTCCGTGCATTTCGCGGTATTATAGGGGCTGCATGTCATGTCCCTTTCGAAGGGTCGCCCGGCAATCGCCAGCCACGGCCCCCAGACGGGACGCCAACACGATAGAGAGGAGAGGCATGCAGTACTCACAGGAAGTGGAGAACATGTGCCCCGTTGCCAAGGGTGCATACCACGGCCCCGCACCCATCCCCGAGGAGGGCAAGTGGGTCCAGGCTAAGGAGATTTCCGACATCTCCGGTCTTACGCACGGTGTGGGTTGGTGCGCACCTCAGCAGGGCGCCTGCAAGCTCACGCTGAACGTCAAGGACGGCATCATCGAGGAGGCCCTCGTTGAGACCATCGGCTGCTCGGGTATGACCCACTCTGCCGCCATGGCTTCCGAGATCCTTCCCGGTAAGACCATCCTCGAGGCCCTCAACACCGACCTCGTCTGCGACGCCATCAACGTTGCTATGCGCGAGATCTTCCTGCAGATCGTTTACGGCCGCAGCCAGACCGCGTTCTCCGAGGGCGGCCTGCCCGTGGGCGCCTCCCTCGACGACCTCGGCAAGGGCCTTCGCTCTCAGGTCGGCACCATGTTCGGCACCAAGGCCAAGGGCGCTCGTTACCTCGAGCTCGCTCAGGGCTACGTCACCCGCATGGCTCTCAACGACAAGAACGAGATCATCGCATTCGAGTTCCTGAACCTCGGCAAGTTCACCGACGCCGTCAAGGCCGGCAAGACCCCCGAGGAGGCCATCGCTGGCGCTATGGGCCACTATGGTCAGTGGGAGAACGCTGCCAAGTACATCGACCCGCGCACCGACGAGGAGACTCACTCCGTCGCCAGCGTGTTCCCGGTTCACGAGTAGAAAGGGAGGGAAATAACTATGACTGTTACGTTCGAAGGTTACGAGCGCCGCGCTGACAAGATCAACAAGTGCCTCGCCGACAACGGCATCGCCTCCCTCGAGGAAGCTCTGCAGATCTGCACCGACAAGGGCTTCAACCCGCGTGAGATCGTCAACAACACCCAGTCCATCGCCTTCCAGAACGCCGAGTGGGCCTACACCCTCGGTTGCGCTCTCGCTGTCAAGCGTGGCGCCAAGTCCGCTTCTGAGGCTGCCGCCATCATCGGCGAGGGCATCCAGGCCTTCACCGTTCCCGGCTCCGTCGCCGAGGACCGCAAGGTCGGTCTGGGCCACGGCAACCTGGGCGCTATGCTGCTCTCCGACGACACCGAGTGCTTCGCCTTCCTGGCAGGTCACGAGTCCTTCGCTGCCGCTGAGGGTGCTATCGGCCTGGCTCTGAACGCCAACAAGGCTCGCAAGAAGCCGCTGCGCGTCATCCTCAACGGTCTGGGCAAGGACGCTGCTCAGATCATCGCCCGCATCAACGGCTTCACCTACGTGAAGACCCAGTTCGACTACTTCACGGGCGAGCTCAAGGTCGTCGAGACCATCCCATACTCCGATGGTCCCCGCGCCGCCGTCAACTGCTACGGCGCCGACGACGTCCGCGAGGGCGTTGCCATCATGTGGCACGAGAACGTCGACATCTCGATCACCGGTAACTCCACCAACCCCACGCGCTTCCAGCACCCCGTCGCTGGCACCTACAAGAAGGAGCGCCTCGAGGCTGGCAAGAAGTACTTCTCCGTCGCTTCTGGTGGCGGCACTGGCCGTACCCTGCACCCGGACAACATGGGCGCCGGCCCTGCCTCTTACGGCATGACCGACACCATGGGCCGTATGCACTCCGACGCCCAGTTCGCCGGTTCTTCCTCCGTGCCTGCGCACGTCGACATGATGGGTCTCATCGGCATGGGTAACAACCCCATGGTCGGTGCCACCGTCGCCTGCGCTGTCGCCGTCGAGGAGGCCCTCAAGGCCTAATCGCGCCCGTGCGATGCTCATATAGCTGAGCTTTGGAGCCGCTACCCACCCGGGTAGCGGCTCTTTTTGTTTGCCCCGTCCCAAATTGGTTACTCTTATTAGAAGGTCCGATATATCAGTTGCGGTGAAATACGGACTGAATTGCATCCATACAGGCCAAAACAGTCCGTATTCCACCGCAACTTACCAAATTAGCCGACCGAAGTGACCGAGTCCACCTGACGCCCACCTGCCATATTTGCCCTTTACCGATTTGCCGAGTCTTTGCGGCCCCATTGCCGATCACCCGTGCGACAATGCGCCGGACGAGAAAGGAATCCGATGGAATCGACTGATGTACTGGTAATTGGAGCTGGCATTGCGGGCCTTTGCGCCGCCATCGAAGCGGCACGCAAGGGTGCAACCGTCACTGTGGCAAGCGCCGGCAAGACCATGAGTGGATCGAGCTTCTTCCCGGGTACCTGGGGCCTCGGCCTCATCGGTCCCGTCGACGAAGACGACGAGCAGGACCTCATCGACACCATCCAGACCGTCGGCGGCGGCGTTGCCGACCCCGAACTCGTCCAAACGTTCGTCCACGGCATTCGCCAAGCGATTGACTGGCTCGAGCAAGACCTGGGCGTTGAGCTCCAGCGTCCGCAAAGCGCCAAGAGTGCTCAACAAAAGCAGTTTATCCCCTGCTTTGACCACAAGACGCGCATGTGGCGCGGCCTCACCCGCAAGCCCCTTGAGGACGCTCTGACGACCTGGATCGAGTCGCTCGGCATTCGCCTGCTCCCCCGCCATGAGCTTATCGACCTTGTTGAGGACACGAACGGCAGAATAACCGGAACCGTACTCTACGACCTTACCGAAAATCGAATCGTGCCCTTTGCTGCCAAGGCCACGATCATCGCAGCCGGTGGCACAGGCGGCCTGTTCGAGCGCAGCCTTACGTCGGCTGATGTGCTCAGCTCCTCGCAGGCCATCGCACTGGCGCACGGCGCAACACTTACTAATATAGAGTTCATGCAGATGATGCCTGGCTTCATCGAGCCCAGGCGTAACTTGGTCTTCAACGAGAAAACCTGGCGCTACGTGCATGTAGACCAGCCGGTAGATATTGCCGACGACAAGCTGGACGACCTGCTCGAGCAGCGCTCTGGACATGGTCCCTTCACGTCACGCTTGGCCTCCCGCGCTATCGATCTCGTCATCGATCAGGCAGGTGCCGAAGGCCTGGCACTCCACTACGACTTCCCCCGCGAGGATGTCCCAGAGTTTGTGCAGACCTTTGCCACCTGGCTGCAAGACGAGCACGGCATCGCGCCGACCGACGAGATGCGCGTTGCGATGTATGCCCACGCCGCTAACGGCGGCATCAAGATCGATAAGACCGCGCACACGGGCGTTGAGGGCCTCTACGCTTGCGGCGAGGCGACAGGCGGCATGCACGGCGCCGACCGCATTGGTGGCTTGTCAAGCGCCAACGGCATCGTATTCGGACGTATCGCGGGCGCATCGGCAGCCCTCACAGCGCAGAAAGAGCCTGAGGCGGCCCTGAAGGCGGATATCACCCTCCCCCAGTACGGCATTGCCACAACAGATGCCGAACGCCTGACACACAGCCTTAGGCACACGATGAGCACCTTTTGCATGATCAACCGCACCGAGACGGGCCTATCCGAGGCACTACACGAGCTTGAGGGCTTGAAGACAGAGGCAACGACCTTGAGCACACAGAAAGCCCAGGACAGCGAAGTCGCAGCCCTCGCCCGCCTGCAATCGCAGATTCAACTAGCACAGGAAATGGTCAAAGCCATGCGTAAGCGGACCGAAAGTCTCGGATCGCACTATCGAGCAGACTAAATCGATTCTCACTTTGAGTTTGATCACAACTTTTCAACATGCATCGAGCCCTGTGAGCATGATTCCTCTAAGGAGAACACGCCTACGGGGCTTTAGCAGTGTTTTCCCTAAGGGAATCACGGTGCAGATTTCTCAGCTCCGCGCCCTTTCGGGTTCGACCCCATGAAAGGTCAACAAAAAAAGACGGCCAACCGAAGTTGACCGTCTTAACATGCTTTGGTGGGCCGTCAGGGGGTCAGCCTGCTGCGCAGGCGGCCGCTGCGGCGCTTCGCGCCTTGCGCGCTGCGCTGGCAAATGCTTACGCATTTCCTCAGCTCCGCGCCCCGACGGGTTCGACCCCATGCGAGGTCAACAAAAAAGCGACCAGCCTGAGCCAGTCGCTTTAACGATCTTTGGTGGGCCGTCAGGGGGTCGAACCCTGGACCTTGGGATTAAGAGTCCCCTGCTCTACCAACTGAGCTAACGACCCAAAGCTAAAGTCCGTTGTGGCGGACTTTAGAGGAGATATCGTGTGGTGGGCCGTCAGGGGGTCGAACCCTGGACCTTGGGATTAAGAGTCCCCTGCTCTACCAACTGAGCTAACGACCCGATATCAACACGAAGCAAGAACTGGGGTGGGTAAAGGGACTCGAACCCTCGACCTACGGGACCACAACCCGTCGCTCTAGCCAACTGAGCTACACCCACCGTGTCCTGTGCGCTTCGCGCTCGACTATTATTGCAAGGAACGCCACGCGATGCAAGCCCCAATTTTCAAGAATTTTGAAAAGAGTTTTTCGAGACCATTTCGAGCAAATCCCACCGGTTTCATAGGAGTAAACTTGCCCCACTGCAAATCCTCGAAAGGACCGTCATGAAAGAACTCTCCAACCGCACGGCAAGATTTACCGATTCGGTCATCCGCCGCATGACACGCATCTCCAATAAGTACGGCGCTGTCAATCTCTCGCAGGGCTTCCCCGACTTCGATCCCCCGGCGCAGCTGCTCGATAGCCTCAGCGCCATCGCCAGCGACCCCAAGCCGCTCTATCACCAGTACTCCATCACCTGGGGCTCCCAGGCCATGCGCGAGGCGCTCGCCGCCAAACAGGAGCACTTTATGGGCATGCCGGTGAACCCCAACGAGAATATCGTAGTCACCTGCGGCTCCACCGAGGCCATGATGGCCGCCATGATGACGGTCACGAACCCCGGCGACAAGGTCGTCATCTTCTCGCCGTTCTATGAGAACTACGGCGCCGACACGATCCTTTCGGGTGCCGAGCCCATCTACGTGCCGCTCAACCCACCCACATTCGACTTCGATCGTGAGGCACTCGAGGCGGCCTTCCGCGACAACGACCCCAAGGCCATCGTCCTGTGCAACCCTTCCAATCCCTGCGGCAAGGTCTTTACGCGCGAGGAGCTCACCTTTATCGCCGACCTCTGCAAAAAGTACGACGCCTACTGCATCACCGACGAGGTATACGAGCACATCGTCTACGCACCCCATGAGCACGTCTATATGGCCACGCTGCCTGGCATGTTCGAGCGCACCATCAGCTGCAGCTCGCTGTCCAAGACCTACTCCATCACTGGCTGGCGTCTGGGCTACACTATCGCCCCGGCCGAGATTACCGAGCGCATCAAGAAGGTCCACGACTTCCTCACCGTGGGCGCCGCCGCTCCCCTGCAAGAGGCCGTCGTTACCGCCCTTAATTTCGACGACAGCTATTACGATGAGGTCCTTGACCTCTATACCGCCAAACGCGACCTGTTCTGCCAGGGACTCGACAGCATCGGTCTTGAGCATAACGTGCCGCAGGGCGCCTACTACGTCATGCTGGACATCTCTGAGTTTGGCTATGACAGCGACCTCGAATTCTGCGAGGACCTCGCGTCTAAGGTGGGCGTGGGCGCTGTTCCCGGATCGAGCTTCTTCCGTGAGCCCGTCAACCATCTGATTCGTTTCCACTTTGCCAAGCGAGACGAGACGCTTAACGCGGCGCTGGAGAACCTCAAGTCGCTGCGTGATAAAATCAAGCCGCGCGGGTAAGGACGGCCGGGCAGCTAAAGTAACCAAAGAGGCCTCGCACCGCTCGCCGCGTTGCGAGGCCTCTTTTTATAGCGCTTTCTTAAATGGTTTAGAGCGCTATACTTTAGTCACGGAGCAACTCGTCCCAGAGAGAGGAACACTATGGCAGAGCAGCAGCTTATCGGAGCGCTCGAGGCCGGCGGCACCAAGATGGTCTGCGCCACGGGCTATGCAGACGGTACAGTCCTGGAACGTGAGCAGATCGCGACCACGACCCCGCAGGAGACCGTTAAGGCCGTCAACGCATGGTTTGCCGACAAGGGCATCACTGCGCTGGGCATCGGCGCCTTTGGCCCCACCGCAGTCAACCCTGCCTCGCCCCAATACGGCAAGATCCTGGAGACCCCAAAGACGGCATGGCGCTACTTTGACCTGCTGGGCACCATCCAAAACGAGCTCAATATTCCCTGTGGCTACGACACCGACGTCGACGTTGCCTGCCTGGGCGAGGTAACCTTTGGTTGCGCCCAGGGCCTCACTGACGTTGTGTATCTGACCATCGGCACCGGCGTAGGCGCAGGCGTGCTCTCGGGCGGTAAGCTCGTGCACGGCATGATGCATCCCGAGGCCGGCCACATCCTGGTCACGCGCGACCCGCGCGACACCATTGGCGAGCACAGCGCCTGCCCCTTCCACGACAACTGCCTCGAGGGCCTCATCGCCGGCCCCGGCGTTAAAAAGCGCTGGGATGGCAAGAGCGCCGGAGACATGGCCGATGACCCAGAGGCCATGGACCTGCTCGCCGGCTATCTGGCACAGGCGCTCATGACCTACACGCTGTGCTACGCACCGCAAAAGATCATCATCGGCGGCGGCGTGGCCGACCACACCCCCATTGTGCCGCTCGCACGCAAAAAGTGCGCCGAGATGCTCAACGGCTATATCGTCACGCCCGAGGTCAACGACATCGATTCCTATATTGTCAACAACAGCCTCGAGGGCAAGCAGGGCATCATGGGCTGCCTGGCCCTGGGCGCACAGGCGCTTCAGTAGCAGACGCACCCACAGGGCGTGGCGCGCTCGGCAAATCCGACCTACGGAACGACGCCACCACGCCCCATATAAGCCCTCAAATAAAAAAGGCCGCCTAGGACCAAACAATACGTCCTAGGCGGCTTTTTTGGCGCACATCAGCCACCGTAAGAGATATCGGAGCACAACGCCCGTTGCCGCTCCACAGCAGTCGATCATCACATCGGTGATCATGCCAGCGCGTCCCGGCACAAAGAGCTGAATCGTCTCGTCGATCGAAGGAATCAGCAGCAGGAACACCGCCGTGGGCAGCAGCACGTCAAAGGTGCGCCGGCCCTCAAAATCAAAGGCATGCGTTGCCAGGATGCCGAGCACCATATACTCGGTAAAATGCGCGCACTTGCGAACAACAAAGTTGGTCACCCATTCATATGGAAGTCCCACGCCGTGCAGGAAACCGCGGATAGCTTCCATGACCGTTAGGCTCAGCGAGCCCGACCCCGAGCCGGGAACCAGCGAATTGCCCCAGATCAAGAGCGCCATCAGGCAGGTTACAACCGCCCATTTTCGATTGATCTTAACCATGCAGAAGTTATGCCTCCGCGCGGAGCGGCGCGAAGCTGGCGGTACCGCCCTCGATAACGCTCAGATAGGCACGGCCCGTACGCTTGGCAGTTGAGGACTGCAGGCGCTCGATCTCTTCCTCGAGGATCTGATTGACGCGCTCGTGACGACGGTTTTCCATAATGCCGGCGGCAATAGCCTCGGCCCGCTCGATGCTCTCGCGCGAGATACGGGCAGTATCCTCGGGGAACACAGCACTGTGACGGCCGACATAGGCGGGGGCAGCAGGCTGAGGGGCAGCGACGGGAGCGGGGGCTGCAACAGGAGCAGGCTCGTCAATCTCATCCAGAATCGCGGTGGCGGCGGCCCACATGTCCTCGTGGCCCGAGTAATCGGCCATGGGAACATCAACCTCGAGCGAGGCGTCCGGAAGGTCGCCGGTGTCGATGCGATCTTGGGCATCAATCGATGCGGTGATGGCTGCAGGCTCATCGAGGTCATCGAGATCGATGTCCACGGCACCGGAGATGATAGGCATGCTGGCGAGGTTTGCATTGTACGGCGCAGCCTCAGCCGCCTGCTGCTGGGCAGGAGCGCCCCAAAGCGAGCTTTCGGCGGCACGGCGGGCGGCAACGGCCTCCTCGTCCGCAGTCATGGCTTCATCAACGTACGAATTGTCGGCAGAAGCGTTCGCGTCCGCCGAGGTAGCGTTGTAGGCGTTATTGGCTGCCGCGTTGGCAACGAGTGCCACGAAAGCCGCCGTGCTGCCCGCAGGGGCGGCCTGGGAGCCCGACACGGCACGCGCCGCGGCGGCGATGTCGTCGCGATTGAGGGAGCCGGTCTGCCCGCCGTTGGTGAGCTCGTCGATGGCGACTTGATAGACGTCGCGCGAGCGTGCAGGGTCGCAGCTCACCGGCGAATCGTCGTCGAGCATACTGTCGATCATGGACCAAGCCTTGGCCTCGTCCATAGCATCTGCGGCTCGAGCGATGGTAGGAACACCATCATCGGCATGACGGCGCTGGAACGCACCGGTCAGGCCGGAAAGGAATGCCGAGGTAGACTGCTCCGACTGAGTCTGAGAAGCAGAAGCCGCAGTGTAAGGAGTCGCATCCTGCTGCTGGGCTGGAATCGAGGCGGTCTTGAACTCGCTTTGATGCTGATTGAGATTGGCGGCACCGCCCATGGCATCGGGCTGGAACAGACGCTCTTCACGCTGCGCACGGTACTCGGAGATACCCAGCGAAGCGGCATAGATACCCACGCCCGCCACCGCGCCCACGGCGAAGGGAACCGCACCCGCCACGACCGTCTCATTCACCGACGAAAACGGCAGCGTCGCGGCATACATAACCACGGGAGCGGCAAGGCCGATCCCGCACGAAAGTCCGGCAAGGACTGCTCGTTGTGTTGCATCAGAAGAAGCCATGAGCTCTCCCCATCTTCCAGCACCCAAATCGCATCATTCAGTTGGCTGCGCGAGAGAAGATGAAGCGGGGCTATGCCCCAAAGCAACGGTATATGGTTCGTTTCATCTGCGTTTTCCGTCGCGAAGCTTAAAAGCTATTATGCGAAACCGCCCAGTCTATTGCAAGCGACGATGTCGGATTGAAACGGGAAACCTGCTGCTTGCCAGTCTTATGGTCAAAAAAGCGCGGAGCGGCTATATAGAAAAGGGCCGAGGCTCAAAGCCCCGACCCTTTATTGCATTGATGACTATCGCTGCGTGTAGATGACAACCTAGAACGTCTGCTCGTAGTCGCTGTGCTTTTTGGCCGAACGCACCAGGAACTCCTGGTTGGTGTTGGTGCCCTTAAGACCCTTGATAAACGATGCGGCTGCGCGCTCGGTGTTGTTCATGCCGGCAAGAATGCGACGCAGACCAAAGACAAACGGGCGCATCTGCTCGTCGACCAGCAGATCCTCGTTGCGCGTACCGGAGGCAACGGGGTCAATGGCCGGGAAGATACGACGGTCGGCAAGATCGCGGTCGAGCTTAAGCTCCATGTTGCCGGTGCCCTTGAACTCCTCAAAGATGACTTCGTCCATCTTGGAACCGGTGTCGATGAGGGCAGAGGCCAGGATGGTGAGCGAGCCACCGTTCTCGATATTACGGGCTGCGCCCAGGAAGCGCTTGGGCGGATACAGGGCCGCCGAATCGACGCCGCCCGAAAGGATGCGGCCCGAGGCGGGCGCCGCCAAGTTGTAGGCGCGGGCAAGACGCGTGATGGAGTCGAGCACCACCACGACGTCGCCACCCAGCTCCACGATGCGCTTGGCGCGCTCGATGACGAGCTCTGCCACACGAGTGTGGTTGTCGGCGGGCATATCGAAGGTCGACGCCACAACCTCGCCCTTGATGGAACGCTGCATATCGGTGACCTCTTCGGGGCGCTCGTCGACGAGCAGGCAGATGAGGTGCACCTCGGGGTTGTTAATCGAGATAGACTGGCAGATCTTCTTGAGGATCGTGGTCTTGCCGGCCTTAGGCGGGGACACGATCAGGCCACGCTGACCCTTGCCGATCGGCGACACGATGTCGATGGCGCGACCGGTAATGGAGTCCTTGCCGTGCTCCATGCGCAGCGGCTCGTTGGGATAGACCGGGGTGAGGTCACCAAACTTGGGGCGATTGCGAATCTGCTCGGGGTCCAGACCGTTGACGGTCGTGATCTTGGCGAGGCCGGCGCGCTTGTCGCCGCCGCGCGAAGGACGAAGCGAGCCCTCGATGACGTCGCCCGTGCGCAGGCGCGCGGAGCGGATGAGGTAGGCGGGCACGAAGGCGTCGTCGTTGGACTTCATGTAGCCGTGAGCATGGATGATGCCGGAGCTATCCGGGCGAATCTGCAGGATGCCCTTGATGTCGCGGAAGCCCTCGGCCTTCGCGGCGGCGGTGTAGATCTCTTCGACGAGTTCGGCCTTCTTCTTGCCGGTCGTCTCAATCTCGAACTCCTTGGCCTTCTCGCGCAGCTCGGCGACCTTCATGGCCGCGAGCTCCTCGCGCGAAAGCGTGGGCTCGGTGGGGGCGGCGTTGCGCTCCTTGTTGCGCTGTTTGCGATCGCGCTGGCGGTTACGACGGTCGTTGTTGCGCTCGTCCTTGCGGTCGCTGCGGTCGTCATTGCGCTTGTGCTGGCGACGGTTGGGGCGAACGCCGTCTTCGGCCTCGGCGGGCGCGGCGCCATCGGTTGCGGCGGCGTCGGCATTGGCCGCAGCGGCGTCATTGGCCTCGGCGCCGGAATCGATCTGCGCTTCGACATCAGCCTGCCGCTCGGACGCCTTGGACTTAGCGGACTTCTTACGACCGCGCTTGGGCTTCTCGGGCGCAGGCTGTTCGACGTCCTGGGACTCAGCGGCATCAATCGATGCATCGGCGGTCGTCTCGGCGGAATCCTCGGACGCGCCCTTCTTGGCAGCCTTGGCCTTGGACGTGCGCTTAGCAGCAGTACGACGGCTGCGACCGGGACGGACGTCGGCGGGCTCGGCATCGGCGGGAGCGGCCTCGGAAGTCGTAGCATCCTGGACGGGCGCGTCGGCAGCGGTTGCAGACTCGGCGGTCGCCGCAGCATCCCGAGCGGCGGCGGCTGCGGCTGCGGCCTTCTCGGCCTCGACGAAGGCCTTGGGCTTGCGACCGCGACGGTGCGGGCGCAAAGCCGGATCGACAACGGGAACTTCGCTGGCCTCGACAGGCGCAGCGGGCTCAGCAGGCGATGCGTCCTCCCCCGCTGCGGAACGGACCGAAGCCTCAGTGAGCTCGGGGGTTACCTGTTCAGCAACCTGCTCGGCCTTAGCAGCCGTGCGACGGCGCGTGCGCGGTGCCGGCTTCTCGGTCGGCTGGTCGGCGGCAGACGTCTCGGGTAAAGACGGAGCTGCGAGCTCAGTCAGAGCCGCGGCCTCACGCTCGGCAGCACGACGGCGGGCGCGCACCACCTGAGCCTCGCTAATCTGCGCCAACGCACGTGCCTGCGCGACCTCATCGGAAATCGGCGCCGAGGAGTCAGCTGCAACGGTGCGCTTGGCGCGCGTCGTGCGCGTGGTACGGCGCTTGGGTTTGGTGACCTCCTCGCCGTCAGCGACAGGCTTGGCCGCGCGGCGCGTGCGCTTGGGCTTTGCCGGAACAGCCTCCTCACCAGTTGCAGGCACGGCCTTCTCAGCCGTTGCAGGCGTAGGCGTCTCAGGAGCCGAGGCTTGCGCGGGCGCCGCGACCTGGTCCGACGCAACCGGTGCAGCGGGAGCGGCCTGCGTCGTCGTTATTTCGTTTTCTTGCTGTTGATCAGACACAGTGTTTGCTCAACTTTCTTTTCAAGCCCTGTGATCACATGCTCCCTGCATAAACCTTCAGGGCGGCTAAACAGTCTAGCTCCGTCAAATACCGACGGACATCATTGATCTGTATCGAGATATTTGCGTCATATACGCAGCGTTAGTGTAACACAACCGCCGTCACCTGCAACTTAGTCATTGGGGACGTTCTTAAACGACTATTCAAAAGGGACACTCTTTGGTTTACCGCCCACAAATCTGACTGCCTCCGCCAAAACTATGGCGGTTTACTACGATGAATCGCTCAACCGCGACCACTCCGAAACTTGTTGAACTAAAACCGCAGGTAGATGCCTTGCACTTTTTAGCGAAAAGCCGGCGTGGTTGGCATTTCTCAATTCATCGTAGTAAACCGGCATAGTTTCGTATTTCCAGCAGCCCCAAATTCGTCAATACGCCGGCGTTTATGCAAAAAGCCCGACCTCCGCATGTGAACTGCGCCCCAAATCTTGGACGCCCTAAATAGCGACTAGGCCGCAAGGGCCTGATTCCGGAACTCCTCCGGG
>NZ_JADMRH010000013.1:0-52813 GCF_015560135.1 Collinsella aerofaciens
CAACGACGAATTCTAGGCGGTGTCCCCTCCCTTTCAAGAAAGGGAGGGGGCGGGGCATGCCCCGCCTCTTACACCACATCTCTGCGCGCTACCGGGGGGACCCTTGCTTTAGGCGGTTTACTTCCCTTGCACCATGGTGAGGGAGATCTTTTTGCGGTCGCGGTCGACTTTCTCTACCCACACCTTGACCGTGTCGCCGACGCGTACCACGTCGCTCGGGTGCTTGACGAAGCGGTTAGCCAGCTTGGAGATGTGCACGAGGCCGTCCTGGTGCACGCCCACGTCGACGAAGGCGCCAAAGTCCACAACGTTGCGCACCGTGCCCTTGAGTTCCATGCCGGGCTCCAGGTCGTCGATGGAAAGCGCCGAGCGGCTAAAGACTACCTCGGGCGCGTCGTCGCGCGGGTCGCGGCCGGGCTTTTTGAGTTCGTTAACGATGTCGATGAGCGTGAGGGTGCCGCAGTCCAGGTCGCTTGCCAGCGCCGAGATGCTGCCCAGGCGGCGCTCGATATCGGGTACGCCGCCACGGCTGAGTTCGCTGGCGGCAACGCCGGCGCGCTCCAGGACGGCCGTGGCCACCTCGTAGCTCTCGGGGTGGACGCTCGTCGCGTCGAGCGGGTTCTTACCGCCGCTGATGCGCAGGAAGCCCGCGGCGTTGAGGTATGCCTTGGGCCCCAGTTTGGGGACCTTCTTAAGCTGGCGGCGATCGGTAAAGGCGCCGTTTTCCTCGCGGTAGGCCACGATGTTCTTGGCTACGCTCGGCGTAATGCCCGAAACGTATCCCAGCAGGCTCGCGCTCGCGGTGTTCACGTCGACGCCCACGCGGTTGACGACGTCCTCCACCACGTGGCCCAGGGTGCGCGAAAGCTCGGCCTGGTCAAGGTCGTGCTGGTATTGGCCCACGCCGATGGACTGGGGCGGAATCTTAACGAGCTCTGCCAGCGGGTCCTGCAGGCGGCGGCCCAAGCTCATGGCGCCGCGCACGGTGACGTCCAGGTCGGGATACTCCTGGCTCGCGAGCTCGGAAGCGGAGTACACCGACGCGCCGGCCTCGTTGACGATGGTGTAGCGAAGGCTGGGCGCCTGCTCGGCAATGAACTCCGAGACGACTTCTTCGGTCTCGCGGCTGGCGGTGCCGTTGCCGATGACGATGGTGTTGACGCCGTCCTTTTTGACGAGGCGAGCGAGCTCGCGCTTGGTGCCGGCGACGTCGTGGCGCGGCTTGGTGGGGTAGACCACGCCGTGGTCGAGCAGCTTGCCGGTCTCGTCCATGACGGCGACCTTGCAGCCGGTGCGGTAGCCCGGATCGAGCGCGAGCACGCGGGCGCCGCGCACGGGGCGCGCCGAGAGCAGGCCCTCAAGATTCTTGGCAAAGACGTTAATGGCCTCGGTCTGGGCGCGGACGGTGAGCTTGGCACGGGCTTCGCGCTCCAGCGAGGGGGCCATGAGGCGCTTGTAACCGTCGGCGATGGCGGCATCGAAGATGGGAGCAAACACGCCCTGGCGCCGGGGCCAACGGCTGCCGAGGCGCGCCGTGGCGGCAGTGCCGTCGACGTTCACGCGCACGCGGAGCTTGCCCTCGCGCTCACCGCGGTCGATAGCCAGCACGCGGTGGTTAGGGATGCGGCGCAGCGGCTCGTCAAAGTTGTAGTAGGGCTCGTAGGGGGTCTTCTCGGTGGGGTCGGTGGCCTCGACGGCGATGTCGGCGGTGTTTTGCGTAAAGGCGCGCAGGTCGGCGACGTTCTCGGGGTCTTCGGCCACCGTCTCGGCCACGATGTCGGCAGCGCCGGCAAGCGCCTTTTCGGGCGTGTCAAAGCCGGCCTCCTCGTTGACGTAGTCCGCGGCGGCGTCGAGTGCGCTGCCCTTGGCCGAGGCCTGCATGATGATCATGTTGGCGAGCGGCTCCAGGCCGGCCTCGCGGGCCTTCTGCGCGCGGGTCATGCGCTTTTTGCGGTAGGGCTTGTAGAGGTCCTCGACACGCTGGAGCTGCGTGGCCTCGCGAATCTGTTGCTCGAGCTCGGGCGTGAGCTTGCCCTGGGCGTCGATGAGCAGAATGACGTCCTCTTTACGCTGCTCAAGATTGCGCAGGTAGGACAGGCGCTCGTCGAGCGCGCGCAGGGCGACGTCGTCCATGCCGCCCGTTGCTTCCTTGCGGTAGCGCGAGATAAAGGGGATGGTGTTGCCCTCGTCGATGAGCTTGACGGCAGCCTCGACGTTGGCGGCCTTAAGGTTGAGCTCGCGGGCGAGCTGGGCGATAAGATCCATGAGACTCCTTGCGTTTAAGGTGCGTTTGCGGCACAGGGCTACCAAGGATACCACCCGCGATGTGACAAAGGGACTGTCCCTTTGTCACATGCCACTGCACAAAAGCCCCGCGGACAGGAGGCTGCTCGCGGGGCAAAGAAGAGGGGCTTATTGGTGGCGGACCGAGGGACTCGGCATGGGGTTTCTGCCGCGGCACGCCCTAAGGCATTACAGCTCGACGAGCTGGCCGGTCTCGGCGGCCTCCTTGATGGCGTTGAGAAGCGTGAGCGTCTTAACGTTGTCGGCAGGGGTTACGACGGGCTCGACCTCGCGGCGAACGACCTTCACAAAGTGCTTGAGCTGCATCTTGTGCGGCAGCGCCGGGTCCACGGCCGGGATCTCCATCTGCAGCGGCTTGTGCCAGTTGGAGGCACCGTCGTAGGAGAACTGGTGCAGGCGGGGCAGCGAAAGGGCGCCCTTAGTGCCGCCGATAAAGTAGGCGTCGGCGTCGAAGGGGCGGTACTGCGGATCCTCGCGAGCGGTGGCCTCCCAGTTCCAGGGGCTGGCGGTGGCGTCGGAGATGGTCATGCTCGCAAGCGCGCCACCGGCAAAACGGACGTTGACCACGGCGGAGTCCTCGGTCTCAAAACCGCGGGCGGCGCTGGACTGCATGCCCTGGACGGCAACGGGCTCGCCCAGCAGGTAACGGAGCAGGTCGACGTCGTGCACCAGGTTGACCAGGATCGGGCCGGCACCCTTCTTGCGGCGCCACTCGACGTCGAAGTACTCGTCGTTCTTATAGATCATGTAGTGGAAGCTCGACACGGTGAGCTTGCCCAGCTCGCCGGACTCGATGATCTCCTTGGCTTTGTTGACGAAGGGATTGTGGCGACGGTGCTGGCCCACGAGCACGGGCACGCCGGCGGTCTCGGCCTCGGCGGCGAAGGCCTGGGCATCCTCAAGATCGTTGGAGATCGGCTTTTCGACCAGCGGCACGATGTTGCGCTTCACGGCCTCGCGGGCAACGCCCAGGTGCAGGTCGTTGGGGGTGGCGATAATGACGGCCTCGGGCTTGACCTCGTCCATCATCTGGGCGGGATCGGTGTAAAACGGCACGCCGGCGGCCTCGGCCGTGGCGCGGGCGCCCTCAAAGGCGTCGGCGATGGCGACGAGCTCGGCCTCGGGCTCCTCGGTGACAAAGCGGATGTGGTTGCGGCCCATGGCGCCGGCGCCGATAACGGCAATGCGGACGGGGTTGAGCTCAGACATTTCGACTCCTTAATACTGGTGGCCGGTGGAATGCGACAAAGGGGCTGTCCCTTTGTCGCATCGGTAAAACTAGGCGGACTTTTTCTTGCTGTCGGAGACCATCATGTAGACGGTGAGCACGACGGCGATGGCGGCGATCACAATGGCGCCGTAGAAGGACTGCTGGTAGGCGGCGCTGCCGGCCTCGGCGTGATACAACACGGCGGTGATGGGCTGGCTGATCCAGGTGGAAGCGGCGTAGCCCAAAAACATGATGCCGTAGTTGACGCCGATGTTGCTGGTGCCAAAGGCGCCACCGGTGAGCGGCGGGTAGATGACGAGCAGGGCGCCAAAGCTAAAGCCGAGCAGGGCGAGCGCCACAAAGAACATACTCTGCGTAAAGCTCATCGACATGATGACGAGTGCGACGATGGTGACGACAAGGCTGATGAGCAGCGACTTATAGGCGCCGAGCTTGTCGATGATCTGGCCAAAGGACAGACGACCAACCAGGTTGGCGCAGGTGTTGACGGAGACCACTACCCCGCCGAGGGCGACGGCCGCGGCGCTCGTGGGGTCGGCGAAAAGCTGGACGGCGGCGATGGAGGCAACCTTGCCCACGAGCAGGGTGCCCGCGGTGGCGGCAAAGGCGAAGGTGACGATGAGGACCCAGAAGCGCGGGGTCTTAACCATCTCGCCCGGGGTGAGGTCGCCGAAGGTGCCGGCGTGTGCGCCGCCCTTGGGGGCCTCGAAGCCCTCGGGCAGCCAACCGGCCTCGGGGGCCTTCAGGAACAGGGCGGAGGCGGCGATCGTCACAAAGAAGATGACGCCGAGTGCCTTGAGGGCGCCAAAGATGCCCAGGCTCGGGATGAGCAGCGAGGCGAGCACCGGGGACAGCACGGCGGGGCCGGCGGTCGAAGCGGCCAGGGTGATGCCGGAGGCGAGACCCTTCTTGTCGATGAACCACTTTTGGCCCGTGGTGAGCGCGGGGTTGTAGCCCAGGCCGTTGCCGATGGCGGCGACGAGCGAGAACCACAGGTAGAACTGCCACGGCTCGGTGACGGTGCCGGACATGAACCAGCCCACGCCGTAGCACACGGCGGCAGCGATCACGACGTTGCGCGGGCCGATCTTATCGGAGATGCGGCCGGCGAAGATGCCCGTCACGGCCATGATGGTCTGGAAGACCGGGAAAGCCCAGGTAAGAGCGCTGGACCACTCGGGATAGACGGCGAGCAGGTTCTTGCTCACAACGGAATACAGCGCGATGGAGCTGATAAAGAACATGGTGACGCACGCGGCGGAAAGCACGACGGCGCGACCCTTGTTGGAGTTGGTGGAAGCCATTGGACTCTTTCTAATCGATACGGGGGAGGGGAGGGGCAAACGCCGCTGAGGTGCTTGCCCCGCTCCCCTTTCTACCGGGCTGGTTTACTGGTCAGTCGGCTTTGCGACGCCGGACTCATCGGACCAGAGCTCGACGCCCTTGTTCTTGAGGTAGTTGTCGGCAAAGGCGCGGCGGCCGCCGGGCTTGGCGGTGAGGTCGCCCATCATGTTGGAGAAGCCGCCGTCGACCTTGATGGCGTCGCCGGTGGTAAAGTCTGAGCGCGTGGACGCCAGGAACATGACGGCGTTGGCGATATCGCTGACCTCGCCGATGCGACGCGTGGCGATGAGGCGGCTGCGGCTCTTCTCGACCTCGGGATCGGCGTAAAAGCTTGCCGACATGGGGGTCTTGACGAAGCAGGGCTCGACGCAGTTGGAGCGCACGCCGTAGGGACCCCACTCGGCAGCCAGCATCTTGGACATCATGTTGACGCCCGCCTTGGTGGAGCTGTACACGCCCGAGAACGTTTCGGGGGAGTGACTGGCGACGGTGGAGATGTGAACCAGGCGGCCCTGGCCGGCCTTGATCATCTCGCGACCAAAGCGCTGCGAGGTGATGAAGTAGCCGGTGAGGTTGACGTTGATGACCTCGTTCCAGTCGGAGAGCGGCAGGTCCTCCATGGCGGCGAAGCGCAGGATGCCGGCGGTGTTGACGAGGACGTCGACACGGCCGAAGTCGGCGATGGTGGCGTCGACGGCGGCCTGAACCTCGGCCTCGTCGGTGGCGTTCATCTTGTAGCCCTCGGCGTGGATGCCAAACTCGGCAGCGAGGTCGGCGGCAGTGGCCTTGACCTTCTCCTCGTCCAGGTCGAGCAGGACGACGTTAGCGCCATTGCGGGCGAACTCGCGGCAAATCTCGACGCCCATGCCGCCGAGCGCTCCAGTCACAGCGCAAACATCGCCCTCGAGCTTAAGCCAATTGCTCATAGGAACTTCCCTTCTTATGCCTCCCGGTGGGTCGCTCCCATTAACCGACCCACGTGGTTTTCGCTGGTTATCGTATGCTTTGCATTTGCGCAGGTGAATTGCATATTTGTTAGAATAGCATTAACCATAGGTTTATACTATGCATTGAGGTTTGTTCTCAATTGAGCGCGTGACCTGCGAAAACGACCCCCTGCAGTGCTGTGCGCCCGCGCGTGCGAAAACGGGAGATTGACGTGTACGATCGACGACTTGACGCTATTTCGGCTGCCGCGGAGCTGGGAAGTTTCTCGCGTGCCGCGGCAAAGCTGCGCGTGTCGACGCCGGCACTCGTCAAGCAGGTTTCGGGCTTCGAGGCCGAGTTCGGCATCACGCTGTTCGAGCGGTCGCACTCGGGCGTCAAGGTGACGCCGGCGGGCGCGCTGTTGGTGGACGACGCGCGCTCGATCATGCGCCAATCCGAGGATGCGTTGCGCCGCGCCCGGCGAGCGGCGGGCGATGGCGGTGCGGTGCGCCTGGGCGTATCGATGATGTGCCCGGGGCGCCACACGCTCGCGCTGTGGCCGCAGGTGCACGACATGGAGCCGCGCTTGCGTTTTGAGATTGTGCCGGTGGGGGACCTTTACGATGAGCGCGAGACCGTCATGCGCAGTCTGGGGCGCGAGGTGGATGTGGTGCAGTCGAGTTTTTCTACCCCACGCTGGGGCGACGCATGCCAAAAGCTCCGCATTGTCAACGTGCCGTTTTATATCGATCTGCCGCGCACGAGCCCGCTGGCGCGCAAGAATCGCATTACGGTTGCCGACTTGGAGGGTATGCGTCTGCGCGTACTGCGCCACGGCAACGACGCCATGGACAGCCTGCGCATCGATCTTTTGGCCGATGGCGGCGTGGACGTGATCGACGTGGACAGTTTTGACTTTGCGCTCTTTAACGAGGCGGAGGAAAAGGGCGACGCGGTGCTCACTTGCGGGGCGTGGTCGGGCGTGCACCCGGCTTTTGTAGGCGTGCCGTTCCTATGTGGCCGCGAGGTGCCGGTCTTCTTGCACTACCCGCTCGAGCCCACCCTCCAAGTACAAAAATTCGTCAACGCCATGGCCCAACTCCTCAACTAGCTCATTTGGCGCGGGTAGTCTTTTTGGGACGGGGCTTTTTTAGCTACTTTCGCCGCACTACCAGCACAATGCGAAAAATGATGCGAAAAATGACTGCAAATCGGTCACGCATGATTTTGCTTTTGCCCTGGGCTGGGTGTAGAATCAAAAAGCTTAAACGAACTACTTGTGCAGCTTGCGCGAAAGCTCGGGCTGCGGCTGGGGGGGATGCGCCCGTGCAGGGTCCTTTCGGTCATATTGCGTCGATGCGCCGCACCTTTATGATGTTGGCAGCGGCCTTATGCGTGTTCGTTATGGCCGGGGGGGGGGTTGCCCTCGCGCGCGTACGGTGACGATGGCAACCTTATAACAAACCCAAACTTTCTTAACCAAGCTACTGGCTGGTTTAACCAAGCTACTGGCTGGTCGACGACCTCTCCGAATGAGAGAATCGGCGAGACGATGAAGCTCGAGCTTTCCACGCAGCTCCTCAAGCCCCAAACGAACACCAAACAAGCTAACGGCAATCACTTTGCGCTTGCGTGGAATTTTAGGCCACAGGGCACCAATCTTTATTTTGAACCTGGATCAACCTACACCACCTTTTCCACCCAGAGCGGCGCCACGTACGAGTGGGGCCTAAACCATCGCGCCGCAACCGACCACGACGTGCTGATGCTCACGATGGGTCCTCAACAGGAGAATCTGTCGATTAACAGCGCAGGCCAAGACCAGCTTATGCAGCTGCGGGCTTGGCTTAAGGCGCAGGTCAAGATGCCCCAGGGAAATACCGTTGAGCAGTACACCGTTTACAGCGATCCCTTTGCTGCAAACGGCGGATTTGCTGGTAACAGTGCTGATGGATCCCACTTTTCGTTTGAACAGAGCGACGGTCGCATCGCGCTTTCTGTGTGGCTCGTAAGCTCTAACGGACAGGGTTGGTTCTCCTTTGGCACCAACAGCACGCATTATTATCGAGATCTTCCCGAGGAAGACGATGAGTTTGCCTATCAGGCTGACTATACCGCAGCGTCCGACAAAACGATGCTTGCGCTGACTTGCTACGATTCAAATCTTACGGGGGAGAACGAACAATACCGGGAGTGGTTTGGTAATCTGGTCAACGACGTTCACGTGGAAAAGCAGGGCACACGCGACATCTATAGCGACTTTGCCAAGGTGTATTGGGAAAATTCGTCCGAGACCATGACAACGCTCACAAACTATGCGTTCTCGACCTCGAATCTTAAGAACGAGAATACGAACATTGCTAACGGCAGCTTTGAAGAGGATATACATCTAGGGAACCAGAGGCCCAGCAAGTTTACGTTGTGCTCGCCCCATTGGCGTACGACCGAGACGGACCATCGTATCGAGATCGTTGCCAAGAACGACTACTATATCGACCCAGTTGGGCATTCTGTTACGTTTACGCCCTCCGATGGTGACTATGCAGCCGAGCTCAACGCACACGAGGCGAGTTCGCTCTACCAATATGTGACGACCGAGCCGGGAAAACAGTACGAGTGGGGGCTCGACCACCGCGGCCGCTCGGGTCGAGACGCCATGGCCCTTATCATCGGTCCGCGACAAGAAAACGAGCCGTACAAGGACAATCAAAAGGCACTCGATCAGTACCAGCAAATTGTTCAATGGATTCAAATGAGCGTCGACAACTATGTCGGCTTGGATGTGGTCAATTTTTCCCAATCGGGCTGCAGCAAAAAGATCATCCTGTATTCAACCAAGTTTGACAAAGTGGGCGGATTTGCCAATGCGCCCAACGGAAGCGCGTTCTCATGGACGGCCGATGCGGAGCATACCGAAAAATGGTGCGTATGGATCATGGCGTCCGAAAACGACGCGTGGGCTTCCTACGGTTCCAACGCGCTCGAGCAGAGCAAAAAGGTTGACTACGACTATACCTACACCATTCCGGATGGCCAAAACCAGAGCGTCTTTGCTTTTGTGGCCTACAACACGGCCAACGGGAGCAATTCGACCGGCAACTTCCTCGACAATATCTCGTTTAGGGAGTTCTATCGCATCGAGACATACACGACGCCCAACGGAAGCGGAACGTATTTTTATAACGCCAATACCAAGACGGCGGACTTTACCTATGCCAAAAACTACGTAGGTAAACAGGAGAAGAACTCCTACTTTATGGTCGATGCCAAACGCGATGACGGGGCAGTCTTTATCGGTGCTTTTGTCAACGGCGAGTTCTATTCCGCAGACGACGACGCACATTGGACCAGATTGGAAGATGGTACCTATCGCTTTGAGGTCGACAAGGTCACAAAGCACTACAAAGTGCACCTCGTGTTTTCCAAGGCAGGCGTTCAATACGATGTGAACGGCGGCAAAGCGTATCACTACGATCCGTACAATGAGTCCACGGGCGATTTCGTACAGCTTTCTGGCGCTGGAGCGAGCTATACCTCCCATGCTGCCGTTGGACAAAACGACGACTGGAAGTTTATGGGCTGGGAGTACGCGGGCTCGGGAAAAGCCGTTCGCTTCGATGCCAAACACACGGTGACCCATACAGCTCCCGAGGGCACCACGGATTCCGGCACTCTTACCATTAAGGGCAAGAAGGTCAATCCGGATACCGGTGCTGTGGGCGATGCGGTAACCGTCGAAAACATTCCCGAGAGCCAGGGCGCGACGTTCGTGGCGCAATGGAAGTATCGTCAGGCCTTTGTTGCCCAGCTTAAAAATGCCGATGGCACGTGGAGCAACGTAACGACGGGCGGCACGGTCAGCTCCAAGCTTAAGGGGGCAAAGGGCTCCATCGATGCCGGGGATGGCTCGGGCAAGGACGAGGACGCGTACAAAAAATCGGGCGTTGCCTACTTTGTGGATGACGGCACGTTTGTGGAGGCGGTGGCCGCTCCCAAGGAGGGCTATCACTTTGAGGGTTGGTACGACCTATCGAATCCGGACGCCCCGGAGCTGCTGTCGTCTTCACCCACCTATACGTACAACGTAAAAGATCGCCATACGGGATGCGTATACGCACGATTCACCCCGCGCACCTACACACTCAAGGTTTCCAAGAGCGTTACGGGCAATATGGGCGACAAGCGTGCCTACTTTAAGATGACGGCGACCTTTACGGGCCTCAAGGCTGGTCAGACCTACGCCATCGAGTATTCGGATGCGTCTGCCCAAGGCAGCCATGCGCTCGTGGCGCGACCGAATGATCGGGCCGAGACCGTGGAAAACAAGACGGCCTTTACGGCCGATGGCCAGGGCAAGGCGACCGTGCCGTTTGCCGTTAAGGACGGCCTGACCGTTTCGATTAAGGCGCTGGATTACAACGCGGTCTATACCGTGAGCGAAGACGATTATTCGTCGTTGGGGTACCACGCCGAGCTTACGGGTGCGAGCGGCACGCTCAACGGTCCGCGTGTGACCGTTGCCGTTGAAGCTAAGGCCACCAATTCCCGACAGGTCGCGGTGCCTACGGGTATTACGCGCAACCCCATCTATGCCCTGGCGATTTTGGCCGCCGGCGTGCTGTTGGCTACGGGCATGGTTGCGCTGCGTTTACGCCGCGGCTCCAAGAGGGGCGGGCGCCTATGAGAAGACATGGCGCCAGCAATGCTGGTGATGGGCCAGCCGCACGAGCGGCCCCGCAGGGAAGACCCCGGGGCTCGCGGTATTCGGCCGCGTCGAACGTGAGGTTGGGCGCCCATGCGGCGCCAGATCTGGGAGAAGCGGACGACCGGCGCGATATCGTGGGTTTTCTGGCGCGCTTGGCATTTTTTGTCGTGACGCTCTGGCTGCTCTTTGGCGTGGTCTTGGGCGTGGGTGCAGTCACGACTGGCGAGATGGCCCCGCGTATCTGTTCGGGTGACGCCATGCTCTACTGGAGGTTCAGCCAGAGCTTCAACGAGGGTGACGTGGTGGTATACACCGCGGATGGCGCAGAGCGCCTAGGCCGCGTGGTTGCCCGTCCCGGTGATGAGGTCACGATTACCGAGGAAGGCGAGCTCATGGTTAACGGGGCTGTTGTTGTGGAAAGCGACATCACCACGCCGACGCCGCGCTATGAGTCTGCTGTGGACTATCCCGTGCGCCTGGGAACGGATGAGTTCTTTGTACTGGCAGATTTGCGTGAGGGCGGCCACGACAGCCGCCTGTACGGGCCGATTGCCCGCTCGCAGATCAAGGGCAACGTGATCAGCGTGCTGCGCAGGTCGAACCTGTAGGCACGGAGATTGGTTTTATTAAGGGCATATGCCCGAGAGGAAGGATACAACATGAAAACTGGAAAGAGACGACTGACAGCATTTGCAGTTGTGGCTGCCACGATGCTGCTGGCTTTGGTGGGAGTTGTCGCGCCCGCGTGGGCGGAGGACAGTGCCGCTCAACCGCATCTGCCGGTAAAAGACAACAAGGTTACGATCACCTCGACGCTTACCATGAATGAGAATGCCGTGGTGCCTAATGCGACGTTTAACTATTCGATTGCGCCGGCGGATGAGGAGAGTGAGTTTACGAGCACGAGCGGTATGCCCGTTTATGCTGGAGTGACAGACGCCGTCACGCTTTCGCCGACTTCCGTTAATTTTTCCAACAAAGGCCTTACAAGCACAGAGAATACCGGTGAGAAAACTAAGACAATAACCGCCAAACTGAGTGCCGAAATTAAAACCTCTCTGTTCAAGGCTCCGGGTATCTATCGATATAAAATTACGCAGACGCCGTCAGGGCTGGACGGTCTCAACGTTACATACAAGGAGCTCTTCCTGGATGTTTACGTAGAAAACGAAGAGAATGGCGGTTCGGGCTATGTTGTTAAGGGCTGTATTCTTAGAACAGAAGCAGGCTCGGGCGAGAAGACCGCAGGTTTTTTGAACAAATATGTCACCCATAAGCTGACCATCACAAAGGTCGTCAAGGGCAACCAAGGTGACAAGAATAAGGACTTTAATTTTACCTTCACGATTAAAGGCGCTGACGGGGAGAGCTATGAGTACGCCACTGTGAAAAACGGTGCCACCACCATGAGCCAAACTCCAGCTACGTCGGGAACTGCGGTTACCGTAAGCCTTAAGCATGGGGAATCCGTCATCGTTTACGGTCTCTCATCGGAGGATAAATTCGCCGTAACTGAGGCGGATTATCATGGCGACGGTTATAAGACGTCGTACAAGATTGGTGATGGCACCAATTCGACAGAAGGTAGCTCTATTGTCGAGGAAGCTATCGGTGCTTACGACACCACGGTGATCTTTACCAACACCAAGGATGTTACCGTTCCGACCGATGTTATTCGGACGGTCGTTCCCTATGCGGCAATCGTCGCGTTTGCTGCCGTGATGGGCGTGGTCTTCTTCCGTCCTCGTCGTAATCGTCGTTAAAACAGCGAGGATTACAGCCGATGGAGCTTAAACGCATAGCTCGGCTGGCGAGAGCCGGCGACCGCGTGCTTACGTGGTTTGCCGGCTTTCTCGTGCTGCTCATGCTGCTGTACGGGGGCTATTCGCTGTGGGATACAAACAACGTTATGAACGGCGGGTTCATCAGCGATGAGCTGCTGCACTACAAACCCACCGGGACCAACGATTGCGCACGCCTGCAGGATCTGATGGCCAAAAATCCCGACGTTGTCGGATGGGTCACCATCGATGGCACCAACATCGATTATCCCTTCGTTCAGGGAAAAGATAACCAGGAATACCTCAACAAAAACGTGTTGGGGGAGTCCGCGGTTTCGGGAGCGGTGTTTTTGGATACGCGCAACAGCCGCGCGATGACCGATCCCTACAATCTGCTCTATGCGCACCACATGGATAACGGTGCGATGTTTGGCGATGTCGATCGGTTTCTAGACAGGGGCTTCTTTGACCTGCACCGCACGGGCACGCTCTACACAAAGGATGGGGCGTTCCGGCTGCGCATCGTTGCCGTGTGTTCGTTTGCTGCGAGTGATGACATTATCTTTGGGCCGGGAAACCTGGACCAGGCCTCGATGCAGACGCTGCTCACGCATATCTCGCAGACGGCGGTGCATGCGGACATGGATGACGTTGGCCCTGATTCGCGCATCATCGCTCTTTCTACCTGCAGTGATAAAACAAACGGGCGCCGAGCACTTATAGCAGAGGTCTTGTAGCTCATTGAATATTCCGATTAAGCTGCGCCCCATAGGCTGCATCAAGTTTGAGGCTCTCGGTCCATCATGGTAGAGTTGTCCGCGCGTGAATTTCGGCACACTGCGCGCTATCTGAGCTTTTACCGTTTGGAGGAGTGAGCTTGTGAATGCTTCTGTCGCCAAGAAGGCCAGCCAGGCGGTGCGCCTTCTGATGATGGCGCTCACGGCAGTTCTTATCTTTTTCTTCATCAATGTCATGTTGCTCGTCTCCGACATCCAGGGCACGGCGCGCGTGGTCAACTACGCCGGTCTGGTGCGCGGCACCACGCAGCGAATCGTTAAGCTCGAGGATGCAGGCCAGCCACAAGACGACCTGCTCAAGGCCGTTGATTCATACATTAGTGGTTTGCGCTACGGAAGCGACGACCTCAATCTCGTCCGTCTCGATGACGATGAGTATCAGGCAAAGATGACCGAGCTCGCGAGCTATTTTGACAAGCTTCGCACCGAGATTGCCCGTGTGCGCGAAGTCGGCTACGAGAACACCGACATCATCGCCATGAGCGAGGAGTTCTTTGGCATTTGTGACGATGCCACGAGGCTTGCGGAGGACTACTCCCAGGAGAAGGCCACGGCGCTCAATCGCCTTGAGGGTTTGGTGATTATCGACATCGTGGGCCTGGTGGCGACCTTTGCGGTCGAACTTGCTCGCGCGGTGCGCACTGCCGCGCTCAATCGCGAGCTGCAGAACAAAGTCTATCTCGATGAAGCCACGGGACTGCCCAACAAGAACAAGTGCGAGGAAATCTTGGGGCAGGGGCATCCCGTTTCCGCCGAAGCGCCTGTTGCGCTGTGTGTTTTCGATCTTAACAATCTGCATACGGTCAATAACAGCTTTGGCCACGAGAAGGGTGACGAGTACATCCGTTCTTTTGCCCAGCAGCTGGGGTGCGTGGCGTCCGAGACCTGCTTTGTGGGCCGCGACGGCGGCGATGAGTTTATCGCGGTGCTGTGGGATGCCGATCGAGCTGCCGTGGAATCCTGTCTCGCTCGGATTCGTGCGAACGTGAGCGAGTATTCCGAGGCTCACCCCGACATGCCTATCAGCTACGCGGTGGGCTATGCGCTTTCTAGTGATTATGATGAACCGCCCACGATGCGCGAGCTCTTTTCCCAAGCCGACAAAAACATGTACATCGACAAGAACCGCGTAAAGACAGCCGAGGCAGCTGGGCCGCAACGCGAGGAGCGGTAAGCCTGTAACAGAGGGCATAGAAAAGCCTCCGCAGCCCGTGTGGCTGCGGAGGCTTTATTCGTTGCGGCGCATTGTGTTTGGGTCGCTGAGATGAGTCGATTTGCCCCGAAAGAGGAGGGCATTGACCTTAGGGTCATGCCCGACGAATGAGCGGCAAATCGGCCGTCTCGGCGGGCCGAACTACTCCAGCTCAAACGCTCCGGTGTAGAGCTGGTAGTAATACCCGCGCTTGGCGATCAGCTCGTCGTGGTTACCGCGCTCGATGATGCGGCCGTGGTCCAGACAGATGATCGCGTCGGAGTTGCGCACGGTGGACAGGCGGTGCGCGATGACAAACGTCGTGCGGCCCTCCATGAGCTTGTCCATGCCCGCTTGCACGATGGCCTCGGTGCGGGTGTCGATGGAGCTCGTGGCCTCGTCCAGAATCATCGCCGGCGGATCGGCGACGGCGGCGCGTGCGATCGAAATCAGCTGGCGCTGGCCCTGCGACAGCTGCGCGCCGTTGCCGGTGAGCATCGTGTCGTAGCCGTCGGGCAGGCGGGTGATAAAGTCGTCCGCGCCCGCGAGCTTGGCCGCCGCGATGCACTCCTCGTCGGTGGCGTCCAGGTTACCGTAGCGGATGTTATCCATCACGGTGCCGGTGAACAGGTTCACGTCCTGCAGCACCACGCCCAGCGAGCGGCGCAGATCGGCCTTGCGGATCTTGTTGACGTTGATGCCGTCGTAGCGGATCTTGCCATCGGCGATGTCATAGAAACGGTTGATGAGGTTGGTGATGGTCGTCTTGCCGGCACCGGTGGCACCGACAAACGCGACCTTCTGACCCGGCTTAGCAAACACGGACACGCCGTGCAGCACCTCGTGGTCGGGCGTGTAGCCAAAGTCGACGTTGTCCATGACCAGGTCGCCGCGCAGCGGTACGTACTCGATCTCGCCGGTTGCACGGTGCGGATGTTTCCATGCCCACATGCCGGTGTGGTGGTCGGCCTCCTCGAGCTGCCAGGTATCGGGGTTCACCTGCGCGTTGACGAGCGTCACGTAGCCTTCGTCGGCCTCGGGCTTCTCGTCGATGAGCTCAAAGATACGGTCGGCGCCGGCGAGGCCCATGACCACGGCATTGATCTGCTGCGAGATCTGGCCGATCTGTCCGCAGAACTGCTTGGTCATGTTGAGGAACGGCACGACGACGGCGATGGACAGCGCCATGCCCGAGATGCTCAGGTTGGGCACGCCCAGCGCCAGGAAAATGCCGCCTGCCAGTGCGACCAGCACGTAGAGCAGGTTGCCCAGGTTCATAAGGATGGGCATGAGGATGTTGGCGTACATGTTGGCCATCTGCGAGACCTCGAAGAGCTTTTCGTTGCGCTCGTCAAAATCGGCCTCGGCGGCAGACTCGTGGCAGAATGCCTTGACGACCTTCTGGCCGTTCATGACTTCCTCGATATGGCCCTCGACCACGCCGAGCTCGGACTGCTGCGCAATAAAGAAACGCGCGGAGTTGGAGCCGAGCAGCTTGGTCATAAAGGTCATAAAGACGACGCCGGCCACAATGACCAGGCACATCCACACGCTGTAGTACAGCATGATAAAGAATACCGTGACGATGACGATGGTCGTCATGAGCAGGTTGGGCAGCGACTGGCTGATCATCTGGCGCAGCGTGTCGATGTCGTTGGTGTAGTGGCTCATGATGTCGCCGCGCTGGTGCGTGTCGAAGTAGCGAATCGGCAGGTCCTGCATACGGTTGAACATCTTCTCGCGCAGCTTCTCGAGCGAGCCCTGCGTGACGATGGCCATGGCGCGGTTCCAGAAGAGCGAAGACAGGATGCCGATGCCGTAGATGCAGGCGAGGGTGGTCACGAGCTGTGCGATCTTGGGCTGTGCGGTCGTCCAATCGCCCGACTGCCACGATTCGCTAATAATCTGCAGGGCGCTCTGAAGGAAGGTCGCGCCGATGGAGTTGATGATGGCGCAGAGCACCACGCCGACGACGACGAGGGGCAAAAGCACGGGGTAGAAGCCAAAGAGCGTCTTGATGAGGCGCGACATGGTGCCGACCTTGCGGTTGAGCGCGCGCTCGGCGGTCGTTGCCTTACTCATGTGCCTCGCCTCCTTCCTGGGTCTGAGCCTGCGTTGCGGATGCCTCGGTGTCGGCCTCGACGGCCCCTTCGCCCTCGGCAGACATCTTGTTTTGCGAGGTAAAGGTCTCGCGGTAGATCTCGCTCGTCTTAAGCAGCTCGTCATGGTTGCCGATCTGCGCGATGCGGCCGCCCTCCATGACGATGATGCGGTCTGCATCCTGTACGGAGCTAATGCGCTGGGCGATGATGAGCTTGGTCGTGTTGGGCAGATAGCTTGCCAACCCTGCGCGAATCTTGGCGTCGGTCTTGGTGTCGACGGCGCTAGTGGAGTCGTCCAGGATCAAGATCTTGGGGCGACGCAGCAGGGCACGCGCAATGCACAGGCGCTGCTTCTGACCGCCGGAAACATTGGAGCCGCCCTGCTCGATCCAGGTGTCGTAACCCTTGGGGAAGCCGTCGACAAACTCATCGGCGCAGGCCAGATGTGCCGCCTCGCGGACTTCCTCGTCGGTGGCGTTCGGGTCGCCCCAGCGCAGGTTCTCGGCGATGGTGCCGCTAAACAGCACGTTTTTCTGTAGCACCATGGCCACTTGGTGACGCAGTGCGTCCAGGTCGTAGTCGCGCACGTCCATGCCGCCCACGCGCACGGTGCCTTCGGTGGCGTCGTACAGGCGGGCGATGAGGTTTACGAGCGTGGACTTGGCCGAGCCGGTGCCGCCGATGATGCCGATGGTCTCGCCGCTCTTAATGTGCAGGTCGATATCGTCGAGCGCCTGGCGCTTCGCATGCGCGGAATACTTAAAGCTCACGTGGTCAAAGTCGATGGAGCCGTCGGCAACCTCGAGCACGGGCTCGGCGGGATCGGCGATCGTGGGCTCGGCGGCCAGCACCTCGGTAATGCGGTGCGCCGATTCGTCGGCCATGGTCACCATGACAAAGATCATCGACAGCTGCATCAGGCTCATGAGGATCTGAAAACCGTAGGTAAAGATCGAGGAGAGCTGGCCCACGTCGAACAGCGTGCCCTGGCTCGTGATGATGAGCTTGGAGCCCAGGTAGATGATGACGACAAACGCGCCGTTGACGCAGATGTTCATCATGGGGTTGTTAAAGGCGAGCAGCTTCTCGGCGCGGGTGAAGTCCATCTGGACGTCGCGCGCGGCGGTGGCGAACTTCTCTTTCTCAAAGTCTTCGCGCACGTAGCTCTTGACCACGCGCATGCCGGTGACGTTTTCCTCGACGGACTCGTTAAGGGCGTCGTACTTGTGGAACACGCGCGAGAAGATGGGGCGTACCTTAAAGATGATAAAGAACAGTCCAAAGCCCAGCAGCGGAATGATGACCAGGTAGACCATGGCGACGCTGCCGCCCATGATAAATGCCATGGTAAAGGCGAAGATCAAGACCAGCGGCGCGCGCACGGCGATACGGATGATCATCATAAAGGCCTGCTGCACGTTGTTGATGTCAGTGGTCAGACGCGTGACGAGCGAGGAGCTCGAGAACTCATCGATGTTGGCAAAGCTGAACGTCTGGATCTTGTAGAACAGGTCGTGACGCAGGTTCTTGGCGAAGCCGCAACTCGCATGGCTGCAGGTGACGCCGGCAGCGGCACCAAAAGCAAGCGACGTCAGCGCGATGAGCACCAAAAAGCCTGCGGTGGGAAGCATCTCGGCTACGGTGGTACCGTCTTTGATGGCGTCGATCAGGTTGGCGGTGATAAATGGAATCAGCATCTCGCAGAGCACCTCGCCAAGCACGAGCAATGGCGTGGCAACAGCGACTTTCATATAGTCGCGGATGCTGCCCATGAGGGTTTTAATCATCCAGTTCCTCCCAGGTTACACGGATTTTCTCGAGCATTTCGGCGAGCTGCTCGCGCTCGTCGTGAGTGAGGGCACTAAAGGCCCGTTCTCTAAAGCGGATGCGGGCCGCCTGGTCGATGCGGGCGTTTTCCCGGCCGGTTTCGGTCAGGCGAATGGTGAGTTGCCGTCGATCCTTGGGGTTACGGCTGCGCTCGATGAGACCGTTGACCTCGAGCTTGGACAGGATCTCGGAAAGCGACCCCGGCTTGAGGTCAAAGTGCATGCCGAGTTCCTGCTGCGACATCTCGCCGCCGGGCTGCTTGGCCAGCAGGCAGATGATGGGCGCCTTGCCGGACACGCCTCCGCCATGAAAATGCATGTAATGGCCGCAAAAACCCAGGCCGCTCAGGATGCGCTTGGCAAGCTTGTCTTCCGAGCTAACCGCTTCGGGTACATCCGCCGGCTGTGACGGGTCGCCGCCGGGCTCGTGCGAACAAAGGCTAAGAGGTTCATCGCACATGAATTAGTGCCGCTCCTTTCTTTAGTTAGGTAGTGGAATTGTTTTGTGCCTAACCAATCTAGGAGCATGAGAAATGAATGTCAAGGTACCAAACTTATTAAGTTACGGCGTTTTGCCAAACGCCGTAACCGCTCGACGCTGCAAACCCGCCAGAGCGGCAATCTGCCTTTCAACTTCGGCGGCATGACCAGAAGGTCAATGCCACCTTGTTTCAAGGCACCTTGCTCGCTCTGGCGGGTTTTCGCTGACTTCGCCAAAACATCGGCGTTGCCTTGATTCAAACTTGCCAAAAGGTAGTCGTTGGGGGACGTTCTTGTTTGACTAGTCGTTTAAGAACGTCCCCAACGACTACTTGGGGACGGAGGAAAAGGGATCATTTTCCGAAACCTTTCCGCAACAATCTGCTCTTCGCACTGCTCGACTCCGCTCGCAACGTCCCCTGCGCTACACTTAGTTGCACTGTGGCGCCGTTGCGCCGCGCCCGACCCAAGGGGGACACTCATGAAGAACACTCAGCTGCTGCTGATCAACGATATGTGCGGATACGGCAAGGTCGCGCTTTCCGCCATGCTGCCGGTGCTGTCGCACATGGGTTACCGTATCCATAACCTGCCGACGGCACTTGTGTCCGATACGCTCAACTATCCCAAGTTCTACATCCACGACACCACCGAGTACGTGCGCCAAAGCCTCGCTATCTGGGAGGAGCTCGGCTTTGAGTTCGACGCCATCTCGACCGGCTTTATCGTGACCGAGGAAGAGACGCGCATCATCTCGGACTTTTGCCACCGCCGTGCGCAAAAGGGCACCAAGGTGTTCGTTGACCCCATCATGGGCGACAACGGCAAGCTCTATGCGGGCGTGCCCGAGTCCACAATCGGTCTCATGAGGCACCTGCTCGAGTGCGCCGACTACGCGGTTCCCAACTACACCGAGGCCTGTTTGCTCACCGACACGCCTATCGTCGAGCAAATTACGCCCGATGAGGCCCGCGCCCTTGTGGACGCTGTGCGCGCGCTGGGAGCCAAGTCGGTGGTCATTACGAGCGCTGTGGTCGACGGCACGAACGCCGTCATCGGTTACGACCATGTGGCGGGGGAGTACTTTACGATTCCCTTTGAGCTCATTCCGGTCTATTTCCCGGGCACGGGCGACACGTTCTCGGCGGTGCTCGTCGGCCGCGTTATGGCAGGCTGGAGTCTGCAGCGCGCGACGTCCGATGCCATGCGCGTGGTGGCAGAGCTTATCGAACGCAATGCCGACCAAGAGGACAAATCGGCCGGCCTTCCCATCGAGGCTTGCCTGGATGTGATCGACCATGAGTAACGCCGGCGAGGGCGGCGCCGAGCCCGCGAGCGAAAACAAGCCGCTCGGCGCGTCGCGTGGCAAGCGTCCGCGTATCCGCGTGAGCTGCGTGGACCAGCTGGGTGCGTGCCGTTGTCACCATGGTCACAAGCCGGGAGACGTCTTCGACTTCGATCGAGACCGCGGCAAGATGTGCGCCATGGCCTGTCACGTGGGCTTTCCCTATATCGATATCCTGCGCTATGGCGGAACCGTGCCTGGCAACGAGCCTGGTACGGCAAAGTTCTGCTGCCCCGAGGTCGATACGCTGAACGTCTGGCTTGCCGAGATCGTTGACGAGTAGTCGAGCGTGGATTTTCTCCCGCCAAGATAATGAGCGTGGATTTTCTCCCGTTTAGAGCGCCGTTTCGCGCTCAAAGCGGGAGATTATCCACGCTCAATTTGTAAGCGGGAGAAAATCCACGCTCGTTTTATGCCGATGGTGTGGCTCGTGCGTCTGCGCCGCCCGAGCGCCTACAGCTGCTCGAGCATAGCGGTGCAGCCGGCGAGCACGTCGCGGTAGGTGGCGTCGAAGTTGCCGGTGTACCACGGGTCGGCGACGTCGCCGGGGCGATCGGTCCAATCGAGCAAGCGCGTAATCTTGCCGTTGGGATCGTCGCCGAAGATGCGACGCAGGCCGCGCACGTTCTCGGCATCCATATAGACAATGTGGTCCCAGTCGCCATACTCCGCGCGACGCACCTGGCGCGCACGGTGCGCAACGACGGGAATCCCGACCTCGCGCAGCTTGGCAACCGTGCCATGATGCGGCGGATTGCCAATCTCCTCGGTCGAGGTCGCGGCGGAATCAATAACGAATTCCGCCTCGCGCCCAGCACGGCGCACCAGCTCGGTAAACACGGACTCAGCCATCGTCGAGCGACAGATATTCCCGTGGCAAATAAACAGAATGCGTTGCATGAGCGGTTTCCTTTCAGGGCGGTTGCGCGGGGCTTACAGACTGGCCTTGAGACAGTTTGCTCCGATAAAGCCCGCTGCGTACAAGGGGAGGTGGCGCAGCTCGCGTCCGTCATCGGTTTCGCTGCGGGCAAAATTGTTCTCGGACAATATGTAGGCATACGGCGACCGGGCTTTTTCCATAAACGACCCGAGGGTTCTCGCGCGCACGTTGCGTGCGGATTTTACCTCGACGGGAACGATCTCCATACGGTCGGTCTGAAGTAGAAAATCGAGCTCGCCGTTCGTCTTCCAAGACGACGGTGGCATCCAGTAATAAGTCTGCAAACCATTGCCCGAAAATGCCTGCATGACCGAGTTCTCCGCCAAGGCACCTCGAAAGTCGGAAGACAGCGCAATGGCGGAATCCTCTTTGAGGTCGAGCCAGAGTCGCGGGTTGATACCGAGTTTGTAGAACATGAGGCCCGTATCGAGAAGATAGACTTTAAAGAAGCTCCCGTCTTCGTCGTCGAAGGGGACGAGGGGAGGTTCGATGCCTTCGGTCAGGTTGTTGACCGATATGATGCCGGCGCCCTCGAGCCAGTCGAGCGGCTCGATGAGCTTGGCACGACGGCCTCCGCGTTCGACCTCGGAGTACTTGAATTTCTTGGTTGAGGATCGTAGCAGCTGGGATGGAATGGAGCGCCAGACCTTGCGCGCTGCCACGCCGCTGATCCCGTTTTCGGGGTCTGTCATATCGGCGGTGTAGGTCTCGTCGATTTCGCGCTGCTCGACGCGCGCGTCTTCGATGGATAGTGTCTTGCGATATGCGTTGACGGCGGCGGGCATGCCGCCCACGATCTGGTATCGATGAAACAGGCTGACCGTGGCTTGATGCGCGACGTAGGTCTCAAGCGTGCCGGCGTGGGCGCGAATGGCATCCGCCATCTGCTCCTCACCGAGCGCCCAGAGAAACTCCTCGAACGACATAGGATGCATGGTCTCTTGACGGACGCCGCTGGGAAAAGGCAACTTGCGCTTGCGCGTGGCGACGCCGAGCTGGCTGCCGGTCGCGCATATGCGCCAGCCCGAACCCGAGAAAAAGCGAAGCGAGTTGAGCGCGCGTTCGCAGAGCTGCACCTCGTCAAACAGGATGAATGCGGTTTCCTTGCGAATGGGGGTGCGCTTATAGTCTGAGATTCGTGCCACGATGGTGTCTACGTCGTCGGTGGGGCAGTCGAACAGTGGGGCAATCAGCTCAAGATCGGTCTGAAAGTCGAGTTTGACAAATGCATCGCCGGCGATTCGTCTGCCGATTTCCTCGGCAGCGTACGTTTTGCCCACGCGTCGCGCACCACGGATGAGGAGGGGGCGCGACGCGTCCTCTGTCGCCCATGATTCGATGACGGATTCGATTGATCTGCGCATGGAGCCGCCTTTCCAATTCCGTGTATTTCAAATACATAGTTTAGTACAATTTCGTGTACTTCAAATACACGAAATTGTGGAAAAGCGTGTATCTGAAGTACACGAAATTGCACTGCTGGAGCTTGCGGGCGGATAAACACCACTTGTATGGGACGGTTTCACCGGTCGCTCGCCACCTTGGGCTATGTTTGCCCCTATGCCTGCATCGAAGATTGTGCTGCCCGCTTGCGCTCCCAGCGGGCGAGCTTGATCGTCACTAGCGTGAGTACCCAGGCCACGAGCGAGAACGCGGCGCCAACGGCGCCCACGTAGGCAATGCCAATTCCGCTTACCACGGCGCCGCCCACCGCGGTGCCAAACGAGATGCCGACGTTAAACGCCATGGGCTCCACCGAGCTCGCGAGCACCATCGATTTGGGGTGACGGCTGCGGGCCACGTCCATAAAGTGCGTGATGCACGAGACCGAGAACAGATACATGAGCATCGCCAGACTAAAGACAAAAACGAGTGCGAGGGGCATGGCGGCGCCCACGGCAAACAGTCCAAACAGTGCCGCTGCCTGCAGCGTAAACGTCACGAGCAGCGCCTTCATGCCAAAACGCGCGTCGATCCATCCGCCCAAGATGTTCGAGATCAGGCAAAACACGCCGTAGGCCATGAGTGTAGTGCTTGCCTGGACGGTGCCCATGCCCAACACCTGCTCCAGATAGGGCGTCACGTAGCCGTAAAACACGTAGACCGACCCCACGCCAAACAAAAAGATGAGCATGCCGGTGATAATGCTCGGCTCGCGCAGAAGCCCCGCCTGCTCGCGGAATGTGGCAGGCTCATCGGTCTGTCCGGCACGCGGCATAAACGCCACGAGCGCAGTACAGATCAGAACGGCGAAGGCGAGCGTACCGTACATGGCAACGTGCCAGTCGAGCGTATCGGCCACAAACTTGCCGATCGAGGTCACAAAGACCATCGCCACGGAGAAAGCGCCGTACACCACCGAGATGGCGAGCGAGGTCTGCTGCGGAGACAGCAGCTCGGGGATATACGTCACGCCTACGGCGAGCAGTGCGCCCGAGACGGAGCCCAAGATGATGCGCGAGGCAAACAGCACTTGGAAGTTGGGCGCCAACGCCATGACAAGATTGCCGAGCACAAAGACAATGCTGTAGCACACGAGCAGCTGGTAGCGGCGGAAGCGTCCCGTGCTGAGCGCAAGCACCGGCGTCGCGATGGCGTAGACGAGCGCGAACACGCTGATGAGCTGGCCTGCGGTGGCAAGTGAGATGCCGAGTTCCGTCGCCAGGTCGCTCTCGATGCCGATAACCACGAACTCCGAGCAGCCGAGCGAAAAGCCCAACAACACGAGCAGCGCCAGGCAAAGGTTGGTGCGCGCGGGTGAAAGCGCGGCAGCGGTTGATGCTGTTGTGGACGAGGTTGCGGTGGTCAAGGCAGTTGCTCCCATGTTGCGTTATATGAGCTAGATTCAGTCTCTGCAACTCTAGCAGAATACGACAAGAAGCAGCGCCTTTGTCACATTCTGCGCTTGCCTGTATAGTCGCAATACAGGCGAAGATGGTCTCAGGTACATCGCGGGCGACAGGAGATCCCATGGGAATGCACACGACAAAGGTTGCAGTGGGCGAGGGCAAGTTTACGCTCGAGGCTCAGTTGACGGTGACGCCGCGAGGCATGGTGGTGTACGCCTGCTCGCCCGAGTTTGCACATCTGGGCGCCACGGCGCAGGCCATTCCGCGACCCGAGCCCGGACGCACGGCGACCGTGAGCATCTTGGCCGTTCCGTGCCATCGCGACGAGATCCCGGCGCACGACATTGCAGCGGCACTGGCCACGCGTTTTGGCGTGCCGGTGACCGCAAGCACGGGTTTTCATGTTGAGCAGGCGAGCAAGGACGATCTGCAGCGCGTGCTCAACACCACCAAGGAGCTCATCGCCGCGCTCGAAGAAACCGCAGCCCGCATATTGCGTGCCGGCTGGGACGAGGGCGGTGCGGGCGCCGAGGTCGTGGCGGTCGATGCCGCGACCGGCGAGGTGCTCACTCCTGTCGATCGCATCAAAGCCCATACCGGCGAGGGCATTCTGCACCAAGCATTCCTGACGCTTCCGGTCGAGGGCCAGGGCGAAGACACTCGTCTGCTGCTCTGCCGCCGCAGTCCGCTCAAGCGCCTGTGGGGTGGGGTGCTGGCCGATAGCTGCGCCGGCCATCCGCTCCCGGGGGAGGACGTCGCCGCTGCGACGGCGCGTCGCATCAACGAAGAGCTTGGCATCACGCGCGAGCCCGGCGAGCTCAAGCACCTGGGGCACGTGGTGTACCGCGAGGATCACGGCGACGGCCGCTGCGAGTGCGAATGGTGCGAGGTCTATCTGGCTCGCGTCGAGCCGGGCGAGCTACATATCAACCAAGAGGAAATCTCGGAAGTACGCCGCGTGGCGCCCTCCGAGCTCGATGGCTACCTGCAAGGTCATCCCGAGCAGCTAGCCCCCTGGCTCCGCGAGGCTCTCAACGACCCAACCATCCGCACGGCCCTCGCGATGTGATCACTGCCCAAACCGTCCCAACATTCGATGAAAATCTCAAAAACGAGAAAAACCGTCGAATGTTGGGACGGTTTTCCTGTCTGCGTCGGCGGCCCCCCGTGCCATCTGGGGGTATAAGGCAAGCAAGTGTTTATTTGCGAGGCTTAAGGGGCGCCCCGCATGGATGGGTGCGAGGGGAGTTTTGCAATGGTCGTTGACAAGGCAAACAGGAAAAAGATGTCCAGGGTGGCGGCAACCGCGGCACTCGCCGGCGCCCTTGCCATCGGCGCGGGCGGCTGCGCGGCTGCAAAGCCTGCGGGGTCGAGTTCTGGTAGCGCACCGGTGCACAAAGAGCAGGTCAAGAAGACTCCCGCACAGCTGGCGGCCGTGGCATACCGCGAGGTCCTCGAAGACCCGCAGGGCTACTTTGGACGTAATGACGGGCTCGAGGAGCAGTTTGTTGCCGATGCGGAGTACACCTACGCTCTGGTAAACATGTCGACAGACGAGCTGCCACAGCTGCTCGTCTGCGCATCGGGATCGAATGACGCGTGGAATGGTATGGAATCCGTGCAGGTATTTTCCTTTGACGCGAAGAGCGGCTCGCTTGTCACGCCGACGGAGGATCTCGCGGCGGGCGTTGCCGGCGCCGGCGGGTTCCGTGGCAGTCTGTCGTATTCGGCTGCCGGAAACGGGCTGCTATATTCTACGCTTTCGTCTGGAACGGGCATGGGCTCTATTGTGCGTATCACGCTCGACGGTGACCAGCTTTCCCAGACGTTTGCCGCGCCCGTCGACCTGTCGTCCGGTTCGAAGCTTTCTTCTGTCGTGAGTTCTGAGGGCAGGGAGATCACGTGGACAGATGTTGCCGACGACTCGGCTCTGAAGGATCTTGAAAGCGGAAGCTGGAAGAGCACTGTCGAGAAGGGCTCGGGTGCGGCCGATGCCGCACGGGCTGCCGGTTTGGCGACGTTTACGGGCACGGTGCGCATTCTTGATGACGCCGGGGTGTGCGACCTGCAGGGAGTAGCGAACCCCAACCCGGATTACCCGAGCGGCCACAGCTATGTCGTGCTCGATTTGGGAGGCGAACAGCAGGTGATGTGTCTCAGCGGTGATGGCTCCAGTCTGCGCGACGGAAACACCTCGCTGCTTTTGCTCGACACCACCGATTCCGGAAACTCGTGGAGCGCTCTCGATGGCAAGACCGTCACGGTCGCCGTCGATACGCCCCAGTGCTCTTGGCCGTCGGATACCGGCTTGCCGCTGGGCTCGCCGCGGTGCGCCGGCCATGTTGCTGTCATCGGCTAGATTGCATAATGCGGAAAAGGACCAATTTCTTTTCCGCATTTTTATGCTCCGTACCTGCGGTGATGGGTATACATATACCAATTATGAGTAGGGTGGAGGTGCAATATGGCTGTCGGCGAGCACAGGTTTGATCCCGATTTTGAATGGTGGTATAGCGAGGGTGAGGCTCCGGACGAGGAGTGGGGCGAGCCGTTGCCGAGCGAAGAGGCCGATACCGCTACCGATGCCGACAGCGTCGAGCCAGACGACCTTGACTCCGCCGAGCCTCTGACCTTCGAGCAGGCCTGGGCCCAGGCCGAGGCCGACGAAGCGAAGGCCGATGCTACCGCCACACTCAGCGAGCCGGCCGATATGTCGATCTCGCCGGCCAAGACGCCGCAGCCGCGCCATAACATCGACCCCGGCAGCACGGCGTCCTTCAGCATCCTCGACGTGCCCGCGCAGGGCGCCCAGGCACCAGCTCCCACGCATCGTCCCGACTTGGCTCGCGAGGAAGATGCGGGTCGCCGCTCTCCGCTCGGCCCTATCCTCATTGCCTTTATGGCCGGTGTCATCGCCTGCTCGGCGATCGGCAACGTTTGGGGCCATGTTGAGCAGCAGCGAAAAGACGCCGCCAAGGTCGAGATGTCCGTCGAGCAGTCGCTCAGCCGTACGCGCTCGGTGCATGTGTCGGTCGAGGTCAAAGACGGTGCGACGTGGGATACCGCGCGCGGCGACAGCCAGATGCTCATCCATATAGTGGGCCGCACGCTCAAGGGCCAGACGGTCGACGAACATCAGTACATCAACTCCGACGGCGATGGCATCGAGCTCAAGCCCGGCGACTATGAGCTCACCGTCGATGAGCCTCCCGTCGCCACCGATGGCACGCGCTTCCGCGCCTCAAAGCGCATGGTTCCCGTGAGCTTTAACTCGCAGGCGCCCGATACGGTCGATAGCACTCCGCAGGGTGGGTTTGATCTCTATGTGATCGCCCAATAGGTGCGTCGCCGCCCCGCGCTGCTCCCAAGAGTGGGACAATAGCCCTCGGTATTATTGTTTACTTTTGGAGGAAGTAGCATGTCCACCGTCACCACCATCAAGCGCGGTGGCCTCACCGCGGCCATCGATTCCATGGGCGCCCAGCTCACGAGCCTTGCCCTCAACGGCAACGAGTATCTGTGGCAGGGCGACCCGGCCTTTTGGGGCAAGCACGCGCCCATTCTGTTCCCCATTGTGGGATCGCTGCGCAACAACATGGCGACATCTGCGGCCGGCACCTGCGAGATGCCGCGCCACGGACTCGCTCGCATCGTCGAGCACAAGTTGGTCGAGGTTTCGGAGGACGGCTCCTCGGTAACGTACGAGATCACTGACACGCCCGAGTCGCTCAAGGCGTTCCCGTTCCACTTTAAGCTCAACATGACCTATGCCCTGACCGGCGACGCCACGCTCACGCAGACCTTTGCCGTCACCAACACCGGCGACGTGGCCCTGCCGTTCTCGGTGGGCGGTCATCCTGCATTCAACGTGCCCGCCCCCGGTGCCGAAGACGAGGCGTTCGAGGATTACGAGCTGGCGTTTACCGAGGCTTGGACTAACGAGGCCCCCATCATCACGCCCGACGGTCTTATGACGTTCGAGGGCAGCTACAAGGCTCCCGATAACTCGGACGTGCTGCCCATCACGCACCGCAGCTTCGATAACGATGCCATCATGTTCACCGATGTCCCGGGTTCCACGCTCACGCTGCGCGGCCGCAAGTCGGGCCACGGCGTCAAGATCGACTTTGAGGGCTTTAGGTACATCGGCGTGTGGTCTGCCGCCAACGACGCCCCGTTTGTGGCGCTCGAGCCCTGGACCGGTCACACCACCATGGACACCGAGGACGACGTCTTTGAGCACAAGGTCAACACCATCACCTTGGCTCCCGGCGCTACCGATAAACGTAGCTTTAGCGTCACCCTGCTCTAGAGGTTCCGCCGTTCTAATGAACGGCGGGCCGGTCGACGCTGCGCGCCGCCCAGGGCGACAATTTGCCATTCAAAAGGCAGGGCATGACCAGAAGGTCTATGCCTTGCCTTTTTCATGCCTAGTCGTTGGGGACGTTCTTGTTTGACTAGTCGTTTAAGAACGTCCCCAACGACTACCAATCGTTTTCAGTTCGTAAACTTGTATATATGCATTTATATATGCATTTGCTGGAGGTAGCGCTGAGCGGTATCCTGTTAAGTCGTCAGCATACGATTCAACAGGGAAGGCAGATTATGCATTCTCCCCATCAACGCGATGCGCATCCACAGCCGATATGCAGCCGTCGCATCTTTTTGGGTAGCGCTCTCGCTGCGAGCGCTTCTGTCGTCGCCGGCGCACTTGCCGGTTGCCAGCGCCCCTCCACGCTGGAAGTGGTTCAGCCCACGACGGGCGGCGGTCGCGACGACCTGTCCGATTCCGTGATCGGCAAGGACAAGATCCGCATTGGCATGGAGGCGGCCTACGCCCCGTACAACTGGCAGGTTTCCGAAGCCAGCGAGTACACCATCCCCATCGACAACGTGCAGGGCGCCTATGCCGATGGCTACGACGTGCAGATCGCCAAGATCGTCTGCAAGGCCCTCGGTGGCGAGCCCGTTGCCGTCAAGCAGAGCTTTTCGGGCCTTATCGATTCGCTCAACAACGGCCAAATCGACCTCATCATCGCCGGCATGAGCGCCACGCCCGAGCGCGAAGAGTCGGTCGGCTTCTCCGACCCGTACTTCATTGGCTACTTTGGCCTATTCGTAAAAGAGGGCTCGCCCTACCAAAACGCCACCAAGCTTAGCGACTTTAGCGGTGCCACGGTGCTCGGCCAAAAGGACACCATGCTCGACACCGTCATCGACGAGATCCCGGGCGTTGTGCACAAAAACCCGGTCGACTCCGTCCCCACGGTGTTCTCGAACCTGCTGCAGGGCACCTGCGACGCCGTGACCTACAACACCGAGAACGAGAAGGGCTATATGGCTCAAAACCCGGGCATCGTTCCCATTCATTTTGCCGAAGGCGAGGGCTTTAAGCAGGAGGTCGCGGCAAACGTCGGCTGCCGCAAGGGCTCGGACAAACTGCTTAAGCTCATCGACAAGACACTCAAGGGCATTAGCCAAGAGGAGCGCGACCAAATGTGGGACGCGTGCCTCGACCGTCAGCCGGCATAGGGAGGCAGCATGAAAACCGTCAATCGCCTGGCCTCCTTTATTAAGGCCGACCACCGTTATGTATATCTGGGCACGAGCGTTATCGCGGCGCTCGGCCTGGCGTTTAGCCAGCGCAACCCCACGCCGCTGAGCTTCTTGGCCCCCACCGGTATCTTCCAGGATTGCCTTTGGGCGATTCTTTGGGCCTGGATTGTCGTGTCGGCGGCGGCGCTGGTCACCAAGCTCATGCACTGGAGCGACTATCGCGTAAAGTCGCCGTTCGCCTCCGAGCGTTTCCGCCGCGGCGCGCGCCTGGGTAGCTATGTTGTGGTCGCCATCGCAGCGATCTTTTTCGTGGACCGCTGCATCATGTCGTTTATCGACCTGGTGCAGGTGAGCATTGTCTCGGATTCCAACCCCAGCGACTTTTTGTCGAGCCTGGTCTACATGACCTACAAGAGCGGCGACTTCTTCATCCGCGGCATCGAGATCACCATCGCGCTTGCCACCTTCGGCACCGTCATCGCATTCTTCCTGGCGCTGCTCTTTGTGTTCCTGCGTATTCAGACCTTCGACCGCGTGGACAACGACCTGGTGCGCTTCTTTAAGAGTATCGGCCGCGGCTTTGCGACCATCTATTCCACCATCGTGCGCGGTACGCCCATGATGGTCCAGGGCCTACTCATCTATTACGCGGGCTTCACCGTTTTGCGCGGCATGGGCTTCGAGACCGCCCAGGCCAACCAGATCTGGAATACCTTCACCGCCGGCCTCGTCACCATCTCGCTCAACTCCACCGCCTACATGATGGAGGTCCTGCGCGGCGGCATCGAGTCCATCGACCCCGGCCAGGCCGAGGCGGCGCGCTCGCTGGGCCTGTCGCAGTGGCAGGCTATGCGCAAAGTCGTGTTCCCCCAGGGCATTAAAAATGCGATTCCGGCGCTCACCAACGAGCTCATCATCAACATCAAGGATTCGTCGGTGCTCTCGGTCATCGGCGTGTTTGACCTTATGTACGCTACTACCACGGTCGCCGGCGTGTACTACCGCCAGATGGAGGTCTACTGCGTGGCGCTCGTGGTCTACCTGATCCTGACGCTTGTGGCGAGCCGCCTGCTCGAAGCCTTTGGCAAAAAGCTCGGCGCCGAGGCTCCGGCAACGCTGCCCAGCTCCAACTAGGCTCAAGACGAGGAGAATCATCATGGCAGATACCGCCACTACCGGCACCGCGGCCACCGCACAGACCAATGAGCCGCTCATCCGCGTCGAGGGCCTGCGTAAGAGCTTCGGCTCGCTCGAGGTGCTCAAGGGCATCGACCTGTCCGTCAATCCCGGCGAGGTCGTTACCATTATCGGTGCCTCGGGCTCGGGCAAGTCGACCTTCCTGCGCTGCCTCAACCTGCTCGAGACCCCGGACGCGGGCCAAATCTGGTTCCACGGCCAGGACCTTACGGCCGAGCGCTGCAATATCAATAAACTCCGCGAGGACATCGGCATGGTGTTCCAGGGCTTTAACCTGTTCAACAACATGGACGTGCTCGACAACTGCACGCTCGCGCCCGTCACGCTCAAAAAGATGAGCAAGGCCGAGGCCGAGAAGGTCGCGCTGGAGCATCTGACGAGTGTGGGACTCGAAAAATTCGCGCACGCCGCCGTGGGTCGCCTGTCCGGTGGTCAAAAGCAGCGCGTGGCCATCGCTCGTGCTCTATGCATGAACCCGCAGATCATGCTGTTCGACGAGCCGACCTCCGCACTCGACCCCGAGATCGTGGGCGAGGTGCTCGAGGTCATGCGCAAGCTCGCCGCCGACGGCATGACCATGGTCGTCGTCACGCACGAGATGGCCTTTGCCCGCACGGTGTCCGACCGCGTGGTCTTCATGGACAAGGGCGTGGTGCTCGAGGATGCCGCGCCGGCCGAGCTCTTCGGCAACCCCAAGCACCAGCGCACCCGCGAGTTCCTCTCGCGTTATCTCGAGGACAAATAACCGACCGCAAGCGCTTATGTGGCAGGGCCGCTTCGGTGGGGCGGCCCTTGTCGTCACAATCGAAAGGATGTCATGGCCGAGGTTTGGCGCTTCTTTGCGCATGAGGACGATTTTGCCGATATAGACGAGGCAGGCGCGTGCGAGCGCTTGGGCCGTGTGCTGTCGTTTCCGACTATCTCGAGCATGGATGCCGAGGCGGTGGACTGGCTGCCCTTCGACGACCTGCGCGCCTATATGCAGCAGGCCTGGCCGCATGTATTTGCGGCGGGCGAGGTCGAGCTTATCGACCATTCGTTGCTGGTGACGCTTTCCGGCTCCGACCCCGCACTCAAACCCGTTATGCTCATGGGTCACATGGACGTGGTTCCCGTGGTGCCGGGCACCGAGGACGATTGGACGCACGCCCCCTTTAGCGGGCATGTAGACGACACCTACATTTGGGGTCGCGGCGCCATCGATATGAAAGACCAGGTCGCAGGCATTCTCGAGGCGGTTGAGTATGCGCTGGCGCACGGTTGGCAGCACGAGCGCACGCTGCTCCTGGCCTTTGGCCAGGACGAGGAGACTACGCAGTACGGCGCAGGCGCCATCGGCCGCGCGCTCGAGGAGCGCGGCATTGAGCTTGAGTACCTGATCGACGAGGGTGACTACCGCATCGTTCCGGCTGCCGAGTACGGCGCGGGCGAGGACTGGCTCATGCACGCTGACCTTGCCGAGAAGGGCTACGCCGATATCGTGCTCAAGACGAAGAGTGAGGGTGGGCATTCCTCCAACCCCTACGGCGGCACGTCGCTTGAGGTGCTCAGCCGTGCCATCACCGCAATCTGCGATACCGAGTGGCCGACGCGCGTCACGGGCCTGCTTGCCGCACAGCTCGTCGAGCTGGGGCTCTACACGGCGGATGAGATTGCCATCAACAAGGACACCATCGTGCGCGAGTGCCTCGCCAGCAAGAAGCTCTATCCGCTGGTGACGACCACCTGCGCGCCCACGCAGATCGAGGGTGGCAGCACCGGCGCCAACGTAATGCCGCAGGATATGTGGGCCAACATTAACTTCCGCATGCTCGAGGGCACGAGCGTGGCCGACGTTGTGGCGCGCTGCCGCGAGGCGGTTGCCGCGGCGGGCCTTGTCGGACGTGTGGAGGTCGAACTCGGCCCCGGCAGCTCTGAGCCCTCGCCGTCCCCGCGTGTCGGTGGACCGGGACTCGAGGCCGTTCGCGCCATTGCCGCCCGCTACTTCCGTGATCCAAAGGGGACGGAGGAAAACGGATCATGCGAGCCAGTGGCAATTGTGCCCTCGACCGTGATCGGTGCGACCGACGCAGCTAACTACCAGCACATTTGCCCTGAGTGCATTCGCTTCTCGGCCTTTGTGGTTGATGACGACGAGTGTGATCGCGGCGTCCACGGCACCAACGAGCGCATCACCCGCCGCGCCTACCTCCAGGGCATTCGCTTCCTCGTCGCTCTACTCCAAACGCTCTAGAATGCGACAAGGCGATAGTCCCTTTGTTAGCCGTTGGGGACGTCCACTCATTCCGTGCGGGTTATATGCAGGTTTGCCTGCGCACGCTATCATGTATGGGTTAGACCGCAATTATGTACCCCATACGCGAAGGGATGCGCATGTATCTGAAGATCGACATGTTCTAGCCGGGCTTACCCCCGCAGCGGCGCCCCGCGCCCCATCAACTCTGCCGATTTTCACCTTCACGCATATAAAGGAGTCCCGCCATGCGCGACAAGCTCGAAAAGATCATCAAGGCCTACGAGGAGCTCGAGAAGAAGCTCTCCGACCCGGCCGTCGCCTCCGATATCAAGGAGTTCACGCGTCTCAACAAGGAGTACGCGCACCAGTCCGACCTCATCGCCGCCTCGCGCGAGTACATCGGCGCGCTCGATGACATCGAGGCTGCCAAGGAAATGCTGCACGATACCACCGATGCCGATGAGAAGGAGATGCTCCAGATGGACATCTCCGAAAACGAGGCCAAGCTCCCCCAGCTCGAGGAAGACATCAAGTACATGCTCATCCCGAGCGACCCCAACGACGACAAGAACACCATCGTCGAGATTCGCTCCGCCGCCGGTGGCGACGAGGCGGCCATCTTTGCCGGCGACCTCTACAAGATGTACCAGCGCTTTTGCGAGTCGCGTGGCTGGAAGACTACCGTGCTCGATTCCAGCCCCAGCGAGGCCGGCGGCTTTAAGTCCATTGAGTTCAAGGTCGAGGGCGACCGCGTCTACTCCGTCATGAAGTTCGAGTCCGGCGTGCACCGCGTCCAGCGCGTTCCCAAGACCGAGTCCCAGGGCCGTATCCAGACCTCCACGGCAACTGTCGCCGTGCTTCCCGAGGCCGAGGAGATCGACGTCCAGATCAACCAGTCCGACCTGCGCATTGACACCTACTGCGCCTCCGGCCCTGGCGGTCAGTGCGTTAACACCACTTATTCTGCCGTGCGCATCACCCACCTGCCCACCAACACCGTGGTGCAGTCGCAGGAACAGCGCTCCCAGATTCAGAACCGCGAAGTCTGCATGCAGATGCTGCGCGCTCGTCTGTACGAGATGGAGCTCGAGAAGCAGCAGGCAGAGCTCGGTGCCGAGCGCCAGAGCCAGATCGGCCACGGCAACCGTTCCGAGAAGATCCGTACCTATAACCAGCCCCAGGACCGCGTGACCGATCACCGTATCGGCTTCAACTCCACCTACAACGGCGTCCTTCTGGGCGATCAGCTCGGCACCGTCATCGAGGCACTTGCCGCCGCCGAGCGAGCCGAGAAGCTGGCACAAGCAGTTTAAGTTACGGCGTTTTACCAAACGCCGTAACTGCTCGACGCTGCGCGCCGCCCAGAGCGACAATTTGTCATTCAAAAGGCAAGGCATGACCAGAAGGTCTATGCCCTGCCTTTTTCATGCCAACTTGTTCGCTCTGGACGTCGCTCGCTGACATTGCCAAAACATCGGCGTTTCCTTGGTCGTCAAATGATCCGTAGGGAGTCATTGGGGACGTTGCCTTGAGATTTTATTCAGTCGGCTGTGATGGCATTTGAGCTGTTTGCCTGCTTAAAGCAATTAACGTCGTGTATCTGCTATTGAAAATATTGCTCAAAAAATCGTCCAAGAAGTCGCGAGGTGATTTTTGATGCGTCGCGCGTCAAGTGATTTGGCAAGTTCTTGGTTAGATATTGGTCAGTTTTGGGGCAACCTTGCCAAAAGCTTGACGAATGCAAATCTAGACGTCGGCGAATGAACACTTTGAGCGAGCCCGGTGCAAAATTCTGGGCTGATTCTCGATAATCGCCTTCAATCGTCCCTTGCCAAGCGCTGGCCTCGCGTACAATCTGCTCCGACATTCGCGCGCCGTCCGGCGCTTAAGAGGGGAGGACCCCATGGCAAACGAGATTTGGACCATCAAACGTTGTCTCGAGTGGACCAAGGAGTACCTGGCCGAGCGCGGCGAGGAGCACCCCCGTCTTTCTGCCGAGTGGCTGCTGTGCGCCGCCACGGGCCTGGCGCGCATTGACCTATATATGCGTATGGACGAGACGCTTAGCGCGGCCCAGCTCGAGACCATGCATGCGGCCGTTGTCCGCCGCGCTAAGGGCGAGCCGCTGCAATACATCACGGGCAGCACGCAGTTTCGCATGATCGACGTCGCGTGCGCCCCCGGTGTGCTCATTCCGCGCCCCGAAACCGAGATGCTCGTCGAGGAAGCCCTCAATTATCTGGATGCCGAGGTGCTGAGCCCCGAGGCTGCTGCCCGTCAGCGTGTTGAGCTGCCTTGGAACGATGAGGTCGAGCAGGCCCGCAAAGCCGAAGCGGCGCTGGCTGACGAACGCGCGGCCGCCGAGCGCCGTGCCGCCAACCTGACGGCCGCCGATGAGGCTGCGCTGGGTAGCGACGTGCTCGGTAGCCGCGCCTATGCCGAGGAACTGGCCGACCGCGAGGCCGAGGAAGCCGCCGCGCAGGCAGCAGAAGCCGAAGCGGCAGAAGCAGAGGCCATGGAAACCCCCGAGCCCGAGCTCGACGAATACGGCATCGCCATTGAGGACAACGACCAACAGGCGACTCCCGCGCAAGATGCCGCCGAGGCCAACGTATCTGCCCCAGCCGAGCCCCGCACTGCCCGCGTTCTCGAGGTCGGCTGCGGCACGGGCTGCATTTCGCTCTCCCTTGCCTGGGAGCGCCGCGGGCACGTTACCTGCACTGCTACCGATATCGAGCCGCGCGCCATCGACCTTGCTACCAAAAACCGCGATGCGCTTGGCCTCACGTCCGACGAGGTCGCCTTCAGCCTCACAAACCTGGTGAGCTCCATTCCCCGCGAAGAGTGGGGCACCTTTGACGTACTCGTCTCCAACCCGCCCTACATCCCCACCGATGTCATGCGCTCGCTGCCGCATGAGGTCAAGGACTTTGAGCCCGATCTGGCGCTCGAGGGCGGTGCCGACGGTCTCGATATCTTCCGCCGCCTGCTCAACGCGGCGCCCTACATGCTGCGTGCCGGCGGCCTGTTTGCCTGCGAGCTCTACGAGGGCGCGCTCGACGCCGCGGCTGAGCTCTGTCGTCAAGCAGGCCTTTCGGACGTGCGTATCGTCCACGACCTCACCGATCGTCCCCGCATCGTTCGAGCCATCGTCACCGAGCCCAAACAGCGTATTTAAGCTGAATAAATAGACATTTGCGCAAGTTTGTCCTTGCAATATACCGTAAAACTTCTACTATAGAAGGAGAAAGGTATGTCAAATCAGCTGCATCGGTACCGTATCGTGCTTGATTACATTGAACCTTGGCTTGATGAGCAGGATGAAGCTACGCTGAAGCAGATTTATGCAGACCTTTTGGTGCTCGAGAAGGAAGGTCCCAGCCTTGGTCGTCCGCTGGTTGACCGCGTAAAGGGCTCGAAGCTTCATCATTTAAAGGAGCTGAGAGTGACGTCGTGTGGTGGGCAGGTGATTCGCATCCTCTTCGCCTTTGACCCCAAGCGCCAGGCGGTATTGCTATTGGCGGGTGATAAGTCGCGAGCGGGATCGTCAAGGGCAAAATGGAACGGTTGGTATGCGATCAACATTCCAAGGGCCGAGCAAATATACCGTCGCCACGTAAGGAGGCTCGATCGAGATGGAACTGCATGAGTATATGGAATCTCGCGGGATAACACGCGACTCCATTACCGCCGAGCAGGAGAGGACTCGCGATCGTATCGAAGCCTATAAGCTTGCTCAGATTCGCAGGTTAAAAGATCTAACACAGGCGTCGGTCGCCCAGTCGATGGGCGTTTCTCAAAAACGTGTATCCGAGCTCGAGCGTGGGGAGTTGGGTTCGATGAGGCTCGACACGCTGAGCAGGTACGCAGAGAGCCTCGGCGGAAAACTGGTTGCAAGCATCGAGTTTCCCGATCGTACCGTTACGCTTGCGCGCTAAAAATCTTCAATTAACCCCCTCACTTTCACCGACTACTAGAGCCGCTCACCAAACCAACATGCGCTCTGGGCAAATAGGTTGAACGTTTCGTGCGAGAATGCCCCACAGTAAACAAACTTGCACCAGAGCGTAAGGGGCTGGCATACACATGCAGACGGTCTACCGGGTATACGAGGGAGCGCGCGAGCCGCATCGGCTCGCCGTCGAGCGTACGGCCGAGGTGCTCGGCTGTGGCGGCCTGGCGTTGATCCCGACCGAGACGGTCTACGGTGTCGCCGTGGCAGTCAACGCCTTCTCGGACGCCGTGCCCCAAGATACAGGCGAATTCCCATCGTGGCCGCGCGATCCGCAGGCTGCCGTTAACGGCGCCGCGGTCCCTGCGCTCGGTACCGGCTACCGCCGTATCTTCACTCTCAAGCAACGTGAACTCACGCAAACCGTCGCTTGGCTGGTCGATGGCGTCGAAGCACTCGACCGCTATGGCGTGGATATCCCGGAAGAGGCCCGCGTGCTTGCCCGACGATGCTGGCCGGGCGCCCTGACTATCGTGGTCAAGGCGGCCCCCTGCGTGCCGACCTTTATGCGCGCCGCCGACGACACGGTGGCACTTCGCGCTTCGGCCTCGCCCGTGGTGCAAGCGCTCATCCGCGCCTGCGGCAGCCCTCTTGCCTGCACCAGCGCCAACACGCATGGCGCGCCCGCGCCGGCAAGTTTTGTCACGGTGGAGGAGCGCATCCTGGAGGGGGTCGATGTTGCCGTCGACGCCGGCGAGACCCCGTGTCGCGACGCCTCGACCATCGTGTCGTTCCAGCACGGCGGACTCCAGATCCTGCGCCAAGGCGCACTTCCCGCATCAGAGATCGAACGGGTCCTGTCCGACCCGATGCAATAGAAAGGTGTAAGCGATGTCGTTGAATCTGGGCAGCCTGGGCATGGAAGATGCCTCGTTTAACTTTGGCGGTTCCTACATCATGGCGCTCGACTGCGGCACCACCTCGGTACTTGCGACCATCGTCGACGAGTACGGCTGCATCGTCGCGCAGGCACGTCGTAGCGTCAAAACGAGTTTTCCGCGTCCCGGTTGGGTAGAGCAAGACCCCATGACGGTCCTTGCCAGCCAGATTGCCGTCATGATGGAGGTCCAGTTTAAGAGCGGCATCCATTCCGATCGCATCGCCGCCATCGGCATCTCCAACCAGCGCGAGACCACGGTGGTCTGGGACCGCGTGAGCGGCCAGCCCATCTATAACGCCATCGTATGGCAGTGCCGTCGTACCGCGCCGGCGATCGACGCGTTGGTTGAACAGGGTTGCGAGGAGCTGGTGCGCTCCCGCACGGGACTTACGCTTGACCCGTATTTCTCGGCCTCTAAGGTGCAGTGGATTCTCGACAACGTCGACGGCGCACGCGAGAGCGCGGTGGCGGGCGACCTCATGTTTGGCACCATCGACACCTGGCTCATCTACAACCTCACCGGCGGCCAGGTCTTTGCCACCGACTACACCAATGCCAGCCGCACGGCACTCTTTAATATCCATACGCTCGATTGGGACGACGACCTGCTGGCGCTCTTTGACGTTCCACGTTCCATGATGCCCGAGGTTCGCTGGAGCTCGGGCGACTACGGCCGCGTCGCGAGCGACATCATGACCAACATGCCGCCCATCATGGGTGTGGCGGGCGACCAGCAGGCATCGCTGTTCGGTCACTGCTGCTTCTATCCCGGCCAGACCAAAAACACCTATGGCACGGGCTGCTTTATGCTCATGAACACCGGCGACGAGATCGTCGAATCCAAGAATGGCCTGGTCTCCACCATCGGTATCGCTGCGGACGGCAAAGTCAGCTATGCGCTCGAGGGCTCTATTTTTGCCGCCGGCTCAACGATGAACTGGCTTCGCAACAACATGGGCATCATCTCGAGCGTGAGCGAGTCGGCACAACTCGCCGCTTCGATTAGCGACAACGAGGGCTGCTACTTCGTTCCCGCCTTTGCGGGTTTGGGCGCTCCCTGGTGGGACCCGCATGCCCGCGGTATCGTGTGCGGTCTGACCGGTGCCTCGAGTCGCGCGACCATTGTGCGTGCGGCCTGCGAGTCCATGGCCTACCAGAGTTATGACGTGCTGCGCGCCATGGAGCAGGACGTGGGACTTTCGATTGAGCGCCTGTCCGTCGATGGCGGCGCCTCGCGCAACGAGTTCATCATGCAATTCCAGGCCGACCTGCTGGATATCCCCGTGCTGCAATGCGAGACGGTGGAGACCACGGCAATCGGTGCCGCGTACTTGGCGGGTCTTGCCGTCGGCTATTGGGAAGACCTGGAGGAGCTGGAGCAAAATGCCCAGATCGTTAGGACCTTCCTTCCCCATATGTCCGCCGAGCGTCGCGAGCAAAACCTTGCGGGCTGGCGTGATGCAGTCAAGCGCTCGCTCAGTACCGCACAGTAGGGCTGCGATGGGCTGCTCGATACAACAAACCGCTAAACTTATGCATGGCGTGCGGCGGCAACATTGCTGCGCGCCTTGTCAGCAAGGCCGTTTTGCGGCCGCAACGAAAGGGGCAATCAACCCATGACCGTCACCTACGATGCGTCCCGTGTGACGCTTGTCGATCATCCGCTCGTCCAGCACAAGCTGTCGATCCTGCGCGACAAAAACACCGGCACCAACCAGTTCCGCCAGCTCGTGCGCGAACTCGCGCTTTTTGACGGCTACGAGGCCATGCGCGACCTGCCTATGGAAGACGTCGAGGTCGAGACCCCCATCACTACCGCCACGTTCAAACAGCTCGCCGGCAAGAAACTCGCCATCGTGCCCATTCTGCGTGCGGGCCTTGGCATGGTCGACGGCATTCTCGACCTGGTGCCCTCCGCTCGCGTAGGCCACATCGGTATGGAACGCGACGAGGTTACCCATGAGCCGCATGAGTATTACTGCAAGATGCCCAAGGATATCGACCAGCGCATCTGCCTGGTTGTCGACCCCATGCTCGCCACGGGCGGTTCGGCCGAGATGGCCATCAGCTACCTGCGCGAGCGCGGTGTCAAGGACATCCGCATGCTGTGCATCGTCGCTGCCCCCGAGGGCCTCAAGTCGCTGACCGAGAAGGACCCAGATGTGCATATCTATACCTGCGCTATCGATGACCATCTCAACGAGGCTGCCTACATCGTTCCCGGCCTGGGCGACGCCGGCGATCGCATCTACGGCACGCTCTAGTCGCTGGGCTAAGACGGCCGCGGCTGCAAATACGAAGAAACGGTGCGCGCGGACGAACAAAAGGCGACCGCGCGCACTCCTGTTAACGGACGTTTTGCCCCGCAGGGTTCGAGAAAAACGTATTACCGTACCTGCGGCATAAAGAAGGTCTTAAGAAAACGAACAGGTGCGTATTAACCGATGCTTTTTCGGTTGTACTTTAGCGATTGGCTCGTACAATAGTCACCAATGTTTGGCGGGAACTGTTCTGTGAGGCGTTAAAAAAGGAAAGTGAGGACGCCAATGTTTCAGATAGCCGATCTGCTCGCTATCGTTGCAGGCGCCATCGCGGGCGCGGTCGCCTTTCTTCCCTTTGTCTTTACGCTCAAGCCGGTTCTTGACGATAAGCAGAATGCGGACATGCTCAAGGGTATGGTGAGTCTGGCGGTCTCGGCGATCGCCCTGCTCGTCTTTACCTTGGTTGTGTTTGTGTTGTTCGGAGAGGCATTTCGCATGTTCCTCCTGGGCGAGGCGATCGGCTTCGTGGCCTTTATGGCCGCCTGCACGGTTCGTGTCGCCAAGGTGCTGCGAGATCCTCATGAGGTCGAAAGGTAAGTCGTGGAAATTTTTGAAAAGCTGCCTGATGAGATTAATCATCTGGTCAGCGAGTTCAGCTCCACCCCTGTCGTGGGCGATCTGAGCTGCGGCATCACGCAGTACTCGTTTTGGCTGATCGTCTCCACGATCGTGCTCCTGATCGTCCTGGCCGTGTTCAAGAAGAAGCAGACCCTGGTTCCCAAGGGCTTCTTCGTCAACGGTTTCGAGTACATCATCGAGTACGTCGAGAACGATATCGGCAAGGGCGTCGTGGGTGAGAACTGGAAGAAGCACTTCCCGTTCCTGTGCTCGCTTTTCCTGTTCATCCTGATCAACAACATGATCGGCCTGATCCCGGGAATGAAGCCCGGCACCGGCGCAATCGGCTCCACCGCCGCGCTCGCTATCTTCGCCTTCGTGTACTTCATCTACTACGGATGCAAGGCTCACGGCGTGATTGGCTACATCAAGAGCCTCGCCCCGCAGGGCGTGAGCTTCCCGATGAACGTGCTCGTGTGGGTCGTCGAGCTTTTCTCGACCTTCCTGCGCCTCATCACGCTCGCCGTCCGTCTGTTCTGCAACATGTTCGCAGGACACGTGGTCATGGGCTCGTTTGCCATCATGGCGAGCATGTTCATGCAGCCGCTGCTTCAGCAGGTTTCCGCGGCTCACGCCGTCGGCGCCCTGCCTTCGCTGGCCTGGCTTGCCATCCTCATCCTGATCTATGCGATCGAGCTTGTGGTCGGCGCCATCCAGGCTTACGTCTTCACGGTCCTTACCGCCGTGTATGTCTCCGAGGCAGAGGAGGTCGCGGAGGAGGAGTAGTCTTCCGTTCGTGCCTTAAAGGTAAGGCAATTCGTTAAACCGCCGGTGCCCGTACCCATGGAGCCCGGCAGTTATAAAAAGGTTATCCTGCGTGAAATAAGACACGCACGACAAAGGAGGAATCGTGGGAGTTATCGGTTACGGTCTCGGTGTTATCGGCGCTGGTCTTGCTATCGGCCTGTCTGCTCTGGGTGCTACGGGTGCTATGGCCCGTCAGCCTGAGGTCCAGGGCCGCGTGTTCACCGTCTTCATCATGGGCTCCGCCTTCGGCGAGGCTCTGGCTCTGATCGGCTTCGTTGTCGCGCTGATCGTTAAATAGCACGGAGCGTCAAGTATGAATCTTTCATCCCAGAAGAGCGCGATCGCACTCTCCGCGTCCGCGGCCGCGCTGCTCATGCCGGTTTCCGCGTTCGCTGAGGACGGCGCTGCCGGTGCGGACATCCTCATCCCTAAGATGGCGGAGTTCATCCCGGCGCTTATCGCCTTCCTGATTATCTGGATCGTGCTGGCCAAGGTCGCCCTGCCGGGCATCATGAAGACCATGGAGGAGCGCGGCAAGAAGATCGAGGAGAGCCTCGACGAGGCCGAGAAGACCAAGCAGGAGGCCATCGCCAAGCGCGCTGAGTCCGACTCGATCGTCACCGACGCCCGTCGTCAGGCTGCCGACATCGTTCTCGAGGCCCGTAAGGACGCCGAGTCCGAGCGCGCCCGTATCATCGAGGCTGCTCACAAGGAGGCCGAGGAGATCATCGCCAAGGCCCATACGACCGTCGAGGACGAGCGCAAGTCCATTTACGCCGGTGCCGCGAGCTCCATCGCCGACCTGTCCGTTGCCGTCGCCACCAAGATCGTGGGCGAGGCACTCGAGGACGATGCCGAGCAGAAGAAGCTCATCGAGCGCTACATCCAGGAAGCAGGTAGCCTGAATGCCGACTAGCCGCTATCAGGACAAGGTGCTCGAGACCTACGCGCGCTCCCTTCTGGAAGCCGCCAAGGCCGAGAACCATGTGTTCGAGGACCTCGAGATGATCGAGCGCCTGGCTTCTGCCAGCCCCGAGATCATCGCCGTGCTCGACACCATGTCCAAGCGCGACCAGCTCGACCTTCTTCCCAAGGTGGCAGCTGCCTTTAAGTATGTTGCCGAGGAAGACGAGGATGTAGTGGGCGTGACCGTCACCACGGCGATCCCGCTCGACGACGAGCTGCGTCAAACCATCACTAAGAAATGCGAGCAGGACTTCGGCCGCAAGGTATTCCTTATCGAGCAGGTCGACCCGTCTATTGTGGGCGGCCTGGTGCTCGAGGCCCGCGGCGAGCGTCGTGACATTTCCGTCAAGACGCAGCTGCGCATCGCGCAGGAGACCCTCGCAAACTCTGCTAATTCGTACGGAGGTGAAGCCTAATGTCCGAAACCCTCAATGCCCAGGATATCGCCAAGAAACTGCAGGAGCAGCTCACGAGCCTCTCCGCGACGGTCGATACGCATGAGGTTTCAACGGTCGACGAGGTAGGCGACGGCATCGCGCGCGTCTCCGGCCTCAAGAGCGCCATGGCAGGCGAGCTTCTGGAGTTCAAGAGCTCCGATACCGGTGAGACCGTCTTCGGCCTTGCCCAGAACCTTGACCGTGACGAGGTCGGCGCCGTTCTGTTCGGTGCCGTCGACTCCATCAAGGAAGGCGACGAGTGCCGCACCACTGGCCGCATTATGGATATCCCCGTGAGCCGTGCCATGCTCGGCCGCGTCGTCAATCCGCTCGGCCAGCCCATCGACGGCCTGGGCGACATCGTCGCCACGCACCGTCGCCCCATCGAGTTCAAGGCCCCCGGCGTCATCGACCGTACCCCGGTGTGCGAGCCGGTTCAGACCGGTCTGCTCGCTATCGACTCCATGGTGCCTATCGGCCGCGGTCAGCGTGAGCTCATCATCGGCGACCGTAAGACCGGTAAGACCGCCATCGCCATCGACGCTATCCTCAATCAGCGCGGCAAGGGCATGGTCTGCATCTATGTCGCCATCGGCCAGAAGGCCTCCACGGTCGCCAACATCCGCGAGACCCTCGCTCAGCACGGTGCGCTCGACTACACCATCATCGTTTCGGCCACCGCTGCCGATTCCGCCCCTATGCAGTACATCGCGCCTATGGCCGGTGCCGCTATCGGCGAGTTCTTCATGTACAACGGCGAGGACGGTAAGCCCGCCAGCGAGACCAACCCCGGCGGCCACGTGCTCGTCATCTACGACGACCTGTCCAAGCAGGCTGTGGCCTACCGTCAGATGTCGCTGACGCTGCATCGTCCGCCCGGACGCGAGGCCTATCCTGGCGACATCTTCTACCTGCACTCTCGTCTGCTCGAGCGTGCCGTCAAGATGTCCAAGAAGAACGGTTATGGCTCCATGACGGCTCTTCCGATCATCGAGACCCAGGACGGCGACGTCTCGGCCTACATTCCGACCAACGTCATTTCCATTACCGATGGTCAGATCTACCTGCAGTCCGAGCTCTTCTTCCAGGGCCAGCGCCCGGCAGTCGACGTGGGTATTTCCGTGTCCCGCGTCGGTGGCGACGCGCAGACCAAGGCTATGAAGCAGGTCGCCGGCAACCTCCGTCTGGACCTCGCTTCGTACCAGGAGCTCGCCGGCTTTACGCAGTTCGGCTCCGACCTCGACGAGGCCACGCAAAAGCAGCTTACCCACGGTGCTCGCATGACCGAGCTCCTGAAGCAGCCGCGTTACAAGCCGTTTGAGGTTGGCGAGCAGATCGTTACGCTGTTCGCTGGCAACGAGGGCTTCCTGGATGACCTGGAGATCGCCGACGTGCTGCCCTTCCGTGCCGAGCTCATCGAGTACATGGACAATGGCTTTGGCTCGCTGCTCGACAAGGTTCGCGCCAAGAAGATCGATGATGACACCAAGGCTGAGCTCTTGCGCGTCATCGGCGACTTCAAGCAGCAGTTCATGGCCAAGCACCATTCGGATGTTTCTGGATCAGAGGAGAGCTAAGCCCCATGGCCAACCTTCGCGACATTAAGAAGCGAATCTCCTCGGTTACCACGACCAAGCAGATCACGCGCACGATGGAGATGGTCTCTACGGTCAAGATCCGTCGTGCCCTCGATCGCTCCAAGCAGGCCGAGCCCTATAAGGAGGCGCTGACCGACGTCATGTTGACGGTCGCCGGCGACGCCTCCTGTTCGGGCACCGATCCCATGCTGCAGAAGCATGAGAGCGTCAAGCATGGCCTGATTGTCGTTATTGCCTCGGACCGCGGCCTTGCCGGCGGTTTCAATACGACGGTGGAGCGCACGGCCGAAAAGCTCGCCGCTTCTTGGGCGAACGACGGCATCGAGTGCGAGATCATCGCGTGCGGGCGTAAGCCGGCCACGTATTTCCGTGACCGCGCAAACGTCGTCATGCACTTTGAGGGCAACTCCTCTGAGCCCGATTTCAATCAGGCCCGCATGATCTCCTCTCATATCTGCGATGCGTATCGTGCCGGTGAGCTTGACCGTGTCGAGCTTGTCTACCACCACGCCAAGAACCGCGTGGATCAGGAGCTTCGCGTCGAGCATCTGTTGCCGCTCGACCCCGAGATGATCGCTATGGCCCACGGTCCGCGTAAGAACGAGACCGACGCCCCTAAGCGCATCTCGTCCACGTTCGAGTTCGTGCCCTCTCCCGAGCATGTTCTCGGCAAGCTTGTGCCGTCTTATATCCTGACGGTCATCTACCAGGCCCTGATCGATTCGGCGGCTGCCGAGCAGGGTGCACGCCGCAAGGCCATGCACTCCGCGACGGAAAACGCCACCGCGATCATCTCGACCCTTACCCGCACGTATAGTCGCGTGCGCCAGGCTTCGATCACGACCGAGATTAACGAGATCGTCGGCGGAGCCTCAGCATTGGAGGAACAGTAATGGCTAATAACACCGTAAAGCTTGCGGTCGAGGAAGCCACCAAGAAGACGACTGCCGGTGATGGTCGCATCGTGCGAATCATCGGCCCTGTCGTCGACGTCAAGTTTGACGGCGCGGTGCCCCCGATCTACAACGCGCTCACGGTCGAGGCCGAGACCCCGATCGGTCACCTGAGCACGATCCTCGAGGTCGAGAGCCAGCTTCCGGGCGGCGTCGTCCGCACGGTCGCCATGTCCTCGACCGACGGCCTGCAGCGCGGCCTCATCGCCACCGATACCGGTGAGCCCATGAAGATGCCGGTCGGCCCCAAGACGCTCGGCCGCATTTGGAACGTCATGGGCAAGCCCGTCGACGGCAAGCCCATGCCCGAGGTGGAGGAGTTCTACCCCATCCACCATGCAGCGCCCCGTTTCGACGAGCTCACCACCAAGACCGAGATCTTCGAGACCGGCATCAAGGCCGTTGACCTGCTTGAGCCCTACATCCGTGGCGGCAAGACGGGCCTGTTCGGCGGTGCCGGCGTCGGCAAGACCGTTCTGATTCAGGAGCTCATCAACAACCTCGCCCAGGAGCACGGCGGCACCTCGGTGTTCACCGGCGTCGGCGAGCGTACCCGCGAGGGCACCGACCTGTTCCTCGAGATGAGCGAGTCTGGCGTTATCGACAAGACCTGCTTGGTCTATGGTCAGATGAACGAGCCGCCCGGAGCGCGTCTGCGCATCGGTCTGGCCGGCCTTACTACCGCTGAGTATTTCCGTGATCGTGGCCAGGACGTTCTGCTGTTCATCGACAACATCTTCCGCTTCTCCCAGGCAGGTTCCGAGGTTTCCGCACTGCTGGGCCGTATGCCGTCCGCCGTTGGTTACCAGCCCACGCTGGCAACCGAGATGGGCGACCTCCAGGAGCGCATTACCTCGACCAAGACGGGCTCCATTACCTCCGTCCAGGCTGTCTACGTCCCCGCAGACGACCTGACCGACCCGGCGCCTGCCACAACGTTTACGCACCTCGACGCCACCACGGTTCTTTCGCGTAGCATTTCGTCGCTCGGCCTGTTCCCGGCTATCGACCCGCTCGCATCTTCCTCCGACGCTCTCGATCCCTCGATCGTCGGCGAGGAGCACTACCGTGTCGCCGTCAAGGTCCAGGAGCTCCTGCAGGAGTACTCCGACCTTCAGGACATCATCGCCATTCTGGGTATGGACGAGCTGTCCGAGGAGCAGCGCCTTACGGTCAACCGTGCCCGTAAGATTCAGCAGTTCCTCTCGCAGTCCTTCCACGTCGCCGAGAAGTTCACCGGCAACCCCGGTGTCTACGTCCGCGTCGAGGATACCGTCCGCTCTTTCGCCGAGATTGTCGACGGCAAGGCCGATGACCTGCCCGAGCAGGCTTTCCGCTATGCTTCCACGATTGAGGACGTGCGCGAGCGCGCCCGCAAGATGGGGGAGAAGTAGGTTATGCGTATCCGCATCGTGTGCCCCGTGAGCTGCGCCTATGAGGGCGACGCTGCGTTTGTGTCGATTCCGTCCACGGATGGCGAGTTTGGCGTTCTGCCTGCTCACTCCAGCGAGATCTGCACGATCGACCGCGGTTACGTTCGCGTTTCCGATAAGGCCATGGGCACTGTCGACCACACGTTTGCCGTGGCCGGCGGCTATGCCCAGGTTGCGGACGATGTCGTGACCGTTCTCGCCGAGCGCGCTTGCGATTTGGCGACCGTCGATGCCGACAAGCTTAAAGCTGATATTCAAGGTTTTGAAGAGAAGCTGGGTAATTTGTCGGAGGATGATGCACGCCGCGCCTACCTCTATAATGAAATCGCATGGTGTAAGCTCAAGCTTGCCCAATAGTCAAACGATTTAGCGTTCGACCATTTGCGAACACATCATGCCCGGGATGGCTCAGCCATCCCGGGCATGCTTTTTGAAAGGGTAGACCTTGGATATTATCCGCGTTGAGGGTGGCCACGCCATCGGAGGCTCCGTGCCCGTTTCGGGCGCCAAGAACTCCGCACTCAAACTCATGGCGGCAACGCTTCTGGCGCCGGGCAAGACGACGCTGCAGAACGTGCCCGATATTTCCGATGTCCACGTGATGGGCAAGGTGCTCAAGGGCATGGGCGCTACGATCGATGTTCTCGACGAGCACACGCTCGAGATTGATACCTCTCAGGTCGATTCTTGGGAGGCCCCCTACGAGCTCGTCGCCAAGATGCGTGCTTCCACTGCCGTGATGGGACCCCTGCTGGGCCGCTTCCATCGCGCCAAGATCGCCATGCCGGGCGGCTGCAACCTGGGTGCTCGCAAGATCGATATGCACATTCTTGGTCTCGAGGCCCTGGGCGTAGAGTTCGATACCGCCCACGGCTACATCAACGCTAATGCGCCCCAAGGTCTGCGCGGTACCACCGTTACGCTCGAGTTCGCCAGCGTCGGTGCGACCGAGAACCTCATCATGGCATCCGTGCGCGCGCAGGGCACCACGGTTATCGACAATGCCGCCCGCGAGCCCGAGATCGTCGATCTCGCCAACATGCTCAACGAGATGGGCGCCAAGATTGTTGGCGCCGGTACGCCTGTCGTGACCATCGAGGGCGTGGAAGAACTGCATCCTGTTACCCATCGCGTAGTGGGCGACCGCATCGAGGCCGGTACCTTTATCGTTGCCGGTGCGTTGATGGCCGACGATCGTGGTGTCGATGTCACGGGCTTTTGCCCCATTCACTTGGGCATGGTGCTCAAGAAGATGGAGCTCATGGGTATCGACTGCGAGCGCGTCGAGGATGGCGTCCATGTGAACCGTGCCGAGCGTATCAAGCCGGTCGACATCCAAACGCTTCCGTTCCCCGGCTTCCCGACGGACATGCAGGCGCAGATTATGGTGCTCTCCGCTCTCGCCGACGGCAGTTCCGTTATTACCGAGAACATCTTCGAGAATCGCTTTATGTTTGCCTCTGAGCTGGTGCGCATGGGTGCCGACATTCGTATCGAGAGCCATCATGCCATGATTCATGGCGTCAAGGGTTTCTCGGGTGCACAGGTTACCTCGCCCGATCTGCGTGGCGGAGCGGCCCTCGTCGTAGCGGGCTTGATCGCCGACGGGACGACCGAGGTTTCGGCTATCCATCACATCAAGCGCGGCTACGAGCAGTTTGTCGAAAAGCTGCAGGCGCTCGGCGCGCATGTCGAGCATGCTACCGTCCCCGATCCCGTCATCTACTAATACAGGTTGCCTATGTTTAATAAAAAGCCCCTCGCGGATACCACCGCCCGAAGACCCTCAACTGGTGCGCAGGCCAAGATCTACAGTCGCGATAACGTGGCTCGCTATTCCGAGCGCGCTCGTCAACGTCGTCGTAGCCACACGATTCGTCACGTCGCGCTCATTGTCGTGCTTGGTGTGCTGCTGAGTGCCACTACCGCTGCCGGCCTGTGGTTTGCTACCATTATGGGCAAGCTCGGCGATTCTAATGTCATTACCGATAATCTGCGTCGGGTTCTGGTTGACACCGATGAGGCAAAGGATCCGTTCTACGTGCTGCTTCTTGGCACCGACGGCCGTCCGGGCGAGGATACGTATCGTGCCGACTCGATTATCCTGGCACGCATCGACCCCACGCAAAAGCAGGCGACGCTCATTTCCGTTCCGCGCGACACCAAGGTCGAGTACAAGGGCGAGACCATGAAGATCAACGCCTGCCATACCGTTGGCGGCGCCGAGGCCATGGTCGAGGCGGTCAACGAGCTGTGCGGTGTTCAGATTTCCCACTATGCCGAGGTCAGCTTCGACGGTATGCAGGCGCTGATTGATTCGGTTGGCGGTATCGACATTAACGCAACCGATGATGTTGACGACCCCGAGCACCTGGATATTAAGATTACCGCTGGCCAGCAGCATATGGACGGTGCCACCGCCCTTACCTATGCCCGCTGCCGCTACACCTATGCCGACGGCGATTACACGCGCATGCGCCACCAGCGTCAGGTGCTTGGCGCCCTTGCCAACCAGATTCTCAATAACTTCGATGCCACGAAGATTTTTGGCCTGGTTAATTCGCTGTCCGATATGCTCGTAACCGATATGAGCGTTCAGGATATCGTGGCTACGGTCAACGCCATGCGCGGTATGGATGTCGACGGTATCTACTCGGCCAACCTGCCCTCGTACGCCGACGACAGCACCATGATCGACGGTGTGAGCTACGTCTTTGTCTACGAGGACGAGCTCAAGGAAATGATGGAGCGCGTCGATGCCGGCAAGGATCCCAAGGGTCCCAACACCATGGGTCTTTCCGACGGTTCCAGTTCTACGATCGGCGACCTGAACAACAACACGTCTGACGACTACGCAAACGGTACCGCAACTTCATCGGTCAGCTCTGACGATTCCGATGACTCAGGCGATTCGAGCGATTCGGACTACTACGAAGAGCCCACCGGCGACGGTAACGGCTACGAGGCCAACTACTAAGTTACGGCGTTTTACCAAACGCCGTAACGGCTCGACGCTGCGCGCCGCCCAAGGCGGCAATTTGTCATTCAAAAGGCAGGGCATTGACCTTCTGGTCATGCCCTGCCTTTTGAATGACAAATTGCCGCCTTGGGCGGCGCTCGCTGACGTTGGCTCAACCTGCGGTGCTGACTACTCCCCTTGCACCAAAAACCGCCCCGTTCTCGGTTTTGAGGACGGGGCGGTTTTGCTTACCTAGATTGTTCGAGTTCCTTATGCAAAGCGGGCGACGAGCTCCTGGAGCACGTCGGTCATCTTGACGAGCGAACTGACCGGGACGAACTCGTTGACGCCGTGGTAGCAATAGCCGCCGGTGGAAAGGTTGGGGCAGGGCAGACCGCGGAACGACAGCTGCGCGCCGTCGGTGCCGCCGCGAATCGGCAGCACTTGGGGCTCAACGCCGCAGGCAAGGTAGGCTTCCTTGGCAACATCAATAAGCTCGGGATAGTCACGAACGATCTCGGCCATATTTCGATACTGCTGCTTAATCTCGACCGTCACGCGCTTCTCACCCAGACGCTGGTTGAGCATCGAGGCGGCGGCATCAATAAGATCGAGTTTCTGCTGGAACTTGGCGGCGTCATGGTCACGGACGATATAGCGCGCTGTGGCGTGATCGACGGTTGCAGATACACCCTCAAGATGATAAAAGCCCTCGTAGCCTTCCGTATACTCCGGGCGCTGCACGCAGGGGAGCAACGCGTTGAAGTCGCAGAACAGATTGCCTGCGTTGACCATACGGCCCTTGGCGTCGCCCGGGTGGATGGACTGGCCCTCAAAGCGGACGGTCGCCTCGGCGGCGTTAAAGCACTCCCACTCCAGCTCGCCGATGGGGCCACCGTCGACCGTGTAGGCGTACTTGCAGCCAAAGGTATCGATATCCAACAGCTCGGCTCCGTGGCCGATCTCCTCGTCAGGGCAGAAGCAAATGCCGAGTGCGGGATGGGGCAGAGAAGGGTCCTGAGCGATACGCGCGACAAGCGACATGATCTCGGCGACGCCTGCCTTGTCGTCCGCGCCCAGCAGCGTGGTGCCATCGCTGCAGACCAGGTCCTCACCCGCGAGGTCATTCAGGGCGGGAAGCTTGGCGGTACTCATGGCAACGGGCTTACCGTCAACCGTGCCGCAGACCAGGTCGCCGCCTTCGTAGTGTACGATGTGCGGCTTCACGCCGGCGCCCGGTGCAACTTCGGTGGTGTCGAGATGGGCGATCAGGCCCAGGGCGGGCTTGTCCTCAGCGCCCGCACTTGCGGGGATATGCGCGCAGACATAGGCGTGCTCGGTCGCGTGGGCATCTTCCGCACCAAGCTCGCGCAGCTCTTCAGCCAGCACGTTGGCAAGGTCAAACTGAACGGCGCTCGAGGGTACCTGGTCGCAGTTTGCATCCTCGGACTGCGTGTTGATCTGGACGTAGCGCAAAAAGCGTTCGAGGACATCGGGGCTCGTGGTGGTGTTTTCCATAAAGACCGCTCCAATCTTGGTCGTCGTGTGCAACAAGAACTCTAGCACGGTATGCCACGGCATACCACGACGCTTGGATGGGGTAGAATCAGCCATTGAATGCAGAAGGGACGGAAGATCATGGGTACGACAAATAGCTCGCGCGAACTACATCTGACGGTGGCGAACGAAGACTACTTGGAGTGCATGGTTCGCATTGAAAGCGAAGAGGGGGAAACCAACGGCGTGCGATCGGTCGACATCGCGCAGCGCCTTGGCGTCTCCAAGGCATCGGTCAATAAAGCGGTTTCGGCTCTCAAGGCATCCGAGCTTGTCGAGCAATCGCACTACGGCAAGGTGATCCTGACCGATCGCGGCCGCGAGGTTGGCACGGCTATCTGGTACCGTCATCGCCTCATCCGCACGTTTTTGGTTCAGGAGCTCGGTGCCGAATTTGAGCGAGCCGATTCCGAGGCCTGCATGATGGAGCATGCGCTATCCGAGGACACGATGAGCCGCTGGCTCGCCTATCTCGAAAAGCAGGGAATCAGCGTCGAGGAATAGCGGGATATATATGGATACGAGTTATTACAACCGCTTTGGTGCCGAGGAACTTACGCGCCGCTTGTCGAGCGAGACCTTGTTGGAGCAGGGCCCCATGGGCAGTGTTTTGTTGAGTGAGTACGATGCCGCCGACATTCCACCGGCGTTTTGGAATCTGGCAGAGCCGCAGACCGTTTCTCGTATCCATCGCTTGTATGTCGCCGCCGGCGCGCAGGTGCTCATTACCAATACCTTTCAGGCATCGAGCTATGCCCTCAAGCACGACCAGATTGCGCCGTCCGTGGCGGAGGTCAATCGCGGGGCCGTCGACGATGCCCGCCAGGCGCACCCTCAGCTACTGCTGGGCTCGATGGGCCCGATCGGTATTGAGTGGTTTGCCGAGGACTCTGTCGAGTATCGTGAAATCCGCGGCATTGCGCGCGAACAGGCGCACGCCTTGCTCAATGCTGGTGTTGACGGTCTGCTGATCGAGACGGTGACGTCTATCCGTAATCTGCAGCCCATGCTTGCCGGCGCCCGAGATGCCGCCGACGGCATGCCTGTTCTGGTGAGTTTTGTCGTTGACGATAAAGGCGACCTGCTGGGCGATGGCCTCAACATCGAGGCAGCCGTTTTGTACGCCGAAAAACACGGCGCAAACTCGGTTGGTGTTAATTGCTGTTCGCTTGCGGCCGCGAATGCGGCGGTGCCCAGGATGGTTGCATCGGCGACTACTCCCGTTACGGTGCGTCCCAACGTAGGCGATCCGGTCCAGACTCAGGATGGCCCCGTATGGCACGAGAATCCCGAAGCTTTCGCGCGCGCATGCATCGAATGGAGACATGCCGGCGCCGCAATGGTGGGCAGTTGCTGTGGAACCACGGCAATCACTACGGCAGCGATGGCCGAGGCGCTCGATATATAAAGGGCAAAACCGCTCCATACGGGGCGGTTTTTTTATTACGGGCTTTAGCCTGTGCGGGGCGCGCAGCGCGCCGCATCAGAAACCACCCGCTATGCGGGTGGGGCCAAACGGC
>NZ_JADMRH010000014.1:0-52543 GCF_015560135.1 Collinsella aerofaciens
GCCGGGGCTGATAGGGCGGGCGCGCGCAGAGAGGGGCGATGCCCCGCTGTCCTAGCCTGAAGGGAAAAAAGGAATAGGCGGACCGACCGTCCGGCTGAGTCTGGGAAGAGGTGCCGGACGGAGGGCGGAGCATGGCCACCGGACCCATCGAAACACATCTCCACCGTTCCTTCAACTGGGAAAATGCCGCCCCCGGGGCCCGCGAGGGGCCTCGGGGGCGTTCGGCTAGCTGCGGGAACGTCCTATCCGCTCAATGTGTTCGGCTGAGATCGGAAATCAACCCGCGGGTATTTTGACAACTTTTCGGACAGGCGATCCTCTCGATGATTTTTTAATCCCCGTCCCAGAAAAATCATCGACGAACGCCCTACTTTGCGCTGGTGAGGACGCCGGTGGTGTCGAAGACCGGGGTGAAGCTCTCGTCTACCGCGCCGCCCTCTTGCCAGAACATCGTTGTAAAGCCCAGGTCGTCGGCATGGTCGAGCACCTGCTCGTACTCATCGCGCGTCACGGCTCGTGCCAGGTCGCCGCCCTGCTCGCGCATGAGCGCATTGGGCGTGTACTGGTTCATGACCGAGACCGGCACATCGCCCACCGTCTGCCACACCAGGTCCAGCACGCGACACGAATCGTCCGCATGCCCCGGCAGCACCAAGTGGCGCACGATGATGCCGCGCTTCATGAGCCCGTCGTCGTCCACCAGCTCTCCCCCGCGGCGCTCGATCTCGCGCGCCATCTGCGCCAGGCCCGACACGGCCACGCGCGGGTAGTCCTTAATGTGGGAGAGCGACCGTGCAAGCCCCGCATCGGCATATTTAAAGTCGGTAAGCCACACGTCGACCAGATCGCCGAGCGCCGCCACGGCACTCGCGCGCTCATAACCGCTCGTGTTGTAGACGATCGGGATGACCAGTCCGTGTGCCCGTGCCGCGGAAATCGAAGCCGGCAGCAGGTGCGCATAGTGTGTCGCCGTCACCAGGTTAATGTTGTTCGCACCCTGGTCCTGCAGCTCCAACATAATCTCGACCAGGCGCTCGGGCGAAATCTCAAGCCCAAAATTGCCCGTCGAGATCTCGTGGTTCTGGCAATAGACGCATTTGAGCGAGCAGCCGCTAAAGAAGATCGTGCCCGAGCCGGCCTCGCCCGAGATAGGCGGCTCCTCCCACATATGAAGCGCCGCGCGGGCCACCTTGAGCGTGTCGTTAGCACCGCATACGCCGCGCGCACCCTCACCGCGCGCCGCACCGCAACGGCGCGGACACAAATGACAGGCGGGCGAAAAAAGTTCGGTCAACGACGTCGGCATAAAGACATGCTCCAAAAACAACGATTCAGCAGCTCAAGCCCAAAAGGACCAACCGCACAGACGGCTCGAGCCCAAGGCGCCGTAATCGTCCGACACGATTTTTGTAATGTCAAGACTGGAATCCACAAAGTGCCGCTTTATGATGTAGGTATTCCGCCCCCCGCGGAGCAACTGGGTGAACCGTCGCGTTTATTTAGGGAGCCCACACAGTCGTACCTAGTACAGGTATCCTTCGTTGTTAAGGACGCTGGAACAGTCGATGAGGGCACCCACCTGTTTTAGGTGGGTTCATTTTCGTAACGTGGGGGGTGGTTTTCTTTTGCCGAAACTCGCCATTGTAAATCCCGCCCAGATCCCCAAAAGGCACCAGGCAGAACCCCACCATCACTCGAATATCTGGTAAGCACGTGATTATCGCCCCGTGCAATTCCTCACACCCTCCTTGGTCGAGTATCATGGGTCAGCTATACCCTTTGCGGCGTGGCATCCTTTGACCTTTTCCTTCGACGCTTGGCGGTTTATCGATTCATGGTTTCCTCCACGAGCTTCATACCGTACCTGTGCGTGGCGGTCGCGGCTCTTATCACGACCTTCCTTGCGGTGCCCCTGGTCAAGCGCCTGGCAATCAAGCTCGACGCCGTCGACTATCCTTCCAAGCGCCGCATCAACACTAAACCCATCCCGCGCATGGGTGGCACGGCGGTCTTTTTGGGCCTCGTCGTCGCCTGCACCGTGCAGATCCTAGGCACCTGGTACCTGGGCTGGCCGCCCGTTTTGGTGCCCCACCCCCGTCTGCACATCAGCTACCCCATACTTGCGCTTTCTTTTACCGTTATCTTTGCGACCGGCGCGATCGACGACGTCTTTCAGCTCAAGCCCAAGCAAAAGCTGGCCGGCCAGGTCCTCGCCGCGCTCATCGCCTGCGTGGGCGGCCTAAAAATCGGCGTCATCGTCAACCCGTTTGCCCCCGGCGAGATCATGCTCGGCTGGCTCGCTTACCCCATCACCGTGGTCTACCTGGTGGCGTTCACCAACATCATCAACCTCATCGACGGCCTTGACGGCCTGGCAACGGGCATCTGTGGCATCGCATCGTTCACGATGTTCTCGATGGCCGTTCTCTCGGGCCGCATCGATGCCGCCGCGCTCTCCATCGCGTTGTTTGGCGCCTGCTTGGCCTTTTTGCGGTACAACTTCAACCCCGCGAGTATCTTCTTGGGCGACTCGGGTTCGCTGCTGCTGGGCTTTGCGCTCGGCTCCATATCGCTGCTCAACGTGAGCCGCACCGCCGCGCTCACATCGCTCATCATCCCGCTCATCGTGGCCGGCGTGCCCATCATCGACACGTTTAGCGCCATCGTGCGCCGCAAGCGCGCCCACATTAGCATTGGGCAGGCCGACAAGGGCCACATTCACCACCGCCTGATTCAAGAGGGTTACAACCAAAAGCAGGCCGTGCTGCTCATCTACGCCTGGTGCATCATGCTTTCGGCCGGCGCCGCCGCCATCAATCAGGTCGAGGTTCCCATGCGCGTGCTCATCTTTACCGTGCTCGCCATTGGCTCGGCGGCCTTCGCCAAGCACCTGCACCTGTTTGAGCCCGTGCTACGCCACCATTACAACAAGCGCACGCACGAAGACGAGCTGGTAACCCCCGACGACCCCGCCTTTAAGCAGGAGGAGCAGGCAGCCGAGGAACGTAAAGAAGAGCGCCACCACAAGCTCTAGGGTAAGCTGCCGAGGATGTGCCCAGGCACCGTTGGCCAAGCGCAGCCCGATACCCATCGCGTAAGCCGCCTCTCCCCCGCCCCTCGCCTACTTACGCCCCGACCCTCCAATAAACGCGTTATCATCTTGACCCATGAACATACGTTAGGAGCAATCATGCCAAACGAGAACAGCTACGAAGTCGCGCTGCAAAAGAGCAACGCCATTCGCGAGGGCCTGGCCAAGACGCCCGAGAAGTTCACCATGCTTACCGGTGACCGCCCCACTGGCCGTCTGCACCTGGGCCACTACTTTGGCACCCTCAAGGGCCGCGTTGAATTGCAGAACATGGGCGCCAAGACCAACGTGCTCATCGCCGACTACCAGGTCATCACCGACCGCGACACCACCGAGCACATCCAGGACAACGTGTACAACATGGTCATGGACTACCTTGCCTGCGGTATCGACCCCGACAAGACCATGATCTATGCGCACTCCGCCGTGCCCGCCGCCAACCAGCTCATGCTGCCGTTCCTGTCGCTGGTGTCCGAGGCCGAGCTGGCACGCAACCCCACCGTCAAGGCCGAGATGGAGGCCTCGGGCCATGAGCTTACCGGCCTTCTGCTCACCTACCCGGTGCACCAGGCCTGCGACATCCTGTTCTGCAAGGGCAACGTGGTGCCGGTCGGTCGCGACCAGCTGCCGCACATCGAGCTCACCCGCACCATCGCCCGCCGCTTTAACAACCGCTACGGCAAGGTGTTCCCCGAAGTCGACGCGCTGCTGTCCGAGACCCCGCTGCTGCCCGGCCTAGACGGTCGCAAGATGAGCAAGAGCTACGGCAACGCCATCAATATCTCGATGACCGCCGAGGAGACGGCCAAGCGCATCAAGAAGAGCCAGACCGACTCCGAGCGCATGATCACGTTCGACCCCGAGAACCGCCCCGGCGTGTCCGGCCTGCTTTCCACGGCAGCCATCTGCACCGGCCGATCCGAGGTCGAGATTGCCGAGGAGATTGGCATGGGCGGCTCCGGCCAGCTCAAGAAGTACGTGACCGAGGCCGTCAACGAGTACTTCGCGCCGATCCGCGAGCGTCGCCAGCGCTACGAGAACGATCTGGACTATGTGAAGGACGTCCTACACGAGGGCAACCGTCGTGCTAACGAGATCGCCGAGCAGACCCTGGCAGAGGTTCAGGATGCCATGGGTATGGTGTACTAGCCGAGAACAATAAACAGCAGTCAAACAAAACCGCCGCGATGAGTACAATCCTCATTGCGGCGGTTTTGTTTTCTTCAGAGGTCGGTCGCCGAGGTATTCAGCCGCTCGGCAGAACCCCTAAGTCGCAAGCACCCTAAGACTATATTCTGTTAAGCAATGACGCCCTATTGTTTTAACATGCGGCAGCGTTTTACAGCAGAGCCGACCGACTGGAAGGAGCTCCATGAGCTCAGTTGCGTTTTGCACATGCAACGACCGGAAATGCCCGTTTAACCCTGTCAACCACGACAAGGGCTGCACGCCTTGTATCGCCAAGAATCTGCACGAGCACGAGATTCCAACGTGCCTGTTCAACGCGATTTCTCCTGATCGGCTTGAGGCCGATAAAGACGAGTGGTCGTGGCAAGCGTTCGCGCGGCATGTAGAGGCGTATCTGGGAAGCAACAGCCCAAGGATCCCCGCGAGCGAAGAGGCGCCGCAGAGGTTTACAAAGATCGGTTGCTGCAAGCGGGACTAACAATCAAAGTTTGTGCCACCCTAAGGCCAAACGTCGGCACCTCATTTTGGGATAACGGACCTGATGTTTTGTCCCATGATTACAGGAAAGCGCCCGCCGGCCATGGCAGCCGACGGGCGCTTTCCCGAAGTACACCGTTGAATCGCACAGAGGGGAGGAATGCGAATCAAACTCAACAGGGCAGGCTTTTTCATCGCCTATGGCCTGCTCCGTTGCTGAATACAATATAGTTCGCCGTGGTTTACTTTCTAGTGTGAAACTACCTCACCATACCTTCTCCATAAGTTAGCTCAGGTAAACTAGAAGCACCGCAAAGGGGACAGGCACCTTTGTGGTGGTTTTGGCGCGAGCAAGCCGTTAAAGCCCGGCCGGCCAACGACAGGCGCCCAGGTCGACGTGCATGGGATCGGTAAACGTCACGCCCTCCCCCATTAAGAGCTCACGCTGAGCATCGGGGCCGCCAAACGCAAAGCCCTCGCAAATGCGGCCATCGGCAAACACCACGCGATGGCAGGGAATCTGACCAGGGCGCGGATTGCTGTGCAGCGCATAGCCCACAAAGCGCGCGCTCCGCGGACGACCGGCGAGCAGCGCCACCTGACCGTAGGTGGCGACCATCCCCTCGGGAATCTGCTCGACTACCTCGTACACCCGCTCAAAAAAGCCCTTAGATGCCATCGCACGCTCCTTTCAACCCGGTAAAGCATAAACCACCACAAAGGTGCCTGTCCCCTTTGTGGTGGTTTTGGCAGGTGGGCTAGTTAACGGGCTGGAAGAAGGCTACGGCTACGGCGCCGGGGCCTACATGGGTGCCGATGGTGGCGCCGATGGTGTGAACGGGCAGTTCGCCCTCGGTGTGGCCAGCCCACAGTGCCGCGCTGTCCTCGATATACTTCTTGAGCACCGCATCCGAAAGGCCCGTATAGCCGAGCGCCAGCGGCATGGAAAAGTCGATGCCGCCTGCCTTTTCGACCTTCTGGTTGAGCAGGTTACGTCCGTTCTTGGAACCGCGCGCCTTGCCCAGCTGCACGATCAGACCGTCCTCGGCAGCCACAACGGGCTTTACGTTGAGCAGCGTGCCCACGGCGCCGGCAGCAGCAGACAGGCGACCGCCGCGCACCAGGTACTCCAGCGTCTCGAGCAGACCAATAACCACCACGCGGTCACGGACGGCCTCGACAGCCGCCGCGATCTGGGCCGCGCCCTGGCCCTCGTCCACTAGGCGCAGGGCATACTCGACCAGCACGCGCTCACCCAGGGTAACGTTATTGCTATCAACCACATACACGTCGCCGCCCGGCGCCTCGGCAAGTGCGGTACGGGCGCTCTGATTGGTCCCCGAAAGTTTGGCACCCACGGTAATAATCACCGCCTCGTCGCCGGCCTCACGTGCTTCGGCAATCGCCTGCGAAAAGGCGTACGGGTTGACCTGACCGGTCTTGGGCAGCTCGTCGCGCTCCACGAGCATCTCGTAAAAGCGCTGGTGATCGATGTCGACGCCATCCATATACACATCGGTGCCAAAGGTAACGGACAGCGGCAAGACGGACAGCGCCGGGTGCTCCGCCGGCGACATATCGCTGGCGGAATCGGTAATAATGCGGACGGACATAGCGAATCCTTTCTTGCGCAGGTCTCGCGCAGGGAATTTTGACAGCAATGTCCCGGCACGGCGTACGCGCTCAAACGGGACGATGCAGTTCTTGGCTGAAAGCTAGCGCCAGCGCGGCTCTAGATCTCGCGCAGGGTGTTGAGAATCGTGCGCAGCGACGCATACATCTGCTCGCGCTGCTCCACGCCCATAGCCTTACCGGTGGTATCGAGCACCTCGCGAATGATGCGGTCCGCCTCGCTCATGCTCTCGCCGCCTAGAGCGGTCAGGCGCACCGGAGCACGATACTTAACGGCGGCATCGCCCGAATCATCGACCTCGACGTAGCCGCCCTCCTCCAGATGCGCGAGCGTGCGCGAGACGGCGGCACGGGTCACGCCTGCCATGCGAGCCAGGTCAGCACCAGTCAGGCCGTCCTTGCTGCGCTCAAGATAGTACAGGCACATAACATCGGAGCCCTTAAGGCCGAGCCTTGCGCCTTCGGACGTCTTAATGCGCTGGATCTCCTTGTAGAGCCCGCTGATCAGTCCGACAAAGTCCTCAAAACGTGTCTCGTCGTTCTGCTGCATGGGAGACGACCGCCTTTCGCTTGCATAATGCTTACGGGTAAACATCTTAGTCGCATAAGCCGACACCCGTACCCAAATATCCCATTTGTTAACCCATCAACATAAAAACCACCACAAAGGGAACAGACACCTTTGTGGTGGTTTGGGGCATCAATAGGTTCTAGGCGTCGCTACAGCTCCGCGCAAGGATTGTCACGGGTCACAAGCGTCTTAACGACAACCGTCGCTCCCAGATAGCGCTCGAGCAGCTCGGCTAAGCGATCGATCGCGGCCTGGCAATCCCCCATCCGCTCGGGCTCCACGCACTCAATCGCCAGGAACGCATCGGCCGAATCGTCGGACAGCGCCGTGCGAACGCCGTCGCGCCAGTTCCAGCAGCGGCACACGGCGCCCGCGTCATCAATGTAGGCGAGCTCGCCGGGAAGCGTCGGGTCATCTGTCTCTTCGCCAAGCAGCAGAAATGAATCGCCACCGTCGGTCACCGCCAACCGCAGATCGCCCTCGATAGCATGTAGGTCCTCGCCGCCAACGGGCAGCGCGTAGGTCAGCGACACCGTGTTGTAGATGTCCACCGCGGGCGTAATGTGGCCCACCGGTTTGCCCTTGAGCACACGCTTGAGCAGGTTCTCAATTGAGCAACGCGCGCCCTTCTTGGTCTTGAATAGGCGATATGCCTCGCGCCATGCCTTGACCGGTGCGTTCTCGCTGATAGTATCGCTGGTCAGATGACGCTCCGCGTCGATATTGGCGCGGTCGAGCAACGCCGCAATCGCATCCACGTCCTCCTGGGAAATCTGAGCCGCGGGCTTCATGCCCTTTACGACCACAACACCGACAGCCGCCTGCGGAAATAGCTCCCAAAACGAATCCTCGGCAACGAAACTCTTCATGTGCTCTCCCTTCATAGCATGCGCCCGAGCCCGGGTGCCTAAACAAAAAGCGCCCTTACGACGGCCACCTTCAAAGTCCTACGGTGCCGCCACAAGAGCGCTTACGCTGCCCCCATCCGGAGAAGGGAGCGATATGTCAGGCGTATTGTAACCCGAGTCATCCGCGCGAGTAAAACCACCACAAAGGCGCCCGCCCCTTTATGGTGGTTTTGGGTCTGAAGCAACGTTAGTGTCGGAGTCCCAGCAGGCCGCGGCCGCGATGACGGGCGTCGGCGTGCACCTGAGCGTGCGGACCGGCGGCCTTCACGGACTCGGGCAGGTGCGAGTACTTCTTCTCGAAGTTCTCCTCGAACATCACGGCCAGGTTGTGCGCCGCCTCGTCGTAGCGCGCGGTGCTCTGCCAGTACTGGCGCGGCACCAGGATGCCGTCGGGCACGCCGTGGCACGTAGTGGGAATGTCGACATTGAAAATATCGTCGTGCACGAACTCGCTGCCCTCGATGGTACCGTCGAGGGCGCGGGCCACCAGGGCGCGCGTGTAGGCAAGCTCGATGCGATGGCCCACGCCGTAGCCGCCGCCAATCCAGCCGGTGTTGACCAGGTACACACGCGTGCGGCCGTCGGCGATGCGCTCACCGAGCATCTTGGCATAGACCATGGGGTCGAGCGGCATAAACGGCTCGCCAAACAGCGAAGAGAACGTGGGCGTGGGCTCGGTGACGCCGACCTCGGTGCCGGGGATCTTGGCCGTAAAGCCCGTCACGAAGTGGTACATGGCGGCATCGGCCGTCAGGCGTGAGATGGGCGGCAACACGCCAAAGGCGTCGCAGGTCAGGAACAGCACGACGCTTGGAGTGGTGCCCATGCCCTTGGTCCACGCGTTGGGAATGTGCTCCACAGGGTATGCCACGCGTGTGTTGTGCGTGATCGAGATGTCGTCGTAGTTGGGCTTGCGGTTCTCGTCGAGCACCACGTTTTCGCAGATGGCACCAAAGCGGACGGCGTTGAAGATTTCGGGCTCGTGGAACGCGTCCAGGCCCTCGCATTTGGCGTAGCAGCCACCCTCGATGTTGAAGATACCCATGTCGGACCAGCCGTGCTCGTCGTCGCCGATCAGTAGGCGCGTGGGGTTGGCCGAAAGCGTGGTCTTGCCGGTGCCGGACAGGCCAAAGAACACGGCGGTCTCGTGCGTGACAGGATCCATGCTGGCCGAGCAGTGCATGGGCAGCACGTCGTCCTCGACGGGCAGCAGGTAGTTCATGACGCTGAAGATCGACTTTTTGATCTCACCGGAGTAGCCGGTGCCGGCGACCAGAATCACGCGTTCCTGGAAGTTGATGACCACGGCGGCGCTGGAGTTGAGGCCCTTAATGGCGGGATCGCACTGGTAGCCGGGAGCGGCGAGCACGCAAAAGTCCGGCTCACCGGTGCGCGCGATTTCGCGGGCGAGCGGGCGGGCGAGCATCTGCTTAATAAAGAGTGCCTGGCTGGCACGCTCGCAGGCAACGAGCAGTCGACGCGTGTGGTTGCGGTCGGCGCCGGCCATGCCGCGGGTGACGAACACATCGCGCTCGTTGAGGTAGTTGACGATACCGGCCTTGATGGTCTCATAGCTCTCGATCGAAAGCGGTCGGTTGACCGCGCCCCAGGCGATCTTGTCGTGCACGTCGGGCGTGTCGACGATAAAGCGGTCGTTGGGCGAACGGCCGGTGCGCTCCCCCGTCTCGATCACCAGCGCGCCGTTGGATGCCATACGACCTTCTTCGCGGCGGATGGCGTGCTCGACGAGCTCCGCGGCGGGTAGATCGACCAGCAGACGGGGCTGATTCTCGGCGGGATCTTCGACCAGCGTAATACCAAAGTTGGACAGAACTTCTGCAGGGGTAACACCAGGCATGGGGCCTCCTTTAAAAACGCGACACGTGGACGCGGCGCGCACTTTACTCACGTAAAGCCCGTTGTACCCGATATGCAAAAACGTTTTTGCGGCAACGGCGAAGCGCCCGCCCAACGGTCAAAAATCGCACGCAAGCGGCCTAGTCGTTAGGGACACTCTTGAACAGGCAACAACCAAGGAGCGACCCCGGATGCCGGCACTTAGGGACATTCCCAAAGTGCCGGCACATAAGGAACGTCCCCAAATGCCGTCTACTGAATGGCGCCGCCGAAATTATCGAACAACCTGTTCAAAAACACGAACGAACACCGTCGCGTCTATACTAGAGCGCAGCAATAGAAAGGACTCCGCTTTGAGCATCACGCCCATCGATAGCATTCGCCGCGCCATCGCCCGCCGCAATGGCGTCGCCGACCCCACCGTATCGGACGGGGCGCACGGGCAGGGCGGACGCATCGAGAACGGACTGTTCCCCGCATCGCACACCGCCGAGGAGCTCGCACGAATCCAAGAGCTAAGCCAGCGTAACGCCGGCGGTCCCGACAGCAGCCAGGTCACACGCCGTCGCCGCGAGCGCGATCGCCAGCCCGGCCCCATCCACCGCATGGTCAATGCCTGGTGGAACCGCCTGCTCGGAGCCGTCTACGGCGGCGGCTTCTCCACGCAAGAAGCCGAGTACGAAGATCACGCCACCCGTCGCGACTACCTTTGGAATACCCTGGGCACCGCCGTGTGGGGCATGGCGTTTCCGTTGCTCACCATCGTGTCCACACAGCTCGCGGGCGCCGAGGAGGCTGGCAAATTCTCCATCGCCTTTGTCACCGGCACGCTCATCATGATCGCGTGCAACTACGGCGTGCGCAATTTCCAGGTCTCGGACATCGACGAAAAGACGTCCTTTGCCTCTTACCAGCTCAACCGCTGGCTCTGCGGAGCGCTCGCGCTGGCATGCGGCCTGGTATACAGCAGCGCCCGCGGCTACGATGCGCAGATGGCCACGATCGGCCTGGGCGTCTACCTCTATAAGGTGATCGACGGCATCGCCGACGTGTGCGAGGGCCGCCTGCAGCAGGCCGACAAGCTCTATTTGGCCGGCATGAGCCAAACGCTGCGTTCCGCCGGCGTCATCGCGGTCTTTAGCGTGGCACTGTTCCTCACGCGCAGCATGCCCATCGCCGCCATGGCCATGGGCATCGCCGCGATCGCCTCGCTCGTGCTGGTCACCGCGCCGCTCGCCCTGCTCGAGACCGAAAAATCGCGCCACGTGAGCCTGCGCGAGGTCGGCCACCTGTTTGTCCAGTGCGCCCCGCTCTTTGGTGCACTGTTCCTGTTCAACCTTATTGAGAGCATGCCCAAGTTCGTGATGGAAGGCACGCTGGCCTACAAGTATCAGCTGTACTTTAATGCCCTGCTCTTTCCAGCGCAGGCCATTTTGTTGAGCATTGGATTTATCTATAAACCGCAGCTCCTGCGTTTGTCGAGCATTTGGGCTAATCCTCGCAAGCGTCGTCGCTTTGACCTGATTATTGTTGCCGTTATGGCACTGATCGTGGTCATCACCAGCGTGTGCGCCGCATTTATGGCAGGTCCCGGTATTCCCCTCATGAGCTTTATGTACGGCCTCAGCTTTGAACGCTACCGTACGCTGGCGCTGCTGATGGTCGTCGCCGGCGGCGTCACCGCGGCCATCGACTTTATCTACGCCATCATCACGGTGCTGCGCCACGCTGGAGACGTCACCAAGATCTACCTGATTTGCTTCGCCGTAAGCATGGTGCTGCCGGTGATCCTGATTAAGCTGCTGGATCTGATGGGCGCTGTGGTGAGCTACCTAGCCATCATGGCCCTACTCCTGGTGCTACTGATTATCGAGTACCGCCGCATCCGCCAACGCATCGAACGCGACCGCAACCCATACGGCGCCTAATTAGCTGCCCCCGGTCACCGGAATTTGCGATGGAATCGCCCCGGCTGGAGCCTCGTTGAAGACAATATGCATCACGTAAAACTAAGTGAGTAGATTTTTACCGAATCCCTGACCACACCGACAGAGCACAAGTCTGTGACCTGCGGTTTTATTGAGGCAAATATGTTGGGTGCTCGGCATTTCCAAAAAAGTCTACTCACTTAGCCAGCGGGCAACCAAATGATTATTTAATCCCCGTCCCAGAGAAATCAATTAGCGGGCAGAAGGGCAAGAGTAGTCAAAAAAGCTCCGTCCCAAATTAGCTACCCTTTGCACCGATTATTCGCCTGGGTTGATGTTCGCATAGAACTCGGCGCCGTCATCAAGGCGCAGGATACCGACGCGACCGAACTCGGAGCCGGTGGCGGCGGCGCAGTCGATATCGATGCGATCGGGCACGCCGGCGGTATCCTCGCCACCCAGACGCACAATCTGCCCGCGGCCCGACTCCTCATCGAGCCCCGCAAGACCACCGACCTCGCAATAACGCCCGAGCGACACCGTTGGCGTGTGACCGCTCACCACGACCGGACCCTTGCCCTCGGCAGAAAGCAGCCCGGTCGGCGCATCCCAATAGCCGTGACGAATCCACAGTAGGTCATCGGACGACTGCACCGCGAGCATCTGCTGCAGCAGCTCGCGATCGGCACCCACCGCTCCAACGCCATCGGCACAATCGACGCCATGCTCAAGCAAAAACGCGCGCGCCGCCTTCATCTCGATTCCAGCATGTACCAGCAGATACGGGCGCTCCTCGGTCTCGGCCACCGCGTAGAGCGGCAGCGCGGCCATCCATCGCACGAGCTCCTCGTATGCCTCAAATTCCATGTCGTTGAGCTGCTCGCGCGTCGTCCAGCCACCGTTGATATCCCAGGTCTCGGCATCGAGCGGATCCTGGCCAATGATGGCATCGAGCATGATCTGCTCGTGATTGCCCTTGAGCACGTGGGCGTTGGGCAGCGAGCGCACGAGCTTAATAACGCCGACCGGATCGGGCCCGCGATCGATCATGTCGCCCAGCACGTACAGCGTGTCGTCGGACGTCAGCGAGATCTTAGACAGGGCCTCGTCAAGCGCACGCACGTGCCCGTGAGCATCAGATGTCACATAGATTGCCATGGTACGCCTCTCCTTGCATTGCGGCCGAAGCCCGGTGCCGCAACTAAAACTTCAAGTTGAACTTAAACGTTACCCATTGTACTCCGTTGCAATAAAGCTGGAAAGGTTTTCCGAGCAGAGGCAAAGACGGCAGCCGTCTATGACGATATCGCGCACGCCCGCAATCCAACCCCATAAACCCACCATCTTTGGGTACAAACAACCGCAGACAACTGACCGTGCCACGCCAACCACCCAGGAGCGGACACCATCCATGAACCAGATCCTTCTCTTTATCGGCCTCGTTATTATTCTGTGCCTGACCATCAAGCCCGTCGGCAAAAAACTCCCCTTCCCCACCCTGCTCATCTTTATCGCGCTCGGCATGCTGTTGGGCGTCAACGGGCCGGCGCACATCGAATTTAGCGACTACGCGCTCACCGAAACCGTCTGCAGCACGGCGCTGCTGTTCATCATGTTCTACGGCGGCTTTAACACCAATATCGACCGTGCCAAACCCGTTGCCGTGCCCGCGGTATTGCTGAGCACGCTCGGCGTCGTCATCACTGCTGGCATCACCGGCGTGTTCGCCCACTTTGTGCTGGGCTTCGACTGGATCGGCGGCCTGCTGTTGGGATCGGTCGTGGCATCCACCGACGCGGTCAGCGTCTTTAGCGTGCTGCGCGAGCACAGTCTGTCGCTGAGGGGCGGGACCGACTCGCTGCTCGAGGTCGAATCGGGCTCCAACGACCCCGTCGCCTACATGCTCACCGCCGTGCTCGCGACCCTCGCGGCGGGCGGCAATATCGACATTCCCGTGCTACTGACCAAGCAGATCATCCTGGGCGTGGGGTTGGGCCTTGCCATCGGCTGGACATCCAGCCGTCTGATTGAGCGCGCACACGCAACGGCCGAAGGCGCGCAGACCATCTTCTTGTTCGCCGTGGCGATCATCGCCTACGCGCTGCCGAGCTACCTGGGTGGCAACGGCTTTTTGGCCGTGTACCTGGCCGGCATTGTGCTGGGCGCGAGCGACATCACCGGCAAGGTCGAGATGGCGCACTTCTTCGACACCCTCACCGAGATGGCCGAGATGACCATTTTCTTTTTGCTCGGCTTGCTCGTGACGCCCGCCCGCCTGCCGCAAATGCTGCTGCCGGGCCTGGCGCTCATGGCGTTTATGCTCTTTGCGAGCCGCCCCATCGCCGTCGGCATGCTGCTGGCGCCCTTTAAGACCAACCCCCGTCAGGTTGCGCTCGTAAGCTGGGCCGGTCTGCGCGGCGCGGCTTCGGTCGTGTTTAGCCTCTTTGCCGTGGTGGCCGGTGTTCCCGGCGGTCACGACCTGTTTGACCTGGTGTTTGTGATTGCCGTGTCGAGCATTGTGGCGCAGGGCTCGCTGCTGCCGGCGGTGGCGAAGAAACTCGATATGATCGATGCGGCCGGCGACGTGCGCCGCACCTTTAACGATTACCGCGACGAGGACGGCATGTCGTTTGTCAAGCTCAAAGTGGGTGCGGGGCATCCGTTTGCCGGACGCTCGCTCGCCGATATCGGCAGCGCCACGGACATGCTGGTAGTCTTGGTGCTGCGCGACGGTGCACACCCGGTGCTGCCCAACGGCGATACCGTAATTGAAGAAGGCGACCTTCTGGTTATGGCCGCGCCGACGTTTGAAGAGCGTGCCGAGGTTACGCTGCGCGAGGTCACCGTGACGCCCCACGGTCGCCTGGCCGGTCAGCGCCTGCGCGATGTGCCGCAAGGCAAGCATCCGTTTATCGTGGTGATGCTCAAGCGCGACGGCCAAACGATCATTCCCGATGGCAACACCCTAATATACGCCGGCGACGAAGCCGTCATCGCCACGCTGGCGTCGTAGTGACCAGGGGTTAGCTAATTTGCGACGAAGAAATCAAGCGCCTAGAGAACCTCATGCCTTCGCTCGCAGATTTGGATTTGCCCGAGGAGTAAAGCACCCCTCCCCCATGTAACCATCCTGTAAATCATAGCGGCGCACTCGGGTTTTGCTGTGATTCGGTCGCGCCTGACGCTCCACTGTGCTAAAGTATCCCGAACGTTCAAACGACTACGAGGGGAACTAGAAGATGGCACGTGTGCACAACTTCTCAGCTGGCCCGGCCGCGCTGCCTACAAGCGTGCTCGCCGAGATCGCCGACGAGATGATGGACTACCGCGGTTGCGGCATGTCCGTGCTCGAGATGAGCCATCGATCTAGCATGTACCAGCAGATTCTCAACGACGCCGAGGCAACCCTGCGCCGTCTGCTGAGCATCCCCGACAACTACCGCGTCCTGTTTTTGCAGGGCGGCGCCACGCTGCAGTTTGCGGGCATCCCCATGAACCTCATGCGCCGCGGCCGCGCCGGCTACGTCGTGACCGGCAACTTTGCCAACAAGGCGTACAAGGAGGCCGCCAAGTACGGCGAGGCCGTGCTGCTCGCGAGCTCCGAAGACACCAACTTCGACCGCATACCCACCATGGCCGACATCAACGCGCGCATTGCCGCCGAGACCGCGGGCGACGGGCTCGCCTACGTCTACATCTGCCAGAACAACACCATCTTTGGCACCATGTACCACGAGCTGCCCAACTGCGGTGATGTGCCGCTGGTCGCCGATGTCTCGAGCTGCTTCCTGTCGCAGCCGCTCGACATTGAGCACTACGGGCTTATTTTCGCCGGCGCGCAGAAAAACGCCGGCGCTGCGGGCGTGACCGTGGTCATCGTGCGCGACGACCTCATCGCCGACGGCCCCGCCTTTGCGCAGACGCCGCAGTACATGGACCTTAAGACCCAGGCCGCCAAGGGCTCCATGCTCAACACGCCCAACACCTTTGGCATCTACGTGTGCGGCAAGGTATTCCACTGGGTCGAGGAGACCGGCGGACTTGCTGCCATGGCCGAGCGCAACTGGGCCAAGGCCAACCTGCTCTACGACCTGCTCGAGAACAGCAAACTATTCCACGGCACCGCGCAGACAGACAGTCGCTCCATCGCCAACGTCACCTTCCGCACCGGCGATGCCGACCTCGACGCCGCCTTTGTTGCGAGCGCGGCAGAGCACCAGATTCAAAACGTCAAGGGCCATCGCCTCGTCGGCGGCATGCGCGCCAGCGTGTACAACGCCGTCACCATGGAGGACGTGCAGGCGCTGGCCACGTACATGAAGGACTTCGAAGCGCAGCATAGTTTGAGTCCGCGATCTAACTAGCCCGCAACACGCGGGCCGACCAGCCACATCAGACCACTCTGTTTAGATCAAAACCTGCTAAGGAGTTTTTCCATGCGCAAGATTAAGACCATCGACGACATCACCAAAGACGGCAAAGTCGAGTTTGGCGAGGGCTACGAGTTTGTGGACACCGCCGAGGAGGCCGACGCCATCCTGATGCGCTCGACCGACCTGCACGGCTACGAGCTGCCCGAGGGCATCCGCGCCATCGCCCGCTGCGGCGCCGGCGTCAACAACATTCCCGTCGAGGAATACGCCAAGAAGGGCGTCGTCGTCTTTAACTCCCCCGGCGCCAACAGCAACGCCGTCAAGGAGCTCGTCCTGGGCATGCTGGTGCTTTCGAGCCGTGGCGTGGTGCAGTCGATGAACTGGGTGCGCGACAACGCCGACGACCCCGAAATTCAGGTCGATGCCGAGAAGGCCAAGAAGGCCTTTGTGGGCCGCGAACTCAAGGGCAAGCGCATCGGCGTCATCGGTCTGGGCAACGTTGGTTCCAAGGTCGCCAACGCCTGCGTAGATCTGGGCATGGACGTCTACGGCTACGATCCGTTCATTTCCGTTGAGCACGCGTGGGTCCTGAGCCGCGAGGTGCAGCGCGTGGGCACGCTCGAGGACCTGTGCCGCGGCTGCGACTACCTCACCGTGCACGTGCCCAGCAAGGCAGACACCATCGGCATGATCAGCACCGAGCAGATTAACCTGCTGGCACCCGACGCTGTGCTCATCAACTACGCACGCGAGACCATCATTGACGAGGACGCCGTTGACGCCGCCCTGCGCGAGGGCAAGCTCAGCTGGTTTAGCTGCGACTTCGCCACGCCCAAAACCGTTAAGATGCCCAACACGTTTATCACCACGCACTCGGGCGCCGGCACCGGCGAGGCCGAGGCGAACTGCGCCGACATGGCCATTAGCGAGCTCAAGGATTACCTGGAGAACGGCAACATCGCGCACAGCGTCAACTACCCCGCTTGCAGCATGGGCAAGGCGCGCGCCGCAAGCCGCATCGCCTGCCTGCACGCCAACGTGCCTAACATGATCGGCCAGATCACAGCCATTCTCGCCAAGGACAACGCCAACGTGCAGCGCATGACCAACGAGTCCGCCGGCGAGAACGCCTACACCATGTTCGACACCGACGAGCACCTGGACACCAGCACCATCGAGGCGCTCAAGCAGATTCCGTCGATGTATCGCGTGCGCGTGATCAAATAGCGCCGGCGCCAAGCCCGCCAGGCGGGCCATAAAGCCCATTCGGCCCCCGTTTTCACGAAACGGGGGCCGATTATGTTGCTTCGGGGCGACTTTAAAATGTTACCCAAGGCAGGTTTTTTCGGATAATCGACAGTAGAACCCAAGTCGCTAAGCACACTCGCTTTGACAAACAGCTTTATCAGGGGTTTCAGTAGATAAAAATCGATCTCTACGTACCACATTCAAGTTGACTGTCGATTTTCCGAAACAACTTGTTCTGGATAACATTTTTCTAAGCCCTTCCAAGGCGAAACTGAAGCCTTTTCGCGACCAAAACTCTAGTTCGCGCGACCGTTTTTCAGACCGCGCGACTACATCCTCGCCCAATCGATGAAAATCTCCTCACGAAGCCGCCGTTCGAGTCCCTGCTGCCACGGCGTCTTGTCTTTCAACGACGCATCGAGATAGGACATGATGAGCTTCATCACCACGCGGAAGGCATCGGAGTCGACTAGCTGGCCATAGGTCAGCAGAACGACGGGATATCCCATCGCTTGCAAGGCCGTCGTTCGATCGGAGTCCGAAATCTTGGATTCTATGGATCCGTGAATGGCTTTACCTTGGCATTCAACCAGACACTCTCTGCTGCCGTCCTTATTTGCCAGCAGGATATCGGCATAGCGCCTATCAAGCCCCGAAATCAGGCGGGCACTGCGCGTCAAGCGAATCTCGACGTTATTGGTAAGGCGCAGCCCTTCGCCGCCGCGCAACCTCGTAAGGCCAAACAGCATCGAAGCCTGGACCTCGAGCGGCGATGCCGCCACCCCCGTAATGCATTTCGCGGCACGCGTGAACGATTTAGCGCCGCGGAGCCCCGGGATCTTATCGACGTACTCGGTAAGTTCAGAGAGCTCAATCAAGGGAGGTCGTTTCCACAAGTCTGTTGGATTCCCCGAGGTATCCTTTACGTTTTCCCAGCCCGACCGTGCGTCACCCCACCGGCCCCCGTATGCCTGCTCAAGTGCCGACTTTACCTGAGGCGCAATCTTGCACACGGCAAAGGTGCCGCACATCTCATACATGCACATGATCAGACGCTCGTTTGAGACCGAGGAAGCCAGGGTCAGCAGGGTAAAGAGCGGGGACGCGACATCGAGGCCAAACTCTGTCTGTCGCATGGAATCAAACGGCCTCTCCCCGTTCCAAACATGCCTGACAATGCGATCGCCCTTACGTCCGCAGCTGCCCTGCGCCAACACGTGTAACGGGGTGCCCAGGAAATGCGTGACGAGCGGATGCTCACATAGGTGCTCCCTGCGCGGATCGTCCGCAGAATCGGGCAGGTCCGGCATTATTGCCAAGACCTGTGGAGGTATCCGGTGATACCGAAAGGCAGATATGTCGCACAGCATGTCGTCCATGAAGGGTACGTACCCGCTGCGTCGCTTGTGAACCCGCTCGGACGGCAAACGCGCTGGCTCGGCCTGCGAACGGTAAATACTGCCACGCCCACGTCGCGGATCTCTCAGGAGGCTTACAATCGGTTTGGAAGGCAAACTGATTGTGAGGTTGCATATGGTTGATGAGGACTTTGCCTGGCGGCTTGCGCAGGAGCTTGTGCGGATCGAAAGCTCAGACCCGGGCGCGTATGAGGACGAGATCGAGCACTTCATTAAGAGGCTCATTGAGCAGCAGCTGGCGCAGCTTGATAGTCCTGCGCTCGATGCCGTGCAGATTGAGGAGCTCGAAGTACTCCCCGGGCGCCGCAACCTTAAAGTCACCGTGCCGGGCCAAAGCGACGAGCCGCGGCTGGTCTATATCTGCCACATGGATACCGTCACCTTGGGCGATGGCTGGGACGCAGACATCGCACCGCTTGGGGCGGTTGTGCGCGACGATAAACTCTATGGCCGCGGTGCCTGCGATATGAAGGGTGGCCTGGCCTGCGCCATTGCCGCACTGGTCCATACGCTCGAGCGCGTGGCGGCGGATGGCGCGCTGCCACGCCGCGGCTTTTCGCTCATCTGCTCGGTCGACGAGGAAGACTTCATGCGCGGCTCAGAGGCCGCGATCGATGCTGGCTGGGTCAGCTCGCGCGAATGGGTGCTGGACACCGAGCCCACCGACGGACAGATCCAGGTGGCGCACAAGGGGCGTACGTGGTTCGAGATTGAAATGGCTGGCGTGACGGCGCATGCGAGCCAGCCTTGGAAGGGCGCGGATGCCGTCGCCGCCATGGCCGAGGTCGTGTGTTCGCTTCGTCGCGCGTTTGCGGCGCTGCCCGCGTACGATGAGCTGGGGCCTTCGACCATCACGTTTGGCCAAATCGAGGGCGGATATCGCCCCTACGTCGTACCCGACCGCGCCAAAGTCTGGGTCGACATGCGCCTGACCCCGCCGACCGATACGGCCGCCGCAATCAATATGGTCGAGTATGCCATCGCCGTCGCCGAAGCCGCCGTTCCCGGTTGCCATGGCAGCTACACCGTGACGGGCGACCGCCCCGCCATCGAGCGCGACCCGAACTCTCCCCTTCTAGCAGCGCTCAAGCGTGCCGCCGATGACGTAACGGACGCGGACACGACCGTCGGCTTCTTTACCGGCTACACCGATACCGCCGTCATTGCCGGCAAGACAGGCAACCGCAATTGTATGAGCTACGGCCCCGGCTCGTTGGCGCTCGCGCACAAGCCCAACGAGTATGTGCCCCATGCCGATATCGTTCGCTGCCAAAACGTGCTCATCGCGCTTGCCGATAACACGCTCTGGGACGCAAGCGGCCAAGTTGGGGCATAATAAGCCGCGAACAAACCGACTCGCGCGTTAGGACCGCCCATGAAAGCACTTCCGTTTCCCTGCATCCGCCCAGCTCAGGACCGCGTGCTCGAGGCGCTGCCTGCGATGGACAGCATCCTGAGTGACAGCGGAGCCCTGCGCGGCGCGATTACCGATGGGCTTATGCTCAAAGATCCGGGCGCGGCGTATTACGTGTACGAATGCTCCGGAGAGCCGGGACGCGTGACGGGTGTCGTGGCGATTTGCCCGGTTAACGTGCTGACGGGCGGCGACGAGGCTGCCGCCGAGAGCATCGACGCACTCGCCACCGCGCGCGCGATCGCCGAGCTCAAGGTGCAGCCGCGCCCCGTGTCGCTCGCCTACGAGGCGTCGCCCGTCATGGATATCATTTTGAGCGCTGCCAAAGAGGGCGCATCGCTCTACGCCGTCACCGATCCCGCGGGCGTCACACATCGCGTGTGGGAGGTCAAGCGCGAGGACGCCGTTGCCGCCATCCGTGCCATGCTCGATCAGGCGCCCGACCCGGTGTTCGCCGGTGACTCCGCCTATGTCGCCGCACTGGCTGGGGCATCGCAGATTCTGGCCGACGAGGCCCGCGCTGCCGGCGCCTACTCTGGCAAAGAGCCGTTCAACTTTGCTGTAGCCGTGCTGTTCCCCGCCGCGCAGGTCAGCGGCAGCGCGCCGCAGGTTCCGACGGGTCTGCTCACTCACCAGGTCTCACGGTTCTAGCGAACTCAAACGCTAAGCTGGAAAACCCAGCATCCAAACAAATCAAGGAGCGGAGATGCAGCAAACGCATGCACCTCCGCCCTTTTCGCATCAAACAATTACGCCGGTAAACCGGGCCGCAACGTCAGCGTTATCCACGCTGCGGACCTGCCGCCGCCACGAGCGGCTCTAGCCCCAGCTCGCGCGCGTAGTCTTCCTGCGTAAAGACTTCGACCAGTTCAAACGTATCGGCCGCATCGTCAAACGCAAAATGCAGCACTGAGCAGTTGCCCGGCACGCGTTCGCGCTCGTCGGCCGCCGCGCCCCGCACGTGGTCCAAAAACTCCTTGATAGCTGAGCCATGACTTACCGCGAGCACGCACGTATGGTCCGGACGCTGCATAAGATCGGTCAGCGTCGCCACCATGCGCGTGCGCACCTGGATCTGGCCCTCGCCGCCAAATTGACGATAGAAATCGCGCCACGGGCGCTCGGGCATGAGCATCACGCGCTCGGCCTCAAAGTCGCCAAAGAACCACTCACGCAGGCCGTCCAGGCGCTCGTACGCCAAGCCCGGCCACAAGTTGGCGATAGTCTGCTCGGTGCGATGAAGCGTGGAGGTGTAGGCATGATCGGGCTCAATGCCGCGCGCACGTAAAAACATGCCGGCGCACGCCGCCTGGTCGCAACCCAACTGCGTAAGCGGCGAATCACTCCACCCCTGAATGATACGCTTAAGGTTGAATATCGTCTGTCCATGACGGACCAGATACAGATCTTTATTCATAGGGGTCCTTTCGTTCGTTACCAACCCAAGAGCGAAAACGCCCCGTCGCAATAGCCAAAATGAAGCACGGCACCGTTGTCGGGCAGCTCTCCCCCGCCAGTCACATACTCAAGAAACTCCTGGCAGGCTGAGCCGTGGGAAACCGCCAGCACGCAGTCGTGCTGCGGCCTGGCCATGATGCGGGACAGCGCCGCGACCATGCGCGCCTGTAGCTCGCCTTCCGACTCGCCACCAAAGGCCACCGGATAATCGCCCCAGGGCTGCGGCGGCATCTCGCGATTTGATGTGCCCTCCAGCGAGCCAAAATGCCACTCACGCAGGTCATCGACCAGCTCAATGGAACGGCCCTCGCCAACGATAAGCTCGGCCGTATGCCGCGCCCGGCCCAACGGCGAGGAATACACATGATCAAAGGCCACGCCACGCGCCGCAAATGCCGTACGCGCCGTCAGCGCCTGCTCGCGCCCGCGCGCCGTAAGCGGCGAATCGTGCCAGCCCTGCAAAATGCTCTGCACATTGAGCTCAGTCTGCCCATGCCGCACCAAATACAGATCTGCCACACACCCTCCCCTCGTACCACCACAAAGGGGACAGGAGCCTTTGTGGTGGTTTACCGTCTGATCACGCCGCGGTGACGCTCAGCTACACCAGCACGTCGGCGAGCGAACGCTTGGGTACGTGGTGCACCTGTGCCTCGTCGCGCCAATAATTGATGGAGCCATCGGGGTTGGAATCGATCGCATCGATCACCTGTATCTCGGCCGGAACGCCAAAGGCCATGATCAGCTTGAGCTCATACTTGTCGTTATCGAGCCCCATGGCATCGATCGCATGGGGCGTAAAGGCCTTGAACATGCAGGCTGCCACCTCGGGCGTAGCGCTGCGGGCGGCGAGCATCATCGTCTGCGCGGCAATGCCCGTGTCGACCTCGGTAATGGGAGCGGCAGGCTTGCCCGGAACGGCGCGCTCAGCTAGAATCGCGATGTAGCCGGTCGGGCGCTCGCCCTCGGCAGGACCCGGCCAATCCTTAAGTGCGCCGGCCCATGCGAGCTCGTCAAATACACGCGCGCAATCCTCGGCACCGCTCACCACGTGAAAACGCAGACGCTGAGCATTGGCGCCGCAGGGAGCCAGGTGCGCCAGTTCCGCCAGCTCGAGCAAAAACTCGCGCGGCACGCGCATGGACTCGTCAAAACGGCGGCACGTACGGGCGCGGCGGACCAGCGCGTCAAACGTGTCCAGGCCAAGCTTTTCGCAACCCTGCTTTGCCATCGACTCGGCGCTTACCGGCGCCGCGGGAACAGCTTCGTTCATAGGGACCCCCAATTCAAGCCAATTGTCTTTAGGAAAATCTAACCTAAAACGTAGGCAATAACGAACAGGGCTGCAATGTTCTACACCTGTTGAATAGAAAATCGCGACGTGGGGAACAACGGAAACAATTCGGGACCTTTGGGTTACGTTTCGCCCTCCCCGACCCATACGCCAGCGCCTTTAAGCGATACTGGTTGTAACGATCAAGGCTTACGCCGCACGGAAAGGAGACATTATGGGCATCTTTAAGAACGATGACCAAAAATCGAGCCAGTTTGGATTTGACGAGAAAAGCATGGCGGGCAAAGCCGTCAAGGCCGTACGCTGGATCTACGCCATCACGGGCGTCTTAGCACTCATTGCTGGTATCGCGCTGCTTTTTGCACCCGCCAAGTCCCTCGTCTTTTTGACGACCGTCCTGGGTTTTTACTTTGTAATCACTGCTGCCATCAGACTGTTCACTGCCATTTTTGAGCCGCTGCTGCCCACCGGCTGGCGCGTGACGAGCATCATCTCCAACCTACTCATTATCTTGGGCGGCGTCATAATCCTGCGCAACCAGGCCTTCTCGACCGCGACGCTCACCACGATGGTGGTTATCGTGGCCGGCTTTGGCTGGATCGTCGAAGGTGTCATGTCCATTCTGGAGTCCGAGCTTTCGTCCAACCGTGCCCTCGCCATCCTGAGCGGCGCGCTCTCCATCATCGCCGGCATGTTCGTGTTTATCTATCCGCTGTGGTCGGCCAAGATGCTCGTCATCTTTAGCGGCGCCGCACTGCTGGTGTTTGGCGTAACGCTGATTGTTCGCGCTATTCAATTTGGCAAACTGGTGCACTAGATGCCGCGAACGCTCTTTATTGATGCAGACGCCTGCCCGGTCACGCGCGAGTCGATTGACTGCGCGCGGCGGGCGGGCGTCGCCGTCGTTATCGCCGGCAACAGCACACAGAACCTGGAACGCCACATTCGCCGCGACGATCCGCGCGACGTCGAGCATGCGCGACGCGGATTTTGGGTCACGACGCTCGATGTGAGCGTGGGCGCCGACAGCGCCGACTTTGCCATTGTCGAACGCCTGCAGGCGGGCGACGTAGTCGTGACGCAGGACATTGGCTTGGCGAGCATGGTGCTCGGGCGCGATGCCGCCGCCATCGGCGTGCGCGGGCGCGTCTACGATAAGGCGACCATCGACATGCAACTGTTTATTCGCCACGAGGAAAAGAAGGTGCGCCGCGCCGGCGGTCGCACTCGCGGTCCGGCGGCATTTACCAGCGAAGACCGGGCCCGCTTTAAGCGCAACCTCACCGAGCTGCTGCGCTAACCAAGGTAGATTTTCGGGACATGCCCGGAAATCTACCTTTTTGTTTTGCGCGGTGTGAGCGCTCGGAATCCATGGCTCAACAAAAAACGGGCTTCAAAATGCCATGCGTCGCCGCATTGCGCAGGCGCCGAGCATGGCTATTTGAAGCCCATTTTTTAGGCCTACTTAGAGGCCGAAGGCGGATAGGATAAGGCCCCAGCCGGCGCCGATGACGTACATCATGACCAGGAACACGGCGTTTTCACGAGCGCTGCGGTTGGTGCGGAACAGGACAAGATAGCCCACGCCGGCGGAAATGAGCGTGCCGGCGAGCATCGGCGCCAGCTGTAGCGCGCCCTCCAGGTACAGCTGCGTAATGACCACGCTGGCCGAGCAGTTGGGGATCAGGCCGACGAGTGCCGAGCCCAAGACGGCGAGCGTCTCGTTGCCACGCAGGAACTGCTCGATCGCGGACTCTCCGAAGGTCTCGAGCACGGCAACTAGAATCAGCGTCACCAGGAAAATAAAAACCGAAACCTGCACGGTGTGCGAGATCGCGCTGCGGATAATCGACAGGACGGGCGCACCTTCGTGGGAGTGACCGTGGTCGTGCCCATGGCCGTGGTGGTGCTCATGCTCGCCTGCGTGACCGTGGTCATGGCTGTGTCCGTGGTCGCGCTCGTGTTCATCTTCATCATCATCGCAACCGCAATGGTCGCGCTCGCACAACTCGTGGATGTGGTCGGCGCTCACGCCCGCCTCGGCCACTTCATCAATGATGTCGCCCCCGGTATGGTCGTCGTGCGCGCAGTTCACATGAGCCGGATTGGCAGCGGTCCCCAGCACGGTACGGCGAATCGCCGCATGCGCGCGGGAATTACGACGAAGGCCGCGGATAGCCGCGTCCACGATAAAGCCCGTGACCAGCGCGATCAGTGCCTTCGAAGCCAAAAGCATCGCCATGGTCTGCACGGGCACCTGCTCGGCGAGCAACAGCGGCAGCATCTCATCGGAGGTCGAGAGAAACACGGCGACCAGCGTGCCCAGCGTCACGACACGGCCGGCGTACAGCGTTGCTGCCATGGCCGAAAATCCGCACTGCGGCACAATGCCCAGCAGCGAGCCAGCCACGGGACCCGCAGCGCCGGCGCGCTTGATAGCGCCGTTGACGCGGTCGCCCGCAACGTGCTCAAGTGTCTCGAGAGCAAGATACGTCACCAACAAAAACGGCGCCAGCGAGAGCGTGTCCTTGCCGGCGTCGAGCAGAATATCAATCAGCAAATCCATGACGGATGGAACCTTTCATGTCTTTCGGCAGCATTGTAAAAGTCCTAGCGGTCAACTAGGGTATTGTAGTTGTCCTAGGCGCGATGCCAATAGTTGCCCATGGTAAACTATCATCTCGCCATAACTCAATGCCACCGAGCCGCGCGACACGGCCCGTCCAAGGAGCAGTTATATGAACGTTTCACAAGCACTCGAATACGAGCGCCAGCCGTTTATTCCCATGTTTATCTATGGCGATCACGGCGCCATGGAGTCCGAGCGCCAGAAGGGCGAGGAGGCCCTTAAGGTGCTCGAAACCGAGTACTTTACCGCCGAGGGCGACCCCAGCTTCGACTTTGCCACCGTGCGCGACCTGGCTGACCGCAACCGCGACCTGTGCGACCAGATTGGCGAGGCGCGCCTGCGCAACGTGACGCCCGCGGCGCTTTCGCGCGGCCTGTCCGATGCCGACACCTGCGCCGCCATCGGCAAGATGCAAAAGCGCACCGCCGCGTCGGTCATGCGCGAGATCCGCGGCGACCGCGACGCGCTCGGCGTGGCCTACGCCCGCAAGCCCATCCAGGGCACCGTGCTCGGTATCGACATCGAGACCACCGGCCGTGCACCCGAGCGCGGTTATATCATCAATGTGGGTTGGGAAATCATGGAGCTCACCAGCGACGCCGTCCCGCACGACGCCGAGGCACACTACTGCGGCCTGCCCGATATCTACCGCGGCGAGGATGTGCCGTTGTCGAATATCCACCACATCACCTGGGACGACATCGACGGCAAAAAGCCGTTCCGCGAGAACAAGGAACTGCAGAAGCAGCTGCTCAAGCTTATGAAGAAGTACCCGTACATGGCGCACAACGCCGCCTTTGAGGACAGTTGGTTCAAGATCCACCTGGACGGTTACGCCGAGGCACGCCGCGCCGGCAAGATCATCGTCATCGACTCGCGCCAGATCTGCCGCAGCCTGGATGCCGACGTCCGCTCGCTCCCCCGCGAATCCGCGCCCGCCGCGCTCGAGAACTGGGCGCGCCGCCGTGGAACCCTCGCCGCCGACGCCAACGAGCAGCATCTGGGCCTCGACGACACCGACCTCATGCTCCGCACCGTCCAAGCCGAGTTCAACCTCAAGAACCTATTCGCGAAATAACCGATCCATCTGCGGGAGCGCCTGCCAGGCACAGCGCAATCCGTCTGGGCACACCGGCACGCAGTAAACTAGGGCGCAGCCTTATGGCTGCACCCTAGTTTTCATCAAAACGAGCAAATACGCGTGCTTCACATAGTCGGCAGGTTGGCCTACCTACATTTTTCGAGTTGTTCGGCCAGCTGAACCACTAGTCAAGGCCCCTTGAACCGCAATCGAAGCTATAGTCGCCTTAATTTCGCATCCAAGCCCCAGAAATCTACCTGAATCAATTCGAATAGGACGTTGCGATCGCACCATTTGTATAGGATAAGGCCGAATAACTCAAATTATGTTGGTGAGGCATCTGAGCGGTCGGTAAAAACGCTTAGAAGCTACGAATCCGCAACTAAAGTTCATCAAAAAGGGGCAGCCGGCAGAAACCTCCCCAGCCAAAGCTGCTCCCTCAATACGACAGCTCAAAACCCACCGTTCGCAGAAGATAAGCCGCGCCCCAATACCGTTGCCCGAAGTTTCGGGCGTATGCGGCGTCCGCTATGCCATCATACGCGTATGGGAATCATTCTGTCACATACCACGGCACGCGCTGTATACCAAACAGCCAACTCGCTCGCAAGCTACGCGACCGGTCCCATACCTATGGAAAAGATCAGGGTGTCTGCGCCGACCACGTCCGACCTGGAAGCGGCACGAGCATGGCTCAACAGAAAGAATGTCGATTCTGAACGTATCCATGTGCTGACGTTTTCCAATAATGCCAAAAGGCACCGCAAGGGCTGCATCTGCCACTGCACGCGCTATACGTTTGATGCAGAAAGCTACCTAGAACTCGAGCCGAACGTCTACATCGTCGATATCAAGCTGTGCGCGTTAGAAGCAACAGCCGACCTCAACCTTTCGGAGCTCGTTGAGTATTACTTTGAAATCTGCGGCTCCTACGCGCTTGGAACGTCCGACGAAACTCAATATCGCGAGCGCCCAGCCCTAACCAGCGTTGAAGAGCTCAGAGCCTTCTTTTCAGAGGCACCGGGGTATCGTGGATCTAATAAAGCACTTAAGGCACTTTCTTATGTACACGAAGGCTGTCGCTCCCCACTCGAAACGGCGTTTGTCATGATGCTGACAATGCCCAAGTCAATGGGTGGCTTAGCCATACGCGCTATCAAAACGGATTATCCGATCCCAGTCCCCAAAAGATACGCCGCCCTAACGCGACGGACGGTTTTCTACCTCGACGCGCTGCTCGAAAATTCGATGACCGATATCGAATACAACGGCTTTTACCACGACGAACCCGAGCAGCAATCAATTGACGAGGAGCGCCGAAACACGCTGCGAAACATGGGATATGCCGTTATCACGGTTAATCGTCATTCGTTTTTCAAGCAGTCCGCTTTTAAACGGGTCATGGAAGCGATTCGCATTCGCGAGAAGATATGGCCCGGTCGACTCCCGGATAACTTCGCCATCCTGCAAGAAACTCTTCGTCAATTTGTCTTGCGGCGCTACTTCGAATACGGTCGCCGCGTCCTGGAGACACTCAAAGAAGAAGAGGCCGCCAAGCGCGAAATTGCAAGCCAATATCCGCAAGCTGATGACCCGAGCATCAACGATGTGCCCGAACCCGACGACATGCAACACGTCGGGGCCCTTGCTGAGGAAATCAATGGGGCTTGGGAATGCGACATGTTCGCAAAAATCGATGAAAACCGCACGGAAGACGACACGATTATTGATCTAATTGAGAATTCGCTCTTCTAAAGGCGATCTCTGCGGATGTCCACCTACATTTTTCGACTTATTCGGCCACCGATGTGCCAGATTGGCTGCAGCAATGCTCAATATAACTTTAGATAAAACTGATTCTGCAGAAACTCCCGTAGAGGAAGAACTGATTCTCGCGGTATTTGACACGATAAAGTACAAATATGAACAGTTCTAATGCTTCTCAAGGTGGCTTTCTTAGCATGCTAGCCGAACATCTCGAAATATGTTGGCGAGCATTGCGTCGATGTCTCCCAACCCACAGAAAATCGCAGAAGCGGCAAGCAGTCATCGAAATTAACGCAAATTGTATTGACATATGAACATACACTCATATAATCGAAAGCAAGTTATATGAGCGCATGTTCATATGAAAGGATATTGCAATGAGCATCCGCGTTGATGAAACGAAACCCGACATCGAGGCCACCGAACCCGCGATCCCCACCACCTGCTCGCCCGAGGACCTTCCCGACGAGGAACTTCTCTACGACCTCGCCGACCTGTTCAAGGTCTTCAGCGACACCACGCGTATCAAGATCCTTTACGCCCTCATGGGCCGCGAGCTCTGCGTGGCAGACATCGCCGAAGCGACCGAAACCTCGCAGTCGGCAGTATCGCACCAGCTGCGCACACTCAAGCAGTCGCACCTGGTTAAATTCCGGCGCGACGGGCGCAATATCCTCTACTCGCTCGCCGACGACCACGTCTACACCATGCTCAACCAGGGCATGAGCCACATCTGCGAATAGCAGCCAACCACGGTACCAGCGCGGCCTGCACCCAAGCCGCAAATACAGGGAAAGGAACCCACCATGAAAAAGCAGTTTAAGCTCGATGAGATCGACTGCGCCAACTGTGCGCGCGAGCTTCAGGACGAGCTGGCCAAGCTCGAGGGCGTCAAATCCGTGTCCGTCAACTTTATGACCCAGAAGTTGACGCTCGAGGCCGATGACGCCGAGTTCGACGAGGTCCTCGACCGCGTTGTGGAGTTCACCGCCGACGCCGAGCCGGACTGCGAGATTATTCTCTAGCCCAGGTTTACGCCAACCTGCAAGGCCGCGCTTGCTGCGGCCTTTGCTCGCGAAATTATATGAGCGAATGTTCATACATTCAAATGGGAGGATACGAGTCATGGCCACCGCCGACCCCAAAAAGAAAAAGAAGAAGCGCAAGAAAAAAGAATCACTCGAGCATAAGCGCAACCGCATCCTGGTAGCGCTGGGCATTTTTGCCGTGGTGTACGCCCTCGATGAGTTCGGCACCCTTACCGCCGCATTCGGCACCCCGGGCGACATCTACGCCAGCTTTGTGCTGTTCCTCGTGCCGTTTTTGATTGCCGGCTACGACGTACTGCAAAAGGCATTCAATAACATCCGCCGCGGCAAGGCCTTCGACGAGAGCTTCCTCATGGCCGTCGCGACCATCGGCGCGTTTGCCATGGTGCTCTTCCCCGATACCGACCCGCACATGGCCGAAGGCGCCGCCGTCATGCTGTTCTACCAGGTCGGCGAGCTGTTTCAGGCGTACGCCGTGGGCAAGAGCCGCAAGTCGATCAGTGCCATGATGGACATCGCGCCCGACTACGCTAACGTCGAGCAGCCCGACGGCACACTCGAGCAGGTCTTCCCCGATGACATCGCCGTCGGCACCGTGATCGTGGTCAAGCCCGGTGAACGCGTGCCTATCGACGGCGTCATCGTCGAGGGCGAGACACAGCTCGATACCACCGCCCTTACCGGAGAGTCGGTCCCCCGCCCGGCCAAAACTGGAGACGATATCATCAGCGGCTGCATCAACATGACGGGTCTCCTCCACGTGCGCACCACCAAGCCCTTTGGCGAGTCCACCGTCGCGCGCGTCCTGGAGCTCGTAGAAAACGCTAGTGAGAAGAAGGCACGCACCGAGAACTTCATCACGCGCTTCGCCCGCGTCTACACGCCCGCTGTCACCGGCGCGGCCGCGGTACTCGCGCTCGGCGGTGGCTTGGTCACCGGCGCCTGGTCCGACTGGATCCTGCGCGGCCTGACCTTCCTCGTCGTCAGTTGCCCATGCGCGCTCGTGATCAGCGTGCCGCTCAGCTTTTTTGGCGGCATCGGTGGCGCATCCAAGCTGGGCGTCCTCATCAAGGGCTCTAACTACCTCGAGACGCTCGCGGATGTGGACACCGTCGTCTTTGACAAGACCGGCACGCTCACCAACGGCACGTTTTCGGTCGTGGCGGTACACCCCGAGGCAGGCTATACCGAGCAGTCGCTGCTCGAAGTCGCGGCCCTTGCCGAGTCATTCTCCGACCATCCCATCGCGCAGTCGGTACGCACCGCCTTCCAGGGCGAGCTCGATCCCAAACGCGTAAGCGACTCCACCAATGACGCGGGCCATGGCGTGACGGCGATTATCGACGGCAAGCGCGTCATCGTCGGCAATGCCAAGATGCTTGCTGTGGCCGGTATCGAAGCGCCCAATTGCGAGATCGTCGGCACCATCCTCCACGTGCTGGTCGATGATACGTACGCCGGCCACATCGTAATTGCCGACACCATAAAGACCGATGCCGAGCAAACGATTCGCGACCTGCACGCCGCCGGCGTCAAGCGCACCGTCATGCTCACGGGCGACCGTGAGGAGGTTGCGGCGTCTGTAGCCAAGCAACTCGGTCTCGACGAGTTCCACGCGCAGCTGTTACCGGGTGATAAGGTCGAGCGTGTCGAGGCGCTGCTTGCAGCAGAATCGGGCAGGGGCAAGCTCGCCTTTGTAGGCGACGGTATCAACGACGCACCCGTGCTTACCCGCGCAGACGTTGGCATCGCCATGGGCGCTATGGGCTCGGACGCCGCAATTGAGGCGGCGGACGTCGTGCTCATGGATGACAAGCCGTCCAACATCTCCCGCGCGATCCGCGTGGCGCGCAAGACCATGTCGATTGTTTGGCAGAACATCATCTTTGCGCTGGGCATTAAGTTGCTGATTCTGGTGCTTGCGGCACTGGGCATCGCCAACATGTGGCTTGCTGTGTTCGGCGACGTGGGCGTGGCGATTATCGCCATCCTGAATGCCATGCGCGCGATGGGTGTCAAGAACCTGTAGCGTTCGTGGGCTGTCCGGCCGGGACCGGGCTTGGTTTTGAAAACGTCCTCGCGCATGAGGCCCGTCTTTCCTGCTCCTGCGGAGCAACGGAAAGGCGGGCCTCGCGCTGTGGAGTGTTTTCAAAACCAAACCCGGCCCCGGCCTGCGGTGACGTAGGTGGCAGTTCTTGGGCATCGCTTGCTGGCGGGGTTCCTTTGCTGAAATGGACTTGGCCGAAAGGACCGCTGGTCCCGGTCGCTGGTTCGCGCTTTGCGCGAACTCCGCGCTACTGGGGGTTCGTTAGGATTCCGCCGCTTGGCCCGTCGCCTCGCCCCGGTTCAGCATCGCCCTCAGTTTCTCGAAGCTTTCCTCGCTCAGGCAGTGCTCCATGTGGCAGCCCTCTTGCGACGCGACCTCAGCCGAAACACCCGCATCCTCCAGCAGCCCCACGAAAAAGCAGTGACGCTCCCACATTTGGCGAGCGACCTCCAGACCACGCTCCGTCAGATGAACGTCGCGCTTGCCCATTTCGACATAGCCGTTGCTTTCCAGCGTCGCCATGGCCTTGGAAACGCTCGCCTTGGTTACGCCGAGGTACTCCGCAACGTCGATCGAGCGCACGATGCCCTGGCGTTCCGACAGAACGTAGATCGATTCGAGATAGTCTTCTCCGGATTCACGTAGGGCCATGGGCCGCCTTTCGCGATGATTGCTAGTTAGCCTTTGGATACTTTCCACGGCTTACTTTACCGCAAAAGTTGCCCATGTCTTACTACTTTGCCTAAAAGTTAGCCGTGTTTCACAAAACGAGCGGGACGAAAACAAAATGGGAACACGCCCCGCAAGGAGTGTCCCCAAGTGCCGAGCCGCAGCTATAGCAGTCCAAAGTACTTCGCGGCGTTGTAGATCCCATCGTCGTCCACGGCGGTCGTTACGTAGGTCGCTGCGGCCTTCACGGTCTCCTGCGCGTTGCCCATGGCCACACTTGTGCCCACGGCCGAGAACATCGACAGGTCGTTCTCGCCGTCGCCAAAGGCAATCGCCTCGCTCGCGTCGATGCCCAGGCGCTCCAGCGTCGCCGCCACGCCCAGGTCCTTGCCGCCGTTAGCCGGAATAATGTCACAGAACAGGTCGCACCAGCGCGTGGTGAGCGAATGCGACACGGCATCGGTCACGATATGCTCGTCGGCCGGGTCCACAAAGGCGCAAAACTGGTAGACCGGCGCGTCAAAGGCGTGCTCAAACGGCTCCTCGTGGTAGACGATTCCAGCGTTGCTGCCAGCCGTCACCACGCGCTCGGACAGGCGGTTCACAAACGAGTTCTCGCCCTGCATGCACAGCGAGTCATAGCGCCCCTGCGCCACCTGGTCCACAATCACCGCGACGTCGTCCGAATCGATCGGGCAGCTGCGGTAGACGCCCTTGGCATCAAAACAGTGCTGGCCCGAAAGCGTAATGTACGCATCCCAGCCCAGGTCGAACAGCCAGTCCGGCATCTGGTAGGTCGGACGGCCCGTGGCGATCACGCACGCAATCCCCTGCTCGCGAAAGCTGTCGAGCACCTGCTGCGCCGACGCCGGAATCCGGTGGGTCTTAAAGCTCAGCAGCGTACCGTCGATATCGAAAAACGCGGCTTTGATCATTCTCGCCTACTCCTCGCCCTCGAGCTTTTCGCTCGCCTCGAGCCACGCCATCCCCAGCTCGTCCATGGCGGCGTGAGCCTCGTCGATCTTTGCCTGCTGCTCGCCGAGCGCCGTGTAGTTGGTGGGATCGACCTGGGCCATGGCGGCCTCGGCCTCCTCCACGCGGGCGCGCTGCGTCTCCATCTTGCGCTCGAGCGAGCTCACCTCGCGGCGGAGCTTCTGACGCTCGGCGTTGGAAAGGCCGTTGGGCTGACCGCTCGACTTGGGCTTGTCGGCAGCAGCCGCCGCACCGGTGTCGAACGTGCCGGTCTTAGCGCTCGGCGCGCCCACGGGCTCGCCCTCGGCGGTAGCGTTGCACAGGCGCAGGTACTGGTCCACGCCGCCGGGCATATGCGTCAGATGGCCATCGAGCAGTGCCCACTGTTGGTCGGTCACGCGCTCCATCAAAAAGCGATCGTGTGTCACCAGGATCAGCGTGCCGGGCCAGCCGTCCAGCAGGTCCTCGACAATCGCGAGCATGTCGGTATCCAGGTCGTTGCCCGGCTCGTCCAGGATGAGCACGTTGGGCTCGTCCAGAATCGTCAGCAACAGCGACAGGCGACGGCGCTGGCCGCCCGAAAGATCGCCGATGCGGCTCCAGAGCTGCTGCGTCGTAAAGCCCAGACGCTCGCAGAGCTTCTCGGGCGAAGTCTCCTTGCCGTCGATGACGTAGTACTTCTTATAGTTGCCGAGCACCTCGCGGATCGTGTCGCCCATGTAGGGTTCGAGCTCCTCGAGCTGCTGCGACAGCACGCCAAAGCGCACTGTCTGGCCAATCTTCACGCGGCCGCGCGTGGGTTCAATCTTGCCCTGGATCACGTCGAGCAGCGTCGACTTGCCGGCACCGTTCTCGCCCAGCAGGCCATAGCGGTCGCCCGCACCAATGAGCCAGGTCACGTCAGAGAGCACCTGCTTGGGCGCGCCATCGGTATCCGCATAGCCGGCGTCCACGTCGACCACATCGATAACCTGCTTGCCCAGGCGGCTCACGGCGAGGCGCTTGAGCTCCAGCTCGTCACGCACGGGCGGCACGTCGGCGATCAGCTCGCGAGCGGCATCAACGCGAAACTTGGGCTTGGTGGAACGCGCCTGGGCGCCGCGGCTCAGCCACGCGAGCTCCTTGCGCGCCATGTTGCGACGGCGTTCCTCGGTAACCGCGGCCATGCGGTCGCGCTCCACGCGCTGCAGGATATATGCGGAGTAGCCGCCCTCGAAGGGATCGACCTGGCCGTCGTGGACCTCCCACATGCTGGTGCAGACCTCGTCCAAGAACCAGCGATCGTGCGTGACCACGAGCATGGCGCCCTGACCGCGCTGCCAGCGAGCCTTAAGATGGCGTGCAAGCCAGTTGATGGTGCGCATGTCCAGATGGTTAGTGGGCTCGTCGAGCATGAGCACGTCGTAGTCGCCGATCAACAGGCGCGCGAGGTCCACGCGGCGGCGCTGGCCACCCGAAAGCTCGCCCACCGTGCCCTCCCAGGGCACATCGCTAATGAGACCGGCGAGGATCTGGCGCGTGCGGGGGCTCGACGCCCACTCATACTCGGGCGTGTCGCCCACGACGGCATGGTGCACGGTGTCGGTGTCGACAAGCTGGTCCTTTTGGCCGAGCAGGCCGATCGTGGTGCCGCGACGATGCGTCACGCGGCCGTCGTCGGGCTCCAGCGTGCCGGCGAGCACGCTCAGCAGCGTCGACTTGCCGTCGCCGTTTTTACCGACAATACCAATACGGTCGCCCTCGCCCACGCCGAGCGTCACGCTATCGAAAATATGCTTGGTGGGAAACTCTAGGCTGACGGAATCGCATCCCAAAAGAATCGCCATATGCCCTGCTCCTTCGTAGAAATTCAACGTTGTCCATAATAGCAGCGAAAAGGCGGGCCGCACACGACACAAAAAGGCGGGCCATCTCCCAAAAGAGATGACCCGCCTCTCCAATCAGTCCCGTGGCAACCGTGGCCGCCGCGGGCCTCAAGCATGTCCCGGACTAGGAGAACATGCCGGTGAGGTAATCATTCAGCCGCTTATCCTTGGGCCGTTGGAAAATCTCGTCAGTCTCGTCGTACTCGACCATATCGCCCATGTAGAAGAACGCCGTGCGGTTGGACACGCGCGACGCCTGCTCCATGTTGTGCGTCACGATAACGATGGCGCGGTCGGCCACGATCGATGACATGAGGTCCTCGATCGCCAGCGTCGAGATGGGGTCGAGCGCCGAGCAGGGCTCGTCGAACAGAATCACGTCGGGGTTGAGCGCCAGCGTGCGCGCGATGCACAGACGCTGCTGCTGGCCGCCCGAAAGCGCGTAGGCGCTCTTGTCGAGCTTGTCTTTGACCTCGTCCCAAAGCGCCGCGCCGCGCAGGCTTTCCTCGACCATGCGGTCGAGCTCGTCGCGGTCGGTGATGCCGTGGCGCTTAGGCGCAAACGTGATGTTGTCGCGAATGGACTTGCGGAACGGGTTGGGCTGCTGGAACACCATGCCAATGGAACGGCGCAGCTCGTAGGTGTTTTCGGTCTTGGTGTTCACGTTGCGCCCGCGATAGTTGATCTCGCCCTCCACGCGGCAGCCGCGAATCTCGCGATTCATGAGGTTGAGGCTACGCAAGAAGGTCGACTTACCGCAGCCCGAAGGCCCGATGAGCGCCGTGATCTCGCCCTTGTGAAAGTCGAGCGACGTATTGTGCAGTGCATGGTGGTCGCCATAGTACACGTTGACGTCCTTGGTGGAGAGCACGACCTCGTCGCTCACGGCCTTGCCGCTCGCGCGCACGCGCTTCTCGCTCTCCCCCACGCTCGACAAAAAGTCCTGGGTCTCGGACGATGCCGCCTCAGTTGCGGGCGTTGCATTTATCTCGCTCATTCGGCCGTCATCTTCCTTGCCAGTTGTTTGCCCACGATACGGGCGACTACGTTAAACAGCAGCACGCAAATCATCAGCAGCGCCGCGGTGCCCCAAACGATCTGCTGGGCCTCGGGGCTGCCCTCGCCATAGATCTTGTAGATGTGCACGGCGAGCGACTCACCGGAGCGGAACACGTTCCAGGCGCAGGTGGGGCTCGACAGGTTAAAGCTCAAGAAGTTCAGACGCACCGGCGAGCTCATGCCCGAGGTAAAGAGCAGCGCCGCGGCCTCGCCAAAGACGCGGCCGGCCGAAAGCACGATGCCGGTCACGATGGCGGGCATGGCCTCGGGAATCAGGATGTGCAGCGTGGCCTCCCAGCGGGTAAGGCCCATGGCCAGGCATGCATCGCGCTGGGCCTGTGGCACGTCCTCGAGCGCCTGCTGAATCACGCGCACCAGAATGGGGATATTGAACATGGTGAGCGCGACGGCGCCGGAGATGATGGAGTACTTCCAGCCCAGCTGCACCGAGAACACCAGAAAGCCGAACATGCCGACGACGATCGAAGGCAGCGAGGACAGCGTCTCGATGGCGGTGGAAGCGATGTCGCGGATAGGGCCGTTCGGCGCGTACTCAACCAGGAAGACCGCTCCGCCCAGGCTGATGGGTACCGAGATGACCAGAGTGATCAGCAACAGATAGAACGAGTCGAACAGCTGGTAGAGCACGCCGCCCTGGGTTCCGTTGGCGCGCGCGGGCTGCGTGAGAAATCCCGGCTGGAACAGCGTCGAGATGCCCTCGAACAGGATATAGGCCACCATGGAGACGACGATGAGCATGACGATGGCGACGATCGCCGTCAGCACGCCCGTGGCAATGCGGTCCTGCTTTTGGACACGCCCGAGTCTCGCCTCGTCGATATGGATGCGCGTGCTAGCCACGAGCCTTCGCCCCCTTGCGGCCAATGAGATGGATGATCAGGATGAAGATGAGGCTCATGCCCATCAACAGCAGGCCGAGCGCCCACAGAACATCGTCCTGGGCCGAACCCTCGGCATAGACCGCCATGGACGTGGTGAGCGTGGTGGTGATGGTCGAGGCCGGCGACAGCAGCGACGTCGGCATGGCCTCGATGCCGCCGATAACCATGCGTACGGCGAGCGTTTCGCCAAAGGCGCGGGTCATGCCAAGGATGACCGCGGTCATGAGCGACGGCATTGCGGACTTGAGCACCACGTGCCAGATGGTCTGCCAGCGGGTGTAGCCCAGCGCGAGCGAGCCCTGACGGTAGCTATCGGGCACGGCACGCAGGCCATCGACCGAAAGCGTGGTCATGGTCGGCAGGATCATGACGGCCAGCACGATGGCGCCGGGCAAGATGCCCAGACCCGTGCTCACGTGGAAAACGCTCTTCATAAGGCCGACGACCACGTGAAAGCCAATCAGTCCAAAGACGACCGAGGGAATGCCGGTCAAAAGCTCGATAAGCGGCTGAAAGACCTTGGAACCAAATTTGGGTTGGATCTCGACCGCAAAGATGGCGGAGCCGATGGCGATGGGCAGCGCGATGAGCGTGGAGAGCACCATGACCGCAAACGAGGTGACAATCAGGGGCAGGGCGCCGGTGTAAGGCAGACCGTTTTCGGCTGTGTTGGCCAGGTCCCACTTGGTGCCGGTGAAAAACTCGACGACCGAGACGCCGTCCTTGACAAAAGCCGAGAGGCCCTTTTGGGCGACCATAAAGATGAGCGCGGCAACGACAAGCGTCACGAGCGCTACGCACGCGCCCGTGACGCCCAGGCCCACGTTCTCAAGGTCGCGCTTTGGCAGCTGTTTTGCCATTGCAAACCTTTCCGGGGCGATTACTTATTTAGCAGAGACCTTGCCGCTGGCGTCCTTGACGACCTTCATGGCAGAGACGGGGATGAAGCCCTGCTCCTCGACGAGCTTGCCCTGGACGTCGTCGGAAAGCATGAACTCCAGGAAGGCCTTGGTGGCCTCGTCGGCGTCCTTGGAGCAGTACATGTGCTCGGTAGCCCAGATCTTGAAGGAGTCATCAGTGACATTCTTGCTCTTGGGCTCGACGCCCTCGACCTTGATGGCGTTGAACTTGGAGTCATCGAAGTGCGAGAAGTCGAGGTAGGAGATGGCGTTATCGGTGCTGCCCATCTGAGTCTGGACGTCGCCGGACTTGTCGAGCTCGGCGTCGCCCTTAAAGTCGACGGCCTCGTCGCCAAAGACGGCGGCCTCGAAGGTGGCGCGGGTGCCGGAGCCGGCCTTGCGGTTGAGGACGACGATCTTGGCGTCGTCGCCGCCGACCTCCTTCCAGTTGGTGATCTGGCCAGAGAAGATGCCCTTGAGCTGCTCGAGGGACAGATCGTCGACCGTCACGTTCTTGGAAACGACGGGGCCCATGCCCACGACGGCGACCTCGTGGTCGACGAGGTTCTTGACCTGGTCGGCCTCGAGCTTGGTCTCGGCGAAGACGTCGGAGTTACCGATGGTGACGGTGCCGGCGGCGACAGCGGTCAGGCCCTTGCCCGAACCGTTACCCGAGCCGGAGACGGAGACATCGGGGTTGGCGTCCATGAACTTCTCGGCAGCGGCCTCGACGAGAGCCTGGAACGAAGAGGCACCGTCGTAGGTCACCTCGCCGGAGACGGACTCGGCAGCAGCGGCGCTACCCTTGTCGGCGGCATCGGATGCGCCGGAGCCGCCGCACCCAACGAGACCGAGACCGACGATGCTGGCAAGACCACCAGCGAGGCCGAGGAACTGACGACGAGAATAAGCCTGATCGAGCATGATCTTCCTTTCATACATGCGATTCGCGGGCACCCTGCCCGCTTTGCTGTTTGGAAAGATACGGCCTCGATCGGGCAGTGCCCGCGCCAACTGCGGTTTTTTACGGGCATCTGATAGACCCTTACCGCAAGCGCGACTCGGCTTTACAAACGAATAACAAACCCGCCGCCAAGCATGGCCCGCCTTTTACACCAGAGGAACGTCCCCAACGGCTATCCCACCACAACAGAAAAAGCCCGGGCCGAAGCACCGGGCTCGTTATGCAAGTTTGTATCCAAGCAGGATATAGGGGTTTTCCAGGTGCCCGAGATTGCCCCGAAAGAGGAGCGCCGCGTACTTTGGTACGCAAGCGACGGTTTGAGGGGCAAGGTCGGGTGCCTGGGGAAGCCCTACAGCTCTAGCTCATTCAAGCGCAGGATGGCCACGATGTAGATCTTGAGCGCCTGTTTAAGCTGTTCCTCATTGGCGCACTCGTTGGGGCCGTGCATCTGGCCGCCCCATGCGGGCAGCTCCAGGCCGGTCTCCTCGGGGCCAAACGATACGGCGCGGGCAAAGTTGCGCGCGTACGTGCCGCCGCCCATGGCAAAGGGCTCGGCATGCTTGCCCGTAAACTCGTTGTAGGTATCGATAAGCGCCTTCACGGCCGGATCGTCGGCAGAGACTGAGAACGGCACCTTGGCACGACCCACGCGACACGTCACACCAAAGCGGCCCACGAGCGGCTCGAGCTGCTCGCAGATGGTATCGGCACTGGTGCTATCGGGGAAACGCACGTCAATGACCTGCTCGATGTGGCCATCCGCCACACGGATGACGCCGGGGTTGCAGGTGAGCGGGCCAAACGCGGGGCTCGTCGCGTCGATGCCCAGGCCGCGGCCATAGGCGTCCGCATGCACAAAAGCCAAAAACTTGACACACTCGTGCTCGGCAGGCGTCAGCAGGCGCTCGCCACGGGCACCAAACGCGTCCTCGGCCTCGCGCAGATACGCCACGATAAGGCCGACGGCATTGATCGTTCCCTCGGGCATCGAGGCGTGACCGCCAATACCGTGGGCGAAAATCTGCGCATGCCCGTTATCGAGTGTCGTGATCTCAAGGCGGTCGGCGTTCTCGACCGGCGCCGGCAGCTCATCGGCGGCAATCGCGAGCTCGCAGATAGACTGCGACGGAATGGCGTTGCTCGCCTCGGCACCGCTCCAGGACACAATGCGCCCGCCGTCGATCTTGGGGCTCACGAACGTCGCCCCAAACTGGCCCTTCTCAGCATTGCAGACCGGGAACTCGGCATCGGGCGTAAACAAAAAGTCGGGGTCTGCGTTGTTCTCCAGATAATGGTGAACGTCGGACATGCCCACTTCCTCATCGCAGCCCAGCAGCGCGCGGAAGGTGTAGCGCGGAACAATGCCGTGCTTGAGCAAGTAGGCGCCGGCGTAGAGTGACAATACCGCCGGGCCCTTGTCGTCAATCACGCCGCGACCGAGCAGCCAGCCCTCGCGGCGCTCCATGGTGAACGGGTCGGTGTTCCAGCCAGGGCCGGCGGGAACCACGTCCACGTGGCAGATAGTCGCGAGCTGTTTGTCGCCGCGGCCCGGGATATCGGCGATTCCCACATAGCCCTCGTCGTCGCTCGTCTGATAGCCGAGCTTCTGCGCGATGCCGAGCGCGCAATCGAGCGCGTCACGGACCGGGCGGCCAAACGGCGCGCCGGGCTCCGCATCGGCAGAAACTGCCACGGACGGATAACTCACCAGCTGCTCGATATCGGCGACGACATCCTCCCAGACCTCGTCGACATACTCGGCAACGCTCTGCTCCACCTGATTCATGGACGACCTCCTTACCAATGAGCGGCGAGCGTGCCCGCCCCTCACATCAAATACCTATATAGCGAAAAGTTTAGCAAGCTCGGCCACCGAGTGCACCACTGCATCGGCACCCGCCGCCTCGTGCTCGCCCGGCGCCGCCGCGCCCGAATAGATACCAATGCACGGCACGCTCATCGCGTGCGCGCCCTCGACGTCGTTAAAGCGATCGCCGATCATCACGGCATCGCCCGCGGCCGCACCCAAGGCCGCCAACGCGTCGCGGACCGAATCGGCCTTGGTCTCGCGCCCCTGCGGCGGATTCATGCCAACCACCGCCTCAAACTGAGAAAGTCCCAGCTCTCCCACCATGTCAACGCACTTTGCCTCCATGCGCGACGTCGCCACGGCCAAGCGCTTGCCCTGGGCGACCAACCCATCCAGCAGCTCGGGGATCCCGTCAAACACGGGATACTCCTCCGGTCCCAGCTCGTCAAAAAAGGCGCGGTACTCGTCGGTCACCACAAGCGACTCCTCGCGGGAGAAGCCATAAAAGTCGTGAAAACTCTTCCACAGGGGCGGCCCGATCATGCGACGCAGGTCACCCATCTGCGCCTCCGAAAACCCGCGTGCAGCCAGCGTCTTGCGCGTCGAGGTCATCACCGCCCGACCCGTATCGGCCACCGTGCCATCAAAATCAAACAGCACGACCGGCCGTTTGCATATCTCCAGCGCCTCCATCGGCATCCCTCTTCCCCAGTTGACGATTTCCACACCGACACTTCAAACTGTTGACTATTCAACAATTGAACCTAGAAATGTGGAACGACTCCACTATACTTGTCGCACTTTGCTCTCAGAAGGCGGCGCCGTCGCGCCCCAACGAAAGGTGCAATTATGTCTTTTGCCATCATAACCGACTCCACGTCGGACATCTCCCCCGCCCGCGCCCAAGAGCTCGGCATTTACGTGATTCCGCTGCATGTGATTATCGAGGGCGAGGACCTGCTCGACCAGGTGCAGATTACCGCCCAAGAGTACGTCGCCCGCATGGCCGGCTCCGAGCAGCTGCCGCACACCTCGCAGCCGAGTGCCGGCGAGTTCAAGGAACTCTTTGACCGCGTGCGCGCCGACGGCCACGATAGCGCCATCTTTATCTCGCTGTGCAGCGAGTGGTCCGCCTGCTACGCCAACGCCAGCCTGACGGCCGAGACGCACGAGCTCGACGTGCGCTGCATCGACTCGCGCACCGGCTCGGGCGCCGAGGGCCTGCTGGTGGAGTACGCGCTGGCCATGCGCGAGGACGGCCGCAGCCTGGACGAGACCGAGGCGCAGATCCGCGCGACGCTGCCCGACGCCCACCTGCTGCTGATTCCCCGCACGCTCGAGAATCTCGTTAAGAACGGCCGCGCGCCCAAGCTCGCCGGCCAGCTCACGCAAATGCTCAACATTCGCCTGGCCGTTTCGCCGGAGTGGAAATCGGGCGAGATCAAGGCCATAAAAAAGGGCCGCGGTGCCAAGCGCATCGTTACCAACACCATGGCCGATTGCCTCGCATTTTTGGCCGAGTATCCGGGCTCCAGCGTGCGCGTGCTCACGACCGGCGCCGCCGAGGAGCAGGAGCTTGTCAACGAGGCACTCGCGGGTCAGGATTACGTAGACGCCGGCACCGGCCCCATCGGCTGCACCATCGCCACCCACGTAGGCGTCGACGCCATCGCCATCAGCTACTGCCCCCGCTACCAGCCAACTCACTAGGGACGCCCACATCAGTTGCGGTGGAATAGGGACTGTTTTTGGCTTATTAGCCGCCAATCAATCCCTATTCCACCGCAACTTAGAAGCAGTTCATTTGGGACGGGGCTAAAAAGACTGGTATCAAACGTTTCAGACCAGTCTTTTAGCCCCGTCCCATTTTACCTACCCTACATCAGCCCGCTCAGGGCGATGTCGACGGCTTCGTTGAGGTCGTCGGTGATGTGGACAAGGTCTGGATCGAGTGGGCTGATCATGCCGGCATCCATCACCGGGCCGTTGAGCCAGTCGAACAGGCCCCTCGCGGTACCCACTGGACAAAAAATGGCAAATATGAGTACCGCCACCAAATTAGTAGCAGCAAAATCTCGCCGGAATTGATCATTTCGATCAATTCCACGTCTTGCCAAGGCTCAAAATTCCGTGTTTAGTGGGTTAGATATATAGAATAATGTGGAATTGGTATTCTATTCTTACCAAATGTTATGAGACTACATTAACAACAGTACTCATATTTGACGTTATTTGACCACGGAGTCATTCGAGGACCCCTCCCCACGCCGCCAACACGCCCCATAGCCGCCAAAACACCTTTAACAACAGCCGCCGCACGTTTTGGCACCGGCTAATTGCCACTCACGGATCGGTACCCCACTATTACCGAACCAAAATCGAAGTCGCATATCTCATAAAGCTGAAATGACGTACCCTCATCCCAATGAACGCTGACAAGAATGGCATTCAAATGAGCAACGCCGTGCATCAATACGCCCTTTTCGGGAACGCCTTATTCAAACTCAATAAAACGGTTGTCCACGCTTCAGATCCGCGTAAGCAGATCGTAATCTGTAGCAACGGTCCAGACATCCGTTACGCAACACTCGAAGAATGGGACAAAGCCGGCAAATCTTTCGGCGAACGTGCACAGACCGAGGGCATCGTTACCAGCGCGAGCCCAGCGCGCGACAAACTCGAGCTCTTTCGCAATCTTTTTACCGGCCGCAAAGATGTGCACGCTCACGGGTATCGCAGAAAAGACGGGGGCATCGGCTATACACCCGCCTGCGCAAATGAGTGGAAGCCAGGCATTTGCCCCAAAGCAAACCATCACAGAATTAAATGCGCTGAATGTCGCAGCCGCACATTCCTTGAGCTGAACGATGCCGCCATTATCGCCCATTTCAAAGGCAGCGACGACAGGCTCCGGGACGTCATAGGTCAATATGTTCTCGACAAAGACTGCAACACAAATGTCCTTGTCATTGATTTTGACAAAGCCGATTGGAAAGAAGCGACAAACGCTATCAGGCTTGTCGTAAAAAACCATGGAATTAACGCTGCGGTCGAGCGATCAAGGTCAGGCAACGGCGCGCATATCTGGTTTTTCTTCCTAGAACCTATAAACGCAAAGACAGCACGAGATTTCGGTAGCTGCCTTATCGCCGAAGCAGCGGCACTCAACAAGACAATCACCTTCGAAGCCTTTGACCGAATGATACCCGCGCAGTCCACCATTCCTGAAGGCGGCTTTGGAAATCTCATTGCGCTGCCCTTTCAGGGAAAAGCGCAGCGGGAAGGAAACAGCGTATTTGTTGACGAACGATTCGAGCCCTTTCCCGACCAATGGCTTTACCTTTCGCAAATCCAGTTAATCCCGCGCGTGACGGTGCAAAATCTGATCGAGAGCATCGAAAATAGGTCACATGGAATAGCAGCTGTTGCGGCGGCAAACACCGGTGTGCCACATTCCCAGAGACTGCGAAAGCGGCTTCCGCTCACACCGCGGGACTTCCCGTCATCGCTGTCCGTCACGCAGACCGATATGCTCTATATCCCCGAAAAATCTCTGAGTCCCGCAGCTCAAATGGAAGTCCGCAGGCTTGCAACATTTGCCAACCCAGAATTCTTCCGCGCACAATCTATGCATCAATCGGTATTCGGCAAACCGCGGTTCATAGACCTCAGCGAACTTAGAGATGGCTACGTCGCGATTCCCAGAGGCTGCAAGGTTCAACTTGAGCGGCTGCTTCAAGAAGCCGGCGTTTCTGCCCACTATTCAGACAAACGCAAGTCGAGCCATCCAATTGCGATGGCATTTAAAGGGACTCTTCGCCCTGAACAGCAAATTGTCGCTGAACAGATGCTCAGCTATGAAGACGGGATCATGTCCGCACCGACGGGGTTCGGCAAAACCGTCATCGGAGCTTATCTTATTGCTGCCATTGGTCTTCCAACGCTCGTCATCGTTCCTAAAACTGCGCTCATTGCCCAATGGAAATCCCAACTCGAACGATTTCTCGACATCACGGACAACAGAGAGCCCGTCCGAACCCCAAAGGGACGAATCAGCAAAAGACAGCCTCCGCTCATTGGGCAAATCGGAGGAGGCAAGACCGCCATAAGCCGTCTCATCGACATTGCTTCATTCCAGTCGCTATCCGGCAAGGATCCCCAAACCGGCGAGTCATTAGCCAAGGAGTTCGTTCGCGATTACAGTCTCATCATCTGTGACGAATGCCACCATGCGGCCGCGCCACAGCTTGAGCTTGTCCTCAAGTCCGCTCCTGCCAAATATGTATATGGCCTTTCCGCAACGCCCGAGCGTTCGGACGGACTCACGCGGGCACTCTCGATGCTCTGCGGCCCGGTTCGCTATGTCGTCGATCCAAAAACGCAAGCAATCCAACAGGGGATTCAGCGCATTGTTAGACCGCGTTTCACCGGAATTCGATTACCCACCTACGGACCAGGAGCATCCTTTAACCAAATTCTCGATCTCCTGTGTGTACACGCCGCGAGAAACGAAGCAATTATCGAGGACGCCCTCGAGGCCGCATCAAACGGCCGGCATCCGCTTGTGCTATCTAAAAGAAAAAAGCATGCCGAAGAGCTATGCAGGCTACTTCAAAGCCGTGGACACGAACCCATACTCTTAACCGGAGAAATCGACGCCAAAGAAAGAAAAGCAATACTGAAGAGTCTTCCCAGCTTTGAGCATGATCATCGAATCATCGTCGCAACTGAAAGTCTTCTGGGCGAGGGCTTCGACCTGTCTTACCTTGACACTTTGCTCATTGCCACTCCAATATCTTGGGACGGCAGCATAACGCAGCAGGCAGGTAGGCTACACAGAAGCCACGAGGGCAAACAGCGGGTTGAGATATTCGACTATGTTGACCTGTCGATACCCATGTTCGCGCGCATGTACCAAAAGAGGCTCAAGACCTACGCCAAGCTGGGGTATGAAGTCTTTGCGGCAAACGACAACAGACAGGACGATCGAAACATCCTCGTTAGGTCGGCAAGAGCCGTGGAGGCTTTAGTGAATGACATCGAGAACGCATCGAAAAGCATTTTTATTGCCGCACCCTACGCGTCCGCCGCATGCCTTGAAAAGCTCGCCGCTGCACTCGCGGATGCCGCTACCCGTGGAATTGCCCTTGAGATTTCTATTGCTTCAACTCCACGCGATGACGTGAAAGCGATTTTTGCCGAGATGAACGTCAACTATCTCATCAAAGCCGAAGGACGCCTGTGCGCATCAGTGATTGACGAGGAAACTGTCTGGTACGGAGCTATTCCGTTGCTGGCTTTCCCAAAGAAAGAAGACTGCAGCATTCGTTTCAAAAGCAGCGAAGTCGCAGCCGAGCTTTTGAGCGAAATTCAGCGAAAAGTGGAACCGGAGGCCGCGGCGACGAACGGGGTACCCCCAGCAGTTGCGGTGAAATAGGGACTGTTTTTGACTTATTAGCCGTCAATCAATCCCTATTCCACCGCAACTTAGAAATCGGCAATCAGCCCTGCGGGCCCTGGAACAGCTCCTCATGCGAGCCCATTCTGACCAGCCGGATCACAGGATTAGTCTTATGCGGTAAGTAGAGAACGACCACGTCGACCAAGCCATCGGATAGGTGGAAATCGATGTGGCCGTTGTAGTTTCCGCCCGGGTTTGAAAGCTCATGGGCGCCATATTCCGCGGGAAGCGAGCCGTGAGCTGCAAGCTCTGCGACTGCCGCCTTAAACTCACTCTTTAGCTGCGGATGCATGCGCATCGTTCGTTTGTAGTCCGCCCTAAATTGAGCCTCGACTTTAATCTCGAGCATCGCTATTCCTCATCGAGGAATGACATAAGCTCATCAGCGTTGTTGAATGACGGGCTATCGTCCGGCAAAATCCCCAACTCATGAGCCTCGGCGATCACCATGGCACGCCTCGTCGCCTCGTTGGGCACCTCCGCCCTTCCTACAATCTCAAAAGGAATCTTTCGCTGATTTACAAGCTGCCGAACGGCAAGATTGAGATAGGAATTGAGGCTGAGGCCGACCGAATCCAAGAACTCAGTCGCCTGTTCCTTGAGCCCCTCTTCGATGCGAACCGTCGTAGGCTTAACCGTTGCAGTAGACATACGCGACCTCCTCGCCTCGTCTTTTGCATCAGTATACCCCGTTTTGATGGCATACTGATGTTAAATAGCATCAGTATGCCGTTCACATTACTATAACAACAGTCACAGCGCCCTACATCAGCCCGCTCAGGGCGATGTCGACGGCTTCGTTGAGGTCGTCGGTGATATGCACGAGCTCGGGATCGAGCGGGCTGATCATACCGGCGTCCAGCACCGGACCGTTAAGCCAGTCGAATAGGCCCTGCCAGTACTCGCTGCCTACCAGCACAAGCGGCATGCGCTTGACCTTGTGCGTTTGCACCAGCGTGAGCACCTCGAACATCTCGTCGAGCGTACCAAAACCACCGGGAAACACAATGGCACCCGAGCTGTATTTGACGAACATGGTCTTGCGCACAAAGAAGTAGCGGAAGTCCATACCGAGGTTCACATATTTGTTGAGCCCCTGCTCGTGCGGCAATTCAATGCCCAGGCCAACTGACTTGCCGTTGACACTCGCCGCTCCCCTGTTGGCCGCTTCCATGATGCCGGGGCCGCCACCGGTGATAACCGCCACGCCGCGCTGAGCAATCTTACGGCCGACGGTGCGCGCCGCCTTGTAGGCCGGGTCCGTCTTGGGCGTGCGGGCGCTGCCGAAGATGGTCACTGCGGGTCCGAGCTCGGCCAGCGCGCCAAAACCATCGACAAACTCGGCCTGGATGCGCAGTACGCGCCACGGATCGGCATGCAGCCAGTCGGTCGACTCCTCGGGCGCCAGCAGGTTGGCGTAGGTGTTGTCCTTAGGAATCATGGGGCCGCGCATGACCACGGGGCCGCGGCGGTACGTCTCGTCGTAGGCAGGCTCGCCCTCGACGTTCTCATTCTTAATCATGGGTACTCCTATCGAGAAAAAGAAAAGCGGGCGGGGTCGACGCCATGCGCCAAACACCCGCCCGAACATCAACTATTCGGTATGGTACCCACGATGCATCAAGTGCTTGCAAGCTATCGGTCAGCGGTCGCGCAGCCGGTGTCAGCAAATGTGACGAGCGGTTGCCGCTCAGCCTTTGCCATTGCCCACGCTCTGCAAGCGTGTCTGTCGCCCTTAGTAATCCACCGCCGCAGGGCTGTTCATCCAGTCGCTCACAAACGCGCCGTAGCGGCCCTCGATAATGGCCTGGCGGGCACGCTGCATAAGGTTGAGCAGGTAGTAGATGTTGTGCATCGAAAGCAGAATGCCGCCGAGCATCTCCTTCTGCGTGACCATGTGACGGATGAGCGCGCGGCTGTAGCCGCCCGTGCACACCGGGCAGGTGCAGGTAGGGTCGATGGGGCCGTCGTCGTGCGCAAAGCGCGCGTTGCGGAAGTTAAGGCGACCCTCGCTGGAGAACGCCGTGCCCATGCGGCCGGTGCGCGTCGGCAGCACGCAGTCGAACATGTCGATGCCCACGCCCACGCCGCGCACGAGGGTGGTGGGGTTGCCGACACCCATCAGGTAGCGCGGCTTGTGCTTGGGCATGTACTCGGAAGCCAGCGGCGCCAGCGTCTCGAACATGGTCTCGTGGTCCTCGCCCACCGAGTAGCCGCCGATGCCGTAGCCCGGGAAGTCGCCGCACTCCTCCAGATGGCGCAGCGAGCGCAGGCGCAGGTCCAGGTGCATGCCACCCTGGACGATGCCAAAGAGTGCCTGGTCGTCGCGGGTATGCGCCTTATAGCAGCGCTCGGCCCACATGCTCGACAGCTCCACGGCGCGCTCAACGTAGGCGCGCGTGGCGGGATAGCCCGGGCACTGGTCGAGCTGCATGCAGATGTCGGAGCCGAGTTTCATGGCGATTTCCATGTTGTCCTCGGGCGTCCAGAACACGTGGCGACCGTCGTAATCGTTGACGATAAAGCGCACACCCTCGTCGGTGAGCTTGACGGCGTCGTTGTGGCTGAACACTTGGAAGCCGCCCGAGTCGGTAAGAATGGGGCCATGCCAGTTCATAAACTTGTGCAGCCCGCCCAGCTCGGCGATGGTGTCCTCGCCGGGACGCATGGACAGGTGATAAGTATTGGCAAGCACGATCTGGGCGCCGAGCTGTTTAACGGTCTCGGTAGGAATGCCCTTGACGTTTGCCTTGGTGCCCACGGGCATGAAGATCGGCGTCTCGATGTCGCCGTGCGGGGTGTGCAGCACGCCGGCACGCGCATGCGTCGTCGGGTCCTCGGCGATCAGGTCGAATTTAAAAAGGCTCTGGTCCATAAACTGGAACTCCTTGGTTGCGGTTCATACGCAAACCATTATACGGGCAACCAGCAAACCGCACCGACTCGACAGAAACTGATGCATTAAACGACTAGTCGTCGAGGACAATCTTCAGCGCCATCTTGCAAAGGAGTGTCCCAATCTGCCGGCACTTAGGGACTGTCCCCAAGTGCCGGCAAGAGTGTCCCTTATGACTAGTCATTTAAGAACGTCCCCAACGACTACGAGATCATCTCCAACAGCCAAGGCAACGCCGATGCTCTGGCGACGTCAGCGAGCGGTCGCCAGGGCGAACAAATTGTCATGAAAAGAGGGCGGCATAGACCTTCTGGTCATGCCGCCCTCTTTGAATGACAAGTTGTCGCCCTGGTGACCGCGCAGCGTCGAGCCGTTACGCGGTTTGGAAAAACCGCGTAACCCTACGGCCGCTGGCCCATGCCACCCTCGAGGGTGACGGTCTCGCCGTTCATGTACTTAAAGTCGGGACCGCAGAGCTGAACGACCACGCGGCCGATTTCCTTCTCGACGTCGCCGTAGTGACCCGCTGGCGGCATGTGGACGTTGGCCTTAAACGCCTCGGGATAAGCATCCTGGAAGTTCTCGAGCGCAGCGGTCCAAGCAAGCGGGCACACGATGTTGACGTTGATGCCGTCCTTGCCCCACTCGTTGGCGGCAACGCGAGTCAGACCACGGATGCCCTCCTTGGCGGCGGCATAGCTGCACTGACCATAGTTGCCAAACAGGCCGGCGCCCGAGGCAAAGTTGACCACGGAGCCCTTGGTCTCCTTCAGGTGCGGATAGGCCTTCTGCATGTACAGATAGGTGGCATACAGACCGGAATAAATGGCTAGGTTAAACTGATCCATGGTATGGTCGGCGATGGTCACACCCGAGGCGCTGGCCTGAGCATTGTTGACGACGGCGTCGATGCGGCCGAACTCCTCAATGGCCTTGTCGATAACGTTCTGGACGACAGCCTCGTTGTCCTGACCAGCCGAAACATCGGCCTGAACAGGCAGAACCTTGACACCGTACTCGGCCTCGAGGGACTCCTTGGCGGCCTCGAGCTTGGCGACGTTGCGGCCGGTGATAACGAGGTTCGCGCCCTCCTTTGCAAAAGCGATATCGATGCCGTAACCGATGGAGCCAGCGGAGCCGTCCTTAAGCGTGGCCTTGCCGCCGCCGGTGACGATCACGGTCTTACCAGTGAAAAGTCCCATATAAAGTCCTTTCAAATCGCGACGGGCGCACCCGCCGACTGCGCGCATCCAAATAAACGCGCCAAAAGCTGAAATGCAACTTTAACGGGTTCAAGTGAAAAATAAAGCCCATGGCAGGCGAACGGCGCAACGTCTTTCGGCGAAGGGAATGTCAAGTAAAAATTGGATAGAGTGGCCGAGTTTTTGCTATCGACGCGAACCATCGAACACGTTTTGAAACTTTGCTGCGGCGCGCGGAAAGTCGGCGCGAGACTTTATCATAGGATGACAAACAACGATGAGGAGCACATACCTATGACAGACGAGCTGGACCCCCAGACTCAACAGCATATTGATGATTCCGCAGACGTCACCGCAGATGCTGATGCTGTGACCTGCGATGATATTGACCTCGACGACCCCATCTTGGACGAAAGCGCTACGGCGGAAACCCCTGGCGCCGAAGATGCAGGCGAGCAAAACGACGATGCGCCCGCTCAGGACGACGACCCCGTACAGGATGCCGCTCCGCAAGCTGCGGGCCCTATCGAGGTGTCTTCGGAAGAAGAGCTCGACGCCGTCATGGACTCCATGATGGATGCCGTCAAAGCGATGAAAGACGCCGTGGCCGACGCTGACGTTGACGCCGAGGAAGAGGAGGCTGCCGAGGCGGCCTCGACCTTTGTACCCGGCGAGACTCCGGTTGCCGACCAGGGCAGCACCATGCCCTCGTTTCTGCAGCTCGAGCACCCCACGATTGGCGCCGATGCGGTCGACCCGCACGCAGCAGGCTTTTCTGTGGTCGAGGGCGGTACCGGCAATATCGCCGCGCCGCAGGCTGCCGATGCGGACGCTGCCGACACCGCTCGCCCGACCGCCCTGCACTCCCCCGCCGCGAGCCGCGATCTGGGGACCGCTGTCTCGAACACTGCGAACGCCGTGGGCACCTTTATCGCCCAGGGCGCCTCGGCCATGCGCGAGATGAACGCCGCGAAAAAGGCACTTGCCGATGCCCGCGCCCATCTGACCGAACTTGAGCAGCGCATTGCCGATCAGGCCGAGGAACTCGAGACGCGCCAGGATATCGCAGGCCGCTACGACCAGATCGTCGCCGACCAGCGCCAGGCGATTGCCACGGCCCAAAAGACTGCAGCGGCCGCCGAGATTGACCGTGATGCCCACGCCGCCAAAGCGACAGAGCTCAAGAGTCAGTTCGAACAAATGAAGACAGAGGATGACGCGACTGAGCTCCGGCTGAAGGCCGCGCTCGATGCCGTGGAGGCCCGCGAGGCGAGCTCGCGCGAGACCGGCAACCGCCTCATTCGACGTCTTGAGGATTCCAAGCGCATCCGCGACAAGGTGAAGGCCGAGCGAGACGCCGGCATTGCCGCCGCACAACAAACCGTCGACGCCACGCGCGCCCAGCTCGAGACGCTGCGTCATGAGTATGCCGAGCTGCAACGCAATCCCTCGGCAAATCCCGCCAACTATACGGTGCGCACCAGCGAGCTCTCGATGCAGATCTCCGACACGGCAGATGCCCTGCGTAAAGCCGAAGAAGATGTCCCGCGCATCACCGCCGACCTTGAGCACTCGCTTGCCGCAGCCGAGCAGGCTGTCGAGCAGGCTCAAGCCCCCATTGCCGAAGCCAAACGCGCGCACCAAGCCGTGACGACTGAGGCTGATGCCGCGCGCGACGAGCTGCAGACGGCGAAGACTGCCGCCGCGACGCGCCAGCGCGAACTGCGCGAGAAGATCGCTGCCGAGGACAAGGCACGCCGCGACCAAGAGCAGAGCATCGCCAACGCCCAAGCAGATGCCGCGCATGCGCAGTCGATTATCGAACAGGCGACCGAGGTACACGACCACCCAGAGATCACTGAGTCGCTTGCAGGGTCCTTGGCCCGAGACAAAGCCGAACAGGCCGAGACCGAGCGAGAAGTCGCCCAGCTCGAGGCCACCGAGGACGCGGTGCGCGAGCGTACCCGCGACTCACGCATCAAATTCACCGGCGCCATCGTCTGCATTGTCGCCGTGATTCTGGTAATCATCCTGATCTGGCTCTTCGCGAGCAAGTAAACCAGCTGCCAAAAAGCTCAACGCAGTTGCGGTGAGATAGTTCCTGTTTAGCCCCAAAAAGGCCAATTCAAGAACTATCTCACCGCAACTTATTTAGATCGGCGAAAGGCAACCTATCCCTCCTGCACCAATCTCTTGACATAAGGACTGTCCCCAGGTGCCGGCAGAGACGATATGAGCAGGACATAAAAACATTGAGAGCCCCTGCTGCATGAAAGACCGCGGATTAGGCCGACAATGGTGAGTGTCTAATTCAGCCGCGGCGGCCACGCCGCATTCATGGAAGGGGCTCCCATGCTCGATACTACCACCTTCGTCGGCCTCGACGTCCACGCCCGCTCGATAAAGGCAGTCTC
>NZ_JADMRH010000015.1:0-51952 GCF_015560135.1 Collinsella aerofaciens
GGCGCCTTTAGACGCGTGCCGGAAATCCAAGGGTTATACCCTAAGAGCAAACCACCCCTTTTAGGGGTGGTTTTGATTGCACGGTACGGATGCGTTTTATTGCACGCTGAGCGGACTCGCAGACCGTTCGGACGTTAAAACGAACCGACCGCGCCTTCGTGCTGCCGAGGGTGTTCATAAGTGGATAGTATGTGCTTACTATCACAACGTGTGCCGTGTCTGGGAAGCACGGTGCCGCTCATTGGGAGGAACAACATGAAAAAGAAGCTGCTGCTTGCGCCCCTCATGGCCGTTTTGGTTGCATGCGTGGTCGTGCTTTCTGGCTGCGGAGGCCCTTCGATCGAAGAACTCATCACCGAGGACCTTACGACTCAGTTCGATGAGGTCAAAAACGGTGGCGACGATTTCCTCTCTGGTCTGGAAGAGGCTTCGGGCGACGAGTTCGAGCAGCTGGGCATCGATCCCAAGGAGTATGCCAAGACCTATCTCGAGGGCTTTGATTACGAGATCGGCGACGTGACGGTCGACGAGGACAAGGGCGTTGCAACCGCCGAGGTCTCCATCACCTGCAAGTCCATGAACAAGATCGTCGAGGACTTCTCCACCCAGTATCAGGAGAAGGTCGCTGCACTTGACACGGTTCCTTCCGATGACGAGCTGTACAAGATGGCCGGCCAGGTGATGGTCGATGTGACCAAGGCCACCGAGCCCAGGAAGACCACGGTTATCTTCAAGTACACCTGCAACGACGACGGCGAGTGGTCTGCTGACGACTCCGTCAACTCCGAGATGATGGATGCGATGCTGAGCTAGGGGAGTTACGCGGTAGTTTGTTACGGCGTTTTACCAAACGCCGTAACTGCTCGACGCTGCGCGGGCACCAGAGCGACAACTTGTCATTCAAAGAGGACGGCATGACCAGAAGGTCTATGCCGTCCTCTTTTCATGCCAATTTGTTCGCTCTGGTGCCCGCTCGCTGTCATTGCCGAAACATCGGCGTTGCCATGGCAGTCATTGGGGACGTTCTTAAATGACTAGTCGTTGGGGACGTTCTTGTTTGACTAGTCGTTTAAGAATGTCCCCAACGACTACTTTCCGCGCGACAGAATCTATGCAGCCGTGTTGAGCGACAGCCCCGCTACTCGCCCAGAATCAGCGCCGCGAGCTCTGCCTGGCTGTCCACCACGTAGTCGGCGTCGGCGGCTTCGAGCTCTGTTCGGCCGCGGAAGCCCCAGGTGACGCCGGCGCTCTTAAGGCCGGCATTGTGGCCGGTCAGAACATCGACATTCGAATCGCCAACGTAGAGCGTGGTCGCCGGGTCGGCGCCTAGCTCTTTCATCACATGCAGCGTAACAGGCGCCTCGGGCTTGGGTGGAAACGCGTCGACACGACCCTGCACCAGCGCAAAACGATCGGGGCCAAAGTACTTTTCGATAAGCGGAGCCGCCGAAATATGGTCCTTGTTGGTGAGCACGGCAAGCTCAACGCCCGCGGCGCGCAGACGGTCGAGCATCTCGACCGTGCCGGCATAGGGGGCGGTGTGGTCCTCCTTGTGCTCGCCGTAATAAGCCCTAAACTCGGTGAGCGTCTGCTCAAACATGCGGCCGTCGCCCGCGTACTCGGCGGGCATAAAGCGCTCGACAAGCTTGAGCATGCCGTTTCCCACCTTGTAGCGGTACTCGTCCACGGCAAACGTGGGCCAGCCGTGCATCTCGCAGGTATGGTTGCCGGCTGCCGCCAGGTCCTCGAGCGTATTGAGGATGGTGCCGTCCAGATCAAAAATCACATGGGAATAGGCTGCTGCCATGGGTGCTCCTGCCGTTTGAGTTGTAAAGCGCACCCCATGATACTGGGCTTGCGTGTCGGGCGCGTTTGGAATCTGAACATCTTTAACGGCATCGGGGCGCATCGCGCCAGCGCAAGCCTTTGCCGCTAGCAGATCCTGGGCAGTTGCTCTCCCACGAGCATGTCGAGGATGCGGGTCGATCCCCAGCCGGTGCGCACGCGAACGGCGGGTCGAGCGCCTTCGGCAAGCGGCATCACGCGACCGATGATGGCGGCGTTCTTGCCGTAGCGGGCGGCGCGCATGGCCGCTAGCGCCGCGTCGGCCTGCTCGGCTGGCACCACGGCGACCATCTTGCCCTCGTTGGCAACCTGCAACACGTCGTAGCCGAGCATCTCGCAGGCGGCCTGCACGTCGGGGCGCACGGGTACGGCGTCCTCGTCAATCTCCATGGCAACGCCGCTGGCCTGGGCAAACTCGTTGAGCGTGGATGCCAGGCCACCGCGCGTGGGGTCGCGGAAGCAACGCGTATCGGGGGCGGCGGCCAGCACGTCGGCAATCAGGTGGTTGAGGGGCGCGGCGTCGCTCTCGATGCTGCTCGAGAACGCCAGGCCCTCGCGCTGGCTCATGATGGCGATGCCGTGGTCGCCCAGCGTGCCCGAGACCAGGACGACGTCGCCGGGCTGGCAGCTGGCGCCGCTGAGCGTCACGCCCGCGGGAACCTCGCCCACGCCGGCGGTGTTGATGTAGACGCCGTCAGCTCCGCCGCGCTCGACCACCTTGGTGTCGCCGGTGATGATTTTGACGCCCGCCTCGCGCGCCGTCTCGGCCATGGTCTGCACAATCTGGCGCAGCTTATCCATAGGATAGCCCTCTTCGAGGATAAAGCCGCACGAAAGGAAGCGCACGTTGGCACCCGAGGTAGCAACATCGTTGACGGTTCCGCACACGGCGAGCCTGCCGATATTTCCGCCGGGGAAGAACTGCGGCGTCACCACAAAGCTGTCGGTCGACATGGCGATGCGCCCGCTCGCGGGCAGGGCGGCGACACCGGCATCGTTGCCTTCGAGCAGCTCGGGCGACCCAAAGGCATCCAGAAAGACCTCGTCGATAATGCGCTTCATCATCTGGCCGCCGGAGCCGTGGCCCAGCAGGACAGTGCTATCGGTGACGCTATGGGACATATCGAAAACTCCAATCGTGGTGCGTCTGGTGCGTGGGGGCGTTCGGGCTAGATTTGGTATCTAAAGTACGCAGCGCAGCTGCCTTCCGAGCTCACCATGCACGGGCCAACAGGATGCCCGGGCGTGCAGGCGTGGCCGAAAAGTGGGCAGTCGCTCGGTGCGATGGCCCCGCGCAGCACGTCGCCGCAACGGCATCCGCGCGGCTCGACCGTCGGTTCAACGGGCACGTCATAGCGGGCGCCGGCGTCAAAGCGCGAGAACTCGGGGCGGATGGAAAGGCCCGAGGCGGCAATCGGTCCCAGCCCGCGCCATGTGGTAGCGCACGGCTCAAACACCTGCTCGACCAGTTGGCGCGCCACGGGGTTGCCGTCCACGTTGACGCCGCGACGGTACGCGTTGTCGATCGCGGGCCGCCCCTCAACGACCATCTGCACCAGCATGCAGATACCCTGCAGAATATCGACCGGCTCAAATCCCGTGACCACGCCTGGGGTCCTAAACTCATCGACCAAAAAGCCAAAGGGTACCAGGCCTGTGATGGTGGCGACGTGGCCCGGCAGGATAAAGCCGTCGATAGTGGTCTCGGGGTCGTTGGCAATCGCGCGCAGCGCCGGTGGCGTGGTCTTGTGGGCGCAATAGACCGAGAAGTTCTGGAGTCCGCGTGCATCGGCCTCCAGGATGGCGGCGGCGATGGTGGGCGTCGTAGTCTCAAAGCCCACGCCCATAAAGATGACCGGGCGGTCGGGGTTGTGTTTGGCGATATCGAGCGCGTCGAGCGGCGAGTAGACGATACGGATGTCGCGTCCGGCTGCCTTTTGCGCGGCAAGCGAGGTGGACGATCCGGGCACGCGCATCATGTCACCAAAGGTAGTGATGATGGCGCCGTCCATCTTGGCGAGTGCGATTGCGTGGTCGATGTCGCGGTTTGCGGTAACGCAGACGGGGCAGCCCGGGCCGCTCAACAGCTTGAGCCCCGCCGGCATAATGGAGCGAAAACCATAGCGGCCAATGCTCACGGTATGCGTACCGCAGACCTCCATCAGGTTGATGGTGCGGTCGCCGACAAGCTCATGAATGCGGTCGATGAGCTCGCGAGCGAGCCGTGGGTCGCGAAATGCCGAAAAGTCGATACCGGAGTGAACCGGTTGCGCCGCCGCCACTAGTATGCCTCGGCCGGGTTGGTGGCGAGCTGGTCCTCTTCGACCAGCTCGGTCATGGCGTTGACCAGCTCGAGCGTCTCCTGGGCTTCCTGCTCGTCGACAATCTGGATGCCAAAGCCGGCGTGTACGAGAACATAGTCGCCCACCTGTGCCGTCGGCACAAGTCGCAGCGATACGGGGCGCTCGATGCCCATCATGTCGACGATCGCCTTTAGGTCGTCGTCGCGTTTGACCACTTTACCGGGAACGGCAAGGCACATAATGTTTCCCTTTTATACGCTTTGCGCTGGATGGGCGCTTAATAATCCATCAGTTGATGGTAGCGCTCGCGGGGGTTGCGGGCAAACGCGTTACACCTGTGAGACGGCGGCGCATGGGCTGGCCAAGCAGCCTACCGCGATGCGATCTGCGTGAGGCGAGCGCGGGCGACCGCCGCCTGGCCGTAGGCGATGCAGCCGTCGTTGACGGGCACGGTGTGGGGAACCAAGACGGCAAGACCGGCGTCTTTGAGCTCGCGCGTGAGGAACCGAAGCAAAAGTCGGTTCATGAACACGCCGCCCGAGAGCGCGACGATGTCGATGCCTTCGCGAGCGCAGATTTCGCTTGCGATACGTGCCGATGCGCGTGCAATGGCGATATGGAAGTCGAGCGCGAGCTTGTCGGCCGGCACACCGGCCTCGATTCCACTCAAAAGCGCCTCAAAAAGCGGTTTGGGATCCAAAATGAGGGGGTTGTCCGAGGCCGCCTGGACAGTTAGTTCAGATACGTATTTTTGTGATGGGCTCTGGGTGGCAAAAGCCGTCTGCGATGATCCCAAATGGGTTGATTTGGGGTGTTCGGCAGACATATTTGCCGCAAATAGGGTGTCTGGAGAGCCTTTTTTGGCCAAATCTGAGGCAAAAATGCCGGATAGGGGGTCAGTAGTTAATACGTATCTGAACAAACTGTCCAGCGATGTTGAAGCGGATGCGGATACACCCGCCTGATTGCCGGTGAAATGGCTGTTTTCGCCGTCAAGAGCGCGCCAAGCGGCGGCCTCGAGCTCGATGGCGGGTTCGCCCTCGTAGGTTGCAGTGCCACAGATGCCCAAGATTGCCGCCGCGGCGTCAAATAGACGGCCCATACTGCTCGTTCGTGGGCTGTTGATGTTCCGCTCGATCATCGTGGTCGTGATACTGCGCGTCTGCTCATCGAGGCTGCCCAGGATCCCCGCGGCACCCGGACGTTCGAGCAGACCGAGTTCGCCGAGCAGGGCAAAGGCGTTGCGTCGGGCGTCGCGCACAGATGCGGCGCCACCGGGAAGTGCCCAGGTACGCAGGTGCGCGGTGCGCTTAAAATCGGCGAGGCCGGCGACAAGAAATTCGCCGCCCCAAATAGTCCCGTCGGTGCCGGCGCCCGTGCCATCAAAGGCGATGCCAAGTACGCGCGCGTTGGGCGCAAGCTGGCCTGCGGCGATGGCCTCGGCCATCACGCTCGCGATGTGCGCATGATGGTGCTGGACTTCGATAAGCGGCAGGCCCTGTTCCCGCGCCTGCTCGCGCGCCCATTGGCTCGATAAGTAGCTGGGGTGCAAGTCACAGGACAGCGCGGCAGGCGCTAGGTCAAAAAGGTCTTCCAGGCGCGTGCGTGCTGCATTCCACGCATCGAAAGTCGCACCGTTTTCGACATCGCCGATATGCTGCGACACAAAACAGACCGACGTTCCGTTCGCGTCTTCGCGCGTGAGTGCGATCGTGGCCTTTTGCTGCGGGCCGCAGGCGAGCACACAGGGCGCGGCACTGGCGAGTGCCGGCAACGGCAACGGCTGCGGGGCGTACCCGCGAGCACGGCGCACGGGCATAACGGCATCGTCGACCACACGCGCTACGGAGTCGTCGTAGCGCGAGAGGATCGCGCGGTCATTGCCGAGCAGCGCGTCGGCGATGCCGGCGGCAACGAGATGCTCCCAGGCAAGATCGTCATCGGTTTCGATGGGCTCTTCGCTCAAGTTTCCGCTGGTCATGACCAGCGCGTGCATGCCATGGGTTTCTGCCGCGGCAAGCAACAGATGCTGAAGTGGGGTATAGGGGAGCATAACGCCGAGCTCAGGCAGATCATACGCGACGGACGGTGCGAGTGCGAGAGCATCGAAGGAATCTCCCATACCAACGGCGCGCCGGCGCAGCAGCACGATGGGGCGGATGCTGCCGGCCAGCAAGTCGCGCTTGGCGTCGTTGACATGGCACAGGCGCTCAGCATCGATAAGGTCGCGCACCATAACGGCAAGCGGCTTGTTGCTGCGGCGCTTGCGACGGCGCAGCTCGACTACTGCTTGCTCGTTGGCGGCGTCGCAAGCTAGATGGAATCCGCCCAGGCCCTTGATGGCAACAATGCCGCCGGCCTCGAGCAGCTCGACACAGCGCTCGATAATAGCGTCGCTAGACTCGCGCGTGTCGCCGACAGCCGGCGTCGCCTCTGAGCTCTCGAGCTCCATGCCGCCTGCCGCCTCGCGCCACGTAATAAGCGGCCCGCAGTCAAAACAGGCATCGGGCTGCGCATGAAAGCGCCGGTCAAGTGGGTCGGCATACTCCGCGGCGCACGCGGGGCACATGGGAAAGCGATCCATAGAGGTGGCCGCTCGGTCATAAGGCAGCGAGCGGATGATGGTAAAGCGCGGGCCGCAGTTGGTGCAGTTGATAAAGGGGTAGTGATAGCGTCGGTCGGCGGGGTCGAACAGTTCGCGCAGGCAGTCGTCGCAGGTGGCGATATCGGGCGAGACGAGCGTCGTATGCGCGGTCTGGTCCTGTGATGCCACAATGCGAAAACCCTGTTCATTGGCAGCATCCCAAGTGCCGGGCTCCAAATCCGCAACGTCGACGCGCTCCACGCGGGCAGCCGCAGGCGCGTGCTCTGACAGCGCGGCGACAAAGCCGTCGAGCGCTTCGCCCGAGGCATGCGCCTCGACATGCACACCGTCGCCCGCGTTGAGCACCCAACCGCAGATGCCATGCGCCATGGCCTCGCGATACACAAACGGCCGCATGCCAACGCCCTGTACGATGCCCGTCACATGAATATGCACATGCCGCATGCGGCTCTCCCTCATCAAAACCGACCAAAAAGGGACAGGTTTATTTTGGTAGGTAAAACATCTAAACCTGCCAAAATAAACCTGTCCCTTTTTGGCAGGTGCGCTGCAGAAAATCCCGCTACAGTCCTAGGCTTTGTCCGGTGGCGGCACACGTGAGCTCGCCGTGCTTAACGCCGCGCAGGCCCAGCAGGCGGTCGGCCAGCTCGTAGACGCGCTCGCCGCGACCCTTGAGCGCCAGAATCTCCAGACAGTTGTGGTGATCCAGATGCACGTGCATGGTCGAGACAATCTCGTCGGTGTAGTCGTGCTGCACCTCGTCCAGGCGGCGCGTCAGATCGCCGGTATGGTGGTCATAGATCATGGTGAGTGAACCGATGACCTGCTCGTCGGGCGTGCGCATCTGCTCCTTGGCGATCGAGGCGCGAATCAGGTCGCGTACGGCCTCGGAGCGGTTGGCCACGTCACCACGGCGTGCGATCTGCTCGTCAAAGCGGCGCAGCAGATCGTCGGGCGCGGTCACCGAAAAGCGGACCAGCTCGGAGCTGGAGCCGGCGCAACGGCAGCTCGCCTGGTCGGCCGGACCGTGCGGATGCTCGTGCTTGTGGTCGCAGCCGTGCTCGTGCTCGTGCTCGTGCTCGGTCACGCTACACCAGCTTCACGGAGCCGACGGAGTTATGGTCGGCCTCGATGGCGTCCTCGTAGCCCTCGAGCGCGTCATGCGCCTCGTGCAGCGCAGCCATGGCGGCCTCGAGCTTGGCGCCAATACGCTCCATGTCAAAGTTCTCGGTCGCATGCAGCAGCTGATGGCTCCACTCGTGAGCGAGCTCGATGGTGTCGTCGACCTGCTTGACGCTCATGGCAAGCTGGCTCATGTTCATTCCAACATCATGCATGGGAAATCTCCTTTTGTATGGGGCAGTTCAGTGGTTCAGATTTTACTACGCCCGCTCTGTGCGCAGCTGCATAAGAAAACGGGTGCGAGTCTGTGTGACTCGCACCCGTTCACTGGGGGCTGTTTGTAACTACCATACTATCCGTGGTCGTCCGCGCCGCGCCCGGCAGTCCGGCGAGCGGTGCAAAAGCGCTCATGGACGGCGGGTAAGTAACAAGCGTATTACAGATGCTTCTCCAGCAGCGCCTGCAGCCTCGCCTTGGGCAGAGCGCCAACCGAGCGGTCAATCTCCTCGCCGTTCTTAAACACAATCAGCGTGGGGATGCTCATGACGCCATACTTCATGGCCAGGTCCTGGTTGTCGTCGACGTTGCATTTGGCAACGGCAAGCTTGCCCGCCAGCTCATCGGCAACCTCGTCAACGATGGGCGACAGCGAACGGCAGGGCCCACACCAGGGAGCCCAAAAATCGACCAGCACGGGAAGGCTGCCGTTGACGGTGGCGTCGAAGTTCTCGGGGGTAATCTGCTTAATGTCAGCCATGGTGACCTCCATAATGCGACGCGGCTCGACCGCGTAAAACTCAGTACGACCGTGCTTATACCCAGCGGCCCGCAAAGCAACCACTCGCGGGCGGCTCTTTTATCAAAAGCGCCGCAAAACCCCTTTCTTCAGATATGGGGATATAAGGCGCATCGGCGTCAGCCGATATACATATACGGCTGCAAGTGGTATACTGTTTTCATGGATAGATACAGGAGCAACGACAACATAGTCTGGGACTGCGACTACCATGTGGTCTTCTGCCCGAAATACCGCAGGAAGGTGCTCGTGGACGGCATCGGCTCCCGCTTCGAGGAGATCGCGCACGAGGTCGCGGAGGAACTCGATTTCGAGATAAGGGAAATCAAGGTCATGCCCGACCGCGTGCACATGCTCGTCTCAGTCGACCCCCAGTTCGGCATCCACCGGGCCGTGAAGCGCATCAAGGGCAGGACCAGCCACGACCTGCGCGCCGAGTTCCCGCAGCTGAAGCGCAAGCTGCCGACGCTCTGGACGAACAGCTACTTCGTCTCGACCGTCGGCGGGGCGACGCCCGAGGCCGTCAGGCAGTATATCGAGGACCAGAGGAACGCGTGAGGGCCATGGACAAGACCTTCGAGTACCGCATATACCCGAGCGCCGAGCAGGAGGCCCTCCTGCAGAAGACCTTCGGCTGCTGCCGCTGGGTCTACAACAGGGTGCTGGCGATGAGGCGGGACGAGTACGCGTGGACGGGCAAATCGAGGCACATCAACTCCTACATCACCCAGATCCCCGCCTGGAAGAGGGCGGACGCGCCGTGGCTCTCCGAGGTGGACTCCATGGCACTGCAGCAGTCCCTGCGCGACCTGGACAAGGCATTTAAGAACTTCTTCCGCGCACCAGGCAAGGTGGGCTTTCCGAAGTTCAAGTCCAAACGCGCGGGGAGGAAGAGCTACCGCACGAACGGCGTCGGGATAATCGACGCCAGGCACGTGAGGCTGCCAAAGCTGGGGACCGTCAGGGCGCGGGTGAGCCGTCCCGTGGAGGGGCGCGTCCTGTCCGCGACGGTCAAGCAGGTGCCGAGCGGCAAGTACTACGTGGCGATATGCTGCGCGGACGTCCCCGCCACGGACGCGCCGGCCCCGACCGTCGGGTTCCTGGGAGTCGATGCGGGAATACACGACATAGCCACCTGCTCCACGGGGGAGCGCCTGCCCAACCCCAAAAACCTGCAAAGGAGCGAGAGGAGGCTGGCGCGGGAGCAGCGGCGGCTCTCGCGCAAGCGGAAGGGCTCCGCAAATCGCGCCAGGCAGCGTGTCAGGGTCGCGCGGGCGCACGAGAAGGTTGCCAACCGGCGGAAGGACGCCCTGCACAAGTTCACGACGCATGCGGTGGGAGAAAGCCAAAACATCGCGGTCGAGGACCTGAACGTCAGGGGCATGCAGAGGAACCGCCGCCTCGCCAAGGCCGTGGGCGATGCCGCCATGTCGGAGCTGGCGCGCCAGCTCGAGTACAAATGCGCATGGTCGGGGCGCGGCTTCGTAAGGGTGGGCAGGTTCTATCCGTCCAGCAAGACGTGTTCCGCATGCGGTTACGTCTACAGGGGACTGACGCTGGCCGAACGGGTATGGGACTGCCCCGCGTGCGGCATGCGTCACGACCGCGACCTGAACGCCGCCGTCAACATCGCCCGCGAGGGAAGGAGAATCCTGGAAGGTACCGCAGGGCATGCGGGAACCGCGGCAGACGCCGCAAACGCTTGTGGAGAGGGCGTAAGACCTACGGCTGCATGCGCAGTCTAGGCAATTCTCGGTGAAGCAAGAATCCCCTGGCTTTAGCCATGGGGAGTGTCAAATAATGGTGGGCACGCAAACGATTGGAGAGCGCATACCTATGTCACAAAGCCAGAAAAAAGAAGCCATCGCCCAGGCGGCCGAGCAGGAGCTCGCATCGCTTGCGGGTCGTGGCGTGCGCATCGCAGGCAACGCGTGCTCGCCGATTGTGCTGGTAAAAGGCGATTTGGATGAGGCCGAGCGCTCGGGCGGCGAGCTTGCCGCAGGCGCGGATGGCGCGGCGCTGCGTAAGGCGCTCGGGGCCATCGGTTATGCGCCCGAGGATTTTTGCGTGCTGGCAAGCGTCGCCGGTGCGGGCGACGGAACGGTGGCGGTGGGCCATGCCCTGCCGTGCGAGCTGTTCCGCGAGGCGCTCGAGGCGCTGGACCCCGAGGCGGTGCTGTTGCTGGATGATTGTGCGGCCGATACCATGCGCGAGACCTATGCCGATATGCTCGTGGCGATCGACGACTTCGACACCGCCATGCTCAAGCCCGGCCTGGTCGCCCATGTGCAAGGGCGCCGCGTGCTCGCGCTCGACGGCTTTGAGGCGGCGCTCACCGACAAGGCCGCCAAGCAGCGCATGTGGGCCTACATTAAACAGCTGACTCCGGCCGCCGCGCCGCTGTAGCGGACCGGCGCTGGCAAGGTGGTCCCGGCGGGCCGAGCATGCCGGCAGCTTGTCGCGTCCCTACATCACGGCACGCAGCTCAAATCGGTCGCCGTGAATGCGGAACTGGCAGTTGCCGTTCATGCGCTCGACGGCGAGCTTAATGCTCTTGGTGCCAAAGCCGTGGCCGGCGTGCTGGGCCACGGGCATGCCGTCAACCATACGCGGCGGGCGGTCAAACGTGTTAGAGACCAAAAGCAGCAGCTGCCCGTCTTCGTAGCGCAGGTCCAGATCGACGAATCGTTTGCCCTGGGGAGCGGCGCTCGCGGCGACGATGGCGTTGTCCAGGGCATTCGAGAGCACGCTAAACAGGTCGACATCGGCCACATGGACGTTCTCTGGCACGGCGGCGCGCAGGTCGGCGGTGATACCGTTTCGGTTGATATCGGAGCTAAATGACGAAAGCACGATGTTGACCGTTTCGTTGGCACAGTAGCGGCGCACGGCGGTGCGGTCGTTTGTCTCACAGAGTTCGTTGATGCGCCCGAGCGCCTCGTCGACGTGACCCTCTTCGATTAAAACCGCAAGGCCGCGCAGGAAGTGCCGCATGTCATGGCGCAGAACCGAAAGCTCGCGTCCAGATTGACGCCAGGCTTCGAGCTCTTTGATAGCTGCGCTATCGCGGGTCTCGAGCATCCAACGCTCGCGCTCGGCGGCCTCTTTAGCCTCGTATTCGCGCAGATACACAGCAAGAAACATAAGGTAGAAAGCGCAAAGGGCAAAGGCCAAAAACTCAACGGTCACCACCGAGCCCGAGTGGAACAGCGTGGTGTAGACGTTGGTGGCATAGTCAAAGATGTAGTAGACGAGCGGCAGGATCAGCAAGATCTCGAGCTCGGTGGGGCTTTTAATTGCCAGACGGGGTCCAATGTCACGGGCCCAATGCAAAAGGACGATAAAGACGGCGGCCGTGGTGACGATGTGCGCCAGATAGTACGCGATCTGAGAATCGGTCGCGGCAAATGCGGCGATACCCATCCAATTGCTGAACTGGCAGCTCAGGTAGGCGCTGGTGACGCCCAATGTCGCGAGCAGCGGGCTCAGGCGGTAGCGCGCACACAGGTAGACGGCGAGCGGCAAATGCACGATGAGCGGGTAGGCCTGCCGGGCAAACAGCTCGCCGCCGACCGTATTGGCGATTGAGAAGGCGGTACCGGTCAGAACGGTGGCGACCACCAGCTCGAGCGCATGGCGTCGATTGAGCTCGACACCGCACAGCGCTGCCGAGGCAAAGACGCCAAAGAGCAGCGTCGTGGTGTGATGGATTGCCCAAAGGACCATTTCGACCGAAGAAGTCATCAACGCCTCCCGCCCTCAAAACGCACCGCAAAGTAGGCATCTTGGAAACCCTGCTTGCTGCTGCGCGAAAGCGGAATGCTCGCGCCCGAGCGCATGACGATCTCCGTCCGATCGAAATGATCGATGTTGCGCAGGTTGACCTGGTAGCTGCGATGGCATTTAAAGAAGACCGCGTTTTGCGCCAAGCGGTCCTCGACGCTGCGGAACGATTCGAGCGCCTCGATATCGCGTCCGTCGCGCAGGTGGAAGACCACGTGCTTGTTGCGCGCCTCGGCATATTCGATGTCGGACAGGCGCAGAGCATGGTAGCCAAAGGACGTTTTGATGACGAGCTCGTCGGTCGCCGACGGGCGCATGCTCGAAAGCTCGTCGAGCAGCTGCGCCAGGCGCTCGTATGTCACGGGCTTGAGCAGGTAGTCGAAGGCACGGACCTCGTAGGACTCCAGCGCAAACTCGGGCGACGAGGTGAGGAACACCAGGCGCACGGCGGTATCGGCCTGACGCAGCTCGCGCGCGGTATCCATGCCGTTGACGAGCGGCATGATCATATCGAGCAGGATGATGTCGGCGCGCGACGCGGCATGGCGGGCCAGCAGGTCCTCGCCGCGCGTGACGAGCGCAACGTCGACCGCCGTGCCCGTCTCGCTCGACCAACGGTCGATCATCCGGTGCAGTCTATCTAGAAAAACGACGTCGTCGTCGCAGGCAATAATCTTGAGCATTCGGGCCCCCTTAGTAGTTCGATTTTGCCACATCGGGCGCGTACCGCTTGCGGAGGCGCATCCCATTTGCGCCCCACGGCGTGCAACTCGCGCCGAGCGGAAGGGTGTTAGAAAGAACCGCCGCAAAATAATTCGTGGATAAACATGTCAACAGATGCTGGCGGCTGGCCGGGGATTATGCCAGCCGCCAGCGCCAAGCGATGCCGGGCATCGCGAGAGCATAGGGATAAGGGGAGCTACGATGAGGGAGAAGAAGATGGGGATGCGCGCCGCTCTGACGCGCCTGCTGGGTATCGCCACCGTGGCGTGTGCGCTCGTGGCGTCGCCGGTGGTGGCTGGGGCGGCGACTACGGCGGATATTCCGAGCGATGCGATTCCGGCCCCAACAACCAGCAACAACCTCTTAGTTGCCGATACGGTGACGCTCGAGGCGGGCAAGGATTACGTCGTCGGCGGAGAGATCAAGATCAACCACTACATCGTAAAGGGTGGTACTGAGCAAAATCCGACGCGCATATATCTCACCGAGAATGCATGTCAAGGACGCTGGAATGGTTCCATTAAAGACAAAAGAACTAGCGGCACCGATGAGCTCTTTGTGCTCGAGGGCGGCTATGTTGAGTTCATTGGAACCAACGGGAATGACAGGACTCCCGTCTATTGCAACGGCAAGAGCTTTTTGTCCGACAATGCCGGCAGAAGAGACGGTTGGGGCGATGGCGCCGATAAAAACAGGGTCTCCAATAGCCTGAACCTTAAGGTTTCCGGCATCGAGCTTAAGACGGTAACCTCAGGGGAATCTAAGAGGCCAATTGCGCTGTATGGCACGATGGTCGATGGCGAAACGGCGACCTTCGACAATGTCAAGGTTAGCAACTGGCGTTGCACGGCGAACCATTCGAATTATGGTGGCGATTGCCACTACGGCAACGACAAAACTGATTATGAAGCCTCTCCGGCGCCGGTTACGATCCTCAGCTCGGAGAACGGTGCAAAGAGCTTGGACGTTACGTTCAGCAACTGTGAATTTACTGATAATAGGAATGACTGCGCTGGCGCGCTAAGTATCGTAGGTCGTGGGTGCAGGCCCAGGGTTGTGCTCAACAACTGCACCTTCAAGAACAATCAACAAGAATCGATTTGGTGCAAAGAACTTAACGTGCAGGATAAAAATGAGCATACCCATGCTGGCAACATTGTTGTCAACAAGGCGGACGTCACGCTGAACGGTTGCACCATTACGTCGACGCAAGAAGCGGCGAACTATACGCAGGACATGGTCATGACGAGTGCAATCGCGGTTGCTAAGGACTCTTCATGCACGCTCAACAATACGAAGATATCCGACACCTATGCCGAGGGCACGTACTACTATGCCGATGCGAACACGCGCCGAAACACTGTATATGCTCACGGAACAGTGACGCTTGCCGGCAACACGGCCATTGCCACCAACGGCGAGGAGGGCGCTCGTGGCCTTGCGTTCGACGAGCCGGGGTACTATTACTATGGCAAATTAAACATTGCCGACACCTTCACGGGCAAGGTCCAGCTGTCGCTTAAGGACGATCAGCTGGGCTCCTATACGGGCATGCAGTGGAAACTTGGCGCCTGCGGTATCGAAGAGAGCGACCTGCGCGCTTGCATTACTACGGATGATCCGAGTGTCGGTATCGGAAAGACGGACGACGGATATGTGTACGCCTCTCGCCTGCCGCATGAGCACGTGTGGTCGGTGGAGAAGGCCTCAAACAGCTCATATCAACTTAAGGTCACATGCTCCGGGAAGATGCGCCCGAGCGATTGCAACTACAAAAATGGTTACGCCGTCGAACTGGGCATCGATGGAGCCACGTCGAATAAAGGAAAGCTGGGCGTAACATACAGCGGCGGTGAGATCGTTCCAACGCTGACGATGTCGAATAAGGACGGCTATGCCCGAGACGATATCGTCTCGACGGAAGGCGTCCGTATCTCCGGGTCTCAGTATTACAAGCTCTCGAACTGGGGCGACAGCAAGGGCGAGCCACTGGAACAAGTTCCTACCGATGCGGGTATTTACCGTATCGAGTCCAAAGTTAAGGTCGATGGCCAGGATGACGCCCTGACGCTCACCCGCGAGTTCCAGATTAAGCCGCTTGCATTGGATAAGGTCAGCGGACTCACGTTCAAGTTTAATGACAACGGAACAGACATCACGATTAATGGTGATGCAGTTCGCGCGTACCCATGGACGGGAAAGAAGATTACGCCCAATTTTACCGTTGAGGTTTACAACTACGACACTCAAAGCTGGTTGCCCTTCGTCAAGGGTGGCGATTACAAGATTGATAGTGACTCGACGGTAAGCGCAACCGATCCTCCCAGCCCCAACTCTTATCCCCCGTTCTACCTAGTTGGTATTAAGGGCATGGGCAACTACACGGGCTCGGCATATGCATACTGGACCATCACGGGCACACAGTTCAAAAATGTGACGGCCGAGGGATTCGAGGGCGTCTATGACGGGCAACCGCATGGCGCCAAGATCTCGGTGGATAATGCTCCTGCCGACATGAAGATTGAGTACAGCTATGATGAGGGCGAAAGCTGGACAACGGAGGCGAAGAGCTATACGGACGTTCAGCGTACTCGCAGGGGTGAGGTCTGCTCCGTAACGGTCGATTACCGCATCACCGCGAGAGACTATGTGACAAAGAGCGATTCGGTTGAAATCAAGATTACGCCGGCCAGCCAGCCTGTTCCGTGGCGTTATATCGCTAGCGACGGCACGGGTGTCAAGGTCGAGAACCAAAGTGCGCACTTGCTTGAGGATGGGTCGCTTTCCAATCTGAATGAGACGTACGAGTGGAGAAAATGCGGGGACACCTATTGGGAATCCGTCGATACCGGCAAAACTTCAATCGAGTCGCTTGCTGCCGGTAAGTATGAGGTCCGCTTCAAGGCGGACAACAACCACTATGCTTCGACGGCTAACGTCTTCGAAATCGCCGAGGGCCCTTGTGCGTCGGAGGACGGCAAATGGTATAAGACCGAGGACTCGAATGGCATCCACTGGCAGGTGTGCCGTTGCAAAGAGAAAATTAACGAAGGCAAGCATGAGTTCTGCTGGGAGGAAGTTAAGGCTCCTACCAGCGAGGAACCCGGTCTAAAGCGGTATCAATGCTCCACGTGTGGCTATGTCCAGTGCGAGAAGGAGATTCCTCCGGCGTGCATCGGCGGTTATGTTGGCGTGTATGACGGCAATGAGCATGCCGTGAGCGTTGACCTTAAGGAAGGCGCGACGGCTCAGTTCAGCGTCGACGGTGGCGCCACGTGGAAAACGGATGCTCCTTCAATCAAAAACGTCGGCAAGACCACGGTCGACTATAAGGTGACAACTCCTGGTGCATCCGACATCAAGGGACAGGTGACGCTCGAGGTGACGCCGTGCCCGATTACGGTGGCGCCTGCTACCGCTTCTAAAACGTATGGCGATCCGGATCCCGACTTTACCTATAAAGTGACGGCTGGTTCCCTTATGGAGGGCGATACGCTTTCCGGTATTACGTACAAGCGTGATGAGGGCGAGAATGTCCTGACCGGCTATGCGACGTACAAGGTGACGGCTTCTCAGGAAGAGGGCGCCAACGCTAATTACGATATTACGTTTGAGGCAGGCTAGTTCACCATCACACGTCGCACTATCGAGGTGACGTGGACGGTTGGACAATACGTTTACAACGGCCAAGAACAGGGCCCCACGGCAGAGATAACCAATCTGGTTTACGGCGACGACGTGTCTCTCAGGCTCGTAGATGCCGCAAAGGTAAATGCCGGCACGTATACGGCGAAGGCGACTGGCCTCGTCGGTGAGGATAAGGTTCTCTCTAATTATCGGAAGCCCTCTTCGCGCATTGAATGCACGTACGCTATCGCCAAGGCCAAACGGGACAGCGCTCCCAATGTAAAGGCGACGGCGGAGACCGTGAGTGGTAAACACGACGGTAAGATTGAGGGCGTTGATACATCGATGATGCTGGGCAAGCCTGGCAAGCAGATGATGTTCATCAAGGCAAGTGATCTGGTCGATGGCGACAAGCTTGAGAATCTAGTGCCCGGTTCCTATCGCCTGTGCTACGGGAAGACGACGAATTATGAAGCCTCCGAGACCGTTACCGTTACGATCGCCGCTGGGCCTAAGCTCAAGGTGACGCTGCCGGCCGAGCAGGCGGGCTACACGATCACGGCTGATGCGACCGAGCTCGACTGGCATGGTTCTGCGACGCTTAAGCTTGCGGTTGCGGATGGCTATTACGCGACCAAGGATCTTGCTGTTAAGGCAAACGGCGAGACCATCAAGCCCAGCGAGCAGGGTGTTTACCAACTGTCTAAGGTAGAGAAAGACACCGTGATTACCGTCGAGGGCATCGCCAAGCATGAGCCCGATGGCACCGGTTGGAAGAGCGACGGTTCTTCTCACTGGCATGTTTGCACGTGCGGTGAGCGGATTGACGTTGCCGAGCATACCTTCGAGTGGGTAATCGACGAGAAGCCTACGGTCGAGAAGCCTGGATCCAAGCATTTGCACTGCACTGTCTGTGACTACAACTCCTCCGAGAAGGTTGTAATTCCGGCAGCCTCTGTTGCCGGCTACTCCGGCGAGTATGACGGCAAGGTCCACACTGCCGATGTCTCGGCCCTGCCCGAGGGCACGGCGGTCCAGTACAGCATCGACGGTGGCGTCAATTGGTCTGCCGAAGCTCCCAGCATCAAGGATGCTGGCACCCTGCCGTTCAAGTACAGCGCGACCGTCGACGGAGCCGCTATCGAGGGCGAGGCCGAGCTTGTGGTGACGCCGCGTAAGGTTACTGTGACGGCATCCGACGCCTCTAAGGCGTACGGCGACGATGACCCTGTTCTGGGCTCGAAGGTCGCTGAAGGCAAACTCGTCGAGGGCGAGAGCCTCCAGGGCATCACCGTTTCACGCGAGGGCGGCGAGACCGTGCGCAAGGGCGGCTACGCCGTGACGGCGTCGCAGACCGAAGACGCTAACCCCAACTACGAGATTACGTTCAAGCCCGGCACGTTCACCATCGATAAGCGCGAGCTCACCGTGAAGTGGGACGCCACCACTGAGTTCACCTACGACGGCGAGGAGCACTGCCCCGGGGCAGACCTCAACAACATTCTCGAAGGCGACGACGTCTCTGCGTATGTCGACGGTGCCGCGGTCAAGGCCGGCACCTACACGGCGGAGATCACCGAGCTGACGGGCGCCGACAAGGACAACTACAAGCTGCCGGCAACGGGTCTGACCTACGAGTTCTCTATCAAGAAGGCGCCCAAGGGCGCGCCGGTGGTCCAGGGTGTGGCCGAGACCGTCAGCGCCAAGGCAGACGGCAAGATCACGGACGTCGACGCCACCATGGAGTGGCGCGCCAAGGAATCGGGCGAGTATCAGGCTGTGCCCGAAGGCGTGGCCGAGCTCAGCGGCCTTGCCGCGGGCACGTACGAAGTGCGCTACCGCGCCGATGACAACCACGAAGCCTCCGCCGCGACCAAGGTCACGGTTGCCACGGGCCGCAAGCTCGCTGTGACGCTGCCCGCCGAACAGGTCGGCTACAAGCTCACGGCCGACGCGACCGAGCTCGACTGGCATGGCTCCGCTACCCTCGCTATCAGCATCGAGGACGGCTACTTTGCCGACCCCTCCGCCTACGTCGTTAAGGTCAACGGTTCCGTCGTGGCGCTCAACGACCGCGGCGAGTTCACCGTCCAGGACGTCGAGGGCGATGTGAGGGTGACGGTCGAAGGCGTGCGCAAGCACGAGGCCGTGAGCGATAGGTGGCTCTCCGATGACAACACGCACTGGCATGAGTGCACCTGCGGCGGCAAGATCGCCGAGGCCGCGCACACCTTTACGTGGGTTGTCGACACGCCTCCCACGGCGACCGAGAAGGGCTTCGGCCACCGTCAGTGTGTCGTCTGCGGGTACGAACTTGATTCCGAGGAGATTCCGGCTGCCGCTATCTTCGGTTACTCCGGCGAGTACGACGGCGCGTACCACACGGTCAATGCTTCGGCGCTGCCCGAGGGCGCGACGGCCGAGTACAGCGCCGACGGCGGCAAGACCTGGTCTGCCACTGCTCCCGAGATCAAGAACGTTAGCAAGCTGGACGTTGCCTATAGGGTGATGATTGGCGGTGCGACGGTCGAGGGTCAGGTGACGCTCGAGGTCAAGCCGCGTGCGATCACGGTCACCGCTCAGAACGCCTCCAAGACCTACGGCGAGAAAGACCCCGTCTTTGAGTGGTCGGTCACCGCTGGCGAGCTCGTAAAGGACGAGACACTTGAGCTCGAGATCGCGCGCGAAGACTGCGACGACGTGCGCGAGGGCGGCTATGCGCTGCGGCTGACGCAGCCCGAGGGCGCCAACCCCAACTACATCATTACGTTCGTCGACGGCACGTTCACCATTAACCAGCGCCTGCTCACCGTGACGTGGGGCACCACCGAGTTCGTCTACGACGGCAAGGAGCACTGTCCCGTGGCCACGCTCGGCAATGTTATCGGCAAGGATGACCTTGGTGCATTCGTTGACGGTTCCCAGACCGAGGTCGGCACCTCTTATAAGGCGACCCTCGCCGAGCTGACGGGCAAGGCTGCGGGCAACTACGTACTGCCAGCCGATGGCTTGACCTGCGAGTTCTCCATCAAGAACGCCCCGCAGGACGCGCCGGTGGTTCAGACCGAGGCCGAGACCGTGAGCGGCAAGTCCGACGGCAAGATCACGAGCGTCGACGCCACCATGGAGTGGCGTGCCCAAGGTGCTGCCGAGTACCAGGCCGTGGGCAAGGACGTGACCGAGCTCAAGGACCTCGCCGCCGGCGTGTACGAGGTACGCTACCAGGCTAAGGCCAACTACGACGCCTCTGCCGTTACCGAGGTTACCGTGAAGGCTGGCCGCAAGCTCGTCGTGACGCTGCCGGGTAATCAGGCTGGATACACGCTCACCTCGACGGCGACCGAGCTCGACTGGCGCGGCTCCGCAAAGCTCGCCATCAGCATCGACGGCGCGTACTTTACGGGCAAGGACTACGCCGTCAACGTCAACGGCAAGGCCGTTAAGCTCTCCGACGATGGCGCCTATGAGCTCAAGGACGTCGAGGACGACGTGAACGTGACGGTCGATGGCGTCCTCAAGCACGAGCCCGACGGCTCCGGCTGGGCGCACGACGCCAAGGCTCACTGGCACATCTGCCGCTGCGGCGAGATCCTCGACAAGGCTGAGCACACCTTTGAGTGGGTCGTTGACAAGCCGGCGACCACCGAGGCCAAGGGCGAGAGGCACCAGGAGTGCACTGTCTGCGGCGAGAAGGGCAAGACCGAGGACATCGCGATCCTGGCCCCCACGATCATTGAGGGTGCAGGCCAGGCGATTACGGTCGACACCGCCAAGGACCTGAGCTTCCGCTCGAACGCGCCGATCAAGTACTTCAAGACGGTGCTGGTCGACGACATGGAAGTCGGTGCTGATAACTTCGTTCTTACCTCGGGCTCTACAATCGTGACGCTCAAGGCGAGCTTCGTGAAGACGCTTGGCGTGGGCGAGCATAAGCTGAGCGTGGTTTCGACCACGGGTACGGCCGAGATGACCTTTACCATTGCCGAGGCCGCCAAGCCGACGCCCGATTCGAGCCAGACCACCACGACCACGACGACCACGTCTTCTAAGTCCAAGAAGAAGGCTGGCAAGGCGACCATGCCTTCGGTCGGCGATGGGATGTACGCCATGGCTGGTGGCGTACTTGCAGCCGGCGTGGCAGTTCTGCTGCTGGCATACGCCATGAGGCGCCGCGCCTAGTCGCCTCCTCATCCCCTTGGGGCCCCGGATTTCGCCATCCGGGCCACTTTGGGTAGCGCCGCGAGGTCTTGTGGGCAAAAAATGGCAAATATGAGTACTGTCACTATTTTAGTAACAGCAAAATAAGGCTCAAAACGGGTCTAGGGAGCGTCGCGAGCGTGATTTTGGGATGCCTGTCGCTGGATTCGGAGCCCAAAAAGGCGATTCATGGGACTGACGGACCGAAAAACGCTGCTACTAATCTGGTAACAGTACTCATATTTGCCCTTTTTTGCCCACGGCCCCTCAAACTGGGGCATCAAACAGAGGGTTCAAATATTAGAAAGAAGCCATTTCGGCTCTTTTCAGCTCGCCAATTCTAAAATGGGTCGCTCCGTAATTGAATCTTTATTTCAACTTTACACCTAGGTTTACAGCTGTCTTGTCAGCTGTAAACCTAGGTGTCATACTAAAGCCCCAAGATTCGCCAAAAGAGAGGGGCCTTGATGGCACAGAGCGCGAACATGGATGCATCGGAGCTTGCACGCGATATCGCGGCCGGCCTGGCATCGGCAACGACGGCAACGGAGCGCGCGGCACTGGTGCCCGCAGAGCTCGTCGAGGCCATTCAGCAACTAAAAACCCAACGTGACGCAGTAATCCTGGCGCACTATTATGTGGCGCCCGAGGTTCAGGCTGTGGCCGATTTCGTCGGCGACAGCTTCTACCTGGCAAAGCTCGCCAAGAGCCTGCCGCAGCAGACTATCGTGCTGTGCGGCGTGGAGTTTATGGGCGAGAGCGCCAAGCTGCTCAATCCCACCAAGACCGTGCTGCTGCCCGAGCCGGGCGCGGACTGCCCCATGGCGCACATGGTCAAGCGCGAGACGGTCGACGCGGCGCGCGCCGAGTACGGCGACGACCTGGCCGTGGTGTGCTACGTCAACTCCACGGTCGAGATCAAGAGCTGGAGCGACGTGTGCGTCACCAGCTCCAACGCCGTTAAGATCGTGTCCGAGCTGCCGCAGCAGCATATTCTGTTCATTCCCGACCAAAACCTGGGACGCTTCGTAGCCGAGCAGGTGCCGCAAAAGCACGTCATCCTCAACAACGGCTACTGCCCGCGCCATCACATCATCACCGTCGAGCAGATCGTCGACGCGACGGAGGCCCACCCCGACGCGCTCGTGCTGGCGCACCCCGAGTGCAAGGCCGACGTTCGGGCCGAGGCCGACTACATCGGCTCCACCGCCGGTATCATCAAGTATGCCGAGGAGTCGGACGCGAGCGAGTTCATCATCGTGACGGTCCGCGGCGTGCTCTACGAGCTCGAGCGCCGCTGCCAGGGCACCGGCAAGAAGTTCTATTTCCCCGCGGTGCAGCCCACCTGCGTCAACATGGACCTCATCACGCTCGAAAAGCTCGTGCGCTGCCTGGAGACGGGCGAGGGCGAGGTGCAGATCGGCGTCTCGGACGAGGCGGCAGACCAGGCCAAGCTCACGCTCGACCGTATGCTCGAGTACGCAGCGCGCTAGAACAATGTTGCATGAGGGACGGTCCCTTATGTCACATTACAAGGGAGAGGATTCCTGTGGAAACCAAGCAATACCCCGATATGGAGTGCGACGTCGTTATTGCCGGCTGCGGCGTGGCGGGTCTGTACGCGGCCCTCAATCTGCCGACGAGCACGCGCGTGATCATGCTCTCCAAGGGCGCGGTCGATGAGTGCGATTCGATGCTCGCGCAGGGCGGCATCTGCGTGCTGCCCGAGGGCTCGGACTACGATGCCTTCTTTGAGGACACCATGCACGCCGGCCACTACGAGAACCGCCGCGAGAGCGTCGACATCATGATTCGCTCGAGTCGCTCGGTCATCAACGACCTGCTAGCGATGGGCGTGGATTTTGAGCGCAAGGCCGACGGCAGCCTCAATTTTACCCGCGAGGGCGCGCACAGCCGTCCGCGCATTGCCTTCCATGCCGACATTACGGGCAAGGAGATCACGACCAAGCTGCTCCAGGCCGTTCGCAAGCTGGACAACGTGCAGATTTTGGAGCACGTGGCCATGACCGACATCCTGACCGCCGAGCGCGATGGCGCCACGGTGTGCACCGGCGTCGTCGCCGTAGCCGTGGACGAGGACAACTCGGTTCGCCCCGCCGACGAGCTGGCAAATGCCGCTGAGGGCGTGCATGCCGGTAAGCCGTTTAAGATCCATGCCCGCCACACGCTGTGGGCGACGGGTGGCATTGGCGGCGTGTACGACCACTCGACCAACTACCCGCAGCTCACGGGCGACGCCTGCTACATCGCTCAGGAGCATGGCATTAAGATGGAGCACCTGGACTACGTGCAGATTCACCCCACGGGACTGTTCTCGCCGCAGCCGGGCCGCACCTTCCTGATCAGCGAGAGCTGCCGCGGCGAGGGCGCGATTTTGCTCAACGCCGCTGGTGAGCGCTTTACCGACGAGCTTCAGCCGCGCGATGTGGTCGCCGCCGCTATTCGCGAGCAGATGAAGCAGGACGGTACCGAGCACGAGTGGCTGAGTTTTGCCCCCGTCGAGCGCGATGTGGTGACCGGGCACTTTGCCAACATTCGCGCGCGCTGCCTGGAGGACGGCCGCGACATCTTGGACGAGCCCATCCCCGTTACGCCCACGCAGCACTACTTTATGGGCGGCGTGTGGGTCGACAAGGACGGCCGCACCTCGATGCCCGAGCTCTACGCCGCCGGCGAGACGGCCTGCAACGGCGTTCACGGCAAGAATCGCCTGGCTTCAAACAGCCTGCTCGAGGCGCTGGTCTGGGGTCGTCGCGCCGCGTGGTATATGCGTACCGGCGAGTCACTGGCCGTGGAGCAGGCAGGCGATCCCGCGCTCGATGGCCGTCATCGCGCCCTGGGCGCCGACACCCTGGCAATCGATGATTTGGCCCGTGCCGCCGGCACGCAGGCCGTGGAGGAATAGACCATGAATCCCATTACCATGAAGCTCGTCGTCGATGATCTGATTCTGCAGGCCCTGCGCGAGGACATCACGTTTGAGGACGTGAGCACGGCGAGCGTGTGCCCCACGGCGCGCCCCGCCACGGTGGAGCTCATCGCCAAGGCCGACGGCATCATCGCCGGCCTGGATGTGTTCGCTCGCACCTTTGAGCTGCTGGATTCGCAGAGCTCGGTGCTGTTTGATGTCGTCGACGGCGACGAGGTGCACGCCGGCGACCACGTGGGCCAGGTGCGCGGCGACGCGCGCGTGCTGCTTTCGGGCGAGCGCGTGGCGCTCAACTATCTGCAGCGTATGAGCGGTATCGCCACCTACACGCACAACATGGCGGCGGCGCTCGAGGGGACCAAGACCGTGCTTGTCGACACGCGCAAGACCACGCCGGGCATGCGCGTCTTCGAGAAGGCCGCGGTCGAGATCGGCGGCGGCAGCAACCACCGTTACAACCTGTCGACGGCCGTCATGCTCAAGGACAACCACATCGACGCCGCCGGTGGTGTGACGCGTGCGATCGAGATGGCGCGCGCCCATGCATCGTTTACCACGACGGTCGAGATCGAGTGCGAGAACCTGGACATGGTGCGCGAGGCCGTGGAGGCCGGTGCCGATATCATCATGTTCGACAACATGACCCACGACGACATGGCTGACGCGATTGAGCTTATCGCCGGCCGCGCCAAGACCGAGTGCTCGGGCAACGTGGATGCCAGCAATATCCGCGCGCTTGCCGACCTGGGCGTTGACTTTATTAGCTCGGGCGCCCTGACGCACTCCGCGCCGATTCTCGACCTCTCGCTTAAGCACCTGCGTCTGCTGGACGGTAAATAATGAACGCCCGCGAGCGTCGCCGTGCCATCATGGCCGTGCTCGAGCGAGCCAAGGGACCCGTGTCGGGCAGCGCGCTTGCCCACGAGGTGGGTGTGAGCCGCCAGGTCGTGGTGCAGGACATCGCCCTGCTGCGCGCCGATGGGCACGATATCGTGGCGACCAATCGCGGCTACGTGCTGCAGGAGGCCGCGAGTAGCCCCGCCGTGCCCACGCGTCTTGTTAAGGTGCGCCACAGTGTGGAGCAGGCGGGCGACGAGCTCACGAGTATCGTCGACGCGGGTGGCGCCGTGCTCAACGTGATCGTCAACCATCGTGTGTACGGCAAGATCACGGCCGACCTGGACATCCGCAACCGTCGCGATGTTGAGCGCTATCTGCGCGATATCGAGAGCGGCAAGAGTTTCCCGCTACTAACGGTGACGAGCGGCTATCACTTCCATCGCATCGCGGCGGAGGACGAGCAAACCCTCGACGAGATCGAGGCTATGCTCAAGGAGAAAGGCTACCTTGCAGACCTGATGCCCTACGAGGACGATCTATCGTAGCCGACGCTGCAAACGCCCCTAAGCGGCAATCTGACGTTCAATCGTCGGTTGCGTACAAAAAGTACGCTTCCCTCCTCTTTCACGTCACCTTGCTCGCTTAGGGGTGTTTTCGCTGACGTGAGCTCAACCTGCGACGGTGCCAAATTAGTTATCCGCACAAAAAAGGAGGCCTCCGCGGCGATGCGGAGGCCTCCTTTTTTGTGCACGGTGTACTTTTGAGTGTGCAGGTGGGGGAGTTGTTACTCCTCGACGATCTCGGTGATCGCGCCAGCGGGGCAAGCGTCCTGGCAAGCGCCACAGGCGACGCAGGAGTCCTCGTCAGCGACGGTAGCGACGTCCTGGAGCTCCAGAACGCCAGCGGGGCAGGAGTCGACGCAAACGCCACAAGCGATGCACTCGTCGGCATCAATTACGGGATGAGCCATGGTAGTTTCCTCTCTGTTGACCGACGCTACAGGCGATGCGCGCCGGTTTGATTCGGGCAAAAACATACCACGGGAGCGACCGTTTGCAATACCCTCTGACCGGCATCTTCATACCGTTCGCCGAGTATGCCAAGGTTTACTAAAAAACGCGCAGGTGGGGCCGTTGAGCTGCGCAAATGTTAGCTAAAGGTGACTTGAAATATTGAGCTATTGAGCGCGCCTGCGGAAAGGGCATCCCGTTATTTTGCCGAAAACCGGGTCGCAGTTTCCGGTTGGACCCGCTAGCGGAAACTGCGACCCGGAATCCACGCTCAAAACGGGACGAGCTTTCCGCAAGGCAGCCCCAGGCACCCTCGGACCCAAACCTCAGCCATCTCTACATAGATCTCGATAGATTTGCCGAGAACCCAAACAGTGCGTCTACCTGCGTATTTGCGAACCTAAACTCTCGGCAATAAGAAATCTTATATGAATTGACTTAGATTTTGTATATTCCGGCCCATAAGGGGATACACTACATCCTGAAAGACAAGCCGAAACACCGCTCGGCAGACCGCCGAGTCGGTGCAAACGCACAAGAGAGAGGGAATTTCTAATGGGCAAGATTCTTGGTATCGACCTTGGTACTACTAACTCCGCAATGGCCGTCCTCGAGGGCGGTTCTCCGACCATTATCGTGAACGCCGAGGGCGACCGCACCACCCCGTCTGTCGTGGGCTTCCGTGCCGACGGCGACCGCGTTGTGGGTAAGGCCGCTAAGAACCAGGCTGTCACCAACCCCAAGAACACCGTGTTCTCCATCAAGCGCTTCATGGGCCGCAAGTACTCCGAGTGCACCTCCGAGATCAAGACCGTGCCGTACGAGGTCAAGGAGGGCCAGGGTGGCCGTGCCGTCGTCGACATCGAGGGCAAGGATTACACCGCCGAGCAGGTGAGCGCCATGACGCTCGCAAAGATGAAGGCCGACGCCGAGAAGTATCTGGGCGAGACCGTCACCGACGCCGTCATCACCGTTCCGGCCTACTTCAACGACGCCCAGCGTCAGGCCACCAAGGACGCCGGTAAGATCGCCGGCCTCAACGTCAAGCGTATCGTCAACGAACCGACCGCTGCTGCTCTGGCCTATGGCCTGGACAAGCAGGGCACCGACCAGCGCATCCTGGTCTTCGACCTGGGCGGCGGCACCTTCGACGTCTCCATCCTCGACCTCGCCGACGGCGTGTTTGAGGTTCTGTCCACCTCGGGCGACAACCACCTGGGCGGCGACGACTGGGATCAGCGCGTCATCGATTGGATGGCCGATAAGTTCCAGCAGGAGAACGGTGTCGATCTGCGTCAGGACCCCATGGCCCTGCAGCGTCTGAAGGAGGCCGCCGAGAACGCCAAGAAGGAGCTCTCCGCCGCCCAGCAGACCACCATCAACCTGCCGTTCATTACCATGAACCAGTCCGGCCCGCTGCACCTCAACTACACGCTGACCCGCGCCGAGTTCGAGAAGATCACCCGCGACCTGCTCGAGCGCTGCAAGCAGCCTGTCACCAACGCCCTGCGCGACGCCAAGCTTAAGCTCTCCGATCTGACCGAGGTCATCCTCGTCGGCGGCTCCACCCGTATGCCCGCTGTCCAGGAGCTCGTCAAGACCATGACCGGCAAGCAGCCCAACATGTCCGTGAACCCCGACGAGGTCGTTGCCGACGGCGCTGCCGTCCAGGGCGGCGTGCTCACCGGCGACGTCGAGGGCATCCTGCTGCTCGACGTTACCCCGCTGTCGCTGGGTGTCGAGACCATGGGCGGCATCATGACCAAGATGATCGACCGCAACACCACGATCCCGACCTCCAAGACCGAGGTCTACTCCACCGCTGCCGACAACCAGACCAGCGTCGAGATCAACGTGCTCCAGGGCGAGCGCGAGCTTGCCCGCGACAATAAGTCGCTCGGTAAGTTCCAGCTGACCGGTATCCCGGCTGCCCGCCGCGGCGTGCCGCAGATCGAGGTCACCTTCGACATCGACGCCAACGGCATCGTCAAGGTCTCCGCTAAGGACAAGGGCACCGGCAAGGAGCAGCAGATCACCATCTCCGGCTCCACCGCGCTTTCCGACGACGAAGTCGATCGCATGGTCAAGGACGCCGAGGCTCATGCCGAGGAGGACAAGAAGCAGAAGGAAGAGGTCGAGGTCCGCAACCAGACCGACAGCCTGTGCTACTCCACCGAGCAGACCCTCAACGAGCTCGGTGATAAGGTTTCCGCCGACGTGAAGTCCAAGGCCGAGGCCGCTATCGCCGACGCCAAGAAGGCGCTCGAGGGCTCTGACGTCGAGGCCATCAAGGCCGCCGGCGAGTCCCTGCAGTCCGTGGCCTACGAGCTGGCCCAGGTTGTCTACGCCGACGCTCAGCAGCAGACCGACGGTGCCGCCGGCGCCCAGCCTGCCGACGATGACGTCGTCGATGCCGACTACGAGGTTGTGGACGACGAGGACAAGTAATCATGTCCGCCCGTAAAGCTCGCACGGAGGCGGCCGCCGTTGGTGCCGCCCCCGTTGACTCTGAGGAGAAGGACGTGAAGATTCCCGTAGAGGCCGTCGACGATGCCGAGGCCAACGAGGCCGAGGCCGCCGAGGCTGCCGAGAACCAGGTAGAGGATTCCAACAAGGAGGCGACGATGACCGAGGACGAGATGGTGGAAGCCGCTATCCGCGCCGGTGAGGAAGCCGCCGACAACGACTTTAAGCTCAAGTTCGAGCAGGCCCAAAAGGAGCTCGCCGACGTGCGCAGCGAGCTCGATGCTGCGGCAGAGGCCCAGAAGGCCGCCGAGGACAAGGCAAAGGACGCCACTGAGCGTACCGCCCGTCTTCAGGCCGACTGGGAGAACTTCCGTCGTCGCACCGCCAACGAGCGCATCGCCGAGCGCGAGCGCGCGACCGAGAAGCTCGTCACTGCACTGCTGCCGGTGGTCGACGATATCGAGCGTGCGATCGACCATGCCCGCAGCCAGGAGCTTGCCGACGACTTTAAGCAGTTCGTCGACGGCGTCGACGCGGTGCATGCCAAGCTGCTCGATGTGTTTGCGCACGAGGGCGTTGAGCCCATCGACCCCAAGGGCGAGGCGTTCGATCCGCTCGAGCACCAGGCCGTGGGTCGCGTCGAGGACGCGTCGCAGTACGACGAGACCGTCAACGACGTGTACCAGAAGGGCTACCGCATGGCGGACCGCATCCTGCGTTCCGCGATGGTGACGGTGACCTACGGTGGCGAGAAGCGCCCCGCACCGGAGCCCGAAGCGGCGCCCGAGGATGCTGCGGCCGATACGGCCGAGAGCACCGAGGAGTAATTGAGAAGGGCCCCGGGGCAACACCCGGGGCCCTTTCTGGCCTAGTGCCATATGAAAGCATGAGCCGCCGCCCGCTGGGCGACGGATGAGACAGGAGAGGAGCTACGATGGCTGCAGGCAAAACCTTCTATGACATCCTGGGCGTATCCAAGAGCGCCTCCGACAAAGAGATCAAGAGCGCGTTTCGCAAGCTCGCGCAAAAATATCACCCCGATGCCGGCGGCGACGAGGCCAAGTTCAAGGAGATCAGCGAGGCCTACGAGACGCTTTCGGACGAGAAGAAGCGCAAAGAGTACGACCAGATGCTTATGTTTGGCGGCATGCCGGGCGCAGGCGGCGCGTATGGCGGCGGCTACGGTGCCGGCGCGGGTGCCAGCGGCTGGGGCGACATCTTCGACAGCATCTTTAGCGGCAACGGCGCCTGGGGCAGCGATTGGGGCTCGGGCTTTGCCGGGGCTGCGGGCGCTGCCGGTGCCGGCACGGGTCGCAGCCGCGCTCGCAAGGGCGGCGACCTGTCGCTGACCGTCGATGTGACGGCCGAGGACGCGTTCCGCGGCGTGACGCACAAGGTCACCTATCGCATTCCCTCGACGGGCGAACAGCAGACCATTACGGTCTCGGTGCCCGCGGGCGCGGTCGACGGTGGCAAGCTACGCTACAAGCGTCGCGGCGAGTATGGCGTTGCGGGTGGCGAGCGCGGCGATCTGGTCGTGACCACGCATGTGGAGGAGCACCCGCTGTTTAAGCGCAAGGGCGCCGACGTGACCATGGAGGTACCGGTCTCGGTCTACGAGGCGGCGCTCGGCTGCACGGTGGACGTGCCCACGCCCGGCGGCGCGACGGTCCGTTTGAAAGTGCCCGCGGGTACCCAGACGGGCAAGAAGTTCCGCTTTAAGGAGATGGGAGCACCCGACGTTAAGCACCGTGGCCGTACGGGCGCGCTGCTCGTCGAGATCAAAGTGCAGGTTCCCACGAACCTGTCTGATGACGAGCGCGATGCCATGACCAAGCTGCGCGAGGCCGACACGCGCGACTACCGCGAGAAGGTCAACCGTTACAAGGCGACGTACTAGGGCGGTCGCGGCGCACGCCCACGCCCGCGGGCTTATGATGGACGATAACGAGACGGAAAGGGGTCAGGTAGCATGGCCGAGGACAATAGGAACAAACCGCTGTACATGATCAGCGTGGCGGCCGAGCTGACCGGCATGCATCCGCAGACTCTGCGCGTCTACGAGTCCAAGGGCCTGGTGAACCCCCAGCGCTCGGGCGGCAACACGCGTCTGTATTCGCGTGCCGATATCGAACGCCTGGAGCTCATCAACCAGCTGACCGACGAGGGCATCAACCTCGCCGGCGTGGTGCGCATCCTCGATATGAAGGAGCGTGCCGAGGAGCGCGAGCGCGAGAACGAAAAACTCCGTGCCCGCGTGCGCCAGCTCGAGGACGAGCTGCACGAGTACAAGATGCAGAAGAAGATTACCGCCCTGGCCCCGCGCGACGGCTCGGTTAACCCCGAACAGGTCATGCGCAAGCTGCTGGGTGCGGGAGGAGATCTGTAGGTTACGCCGTTCTGCCGAACGGCGGACCAGCCGACGCTGCGCGGGCCGCATTTGGACAATCTGACGTTCAACTTCAAGGGCGCGACCAGAAGGTCAGCGCCCTTTCGTTTCGCGTCACCTTGTCTCAAATGCGACCCGCTCACTGCCCGTCCTCAACCTGCGACGTTGCTTTGGCTGGCACTTTGGGATGCTCCTTGTCGAGAGCGCGATGCAAGGGGTTCGTCCTTTACTTTACCGAGATAAAGTGAACGCGCAGATTCGTAACCCACTTGCAACCGTTCTATGGCACGATATTGAACGAATGTATGCTATGCGCCCAAATCTTTTGGGCAGAGTGGGAGACAGTATGGTCAAGCTGTACGAGGACGGCATCTACCTGCGCGGCGGCAGCGAGGTTGTGCCTGCGGCTGAGGCTGCCGAGCGCGGTATTACGCAGGCGCCCGAGGATGCCAAGCGCGGTACCATCGCGTATTCGATCCTCCAGGCACACAATACGTCCGGCAATCCCGAGGCGCTCAAGATTTGCTTCGACGCCATGGCGAGCCACGACATCACCTTTGTCGGCATCATCCAGACGGCGCGCGCCTCGGGCATGGAGCAGTTCCCGCTGCCTTACGTGCTCACCAACTGCCATAACTCGCTGTGCGCCGTGGGCGGCACCATCAACGAGGACGACCATGTCTTTGGCCTTTCCGCGGCCAAGAAGTACGGCGGCATCTTCGTCCCGCCGCACATCGCCGTCATCCACTCCTTTATGCGTGAGAACTTCGCCGGCTGCGGCAAGATGATCCTGGGCTCCGACTCGCACACCCGCTACGGCGCCCTGGGCACCATGGCCGTGGGCGAGGGCGGCGGCGAGCTGGCAAAGCAGCTGCTGCGCGACACCTACGACGTCGCCTATCCCGGCGTTGTCGCCATCTACCTCACGGGCGCCCCGCGCCCCGGCGTCGGCCCGCACGATGTGGCGCTCGCCATCATCCGTGCCGTCTTTGCCAAGGGCTACGTTAAGAACAAGGTCATGGAGTTTGTGGGCCCCGGCATCGCGAGCATGACGACCGACTACCGCAACGGCGTCGATGTCATGACCACCGAGACCACCTGCCTGTCGAGCATCTGGGCCACCGACGAGGACACGCACGCGTTTTTGACCATGCACGGCCGCGGCGACGACTACCGCGAGCTCAAGCCCGCCGATGTCGCCTACTACGACGGCTGCGTCGAGGTCAATCTGTCGAGCATCAAGCCCATGATCGCGCTGCCGTTCCATCCTTCCAACGGCTTTGAGATCGACGAACTCAACGAGAATCTCGAGGACATCCTGCATGAGGTGGAGCTCGAGGCCGCCAAGATCGGCGAGGGCAAGACGCACTTTAGCCTGCTCGACAAGATCGTCGACGGAAAGCTGCACGTGCAGCAGGGCGTTATCGCCGGCTGCTCGGGCGGCAACTACGACTCCGTGGTCCAGGCTGCCCGCGTGCTCAAGGGCGCCAACACCGGCTGCGGCGAGTTTTCGCTGTCGGTCTATCCCACAAGCCAGCCCGTGGCGCTCGAACTTACGCGCCGTGGCTACATCTACGACCTTATGGAGGCCGGTGCGATCGTGCGCACGGCGTTCTGCGGCCCGTGCTTCGGCGCCGGCGACACGCCCGCCAACAACGGCCTTTCGATCCGCCACACCACGCGCAACTTCCCCAACCGCGAGGGTTCCAAGCCGGGTAATGGCCAGCTGAGCGCCGTGGCCCTGATGGACGCCCGCTCCATTGCGGCGACGGCTGCCAACGGCGGCGTCCTGACGCCGGCGACCGACCTGCCCGAGGAGACTTGGGACGAGGCCTGCGAGTACACCTTTGACGACGCGCCGTACAAAAAGCGCGTGTACTGGGGCTTTGGCAAGGCGGAGCCTGCCGACGAGCTGGTCGAGGGTCCCAACATCAAGCCGTGGCCTGCGATGGAGCCTCTCGGCGACGATATCCTGCTCAAGGTGTGCTCCAAGATCATGGACCCGGTCACCACGACCGACGAGCTCATTCCCTCGGGCGAGACGAGCTCTTTCCGCTCCAACCCACTGGGTCTGGCCGAGTTTACGCTCAGCCGTCGCGACCCGGCCTACGTGGGCCGCTCCAAGGAGGTCGACGCGGTGGAAAAGCGCCGCGTTGCCGGCGAGGCGGCAGGCGACCTGGCGGTACTCGATGCCGAGCTTGCCGGCGTGTTTGAGGCACTGGCCGGCGCCGGTGTCGCGGCCGATGCCAAGGCGACCGAGTACGGCTCTATGCTCTACGCCAAGAAGCCCGGCGACGGTTCTGCCCGCGAGCAGGCCGCGAGCTGCCAGCGCGTAATTGGCGGCCTGGCCAACATCGTCCACGAGTACGCCACCAAGCGCTATCGCTCCAACGTGATGAACTGGGGCATGGTGCCCTTCCAGATGGAGGCGGAGCCCAACTTTGAGGTGGGCGATTACGTCTTTGTGCCGGGTATCCGCGCCGCGCTCGATGGCGACCTAAAGGACATCGCCGCCTACGTGGTGCGTGCCGACGGTGCGGTCGAGCAGATTGAGCTCTACATTGCCGATATGACGGCCGAGGAGCGCGCCATCGTCAAGGCCGGCTGCCTGATCAACTACAACAAGTTCAAGGCCGCTGCCGAGTAACTCTGCTGTACGCCCCGGCCACACCTTTCCCTCGTGCTCACGCGCTTCGCGAGGGTCGCCCGAGGGAAAGGTGTGGCCGGGGCTACCGCGACGTTCTCGTTGGGTCTTGAGGGGCGCTAATAATTGACCGGGACCATCACAAAGTTGCCTGCCCGGCGGGTCCTTATTTCGATGGGGTCCAGGTTATTTCATCGTCAAATAGCCAAGTGCGTGCTGAGCCACTGTCGCGCGCTGTCTGTGGATCGGGCTCGCAAGTTTGTTCGTAGGCATCCTCGGTACACCGATCCATAAAATCGACGACTGCCGTCTGGTCGCCTTCCATGACGTAGATCACGTTGCCATCCGAGATATAGACTCCCGGCCCTTCGTTGTCCACGTGGCCGGGGTCGTATGAAACGTTGCACAGTCTGCTCCCGTTTGCCGCATCGAGTTCAAGGGTCGAATAATACCCGCCATTCATTTGGCCTTTCTTGGCTCGATATATTGCGGCGCCGTACCATCGCTTAAATGTCTTGCCTTTGAGTAAACTGGTTGCCTTGCCGATAAGCTGCTCATCTTGGGTATAGCGCGTGGCTCCAAGTTCGATTCGGGGATAGTTACTGACCCCAAGCGCTGCGGGCGTACCGTCGAAATCGACGGTGATTGAATCGGGTTTGACGATATCGGTGAGGATTTCGATGGGGTAGCTTACGGTTTCAACCGCCGCCTGCGTTGCCGAGGCAGGGAGAAATGCGAGATAGATAATGCCCACGCCGACTGCGGTAATTGCAAACGCTAAGACGAGCAGGCCGATATAGGTGGAGCGTTTCACGGTGGGGCACCTCTCATGCAATATGCAATCATTAAGATAAATGATACAAGCTTACGACAATATTCAAAAGAAAGCGACCGCCCGGAATGAGAGGGCTAAAAGGCCCTATTGGGCTTCGATTTGATCTCTAATAGGAATATTTGCCTCCCCTCATTCTGGGCGAGGGGTCAAAATTGAGTTCACGAGTTTTGTGCAATACTATTCTCACTAAACCCGCTATTTTCACTATAAGCACTATAAAAACGACAGGGACGATGACGAGAACAATGTGGCGTGCGATAGCTAAGCCGTTTAAGCCGGACTCTGACCTTGAATCTCTGCCTCTATCTGTGCGAACGGGCTATTGTCGGTTCTCGATTCCATCACTGCGTTCTCGTTGGGTCTGGGGATCGCCAAACGTAGACTGGGCTTGATACCGCCTCTTTTTATTGGGGCGGTTTCTTTGTTGGACCACCACGAAGGTGCCTGTCCCCTTTGTGGTGGTTTTCGGTCTGTCTCGATCTGTAACATCTTGGCCGCTAAAAGTGGGCTTGGTGTTACAGATTTAGATTTTCGATTCGGGCGCCTTCTGTTCGTCTCGATTTGTAACAGGTAGAGCCCTATTTGCCGAGTAGATGTTACAGATTGAGACAAACGGGTGCCGCTGGCCATTTCATCTTGATTTGTAACATCTGGAGCCATAAACAGTCGCTAGATGTTACAGATTGAGATAGTAAGGGGACGAGGCCGCAGCGGGCGAGCGTGCCTACTCCCTATCTCTCAATCACTCAGAAAATCTTATATATAGAGACTTAGATTTGTGTATAAGATCGTACAAAGCTGGCAACAATACTTCTCGAACAACGTGAAGCCGCCCCGTAGGGCGGCCACCCCAAGAGAGGTGATTCCATGAGAATCGATAAGCTAGCAATGACGTCGCGCGAGGCGTTGCAGACCGCCATGAGCACGGCTGCCGACGCGCAGGCCGGCGCGGTGGAGCCGATTCACCTGCTGTCTGCCCTGCTCGGTGCCGGCGAGCGCAATATCTCCGTGATCATCGAGCGTATCGGCGCCGACCCGGCCCAGCTCGCGCGTTCCACACAGGATGCCATCGACCACGCGCCTAAGGTTTCGGGCGAGGGTCAGCAGATGGGCCTGTCTAACGAGCTCGTCCGCGTTATCGAGAAGGCCGAGAAGAAGGCCACCAAGATGGGCGACAGCTTTGTGGTGACCGAGCATCTGCTGATGGCGCTTGCCGAGGACAAGGGCGAGGCGGGCCGTGTGCTGCGCGACGCCGGCGTCACCAAGGAGCGTATCGAGCAGGTCTACGAGGAGCTGCGCGGCGATGACCGCGTGACGTCTGCCGAGGACAAGACTCAGTTTGAGGCACTGGAACAGTACGGTCGCAACATCTGCGATCTGGCCCGCGCCGGCAAGCTCGACCCGGTCATCGGCCGTACCGACGAGATCCGTCGTACCATCCAGGTCCTGTCCCGCCGCACCAAGAACAACCCCGTGCTCATCGGCGAGCCGGGCGTCGGCAAGACGGCTATCGTCGAGGGCATCGCCCAGCGTATCGTGGCCGGCGACGTGCCGAGTACCCTGCGCGACCGCGACCTTATCGAGCTCGACATGAGCGCGCTGGTCGCCGGTGCCAAGTACCGTGGCGAGTTCGAGGACCGCTTGAAGGCTGTGCTCAAGGAAGTGCAAAAGTCCGAGGGCAAGGTCATCCTGTTCATCGATGAGCTCCACACCATCGTGGGCGCGGGTGCCACCGAGGGCTCCATGGACGCCGGCAACATCCTAAAGCCGGCGCTTGCCCGTGGCGACCTGCACGCGATCGGCGCGACCACGCTCGACGAATACCGCAAGTACATCGAGAAGGACGCGGCTCTCGCCCGTCGTTTCCAGACCGTGATGGTCAGCGAGCCTACCGTCGAGGACACCATCTCGATCCTGCGTGGCCTCAAGGAGAAGTACGAGATCTTCCATGGCGTGCACATCACCGATAGCGCGCTCGTGGCCGCCGCCGACCTCTCCGATCGCTATATCGCCGACCGCTTCCTGCCCGACAAGGCCATCGACCTGGTCGACGAGGCCGCAAGCCGCCTGCGCATGGAGCTCGACAGCATGCCGGTCGAGATCGACGCCACCACGCGTCAGCTCACCCAGCTGCAGATTGAGGAGCAGGCGCTCATGAAGGAGACCGACGACGCCTCCAAGGAGCGTCTGGAGGCCCTGCGCCAGGAGATTGCCGAGGTCCAGGAAAAGCTCAACGTGCAAAAGGCCGGCTGGCTCAACCAGAAGAACGCCATCGACCACGTGCAGGAGCTCAAGGGCAAGCTCGACGAGGCAAAGAGCGAGGAGGAGCGTGCAACGCGCAACGGCGATTTGGGTCGTGCGTCCGAGCTGCGCTACTCCGTGATTCCGGGCCTGCAGCAGCAGATTCAGGATTCCGAGGCCGCGCTCGAGGCGCAAAAGCAGCAGGACGGCGAGGGCCTCAATGAGCAGGTGACCTCCGATGAGATCGCTGAGGTCGTGAGCGCTTGGACCGGCGTGCCCGTGTCCAAGATGATGCAGGGCGAGCTCGACAAGCTGAAGGGCTTGGAGGGCGAGCTGCATAAGCGCGTCATCGGCCAGGACGAGGCGGTCTCCGCTGTCGCCGCGGCCGTGCGCCGCAGCCGTGCGGGCCTCTCCGATCCGGACAAGCCCATCGGCAGCTTCTTCTTCCTGGGCCCCACCGGCGTGGGCAAGACCGAGCTCGCCAAGGCGCTGGCCGAGTGCCTGTTCGATGATGAGCGTGCGCTCGTGCGTATCGACATGTCCGAGTACATGGAGAAGTTCAGCGTCCAGCGTCTGATCGGTGCGCCTCCGGGATACGTGGGATACGACGAGGGCGGCCAGCTTACCGAGGCCGTGCGCCGTCGTCCGTATTCCGTGATCTTGCTCGACGAGATGGAGAAGGCTCACCCGGATGTATTCAACGTGCTGTTGCAGGTGCTCGATGACGGCCGTCTGACCGACGGCCAGGGTCGCCAGGTGTCCTTCAAGAACACGATCATCATCATGACGAGCAACGTGGGCTCTAAGGCTATCGCCGAGCTTTCGGGCAAGGACGAGGAGGAGATGCGTCATCAGGTCGACGCGGCCATGGCTCAGACCTTCCGTCCCGAGTTTCTCAACCGTATCGACGATATCGTGGTGTTCCATCCGCTCGGCATGGCGCAGATCGAAAAGATCGTCGATATTCAGCTCGCCGATGTCCGCGCGCGTCTGGCTAAGGAGCGCATGACGCTTGCCATTACCCCGGCGGCCAAGCAGATGCTTGCTGTGGGCGGCCTGGACCCGGTCTTTGGCGCCCGTCCGCTCAAGCGTTTGGTGCAGCGCGAGGTCGTGGATGCCATCGCCGCCGCCATCATCGACGGCACGGTGCGCGAGGGCGATCAGGTGACGGTCGATGTCGACAAGGACGGCGGCTTTACCGTTGTGTGCGACAACACGCCGGCGGCCACCTACGAGGTCCCCGACGCAGAGTAAATTATGGGGCCGGCTCTAACCGCACCTCATCGCAAAACGCCAAGGGCGGCGGATCCAATCGGGTCCGCCGCCCTTTTTCGTGCGACAATCGATGATGTTGAGCATGAGTACATGGCAAGGAGATATGCAGATGAAAGACGAGAACAAGACGCACGCACCGGTTGCTGAGGCAGCGCCCGCCGCGCCGGTCGCACCGAAGGCTTCTCCCAAACCGGCGCCCAAGCCGCGCGACCCCTACATCCGTGCCGAGAACGAGGACGATGACGGCTACGATCCCTACAGCGATCGCCGCCCCGAGCGCGAGCCGATGTTCGAAGCCGACCCCTGGCGCTAAGTGCCACCCAAAAGGCCACCAATAAGTTGCGGTGAAATAGGGACTGTTTTGCGGTTTGACCAGCAAAAACAGCCCTATTTCACCGCAACTGCGTTAGGGATTTTTCTACAGGGGGAGGGTAGTCAAAAAGCCCCGTCCCAAATTGACTGCTCGGGGAGTCGCATTCGAGCTCGGTTGTCCTCTTAGCCACTCGATATCCTTCGGAGCAATAACGGTGATAAAACTTGCTTAAGTGTTAATCAAGCTACACACAATCTTGCTCTCTAATTAATCAAGAATCGGTATAATTTTGATTAGCTAGAGAGCAAGATTGGAGAATCATGGCATTCAACGACTTGATCGCCCAGAAAATAAAGGACTTTGAACAGCAGGGGGTTCCGCAGGTTTTTGAGCGAGACCTTGATCTAGGAAACCCACAGGAGCCAAAGCGCGACAACATCGTAAATGTGATTGTGGGGGCCCGCCGTTGTGGAAAGACGTATCGCCTGTATCAGGAGATGCGGCGGCTTCAGAGCCGGGGCGTCGAGCTTGACCGGATGCTTTACTTCAATTTTGAGGATGAGCGCTTGCGCCCGTATGAGCCATCGCTGCTGGCGGACGTGCTCGACACGTTCTATGCGCTGTATCCTGTTGCTCGAACCGAGGGCGCTTACATTTTCTTTGACGAGATCCAGGAAATTCCCGAATGGGGTGCGTTTCTGCGGCGTGTAGTCGATACGGAGAAAGCGACCGTCTATGTGACGGGATCTTCTTCTAAGATGCTGTCCTCAGAACTTAAGAGCGAGTTCAGGGGTCGTTCTCTTGTGCGAGAGCTTTTTCCGTTGAGTTTTTCGGAATACGTTCGATATAAGACGGGGAGCGTTCTCGAGCCAGATGCGACCTTTTCCCCGAGCGATGCAGCGCTGCTTCGACATCATCTGATCGGGTATCTTGAACGAGGGGGATTCATTGCGACACTTGAGCAGACGCCTGCAGACGCGATTCAGCTGCTACAGGAATATGCTTCGCGAACGGTCGCCATGGACGTCGTTGAACGTTACGACGTCAAGAACCCTCGCCTGGCATCGCTGTTCTTGACGCGGTGTATGGCATCTTCGGGACGAGAGCTGTCAGTGAACAAAGTGTACAACGAGTTCAAGAGCAGACAGATACCCGTCAGTCGTAATTCGCTTAGCGATTTACTTGAGTATTATGAGGACGCCTACCTGTTATTTTCTGTGCCGGAGTTCACGCGTTCACTGGCAAATAACATGCGGTCTGCGTCTAAGGTCTACGCTGTCGACCCTGCGATGTTTGGAGCATTCTCTCCCGCATCAGCATTGGACCAGGGCCAGAGGCTCGAGACCGCAGTGTTCAATGCGCTAAGAAGAAAGACTCCCGCGGTGAGGACCGGCTCGGTCTGCCGCCTGCTGATCAAAGAGAAGAGCAAAAGCCATGAGGTGGACTTTGTGGCTGGGGACGCGCTTCTCATGCGGGCTTATAGCCTGATTCAGGTGAGTGCGGATATGGCACGTGAGAAAACGCGCGAGCGCGAAATTGCCGCGCTTGATGCCTCGATGGCCCAGTTCGATCTTGGCGAGTCGGCAATCGTTACCATGGATGAACAGACCGATATTTCATGCGAGCACGGTGTGGTCCACGTTGTGCCCGCATGGAAGTGGCTCCTTGCCTAATCATCTATGGACCTGTGGGGTCAGGACCTCCTGGCTCCCTCATCACGGTTGGGGAGCACCTTGCTGCGCCAGGCTAGTCCTGGGCTTTGATACTCGGAAGGAGAATCTGGGCGAGGTAGTCGGTCTCGAGTTTGGCGGCGGCGTCGGCCTTGCCGTCTTTGCCGACCAGCACGTTCTTGATCTGGCTATAGGTATAGCGGTTGCCGGTCGTAAGCTCGACAAGCTCAATGGCCGCGTCCATGGGGTAGGTCGACACTGGATCCTGGGTGCGCCCGTTGATAGTCTGGGGCACCACGTACGGATAGACGGGGCCGCTGGCATAGACGGTATAACCGTTGCCCAGATTGGCCGCACCCAAAACCGTATCGCCCTCATCGGGCGTAAAGCTCTCGCCCTCGCGCACCGCGACGAGCGTCACGATCGGCGTATCGCTGTCGCCGTCCAGATAAATGCACAGCGTGTTGCCGTTTTGCCAGGTTGCGACCTTGCCATACCACTCAACCGGAATATCGAGCTGATACAGGTCCGTTGCCTTATGCCGAGCATCGGCATCGCGCGCGGCCTGCGCTTCGCTCGCGCTCACGGCATTGACGGCGGCGTCGCGCCGCGCGGTTGCCGCCTGCTGAAGTATCTTGGCGGCCGCGGCGGAGCTCGCACCGCCTTCCTCGGCATACTTGGCGGCGGCATCGATCTGGTCGTCAGTCACCGTGTCGGCCGAAGGCACCTTGAGCTTAAAGGTGGCCTGGGCACTTAAATCCTGTCCATCGCTCTTAACGGCGACCTGCGTCTTGGTGGTCGGGACGGTATAGATGGTGCCGTCGGCCGCGATGGGGGAGGCGGCGATGGAGAGCGTGTAATCGCCGGGCAGCAGTTTGATGCCGCGGCCGCGCTCGTCAACGTAGAGCGTTTCGCTCACGGAAGAACCGTCGGAATCTTGTCCGCTCACCTGCACGGGAATCTTGGAGCCAGTTGAGCAGTCGAGGCCCGCGGCATGCACGCCAATCTGCACCGACATCATGGTATGGGCGTTTGCGGCAAGCACGGCAGCCTGCTCTTGTTGATATCCGTTCCAGGCAGCATAGCCTGCGCCGCCGGCAACAAGCGCGACGGCTACGACGCCGGCAACCATCAGATTGCGGCGCTTGGGCGACATTTTGCGATGGCGAACCTCGGCCTCGCGTGCCGAGGGAACGGACGGCAGGGGAATATCGCCCATGGCGATGGTCTCGTCCACGGCAGGCGCAGAGCCTAAGCCAGGAAGCTCGCGGGTCAGCGAATCCTCGGCCGGCAAGCTGTCGAGCAAGATGGTTTCCTCGCCCGTGTCGGATTCGGGCTGGTTGTCGGCCTCGCTTTCGGTGTCTTCGTGACCTGCCTCATCTTCGGCAGGCTCAACGTCGCCTGCATCCTGATCATCGGGCTGTGCCTCGATTTCCGGTTCATCCTGCACATCAACGCTCGAATCGTCAAACGCAACATCGTCAAGCGAAATCCGGTCTAGGCTCTCCAGGGCCTCGGCACACGCTTCTGCATCTTGGGCCGCATCCTCTTGGCCCATCGTCTCATCTTTCATATATCCCCCAAGCTCAATATCGGGACAACACTGTACCCAAAAACGGGACCCCATAGAGCCGCCGCATGATTTGAAATCCGATTTTATATATGCGTATGTTTTTGAATAGATGAATAGAGACGCAACGACAAAAGCCCCCGAAAAGCGAGCGAAACGCTTTCCGGGGGCTCTGCGAGACATTGGATGAAAATCCTGACGGGCGGGCCTATGCCCAACTGCCAACAGCGACCAACACGTTACTCGGCGTGCGCGTAATCCACCTTGGCGCGGCGAGCGGTAGCCTTCTCCCAATCGCTGGTGCCCTCAAAGACATCCTGCTTGTAGGGATTGCGGCCGAGCTTCTTGGCGCGGTAGGCGATGTAGATGATCGCGGCGACGTTGGCGACCAGAGCGGCGATCGAGACCGCGGTAGCGGCGCCGGGGTCGAGCGTGGAGTGGGTCACAAAGATGGACTCCTCCTGGAAGTACGGGAACACCTGGGCAAACATGCACCAAATGGCCAGCGTAAAGGCGCGGTTCTGGATCCAGCCGCCCTTGTTCCAGATAAAGGCGGCGACGGTGGGCGCCAGAAGCAGCGCAAAGCCGCAGAACCAGGAGTGGGTGGGCAGGCAGTTGTAGGTGTAGCAGAAGTTCCAGATATCGTAGGCGATGATGTAGACCCAGGTCATATCGGGCCACAGCATGTCGGTCTGATCCTCGGAGGCGTAGACGCTCCACCAACCGGTCATGCAGAAGATGTTGATAATACCGGCGATGCCGTTGAACACGTTGTTCCAGCCGGCCAGCTGCGTAGCACCTTCGGAGGTGACCCAGGTGGACTCGCCCAGGACAAAGAAGTGATAGGCGCTCTCAAAGTCGGACACGACGGCGATCATGATGTTGATGGCGACGATCACAAACGGCCATGCGCGGAACCAATGCGCCTTGCCAATCTTGCCCCACTGGTACTTAATGGCAATGAAGCCCCAGCAACCGGCCAGCGCCGCGTATACCTTGGCGTAGTGGAACCAGCTGTTCTGGTACACATGGGTGGGGTTGGTGAGCGCCCACTCGGCACCCTGCGAGACGCCGATGGCGATGGCGACGCAGTAGATGGTCATGGCCAGCGGAGCCACGCCAAAGATGATTGCCGCGCCCAGCTTGGTGCGGCGGCCGACCTCGTTGAGCACGATCAGGCCAATAAAGACCATGGCCCAGCCGGCCCAGTGGATAAGGGTATCGCTACCCCAAACATCGAACAGCATGCTGCTCTCCTTTCACACGCCCGCGGCCCCTCTTCTGATCGCGGGCAGTTTGGCCAAATGTCGTCAGTTCTGGGGCTTGCGCTCCGGATACTTGGCGGTATAGCCCTCGATGTGGAGTGTCGAGGCGATGATTTCCTTGACCGTCTCGTCGGGCACATCGGGGTGCGTGCGGATATACATCAACAACCCCATGATGAGGGTGTAGAACGTCTCGTAGACATGGTCGATGCGTAGCTCATGATGGGCGGCAAAATCCACCACGGTGGTGTCGCAGATATACTGCGCCACACGCTGGACCACGTTGTGCAAAAAGCCGCCGTAGAGCGCGCCGCTGCTTGAGGTGAGCGTACTCGGCAGCTCGTGGCCGCTGACGACCAGGCGCTTAAAGAGCGGGGCGACGGTGTCGAGTGCGCCCTCGATATCACCGACGGTGCGGTTGGCATTCCACTGCTCGAGCTCGGAGATAAAACCGTCGATCGCCTCGTCCATGACGGCGGTGACAGCGGCGTCCATGTCGGCAAAGTAGTGGTAGAACAATGAGCGCGTGCAGCCGGCTCGCTTGGTCACGGCCGAGACGGATAGATGCGACACGCCTAGCTCAGAGCTCACGGTGCGCACGGCGGCGAGGATCTCGCGACGGCGTTCGTCGCCCGTCAAGCGCTTTGCCGCGCTATCGGATGCGGGGACGGCATCGACTACAGAGGTATCTGCTGTGTTGTTGCCCATGTTTTGCCGCCTTTCATCCTCTTTTGCCTGATCGTTCGCCTAACAGTCTTGAATATTGTTGACGGTTCGTCAATACTGTTTTTGACACAATGTCAACAATAACGGGTGAACGGCGTGGGGGCATGTCGAGCCCGTAAAAAGAGGGGCGCTGCGTGCCTGCCAGGTTGCGGCAAGAGAAGGGACGACTATGATTCTCAACGGACCGGGGATTAGCTACACCGAGCCCGATATCGGTGCGGAGTTTGTGCCGCCGCTGCCGGAGCATCCGCGCGAGGCCATCGTCAAGCTGTGCGAGCACTGCACTAACCGCCTGCTGCATCGCGACGAGCTGCTGGGCTACGAGTACTGGTCGTTTGCCGAGGCCGCGACTGACGAGCAGGCCGAGGTACTCTGCAAGATGAAGATGCGCCGTCCCTACACGCTGCCCGAGATGGTCAAGCTCACCGGCATGCCCGAGGCCCAGATCGAGAAGATGCTCGACGATATGAGCTACACGGGCCTGCTCGAGTACAACTGGGAAAATCCCGAGCGCGCCAAGCAATGGGTGCTGCCCATGCTGGTGCCGGGTTCCGCCGAGTTCCTCAACATGCGCGTGAGCCAGCTCGAGGAGCATCCGGTCTATGCTAAGTTCTTTGAGCAGGCGTCCAAGGGACCGCTGTCCAAGGCCACGCCGATGGTGCCGCCCGGTGGTGCCGGCATCGGCATGCATGTCATTCCGGTCGAGAAGGCCATCGATGCCGCGAGCACGTCGGTGCCGATCGAGCATATCGAGCACTGGCTCGACAAATACGAGGGTAAGTATGCCGCTAGCACCTGCAGCTGCCGCGCAAGCCGTCGCGTGATGGGCGAGGGCTGCGCCGACGACCCGGCCGATTGGTGCATCGCCGTGGGCGATATGGCCGACTACGTGGTCGAGACCGATCGTGGCCATTACGTGACCCGCGACGAGGTCTACGACATCCTGCGCCAGGCCGAGGACAACGGCTTTGTGCACCAGATCACCAACATTGACGGCGAGAACAAGATCTTCGCCATCTGCAACTGCAACGTCAACGTGTGCTACGCCCTGCGCACCTCGCAGCTGTTCAACACGCCCAACCTGTCGCGCTCGGCCTATGTCGCCAAGGTCGAGAAGGACAAGTGCGTGGCCTGCGGTCGCTGCGTTGAGGTGTGTCCGGCCGGCGCCGCCAAGCTGGGCCAGAAGCTCTGCAGCAAAAAGGCGGGCGGACAGGTGCCCGAGTATCCGCGCCAGGAGCTGCCCGATGCCACCAAGTGGGACCACACCAAGTGGTCGCCCAACTACCGCAACGACAACCGCATCGAGACGCATGAGTCCGGCACCGCGCCCTGCAAGACGGCCTGCCCCGCGCACGTTGCCGTTCAGGGCTATTTGAAGCTCGCGGCTCAGGGTCGCTATGACGAGGCCCTAGCACTCATTAAGCGCGAGAACCCTCTGCCCGCTATCTGCGGCCGTGTGTGCAATCGCCGCTGCGAGGATGCCTGCACCCGCGGCCGTGTGGACGCCGCCGTGGCCATCGACGAGGTCAAGAAGTTTATCGCCCAGCGCGATCTTGATGCCGCGACCCGCTATGTCCCACCCGTGGTGACGCCGACGCGCGCCGGCGGCTTCGATCAGAAGATCGCCATCATCGGTGCCGGCCCGGCCGGTCTGTCCTGTGCCTTCTATCTGGCCGAGAAGGGCTACAAGCCCGTCGTGTTCGAGAAGAACGAGCGCCCGGGCGGCATGCTCACCTATGGCATTCCCAGCTTTAAGCTGGAGAAGGACGTTATCGAGGCCGAGGTCGAAGTTATTCGCCTGATGGGTGCCGAGTTCCGCTATGGCGTGGAGGTCGGTCGCGATGTGACGCTCGACGAGCTGCGCGCGCAGGGCTTTAAGGCCTTCTACGTTGCCATTGGCTGCCAGGGCGGCCGCCTTGCGGGCATTCCGGGCGAGGGTGCCGAGGACGTGACCGTGGCCGTCGACTTCCTTCGCGAGGTTAACAGCGGCAAGATCGATTCCCTGTCCGGCCGCACCATTGTGGTGGGCGGCGGCAACGTGGCTATCGATGTCGCGCGCAACGCCTGCCGTCTGGGTTCCGAGCACGTTGAGATGTTCTGCCTGGAGAGCGATGCCCAGATGCCTGCCAGCGAGGAGGAGCGTCGCGAGGCCATTGAGGATGGCGCGCACATCAGCTGCGGATGGGGCCCCAAGGAGATTCACCTGGACGAGGCCGGTCGCGTGTGCGGCATCACCTTCAAGCGCTGCACGCGTGTCTTTGACGACGAGGGCCGTTTTGCGCCCGAGTACGACGAGAACGATCTGCGCCGTGTCGATGCCGACCGTGTCGTCATGTCGATTGGCCAGTCCATTGTGTGGGGCGACCTGCTGGCTGGCTCCAAGGTGGAGCTCGGCCGCGGCCAGGGCGCCCTGGCCGATCCCCAGACTTACCAGACCGCCGAACCCGACATCTTTGTGGGCGGCGACGTCTACACCGGCCCCAGCTTTGCCATCGATGCCATTGCCGCCGGCCACGAGGCTGCCGTGTCCATCCATCGCTTTGTGCAGCCGGGCTCCACGCTCACCATCGGCCGCAACCAGCGCCGCTACACCGCGCTCGACCGCGACGATGTCGTGATCGAGAGCTACGACAACGCGAGCCGCGAGGTTGCGCATGTGGACCGCGAACGCGAGAAGGCTGCGCCGTTTAGCGAGTATGTTGAGACCTTTACCGAGGAGCAGGTGCGCGCCGAGACCGCCCGCTGCCTGGGCTGCGGCGCCTCGATCGTCGACCCCAACAAGTGCATCGGCTGCGGCCTGTGCACCACCAAGTGCGCGTTCGACGCCATCCATCTGGATCGCGACCGCCCCGAGTGCTCCACGATGGTCAAATACGAGCAAAAGCTTCCAAGCCTGGGCAAGTACGCGCTCAAGCGCGCCATCAAGATTAAATTCGGGAAGAAGTAAGAAACGCAACAAGCAGGAGAACGGCGCAGAGAGCGGTTGGACAGCGAGCGAGTCCCAGGCGTGGCGAGGTGCCTTGAAAGAGGAGGGCATAGGGCTTTTGCCCATGCCCGACGATTGAAAGGCAGATCGCCCGTCTGGGGCTCGCGCAGCGTCAAGCCGACCGCCGTTCGGTAGAACGGCGGAAGGAATTAAAAGTGCACGAGCTCGGAATCGTCTATCACATCATTCGCGATGTTGAGAATGTGGCGCGCGCTCATGGCGTGCGTCGCGTTTCGAGCGTCACGCTGCTGCTGGGCGAGGTCTCGGGCGTCGTCCCCGATCTACTACTCGACGCTTGGCGCTGGGCGGCGGATAAAAAGCCTATCGCGCAGGGCGCGGAGCTTATCGTGGAGCCTGTCGACGCCGTGACGCATTGCGAGGCGTGCGGCCGCGACTACGCGACGGTCGAGCACGGCAAGACTTGCCCCCATTGCGGCAGCGGTGAAACATACCTGCTGCAGGGCCAGGAGATCATGATCAAACAGATCGAGACCCCCGACGAGGACCCGGCAGACGCTGCTCCTGACGGCCTCTCCGACGCCCCCGATGCCGTCGACGCCGCCAACCCTCTCCACATCGCCTAACATCTAATGTCTACATGGGCTAGAGTTCTAAACATATTTGCTTCGGTTAGTCAAGTCATGTCTGTTTAAACAAAATGGTGGCACGCAGACGCATTGGGATTCACCTAAAAGCGGTCTTAACGAACGGTGCACCTTTATATGTCTTTGAAAACAATCAGCAAATCACGTTTTAGCAGGCAATGAGCTGTAAACCAGCAATGTAATCGATTTGTAACAAACTTAGACGTTTAAACAAATAATCCAACCTTTTGCGAATTTAGCTATAATTCCACAATCCAAACAGGTATACTCCTTTCATGTCGTGTAGGAAATACGTAGACAAAAAGGAGGTTATGTGATGGTAAGTATTGTTCTTGCTAGCCACGGGGACTTGGCAGCTGGAATCAAGCAGACGGGCTCGATGGTCTTTGGCGATCAGCCGTCTGTTGCCGTGGTCTCGCTCGAGCCGAGCATGGGCCCCGACGATTTCCGTGCCAAGGTCGAGGAAGCAGTCGCTTCCTTCGAGGACCAGGAGCAGGTGCTCTTCCTCGTTGATCTGTGGGGCGGCACGCCGTTCAACCAGATCAGCGGACTCATCGAGGGCCACGATTCCTGGGCTATCGTCACCGGTGTCAACCTGCCTATGCTCATTGAGGCATATTCGCAGCGCTTTGACGCAAAGAACACTGCACATGCGATCGCAAAACATCTCGTGACTGAGGCTAAGGCTGGCGTGCGTGTCAAGCCCGAGTCTCTGGAGCCCGAGGAGAAGAAGCCGGCTGCGGCCGCCGCTGCTCCTGCAGGCGCCATCCCTCCGGGAACGGTCATCGGCGACGGGCACATCAAGATTGCCCACGTCCGTATCGACACCCGTCTGCTGCATGGTCAGGTGGCCACCACGTGGACCAAGCAGATCAACCCCAACCGCATCATCGTGGTTTCCGACGGCGTTGCTCACGACGAGCTCCGCAAGACCATGATCGAGCAGGCTGCCCCTCCGGGAGTCCATGCCAACGTCGTGCCCATCAAGAAGATGGCCGAGGTCGTCAAGGACACGCGCTTTGGTGACACCAAGGCCATGCTGCTCTTCGAGAACCCGCAGGATCTGCTCAAGGCCATCGAGGCCGGCGTCGACATCAAGGAAGTCAACATCGGTTCCATGGCTCACTCCAAGGGCAAGGTCGTCGTCACCAACGCCGTCGCTATGGGCGATGATGACGTTAAGACTCTCGAGGCCCTCAAGGCCAAGGGCGTCAAGTTCGAGGTCCGCAAGGTTCCTTCGGATTCCTCCGAGGATCTCGACGCCATGTTGAAGAAAGCTAAGGCCGAACTGGCCGCTCAAGCATAGTAAAGGAGGGTCCGATACATGTCTGCAATCACTATTCTGCTTGTTGCGATTGTCGCGTTGCTTGCCGGTATGGAAGGCATTCTGGATGAGTTCCAGTTCCATCAGCCGCTCGTGGCATGCACGCTTATCGGTCTCGTAACCGGTCACCTTCAGGAGGGCATCCTCCTGGGCGGTTCGCTCCAGATGATGGCCCTTGGCTGGGCTAACGTCGGCGCCGCTGTCGCGCCTGACGCCGCTCTGGCCTCGGTCGCTTCTTCGATCATCATGGTGCTCGCCCTCAACGGTGGCGCCACCGATTCGGCCAAGGCCGTTACCACCGCTATCGCCGTCGCCGTCCCACTGTCGGTCGCTGGTCTGTTCCTGACCATGATCTGCCGTACCATTGCTACCGCTATCGCTCACGCCATGGACGGTTGCGCCGAGAAGGGCGACTTCTCCGGCATCGAGCGCTGGCAGTATGCTGCCATCCTCATGCAGGGCCTTCGTATCGCCATCCCGGCAGTGCTTCTGTGCGTCATCCCGGCCGAGGCCGTTACCAACGCGCTTAACGCTATGCCCGACTGGCTGTCCGGCGGCATGGCTGTCGGCGGCGGCATGGTCGCTTCCGTCGGTTACGCCATGGTCATCAACATGATGGCCACCAAGGAGACCTGGCCGTTCTTCGTCCTCGGCTTTGTCCTTGCTGCCATCCCTCAGCTCACGCTGATCGCCCTTGGTCTCATCGGCATCTCCCTTGCCCTCATCTACCTTGGCCTTAAGGATCTGGCCAAGCAGGGTGGCGGCATGGGCGGTGGCTCCGGCGACCCGCTCGGCGACATTCTGAACGATTACGAGTAGGAGGGGAGTGATACATATGGCAGAGAACAAGATTCAGCTCACCAAGGCTGACCGCAAGAAGGTTTGCTTCCGTCATCAGTTCCTTCAGGGCTCGTGGAACTACGAGCGTATGCAGAACGGCGGCTGGTGCTTCGCAATGATCCCTGCGATCAAGAAGCTCTACACCGGCAAGGATGACCAGATTGCCGCTCTTAAGCGCCACCTGGAGTTCTATAACACCCACCCCTATGTTTCCGCCCCCGTCATTGGCGTTACCCTCGCTCTCGAGGAGGAGCGCGCCAACGGTGCCCCGATTGACGACGTCGCCATTCAGGGCGTCAAGGTCGGTATGATGGGCCCGCTCGCCGGCGTCGGCGACCCCGTCTTCTGGTTCACCCTTCGCCCGATTCTGGGCGCTCTGGGCGCTTCCCTGGCCATGTCCGGCAGCATCGTCGGTCCGCTGCTGTTCTTCTTCGCGTGGAACATCATCCGTTACGCTTTCCTGTGGTACACGCAGGAGTTTGGCTACAAGGTCGGCTCCTCCATCGCCAAGGACCTCTCCGGTGGTCTGATGGGCAAGGTCACCGAGGGCGCTTCCATCCTGGGTATGTTCATCATCGGCGCCCTGGTCGAGCGCTGGGTGTCCATTTCCTTCACCCCGATCGTCTCCACGGTCAAGCAGTCTGCTGGCGCCTTTATCGACTGGGCTAGCCTGCCCTCCGGTTCCGAGGGTATCAAGGAAGCGCTGACGATGTACAACTCCGTCGGTGCTACCGCCCTTGATCAGATGAAGGTCACCACGCTTCAGGCCAACCTCGATCAGCTCATCCCCGGCCTTGCCGCCGTGTGCCTGACCCTGCTGGTCTGCAAGCTCCTCAAGAAGAAGGTCAGCCCGATCGTCATCATCCTGGCTCTCTTCGCCGTCGGCATCATCGGTCGCTTCTGCGGCTTCATGTAAGCACGCTTCGGCTTAAGACCGAGAGTAGCTAGACAAGGGCTTTTGAGCCATTGAAACGGACCGCACCCGGTGGGTACACTGGATGCGGTCCGATTGTTTTATTTGGAGGGCGAGGCGCGCATGGCGCAATCTCAGAACAGCACGGTCGATTTGGCAACGCCGGCAACCTGCCTGATGGGGCTTACCAGCCACGGTAACGTGATGGTGGGCAATAAGGCGTTTGAGTACTATAACGAGCGCAATCCCGAGGATTATATTCAAATCCCGTGGGATGAGGTCGACTATATTGCCGCCGAGGTTTTGCGCGGCACCAAGAAGATCACGCGTTTTGCCATCTTTACCAAGGATAACGGTCACTTTACGTTTTCGACGCGCGACGACAAAGAGACGCTTCGTGCGGTCCGCAAGTACGTCGACGAGGATAAGCTCGTGCGTTCGCCCGACTTTATCGATGTGACCGCCAAGGGCGCCAAGAGCATCCCTTCCGTTATCAAAAACCTCTTCCACAAAGGCAACTAGCTCTTCACAAGTTGCGGTGAAACAGTTCCTAAATACGGCTTTAGATGCTTCAGACAGGAACTATTCCACCGCAACTTCGAAGTCTAGTCATGCGACGTATTGCGATGCAGTAAATCTGCTACACTAGTACAACATGCCTCCGTAGCTCAGGGGATAGAGCACCGCTCTCCTAAAGCGGGTGTCGACGGTTCGAATCCGCCCGGGGGCACCAGGAAAATCGCAGGTCAGGAGTTATTTTTGCTTCTGACCTGTTCTGGTTTTGGGGCTAAGAACCGCTTCCGTTTGTAAATCTGGTAAGTAAATATTATGACTTCCCGAGTTTTCCACTGAAAACAGGAAATCACCATTTTGGGGATAAAAGTTTTCAACAGCTGTCAGTCGGTTCCATTTTGGTGAAGCGCTTCCCCCTTTTGGGTAAATTATTTCACCATTTTGATGATTCGGTAGCTTCGAATTCTTTGATAAAACGCCTGTTCAGAAGCTTGTGCTATACCCATTTTGGTGAAACCAATTAATAGAGAAATATACTATAAAGAAATAGGGACGGCGATGCCGTCCCCTTCGCTCGCAAAGCTCGCTGCGCGGTCACGTGCCGTGACCTTGCCGCCGGCTACGCCGTCGATTGATACGCTCACTGCGTTCGCTGATTGATAGACTAATCCGTTATATCGGTGACACCAGTCATAAGTGCAGCGATTGACATGTTGAATCCATTGGCAATTTTACAGATGTTGGAAAGACTGACATTTCTTCGTCCGACCTCTATCGAGGCGTAGTAAGACCTGTCCATGTCGATACGGTTCGCAAATTGCTCTTGTGAGTAACCAAACTTTGATCTGAGTTTTTTGCAGCGTAGACCAAAGGATCGTTGTAGTGGCGAGATATCCATGACAAAAAGAGTCATGGATTGTTGTATAAAAGCCAACGGACTATATACAACAATCCCAGTTGAGGCGCATAATTATCTCTATTGGAAAGCGCTCTGATGCCCAGTCGGATAGGGCACGGAAAAGGAATGGAACAGCACAATGACCCAGGGAAAGCGCTTCGCTGCCGGTGGCGATCACTTCGCCGCACTGCCAAACAAAAAGTTTCACGCCCCGAAGGGGATCGCGCGTCTGACCGTCACCGCGGCGACCATGGCCGCCATGACCGGATCGAGCCTCATCTCACCGTTCACGGCATTCGCCCAGACCGGTGACGGGGGCACGCAGCACCCCGCCGTGATGTCGCCGATCGCCGCCCACGCCGGCGCGGCATCCGGTACCGGCGCGAAATCCGCCGCACAGACCATCGCGGACCTGCAGAAGGCAGTCAACGAGGCGAAGGCGAAGGAGGACGCCGCCAAGGCAGCCTACGATGAGGCCGCCGGTCCCTACAACGAGGCGGCTTCCGCCCGCGACCAGGCCAAGGCATCCTACGATTCTGCAGTCAATGCCGGCACGGCAGCCGACCGAGCGGCAATGGACGAGTACGCCCGTCAGGTCGCGGAGGGCAAGGACGCCGCCGATGCCGCCGGCAAGGACCTCGAGCAGGCGAAGGCGGGTCTCGCAGACGCCAAGGCGGA
>NZ_JADMRH010000016.1:0-51052 GCF_015560135.1 Collinsella aerofaciens
CGGATTCGCGCCTCAGGACTCAGCGCAACGCGTTGCGCTGAGTCCTGAGGCTGTTGCAATGAAAATGAGAATCAAGGCTGGCGGGCCGACATCTACCGTTCGCCAGCCCGATGGTCCCCGGGGCGGGGAGAGTGCTATAATGCATTCTGCATCTTGGATTGTTACTCCTGTGTGGAGGCATGCCCAAGAGCAATACAACACGGATTGTTACGTAAGGCATGACCGCAATAGCACTGCTATTGGCTATCATGCCTTTTTCTGTGAGTGTTCTTGAAAGGAGGTTCACCATGCTTGCGATTAAAAAGCTCAACAACAATGCCGTTCTTTGCCGCGACGGGCAGGGGCGCGACGTGATCGCCATGGGCAGGGGCGTCGGGTTTGGGGGAGAATTTCCCCGCGAGCTGCCGCTCTCTAAGATTGAGCATACGTTTTATGACATCGACCCCAAAGGGCAGGACGTCATGCGCGACCTTCCTTCTGAGATCGTGATGTTCACGGCCAAGGTGATGGACATCGTCGCCAACGAACTGCCCTACGACCTCTCGACCAATGCGACGCTGTTCATGGCTGATCACCTGTCGTTTGCCGTTGCGCGAGCCCAAAAGGGGGTCCGCATCGCGATGCCTCTTGCCTATGAAGTGCGGGAGACGTATCCGAAGGAATACAAGGCTGCCCAGTTTATCGTCATGCGACTCGAGAAGGAGCTCGGAGAGCGGCTTCCCAAGGATGAGATTGCCAGTATTGCGATGAATCTCGTGAACGCACGGGTTGTTGAAGCCGTCAAAGCCACGGCCGAGCCCGCAAAGCAGTTCGACGATATGCTCGAGGACGTTATCGAGATTCTCGAAAGCGATTTCCGCATTATTGTCGACCGCGATTCCTTTGATTTCACCCGCTTCGCCACGCATCTGCGGTACCTGTTCAAGCGCATTCAAGCCGGCGAGTCGCTGAACAGCGCCAACATGCAGATGTACAAGAACTTTCGTGAGGGGTTTCCGCAGTTGGCAGAGTGCGTGAAGCATATCGGTTCCTATTGTCGTGAAACGTGGGACGCCACGCTCTCCGAGGAGGAGGAACTCTATCTGATGATCCATCTCAACCGGATCATCTCCAAAAAAGGATTGTAACCCGTAGCCATTCGGGGCATGACCTTTGCCGATTCGAACAGTAAGCCAAGATTGTGCAAAGGAGCCAATGATGGCAAATTACAAAAAGGTGGCAGAGCAGATTCTCTCCACTGTGGGCGGGGCGGAAAACGTGGCTTCGGTTACGCATTGCATGACGCGCCTGCGCTTCAACCTCAAGGATGAAAGCCTCTCGAATGATGAGAAGCTTGAGGACATCTCGTCTATCATCAGCGTCGTGCACGCCGGAGGGCAGGTGCAGCTGGTGGTCGGGCCCACGGTCGACAAGGTCTACGACGAGGTTTGTAAGCAGGGCGGATTCGAGGTCACGGTATCGATTGACGAGGAACTCGATGGCCCTCAGCTTAGCTGGAAGGAGCGCTTGGCGCCCAAGCACCTCTTCAATCAGCTGCTCGATGCCGTGAGCGGCGCTATCACCCCGATCCTTCCGATCTTTTGTGTCGCCGGTATCTTCAAGATGCTCGTTATTCTGTTTGGGCCCGAAGGCGCCGGTTTTATGTCCGAAACGAGCGACCTGTATCGGATCCTTTCCCTGGTGGGCGATGCGGCGTATTACTACTTCCCGGTGTTTGCCGCCTATAGCTCGGCTAAGAAGTTCAAAACGAGTCCTGTGCTGGCACTGCTCATCGCTGTTGTGATGATTTATCCCGACATGCTCGCTATTGTTGAGGACGGAAAGCCTTTCAGCGTCTTCGGCATCCCCATGCAGCTCGTCAACTACACCCAGGCTGTTCTTCCGGTCATCTTGATCACCTGGGCTCAGTCCTATGTTGAGCGCTTCTTTAAGAAGATCTCGCCTGATATGTTGCGCATTCTGATCGTACCCGTGGGTACGGTGCTCGTGATGTTGCCGGTCGCGCTGTGCCTCTGCGGCCCTGCCGTCCAATTTGTCATGGGCCTTGTGGCCGATTTCATCATTTGGCTCGCCTCTGTTGCCGGTCCCGCTGCGACCGCGGTTACCGGCGCATTCTGGAATCTGATCATCGCCACCGGCATGCACGTGCCGATCTATACCGCCATATTGCCCGCCGCGCTCCAGAACGGTTACGACGCCATCTTATACCCCGGCACCGCGGTTGTAGCCTACACCACGCTTGCCATCGCGCTCGCCTATGGCCTGCGCGCTAAGGGCAAGGAGAGTCGAGCCACGGGCTGGAACTTGTTCATCGCCTATGCCTTCGGTCGCGTGAGTGAGCCCATCATCTACGGCATCCTGTTTCGCGACAAGAAGGCTCTTGCCTGGAACATGATTGGTGGTGCTGTCGGTGGTCTGCTGGTAAGCCTTCTTCATGCCAACGTCTATATCTTCACTGGCGTTGGTTTCCCATGGATGAACGTGCTCATGTTTGCTCAGGATATCATCCCTGGCACCATCGGGTGTCTTGCTGGCGGTGCCGTGACGTTTGCGTTGGCGATGGTTTTTGGATTTGAAGGACAGGAGAAGATGCCGTTGAAGTCCAAGAGCGGCGACTCTGAGGCCGTTGAATCCGTCGAGGCATAAGAGGCTACTGCACAAATATGCTCCCCAGCCGTTGCGCGGTCCGACCCCTTGGCCGCGCAACGGTACTGTGCTGTTGCGCGGCACTTGCCGAGTCCGTTGCGTTCGACAGTGTGGGCCGGGAATTTGATAGAAAGGACGACACCATAATGTTTAGAGAAGATTTTTTATGGGGCGGGGCTCTGGCTGCAAACCAGTGCGAGGGAGGATGGAACGAAGGCGGTCGCGGTTTAGCCAATTCCGACATGCTGCCGTTTGGCGATCAACGCATGGACGTCATGCGGGGAGACCTTGATCCGCGTGCGTTGGCACCCGACAGCTTCTATCCCGCTCGCAAGGGCATTGATTTTTACCATAGGTACAAGCAGGATATTGAACTGTTTGCCCAGATGGGTTTTAAATGCCTGCGCTTATCAATCGCCTGGAGCCGCATTTTTCCCAAAGGAGACGAAGCCGAGCCCAATGAAGAAGGCCTTGCCTTTTACGAGGATGTTTTTAGGACGTGTCGCGCGCATGACATTGAGCCTTTGGTGACGCTCAACCACTATGATGTCCCCATGCATCTCGTCGATGCGTATGGCGGATGGCGCGATCGCAGGTCGGTCGACCTGTTCGAGCGATATTCGCGTACCGTGTTCGAGCGCTATCGGGGATTGGTCAATTATTGGCTGACCTTTAACGAGATCAACATCATGACGCAGGCGTGCTTTATGGCGGCGGGGATCATCTTCGAGCAAGGGGAGAATCGCTATGCAACGGTTCACACGGCCGTGCACCATGTATTGGTTGCGAGCGCCCGTGCGGTCGGGGCGTGTCATGAACTGTGCCCTGGGGCGAAGATCGGTTGCATGCTCAACGCAGGTGTCTTCTATCCGGCTACATGTGATCCGGACGATGTGCTGGCTGCGCAGGCTGAGAATCGCAGCCATTACATGTTTGCCGACGTCCAGGTGCGCGGTGCGTACCCGAGCTATGTTCTCAAGGAATACGCCCGCCATGGTTTTGAGGTGCCCTATCGGGATGATGACCGCGAAGTACTGGCTGCAAACCTGGTCGATTTCGTCTCGTTTTCGTATTACTCGACGCGCGTCGCAAAAGCGCATGCGGAAGGTCAGTTCGATTCGAACCTTCTTCGCTCGGCGCCTAATCCGTATCTAAAACAGGAGCCTTGGGGGAGGTTTATCGACCCCAAAGGGCTGCGCGTCACCATGAATGAAATCTGGGATCGCTATCAAAAGCCGCTGTTCATCGTCGAAAACGGTTTGGGTGCTCCTGATGTGCCGGAAGATTCGGGTGAAATAGAAGACGACTATCGAGTTGAATACCTGCGGGCCCACATCGAGGCGATGAGGGAGACCGTCGAGCTCGACGGGGTGGAACTCATGGGATATACCTGTTGGGGCCCGATCGATTTGGTTTCGGTCGCCACAGGACAGATGCGTAAGCGCTACGGGTTTATCTATGTCGATCGAGACGATAGCGGTGCGGGCTCGTTTGAGAGACGTAAAAAGAAAAGCTTCGAATGGTACCGACGCGTAATAGCAAGCAATGGCGAAGACCTTGCGTAATAACGTTAAGATGGACAAATGCGCCCGTTGGGGGAATAGTCGTGCCACTTCGCTTGACAACAGGCTAAACTAGCTATTAAACATTTACTATTCTGTTTAGATTGAATTTGCGGTCGTTTAGTTGCCGAGCCACGGGGCGGTCAAGCCACGATGCTCGGCCGCGACCGATGCTAGGGGGAACGATGGCTAAAGCAAGCGTCCGCGAGATCAGCCGCATTACCGGCTTTTCGCCCGCAACCGTGTCCAACGCGCTCAACCGCAAGCGCAGCGTGAGCGAGGAGACCGCCAAGGTCATCCTGGAGTGCGCGCAGTCGCTTGGCTATCAGCAGTCGACGCAGCTCGAGAGCATCCAGTTTGTGCTTGCGCGCAAGACGGGCGCCATCCTGGACGAGAGCACCTTCCATCCCGCGGTCATCGAGGGCGTGGAGCGCCAGGCGCGTCGCCACGGCATGAGCACGAGCTTTGTCTCGCTCGACTTTAGCGACCTGGACGCCGTGCGCCCGCAGGTCGAGGGCCTGATCGCCGACCCGTCGGCCGCCATCGTGCTGATGGGTACCGAGCTGGGCGAGGAGGACTACGCCCTGTTCGCCGACGCTGCCGCCCACCTGATTGTGCTCGACGGCTGGAGCGATCGCCAGTACTTCGATGCCGTAGTCATCGCCAACACCGATTCGGTGCTGCGTGCCGTGGATTACCTTATCGAGAAAGGCCACAGGCAAATCGGCTATCTGGCGGGCGACCTTCGGATCCGCAACTTTAAGGACCGCGAGCGCGGCTATCGCCAAGCGCTTGAGGACGCGGATCTTGAGGCCAACCCGGCATGGCACGTCACGCTGGGTACCACGCTCGAGGGCGCTTATCACGACATGGGCGTGTGGCTCGACAACGTCTCGCGCGACGATCTGCCGACGGCTTTCTTTGCCGAGAACGACGTGCTCGCCGTGGGCGCCATGCGCGCGTTCAACGAGCACGGTATTCGCGTGCCCGAGGATGTCTCGATCATCGGCTTTGACGACCTGTCTTTGGGCGCCTTCTCCAATCCGCCGCTCACCACGGTGCATGTTCCCAAGCATGAGGTGGGCGAGATCGCGGTGCGCCGTCTGGTGGGCAACATCCGCAATCCCAAGAGCTATACCTGCAAAACGGCCGTCTCGACCTATTTTGTCGAGCGCCAGAGCGTGCGCGAAATCTAGGCGGAGACGGCATCGCCTGCAGCGTGCCAAAGCTCGCTAGGGCAGTTAACATAGCGCTATTCAAAAGAGGGTCCTTCGGGGCCCTCTTTTTGTTGCCCTTGTATGTTCAGATTGTTTACATACCGTTTAGGCTGATTTCTCTACCGTTTACGAGACTTTCGCGCTAAACTTTTAAACAAAAGAGTAAAACATTTAGTAAACAGAACAAAACGAAACATGCGTCTGTTTACTGAACATGTGACTAGGGGAGGACGTACATGGATAAGATCAAGCTCGGTTTTGTGCCCACGCGCCGCAGTATCTTTAGCGCGCCGGACGCGATCAAGTACCGCGGTCTGACGGCTGACCGCCTGCGCGAGATCGGCGTCGACATCGTTGATATCGACGACATCAACGACGAGGGCCTGCTGTTCGACGACAGCCATATCGAGCCTATCGTCAAGAAGTTCCGCGCCGAGGGCGTTGACGGCATCATGCTGTGCCACGCCAACTTTGGTACCGAGTACGTCTGCGCCCGCCTTGCCCGCGAGCTCGGTCTGCCCGTGCTGCTGTGGGGTCCGCGCGACGAGCGCCCCGAGCCCGACGGCACCCGCCTGCGCGACAGCCAGTGCGGCCTGTTCGCCACCGGCAAGGTCCTGCGCCGCTTCCAGGTCCCCTTCACCTACATGACCAACTGCCGCCTGACCGACCCCGAGTTCGAGCGCGGCGTCTGGGACTTCCTGGCCGTGTGCAACGTCGTTAAGACCTTCAAGCACACCCGCATCCTGCAGATGGCCACCCGCCCGTTCGACTTCTGGTCGACCATGTGCAACGAGGGCGAGCTGCTCGAGAAGTTCAACATCCAGCTTTCGCCCATCCCCATGACCGAGCTGGTCCAGGCCGTGCGCGACGCCCAGGCCGACGAGCAGGCCATGGCCGCCATGCTCGCCCACATCGCCGACAGCTTTGAGATCTGCATCCCCGAGGACAAGGTTCCCGCGGTCGCAGGACTCGCCATCGCCATGAAGCGTCTGGTCGAGAAGTACGGCTGCAACGCCGGCGCCATCCAGTGCTGGAATGCCCTGCAGGACGAGCTGGGCATTATGCCCTGCGCCGCCAACGCCATCCTCAACGAGATGGGTATCCCGGTCGTCTGCGAGACCGACATCCACGGCGCCATCACCGCGCTCATGGTCGAGGCTGCCGACCTGGGCCGTCACCGCGGCATGTTCGCCGACTGGACCGTCCGCCATCCCGACAACGAGAACGGCGAGCTGCTGCAGCACTGCGGCCCCTGGCCCTGCAGCTGCGCGGCCGTCAAGCCCAAGCTCACCTATCCGCTGGCCTTCGATCACCCCGGCGCGCTGACGGCCGAGGCCAAGCACGGCGACCTCACCCTTGCCCGCTTTGACGGCGACAACGGCGAGTACTCGCTGCTGCTGGGCAATGCCCGCGGCATCGACGGCCCGGCCGGTATGGGCACCTACCTGTGGGTCGAGGTCGAGAACCTCAAGCGCCTCGAGGCAAAGATCGTCGAGGGCCCCTACATCCACCACTGCGTGGCCATCCACGCCAACGTGGTGCCGGTGCTCTACGAGGCATGCAAGTACATCGGCATCCAGCCCGACCTGTACGACCCCATCGAAGAAGACGTCAAAGCCTACCTGCGAGGAGAGTAGAAATGGCAACTATCGAAGAGCTTGAGTCCCTGCGCTGGGACCTCCGCCGCGATTGCGTCGACATCATCATGGCCGGCGCCGGCGGCCACATCGGCGGCGACATGTCGGTGATCGACGCCCTCATGACCCTCTACGCCAACCACCTTAACATTTCGCCCGAGACCGTCGACGATCCCAACCGCGATCGCTTCGTGCTCTCCAAGGGCCACGCCATGGAGGCCTATTACGCGGTGCTGTGCCACGAGGGCTACCTGGACCTCGACGACGTCAAGGCCCGCTTCTCCAAGTTCGGCAGTCCTTACATCGGCCATCCCAACAATAAACTCAAGGGCATCGAGATGAACTCCGGCTCGCTCGGTCACGGCCTGCCCGTGGCGGTGGGTATGGCGCTCGCCGGCAAGATGGACGGTCGCGACTACCGCGTCTACACCATCATGGGCGACGGCGAGCTTGCCGAGGGCTCGGTCTGGGAGGGCGCCATGAGCGGTGGCAACTACCAGCTCGATAACCTGTGCGCGCTCGTGGACCGCAACCGCCTGCAGATCAGTGGCAGCACCGAGGACGTCATGAAGCAGGACTCGCAGGAGGAGCGCTGGGCCGCCTTCGGTTGGAACGTGCTGTCCATTCCGGGCAACGACGTCCAGGCCATCGACGCCGCGCTGACGCTTGCGGCCGAGACCAAGGGTAAGCCCACGGTCATCATCCTCAACACGGTGAAGGGCTACGGCTCGCCCGTCATGGAGGACAAGGCCGGCTGGCATCACCACCTGCCCAACGACGAGGAATATGCCCAGATCATCGCCGATTTCGCTGCCCATAAGGAGGCCATCAATGGCTAACAAGATCGCCAACCGCAAGGTTATCTGCGACACGCTGCTCGAGGCCGCCGAGACCGATAAGGACATCGTCGTCCTGTGCTCCGACTCCCGCGGCTCCGCGTCGCTCACGCCGTTCTTCGATCAGTATCCCCAGCAGTCCATTGAGGTCGGCATTGCCGAGCAGGACCTGGTGAGCATCGCCGCCGGCATGGCTTCGTGCGGCAAGAAGGCCTGGGCTGCTTCGCCGGCGTCCTTTGTGACCACGCGTTCGTATGAGCAGTGCAAGGTCGATGTCTCGTACTCCAACACCAACGTCAAGCTCATCGGCATCTCGGGCGGCGTGTCCTACGGCGCCCTGGGTATGAGCCACCATTCCGCGCAGGATATCGCCGCCATGAGCGCGATCCCCAACATGCGCGTGTATCTGCCGAGCGACCGCTTCCAGACCGCCGAGCTCGTGCGCGCCCTGGTCGCCGACAACAAGCCGGCCTACATCCGCGTTGGCCGCAACCCGGTCGAGGACGTGTACACCGAGGATGAGTGCCCGTTCCAGATGGACCGCGCCACCTGGGTGCGTCGCGGTACCGATGTGACGATCGTCGCCACCGGCGAGATGGTCCGCCATGCCGTGGACGCCGCCAATCTGCTCGCCGAGCAGGGCATCTCCGCCACCGTGCTCGACATGTACTGCGTCAAGCCGCTCGACGCCGAGGCCGTGATTGAGGCCGCCGGGGCCACGCGCGCCGTCGTGACCGTCGAGGAGCACAGCCCCTTCGGTGGCCTGGGTTCCATGGTCGCGCAGGTCGTGGGCGAGCATTGCCCGCGTCCGGTCAAGTGCCTGAGCCTGCCCGACGCGCCGGTCATCACCGGCACGAGCCCCGAGGTCTTTGCGCACTACGGCCTCACCGGCGAAGGCATTGCCAAGACCGTTGCCGAGTTCCTTCCCGCAGAGTAATTGGAATGTGACAAAGGGACAGTCCCTTTGTCACATTCATTTTGAAAGGGGTGGCCATGGGCCGCTACATCATCGGAATCGATCAATCCACGCAGGGCACGAAGGCGCTGCTGGTGGACGAGGGCGGCCATCTGATTCATCGTGCCGACCGCTCGCATCGCCAGATTGTCAATGATGCCGGCTGGGTGAGCCATGATCCGGTCGAGATCGCCGCCAACGTGTTGGCCGTGGCGCGTGCCGTGGTGGAGGAGACCGGGGTCAATCCGGCCGACATTGCCGGTATTGGCATCTCCAACCAGCGCGAGACCACCGTTGCCTGGAACCGCACGACGGGCGAGCCGCTGTGCGACGCCGTGGTGTGGCAGTGTGCCCGCGCCCGCGAGCTGTGTGACGAGCTTGCGGCGCGCGAAGGCGTGGCAGAGCTGGTGCGTGACACAACGGGCCTGGTGCTCTCGCCCTACTATCCGGCGGGCAAGATGGCTTGGATCCTCGCGAACGTTCCGGCGGCTGCCGAGGCCGCGGCGTCGGGTGAGCTGTGTCTGGGCACCATCGATGCCTGGGTGGTCTGGACGCTCACGGGCGGCGCGGAGTTTCGCTGTGACTGGTCCAATGCCAGCCGCACGCAGCTCTTCGACCTGCGCCGTGGCTGCTGGAGCGAGCCGGTGTGCGAGGCCTTTGGCATCGATCCGGCCTGCCTGCCGCAGGTGACCGATTCCGACGGTCTGTTTGGCACAACGGACCTGGATGGCTTTTTGCCCGCACCCGTGCCGGTACACGGCGTGCTGGGCGACAGCCATGCGGCCCTGTTTGCGCAGGGTTGCCACAGCCGCGGTATGGCCAAAGCGACCTATGGCACCGGCAGCTCGGTCATGATGAACGTCGGCAACGAGTTTGTCGCCAGCTCGCACGGGCTTTCGAGCTCGCTTGCGTGGCGTATGAACGGCGTGACCGAGTATGTACTCGAGGGCAACGTGAGCTACGCCGGCGCCGTCAAGACCTGGCTGCGCGACGACCTGGAGCTCATCAACAACCCCGAGGAGGTCACCGACCTGTGCTACGCCGCCAACCCGGCGAGCCATGTCTACTTTGTGCCGGCGTTTACCGGCCTGGGTGCGCCGCACTGGGCAAGTGATGCCGAGGGATGCGTTTTTGGCATGACACGTACCACGGGCCGCGCGGAGTTCGTAAAGGCTGCCGACGAGTCGATCGCCTATCAGATTTTTGACGTCATTGATGCGATGGTCGAGGATTCGGGCGCGGCGCTTGCCGAGCTTCGTGTTGACGGCGGCCCCACGCGCGATGCGTACCTGATGCAGTTTGAGAGCGATTTGGTTGGCTCGCCCATCCGCATTGCGAGCAATGACGAGATGAGCGGTCTGGGCGCGGCTTGGGCCTGTGGTATCGCACTGGGCATGTACACACGCGATGTCGTCGACGTCTACGGCGCCCGCGGCATCGTGGAGCCTGCCATGCCCGCTGACGAGCGAGCCAAAAAGATCGCCGGCTGGCGCCATGCAGTGGCCGCGACTATCTCGTACACCGCCTAGCATGATTTTTCTGGGACGGGGATCAAATAATCATCGGTCCTCGTCCCAGGTGGCTAATTTGGGACGGGCTTTTTTGACTGGTATGATTGGTGTGACCATTCGAACCAGCTAAAAGAGCCCCGTCCCAAATTGACTATCGAGAGGATCTGCCATGGAGCGCATTGCGAGCTTTTCTGTCGATCATCTGCTGCTTGAGCCCGGCGTATACGTGAGTCGCATCGACCGCGATCCGGCGACCGGCGCTGCCGTCACCACCTTTGACCTGCGTCTGACCACGCCCAATAAAGAGCCGGTCATGAACACGGCTGAGTGCCACACCATCGAGCACCTGGGTGCGACCTTCCTTCGCAATCATGCCGAGTGGTCGAGCCGTATCGTTTACTTTGGCCCCATGGGCTGCCGCACGGGCTTTTACCTGGTCGTGTTTGGCGAGGTGACGAGCGAGGAGATCCTGCCGCTCGTGCGCGAGCTCTTTGAGTTCGTCGCCGACTTTGAGGGCGATGTCCCCGGTGCCGCTCCCGAGGAGTGCGGCAACTACCTGGACCAGAACCTTCCCATGGCAAACTGGCTCGCGCGCCGCTACCTCGACCGCGACCTGGCCGATATCGACGAGAAGCACCTGCACTACCAGCAGGCGTAAGGATTGCCTTCTGCTTCTAAACCGTTCACATGGAGATATCGACCGTTTAACTGTTTAGTAATGTTTACACGAGGTCATTTACGGTGTTTCGCTTAAGCTGGCAAACAGAGTGATATTCAGGCAAGGCTCCTGAAGCAGCATCTGTCGACATTGATTGTCGGATTCTGCTTCGGGAGCCTTGTTTTGTTTAAGGGGGACACATGGAAATCGTTAAACGAATTAACACCAGCGCTGTCCTCTGCATCGACGGAAATGGCAGGCAGCTGGTGGCATTCGGGCGTGGCCTGGGGTTTAAGGACGTTGGCGATGAATTACCGCTCTCGGAGATTCAACGAACGTTCTATAACGTTAGTTCCCGCTACATCGCTCTCATTGATGAAGTCTCGGATGAACTTCTCGAGCTGACCTCGGATGTTATTGATATGTCGACAGGACTGCTTCCCTATGAAGTAAGCCTTAATTTGCCGTTTATTCTTGCGGACCATATCGCGTATGCAATTAAGCGCAAGGAGCAAAACATTGTTGTCCATATGCCCTTGTCTTTTGATGTTCGCCAACAATATCCCGTCGAATTCAAAATCGGCGAGTACGCGCTTCGAATAATCAGGAAACGTCTCAATGTTAGGCTTCCCGCTCATGAGACAGTTGGAATTGCCATGGCGTTTATCAATAACATGGCCGATTCGGATTCATGTGAGCTGGCTGAAGAGTTTGGCACGGACGTTTACGATCGCGTTCTCGAAGAATCAACTATTGCTGTTGAAAGACGGCTTGGTATTCAAGTTGATCGGGAGGGCTTCGATTATGCAAGGTTCGCAACCCACCTTCAGTACCTATTCAATAGGTTGAACTCTGGCGAAAGTATCGTAAGCGACAACCGCAAGATGTATCTCTCGCTCAAAGATGAATATCCGGTGGCATCGGCGTGCGCCGATGACATCGCTTCTGTTCTCAGCCGGCTGACGGGCCAAGAACTTATAGACGAAGAAAGACTCTATCTGATGATGCATATCAATCGAATCGCATCGAAAGCTAGGTAATTGGTCGGCGAAGGCGCGCGCTTTGCCGATGGTTACATATAAAACACAACATGGGAGAAATGGTATTTATGGCAGATACAACCAAGCTCGCTGCCGAGATTCTCGAGATGGTGGGCGGTGCAGAAAACGTTACATTTGTAGCCCACTGCATGACTCGTTTAAGGTTCAATCTTAAGGACGAAAGCATCGTAGATGATGCAAAAGTCAAGGCAATCGATGGTGTGATCGATATTCGCCATTCAGCAGGGCAATACCAAGTGATTGTGGGGCCCAAGGTCGATAAGGTCTACGAAATCGTTGCAAAGGAAACCGGGGTTGACACCGGGAAGTCCGCGGCAGATGAAGGCGAGACCAAAGGTTTTCTGGGAAAGCTGATGAAGCTGATCAGCGGCATCATGATGCCCGTTCTTCCCGCCTTGATTGCATGCGGAATGATAAACGCCGTCCTTAGTATCCTGACGACGGCAGGTGTCGTTTCCGCTGAGAGCGGAATTTATACCCTGCTGTACGGCATGGGAAACGCCAGCATGTATTTCTTGCCCGTTCTCGTCGGATCGTCTGCGGCCAAATTCTTTGGAATCGATCAATATATCGGTGCGGTGCTCGGTGCAATCCTGCTTTACCCGACTTTTGTTGCCGCAGCTGGAGCTGGTGATGCGCTGGATTTGTTCGGCATGAAGTTCACGATGGTGAGCTATGCCTCGACGGTGTTTCCCGCTATCGTGGCGGCTTGGTTCGCATCCGTTCTTTATAAGTGGCTGCGTGCGGTTCTTCCCGATGCTTTGGCATTTGCACTCGTTCCGTTCCTGACAGTTGCTATTGCTGCCCCCATCTCGCTTCTTGTGGTTGGCCCGGTTATCCAACAGGCGAGCTCCTTGCTTGCGACTGCCGTACTGGCGGTCTATCAGTTCAGCCCCATTCTTTGCGGCGTTATTCTTGGACCGATATTTGGCCTCGTCATGATTCCTCTTGGACTCCATTGGGCCCTCATTGTGATCTCCATCAACAATATTATGACCGTCGGTTCCGACCCTATCCTTGGACTTCTTTGCGGTAGCATGGGTGTCGTCGGCGCTTGCTTGGCGTTTGCTTTCCGCTCGAAGGATCCGAGCGAAAAGAGCCTTGGATTCAGCTGTGCCATTACGAGCCTGTGCGGAATTACAGAACCTGCCCTGTACGGCATAGTTTTGGAGCACAAGAAGATCATCGTCGCTTCCATGATTTCTGGTGCAATTAGCGCTGTTATCCCGGCTATCTTCAATACCCGCACGTTCGTTATGACGTCGAGTGGTATTTTCAGCTTCCCCGGCTACATGAATCCTTCCGGTGATATGAGCAGCCTTATTGGTGCGATCCTTTGCAATGTCGTTGGTTTTATTCTTACCTTCGTCCTCGTCTACATCATGTATCGCCCTGATGCAGACACGTCGGCGGAATAGACAATTATTCGGAATGTAAGCTGCTGAAAACCCCGCGGCAGATTGCATATGGTGGGCTTGCGATTGATCTGCGCGAGCCCACCTCGTTTTTGGAGTGACTGGTTATGACAATTACTGCCGATATGACATTTGGAGAAATCGCACTTCTTCCTGAGTTCGCTGGGTTCGGTGAGCATCTCATGCTTTGCCGACCTTCAACTTGGGAGCGCATGTGGAATAAGCCCATCGCGGCCCATTTGAATTCCGACACTAATCCGTATGAAGTTACTCGTGTTCTGCGCGGGTTGAATCGGATTGTTGAGCTTGCGGATGACGGGAGGCAGGTTGCATACGATATTTGGGATGAAGCCGATTGTATTCGCGATCCGACCCGGCGCAACGCAAAGCTGTTTTTCTTTCCGGGGCGACCGGGGGCGCCATTCGTTATCGCGATTTCGGGTGGGGGCTATCAGAGCGTTTGTCACCAAATGGAAGGTTTTCCCGTTGCTCCCGAGCTCAACGATGCGGGCTATAACGTGTTTGTGTTGTCATACAGGGTGAGGGTCGAGCCGCTGATGCCGCGCCCGATCGATGACCTTAATCGCGCAGTCCGTTTTGTCCTCGAGAATTCAACGCGATTTAATGTGGACAAAAAATATGCGGTTATCGGTTTTTCCGCTGGCGCGCATTTGACCGCCGAGTGGGGGACGGATAACAAGGGGTTTGCATCTTACGGATGCGAGCCGCCAAAAGCTTTGGTTCTGTGTTACGCCCCGATTGACCTTCATGAGTCCGAATGTGCGTCAGACCATAGATTTCTTGATTCGGTGTGCGGTGGAGCTGGGCACGATGCGATTGATGATTTCTGCATTGATCAACATGTGTGGGAACGGTATCCGCCGACATATCTTTGGCAATGCGCCGACGATGATGTCGTATCGCCCGGCAATCTCGGAAAGATGGTTGACGCACTGGATGCGGCTGGGGTGCACCACGAGGAGATTGTGTATCCAGAAGGAGGACATGCGTTAATGAAACCTCATGCGCCGGAAACTGATCACTGGTGCTCGGGTGTCATTGAGTTCCTTAAGGGCTATCTCGGCTAAGTAAAATACACGCCGCCCTTTTGCCCATGTGACTCTGGTGCGTGTTGTTTGCGGTATTGACTCCATCAAAAGACGGCTAATGTTCTAGAATGTTTATATAGTCACATTTACGAACAGGAGCGAACATGCATATCTACTCTGTTACCGATCCCGAGTTCAAGTCCTACGGCCGCGTGTGGGACGACGTACCCTCCAGCCTGACAGCTCCGCTTGTCGAGGCACTTTCCGCCACGCCCATTCCCGAGGGTAGCAAGTATGTGGCCTCCGCGCCCGAGCTGGAACAGGTCGAAGGTGCCGACACGCTCGGTCTGCTCATGTACGGCGGCCGCCCCTTCCAGCTGGGCTGGTGCAACGGCCGTAACACGAAGCTCAACTGCCTGGAGTATCACCGCGCCAGCGAGTTCAACCTGGGCGCCCGCGATTTTATCCTGCTGCTGGCCAAGCGCGAGCAGATCGTCGACGGCAAGCTCGATACCGCGCAGGTCAAGGCCTTCCGCGCGCCGGCCGGCACGCTCGTCGAGGTCTACGCCACGACGCTGCACTACACGCCGTGCATGGTCGACGACGGTGGCTTCCAGGTAATGGTAGCGCTGCCCGCCGGCACCAATGGTCCGCGTCCCGAGGCCGCTGCCAACATGTCCGCCGCCGGCGACAGCTACTGCTACTGGAAGGCCGACAAGTGGGTCCTCTGCCACGCCGATAGTCCCAAAGCAGCCGAGGGCGGCTACGTAGGCCTAATCGGCAAAAACCTCGACATCACCTGCGACTAGCGCTTCGTCTCAATCCTGTAACATCTAGCAGCCAAAATCGTCTCTACCTGTTACAGAACGAGACAAACTGCAGGGGGCTGCCCGAAAATCTCAATCTGTAACACCAGGCTCGGTTTTGACGGTCTAACTGTTACAGACCGAGACAAACCGGTCAAAACCATCACAAAGGTGCCTGTCCCCTTCGTGGTGGTTTTCCTACAGCTGACTGCGCAGGTAGTCAGCCATATAAGGAACAGCGAAGCGCACGTACCCGCGGCGGGCCTGTTCGATTACGCCGGCGTCGATAAGGCGCCGGCGATACTTTTGTGCGTAGTCGGGTGTGACCGACATGCGCTCGGCTACATCAGAAATGCGCGACACGGTGTCTTCGTCATCCGCCATTGCGGCAAGAAACGCAACGTCTTGGTCCGAGAGCGCGGCGAGCGTCGTCTCGCACACATCGTTTTCGAAATCGACCTTTGACGCCTCGATGGCTCCGTCGACTAGCTCTCGTGTTGCGCGTTCTCCTGCCTGGCAACGATTGGCGATGTTGTAACCGATGAGCTGCAACATGTAGGGCGAGCCCTGGGTTGCGCGAGCGGCATCTAGTCGAAGATCGCTTGGGATATCAAGGTCGAGTTCTTCGAAAGCCCGCTGGTAATAGGTGTCGACGTCTCCGACTGAAAGCGGTTCGAGTGTGACTTTGCGAGCGCGGTTGAGAAACGTCAGCACGCGGTCATTGAGCGTCGCCGAGACCGCTCCCGGAAGGCCCGCCATAACGAGTGCGACGTTGAGTCTCTCGCCGACGAGTTCTTGATAAGCGGTGACGAGTTGTCTGATCTCGGGCGAATTAGCCTGAAGCTCATCGATGAGGATGAGGATGCCATGTCCTTGCTCGGTTAGTTTGCGCGCCAGTTGCGTGAGCTTGAACTGGAAACTCTTGGTTTCCTGCACATCGCGCGTGAACTCAAGGCCGGCTGAGAAACCGAAGACGCTCAGGCTGCCGCCCGTGAGTTTAGGGAGATGGCGTTTGTTGGCATAGGGCTCGCCCGCCTCTTGGATTTTTTCAACAATGCGCTCGAGCATGTCCTCGGAGGCAACGGTGGGCGTGGCGACGACGAAGCCAAGCTTGCGAGCACGATCGGCGAGCTCCCACAGGAGAACCGTCTTGCCGCTTCCTCGCTGGCCGAGCATGAGCATGGCGCGGTCTCGATTGCCCGGCTCCTGTTCAAGGCCGGAGATGAATGTTGAAATTACATTTCCTCGCCCAACGAGATAGGATGGGCGATTTCCAAATGAAGGGGAGAAGATGGTTTCAGTCATAAGTCTCCTTTCCTTTTTTTCCTATTTTTTCCTTTTTTTCCTATTCAGTCAAATTGACTACTGGTCGAGGGCGGCTTCAGGGGGGGCTCATCGAAAAGAACCTCGACATCAACGAAGACCGGGACCTTCTGTCTCGTTCTGTAACATCTAGCAGGCTAAATCGTCTTTTCCTGTTACAGAACGAGACAAACTGCAGGGGGCTGCCCGAAAATCTCGATCTGTAACACCAGGCTCGGTTTTAACGGTCTAACTGTTACAGATTGAGACAAACCGGCGGAGCGGACTATCTCTCGGGTCCAAACCACCACAAAGGTGCCTGTCCTCTTTGTGGCGGTTGGGTATCAGAAAGTGTCAGGCGTGGGCGGCTGTTGGGCGCCTGCGTACGAAAAGAAGTATCGGCCTGCGTCGTTGTCGTTGAGCGGCGCGCTGTTTGTGGGGGATACTGAAACCACGACAAGCAGCGTATGAAAGGATCGATGCATGGCTTTCCGTAAAGACTTCCTGTGGGGCGGCGCGACGGCTGCCAACCAGTGCGAGGGTGCCTACGACGTGGACGGTCGCGGCTTGGCTAACGTGGACGTGGCGCCGCACGGCGCTGAGCGCTACGCGGTGGTCTCCGGCCAGCGTAAGATGCTCGACTTCGAGGATGGCTACTACTATCCCGCGCAGACCGGCATCGATTTCTACCATCACTACAAGGAGGACATCGCCCTCTTCGCCGAGATGGGCTTTAAGACCTTCCGCATGAGCCTGGCATGGACCCGCATCTTCCCCAACGGTGACGAGGCTGAGCCCAACGAGGCCGGCCTGGCTTTCTATGAAGATGTGTTCCGCGAGTGCCAAAAGTACGGCATCGAGCCGCTCGTGACCATCACGCACTTCGACTGCCCGATTCACCTCATCAAGGAATACGGCGGCTGGCGCAACCGCAAGCTCATCGACTTCTACAAGAACCTTGCGACTACGATCTTCACCCGCTACAAGGGCCTGGTGAAGTATTGGCTCACCTTTAACGAGATCAACATGATCCTGCACCTGCCGTTTATGGGTGCCGGCCTGGTTTTTGAGGAGGGCGAGAACAGGGAGGCCGTCGAGTATCTGGCCGCCCACAACGAGCTCGTCGCCAGCGCTTGGGCCACCAAGATCGCCCACGAGATCGACCCCGAGGTCAAGATTGGCTGCATGCTCGCTGCCGGCACCTACTACCCCTACAGCTGTCGCCCGGGCGATGTGCGCCAGGCCCAGCTCGACAACCAGGACAACTACTTCTTCGTCGACGTCCAGAGCCGTGGCTATTACCCGGCCTATGCCGTCAAGAAGCTCGAGCGTCTGGGTATCGATGTGGGCATGACCGACGAGGACCGCGAGATCCTGGCCGACAACACCGTCGACTTCATCAGCTTTAGCTACTACTCCACCCGCTGCTCCGCGGGCGCCGACAATCCCGATGTCGAGAAGACCCAGGGCAACGCCTTCGCCGGTGCCAAGAACCCCTACCTGCAGCAGAGCCAGTGGGGCTGGGCCATCGATCCGCTAGGCTTCCGCATTACCCTCAACGACCTGTACGACCGCTATCAGAAGCCTCTGTTTGTGGTTGAGAACGGTCTGGGCGCCAAGGATGTTGTCGAGGAGGACGGCTCCATCAACGACGACTACCGTATCGATTACCTGCGCCAGCACATCGCCGCGATGCGCGACGCGGTGACCGAGGACGGCGTCGACCTGCTGGGTTACACCACCTGGGGTCCGATCGACCTGGTCTCGGCCGGCACGGGCGAGATGTCCAAGCGCTACGGCTTCATCTACGTGGACCGCGACGATGCCGGTAACGGCACCCTCAAGCGCTCCAAGAAGAAGAGCTTCGACTGGTATAAGAAGGTAATCGCTTCCAACGGCGAAGATCTGGCCTAGGCTTTCCCAGCCACCGTACCTTGGGCCTCATTCGTCGCTTGCGTACCTTAAGTACGCGGCGCTCCCCATTCGACCCAATCTACGGCACCTGGAAAACCCTAGACTCAAATCTTACAGACCTGTCCTAGGCTTTCCCGGCAATCATAGTCTCCTAACCAAAGCGCCCGGCGAGCAGTTTGTGCTCGTCGGGCGCTTTGCCGTCTACGGATTTTGGGACATGCGGCCCGTTTTTTGAGCCTGCCTGTCGGTACACTAAAAGCACTATGGGTACCCGCGAGCGACATATCGGCCATGCGGCCGCCCGATCCGCGCCGGTGGCGGATCCCAGGGGCGGCAGGCTCTTCGCCATGCCGCGATTCCTCGTTGGCATAACGCACCTGGTGTACCGTCGCCGCGCCTTCGTCATTGCCGGCGTCATAACCGCACTGTTTCTTCTGCTTTTGGCGGTCTTGCCGGCGTCATTCGCTTCCGATCCCAAGCTCTCCAACACCGTGCCCATCTATAACGAGGTGTCCAAAGAAGTCGTGGACGGGCTTATCCATTCGAGCTCGATTCCGCTGCTCCTCGCTGCCGTCGCGTTCTCAATCTGGGGTGTGCTGGTCTATCTGCGCTGTCTGGATTACGTCTTGCGCCGGCGCCTCGTTGCCGTTGCCACCATCAGCGCCTTGTGGATGATCGAGGTCATCCTCAAGTACAAGTCGTTCACGCCGTTCTATGCCACCGTGCTGTGGTACCTGTACTACGTGCCCATGACGCTCATTCCGCTCCTCTACCAGCTGTGCGGCCTGCGCCTTGCAGGGTTGGAGCAACATCGTGCGGGTCGCCGCTACCGCACAGCCCTGTGGATCGCGGCCATCCTGCTCATTGGGTTTGTGCTTACCAACGATTTTCACCAACAGGTCTTTCATTTCGATCGCTCGAGTGAAACCTGGAGTAACGATTACACGTACGGCTGGGGCTATTTTGCCGTTCTGATATGGACGGCCTTTAACTTTGTCGCCTTTTTCATTTTGGTGGGTCGGTCATCGTCCTTCCGTATCCAACGTTTTTCGGGCACGGCGGCACTCGTGCTGCTGGGCGGCGCGTTCTTTGCCATTTCGTACGCCCTGCGCGTGCCTTGGGCATGGAAGCTCAACTTTTCGCTCGTCTATTGCGTGCTGTGCGTGGTGACGCTCGAGATTTGCCTCGATTGCGGCGTCATTCCGTCGTACCACGGCATTGCCAACATTTTCGACACCCTGCCGCTCGATCTTAAAGTTATAACGCGCGACCTGCAGGAAGTCTATGCCACGCCGGTATCAAAGCCGATTCCGGCGGGTGTGCGCGAAGAGCTGCGCGCTCAGGAGCACGGGCATGCCCACGCCTTTACCGTGGCGTCCGATCCCGATGTGATGTACCGCGCCTTCCCACTGCTAGGCGGATCGGCATTGCTCGCCCAAGACGTATCGGAGCTCAACGAGCTCAATCGCGAGCTGGCGTACCGGCGCATGGAATTGCAGCGCCAAAACGAGCTACTTACGGCCGACTACGATCTTAAGACGCATCTTGCCGACCAGGAGGCCGAGGCCTTGCTGGTCAAAGATGTCGACCAGGCGCTTGCCCGCGCGCTCGATGAGATGCATGGGCTGCTGGGCTCGCTGCCGCCGTTAACCGATGAGGCATCCTCGCATGAGCGCTATCGCATGCTGCAATGTGCCAAGATGCTCGTCGCCTATTGCAAACGCAAGGGCTCGCTCACGTTGGCGCAGCATGGGGAAAGCGGATTTGACCGCGATCGCATCCAACTCATTGCCAACGAGCTGGCAAGTGACTTGCGCACCATCGATGTCGACTGCGCTTCGATCATCGCCATACAGCGTCCGATGCATGCCAGTACGGTAAGCGCGCTGTACGACTGCGTGTATGACTTTGCGTTTTTCGCCTACACCACCGATCATCCGGCACTCATGTACCATCTGAGCGAACACGATTCGTGCAGCGTGGAGCTGCGTGCCACACTCTTTTCCAACGACACGGAAGACTTGTCGCAGACGCCCGCCGCGCACGAGCTCGAGGTTGCACTGCAGGGGCGTAACGTGGCGTATCGTCTTGAGGGCGAGGCCGGTCAGCTGCGTATGATCGTGCTGATGCCGCGGGCGGGTGAGTGATGATGCAGATGCCGCTTATCCTTCCCCAGATCGTTGCGCTCGATGTGCTCTTTGCCTTGGTGGCATGCCTGCAGACCATCCATGTTCCGCTCATCGCATCGCGTCGTTCGTCTTACAACCGCAAAGTGATTTGCGTCTATGAGTCGAGCCTTGTGCTGCACTTGATTATCTCGGCCGTCATCTTGTTCGCGTCGAGCGGGTCGCATCTGGTGGCGCCGCTCTATGTCGTCGCCGAGGCGGCGGGCGCGCTGCTATGGCTCAACGCCGCGATTGCCGCCTATGGCGTAGTCCTTATGGTGCATTATCGCCGTCCCGTTATGATGGCTGAGCTGCTGCTTGTTGCCGCCGTGACGCCGCCGGTTGTTTGCGTCATGGGCTCGACATGGCCTGCAGTCCTTATCGCGGAGGGCGCGTTCTTCCTGTTCCGCTCCATCGCGGCGCTTTTGATGGACGTGCGCAACCGCCAGGAGGACATCACGGCGTTTTCGACAATCGAGACCATTAACGTGATCCCCGTCGGCATTCTGTATCTGGATTCGAAAGGCCGCCCGTTGCTCATGAACCGCTGCATGCGCAGGAACCTCGTGGAGCTTCACATGCCCACCGACCTGCACGACATGAGCGATACGTGGAACGGCCTTCGAAAACTCAGTGCGCAGATGCCCGAGAGCAGCAAAAATCGCGTTCGAATCGACCTGGACCGCTTTGGGGAGTCGCGTGCGGTGGTCGAGGTTTCCTCCTCCGAGATTCGTCTGTTCGCATGTGATGAGGTTATGGTTTCGGGCCGTCCCTTTGAGCGCATTATTGGCTTGGACGTGACGGAGTACGCACATGCCCACGACCGTCTGGCGCAGGCCAATCACCTGCTTGAGCTTGCGGGTCAAGAGCTCCAGGCCCAGATCGAAGAAGTCAAAAAGGTTGCCGACAATGCGGCCTACCTGCGTATGCGCGCCCGCGTACACGACGTGATCGGGCAGCGCCTGTCCATCCTTCATCGATATCTGGAAGAGGGGCGTCTGGATGACGAGTCGCTCGAGCAGATTGACCCGCTGCTGCGCTCGATTGCCGCCGACCTGCGTAGCGGTGGCGCTAGCGAGCCTGCGGAGCAACTGGGCGATATCGTTCATGCCTTTGGCCTGGTGAGCGTTCAGATCGATGTAGATGGATCGCTTCCGGACGATGCTCACGTCGCTGCCGCCTTTTTGCAGATTATCCGCGAGGCATCGACCAATGCCACCAAGCATGCGCAGGCCCACCAAGTCCAGGTGCGCCTGTGGCGGGAGGGGTCGGATGGCGGCGCCATTGCACACATGACGGTCTCAAACGACGGCGCGCCTGCCCCCGTATCGTATCGCGAGGGAACGGGTTTTCCAGGTATGAGGCATGTCGCGCAAAATCTGGGCGGCAGCCTGGAGGTCCATGCCGCCCCGCCCTTTACGCTTACGGTATCCATTCCGCTGAACTCCAACGCAACGGTCCAAAGGAGAAGCTCATGATTCGTACCCTTATCGTCGAAGACCAAGCCATCTTGCGCGAGAGCCTCGCGCGCTCCGTTGGCGACCAGCCCGACATGACCGTTGTTGCCGCCATCGCCGATGCCTCAGATGCCTTGGACGTTGCGCTCAAGGAGCGCCCGGACATGATACTGATGGATGTGTGCACTGAGCACGATTCCAACGGCATCGTGGCGGCGGCGCGCATCAAGGAGCAGCTGCCCGAGTGCCGCGTCATTATCATGACGGGCATGCCCGAGATTACGTTTGTGGATCAGGCGCGCGAGGCAGGCGTCGACAGCTTTGTGTACAAGAACGTCGGCATCGATGAGCTCTTTGCCGTGATGCGCTCCACGCTGGCGGGTTACTGCACGTTTCCCAAGCCGCCCGAAAGCATCTTTTCGGGCACGGCGGCGCTCGACGACGTTGAGCTGTCGATTTTGCGCCTTGCCTGCGAAGGCAAGAGCCGTCGCGAGATTGCGGCCGAGTTGTTTATGAGCGAGGGCACGATCAAGCGCCGTATCTCGGAGATTCTCAACAAGACCGGCTACGACAACATCATGCGCCTGGCCGTGCACGCGGTGACCGAAGGCAGCATCGTCCCCAATATGGAGCGCTAACGCTCGTTACCTATCGGCACAAAGCGACGGGGCCGCAGGATTATCTCCTGCGGCCCCGTCTGGCATGTGCGCGGATGTGTCCGCCAATCCGCGGCTGTCGTGGTCTGCCGTTACGCGATGGTTGCGCTGTAGGAGGCGACATCCTCGTAGGAATCGGTCAGGTAGGCGTCGATGCCGATGGTCGTGTTGACCAGGTCGTCGAGGCTATCGAGCTCGCCGCTCGAGAACGTGAATTCCTCGGTGGCGTTGGTGCCGGGCATCAGGTGAGCCGAGAACCAGGGTTCCTTCATGGTGCCGTTGACGTTGGTCTTACCGCTGGGGGCGTAGAAGGTCAGGTCCTTGTCGCTCTTGTTGGTGATGTTGACGACAAAGCCGATGTCGCCCCAGTCGTCCTTGAACTTCTCGGTGACGGTGATGGTGCACAGATCGTCATCGGCGACGGTGACGGCGGGGGAGATTTCGACGCGCTGGACGTCGTCGTCTTCGACGGCCTCATCGATCTCCTCTTCCTTTTCGGCCGCCTCGCGATCCTTCTTCACCGTGCCGGACAGATCCTTGTCGGACTTGGTAAAGACGAGGTTACCGTCATCCTCTTCGAGGATGAGTTTGCCGTCCTTGAGCTTCATGTCGTGCGACTCGTCTTCGGCGGTGATCGTTACGGTGGTGGCGTCCTTTGCCTCCCATTTAAGGTCGACAACCTCAAGGAACAGATCGAGGGCGCCTGTACCGTCCTCGTCGAGAATCAGGACGCAGTGGACACCCCAATCCTCGAGCATCTTCATGTACTCATCGGTCAGCTCTTCGCCATCCACGGTTCCACCCGAGAGTTCCCAGCTGCCGACGAAGTCGGCCTTGGGGTCTTTGGCGCCGCCGCTGCAGCCCGTCAGGGCAAAGGCGAGCGCCAGGACGCATGTCAGGAATGCGAGTACGGACTTTTTGAACGTTGTCTTCATGGTGTCCTCCTTCTTGTGTGAAAACCCATAGAAGCAAATGCGGGGGTGGCGGATCCCCCGCCAATTACCAGATAGAGGGGCTAGGGCCTGGGCGTTCCGCAGTTGCTGCAGAACTTGCCGCCGTTTTCGCTACCGCAGTTGGGGCAGAACCACTTGGCCGGTGCCGGGGCGGGCGCGGGGCTGCCGCACTCCGGGCAGAACTTGCCGGTGTTGGTGGCGCCGCAGCTGCAGGTCCACGTGCCGGCCGCAGGCGCGGCGGCGGGAGCCGGTGCCGGGGCGGGAGCAGGTGCCGGTTGCGGGGCGGCCTGCTGCTGCGCCTGGCCGGCAGCGAACAGCTGGCTGGCGTTCATGCCGCCCATGCCGCCTGCCATACCCATGCCCATAAAGCCGGCCATCGCGCCGTTGGGGTTGGCCGCCGCGGCACGCATCGCGTCGCTCTGGGCACTGGCGATGTTGGCGGCTGCCATGGTGGGATCGCGCATGACGGCGGCCTTCTGCAGGTCCTTGATCATCTGCTCGTCTTCTTGCGAGGCGGCGATGGAGTTTACGCCAAAGCTCACGATCTCGACGCCACGCAGGTCGCGCCAGTCGGCGGAGAGGACCTCGTTGAGCGCGCGGGCGAGCTCGGTGGTGTGGCCGGGGATGGCGCTGTAGCGGATGCCCATCTCCGAGATCTTGGCAAAGGCGGGCTGCAGGGCGGTGAGCAGCTCGGACTTAAGCTGGCTGTCGATCTTGTCGCGCGTGTAGCTATCGGTCACGTTGCCGCATACATTGGTGTAGAACAGCAGCGGGTTGGTGATGCGGTACGAATACTCGCCGTTGCAGCGCACGGAGATGTCGACGTCCAGGCCAATGTTGTTGTCGACCACGCGGAAGGGCACGGGCGAGGCGGTGCCGTACTTATTGCCGATAATCTCCTTGGTGTTAATGAAGTAGACGCGCTGGTCCTTGCCCGCGTCGCCGCCGAAGGTAAAGCGGCTGCCGATATTGGCGAAGGTCTCCTTGATGGAGTCGCCCAGGTTGCCGCTAAAGACGCTCGGCTCGCTGCCGGTATCGAAGACGAACTCGCCGGGCTCCAGTGCGACTTCGATGATCTTGCCGTTTTGCACCACGAGCATGCCCTGGCCGTCGTTGACGGCGATGACGGAGCCGTTGGAGATGACGTTGTCCTCGCCGTGTGTGTTGGAGCTGCGGCCGCCGGTTCGTTTGACGCCCTTGCAGGCCAAGACGTCAGCGGGCATCGATTCGCAGTAGATAAATTCCTTCCACTGGTCGGCCATGACGCCGCCGGCAGCTCCCAATCCAGCTTTCAAGAGTCCCATGGTGATCTTCCTTTCTCGTCAAAGTCCGGGTGGTATTGGTCGGATTGCTTAGTCGTCCTTGTCGTCCTTCATGACAACGGTGGTCTCGGTGTGGCTGAAGGTGTCGTGCTTCTCGACCAGGTCGAGCTCGCCGCAGTACTCGTCGGCGTGGGTCGCCTCGTTGGCCGTCTTGAGCTGGCCTACCAGCAGCACGTCTCCGATAATCACGATGATCAGCGGCGCGACGATGTTGATGAGGATGCCCTCGATATCAAAGGTGAGGTAATCCGGATCGAAGGCGTATTCGCCCATAAAGAGAATCTGGGAGAGGACAAATCCGATCACAAAGAACAGCAGCGAGGCGATAATGAGCTTGGGCTTGGAGCAGGGGAGCTCGCCGACCATACGGCCGGTTTGGCCGTTCATGGCAAACAGGTAGCTCTTGCCGTTCCACGAGGTCGAGAGCATCCAGACGGGGAACAAGGCGTAGTCGCTGTCTTCCCAGGTGTAGTCGAGCTGCTTGCTCTCGACCGAGGCATCGTCGTACTCATCGATAACGGTCTCGCGCAGGGCCGAGATCGTGCTTTCTTCCATACGGCGCTCGGCACGGGCCTTGCAAGTCTCGCAGTCCTCATCGTAACGGTTGGCGATGTAGCCGGGCATGTAGGCGACCGAGAACGGGCGCAGCGCGTCGTAGTCAAACGGTTCGATGGCGTCCATGTGGCCGTCGGGCATCTTGGACGATCCGTCGACGGGCACGCGCTCAAACGAGATATTGCCCTTACGGTAGGCATCGTAGTGGTCGGTGGTCGTGACGGTGCGGTCGGATTCCTCGGTCACGGTCTCGTTGGTTGCGTCAAAGTGCACTTCGCCGTCCACGCGGGCGCCGTAGAGCCAAAACGGCACGTAGACGCCTTGGACTTCGTCGATGTGGTTGCCGGTGACAAAGCTCTTGGGCAGCAGGATCTTGCCCTTGTAGTGCTCCTTGAGCGCGGCCAAGACATCGTCGCGCCCGAGCTTAAACGGAATCACCAGGTCGGGGGAGAAGTCGCCCGAGAGCTGGCCGGGCGCCACGGCGGGATTGCCGCAGTATGGGCAGGTGGAGACGGCGACGGTGCCGTCCGAGATCAACTCGGCGCCACACGACGAGCAGATATAGCCGGCGTTTTGGGCCAGTTCCTGCACCGCATCGTCGGATGCGGGCTTGGATGTTGCGGCCGCCGCATCGGCTTTGGCATCTGCCTTGTCCTGGCGCTCGCGATAGAGAGCCTCGACCTCTTCGACTTCAAAGCGCGAGTCGCAGTAGTCACAGACGAGCTTTTGCTCGGCGCTGGCAAAATGCAGCGGGCCGCCACACGCGGGGCACTGATAGTTAACGCTTTCGAAGGCCATGATCGGTCCTTTCCGTGCCGAGGGCTATGCGCCGATGGCGCCGCCGCAGTATTCGCAGCGCCCACTGGCATCGGGAATGGTGGTGGCGCCGCAGAAGGGGCAGGTCACCGCGGTCTTGGGGGCCTTGGCGGCAACGACGCTATCGCGCGTCTCCTGACGCAGCTGCACCAGCGCGTCGCGGACTTCGGTTGCCTGACGCTTGGCCTCGCGGTACTCGATGGATCCGCGCTGCTCGATGGTGGAGTCGTTCACGCGCAGGTCGATCTCGGTAAAGTACGGCGTGTTGACGTGGATGGTCAGATTGAAGTCGTAATCCAGGTCGTAGCGCGGCGGGTCATAACTCTCACGCTCGCCGTCCTTGGTCTCGCGATAGATCTCGGTGCGGTGCTCGTCGATATCCATATCGCAACCGAGCACCTGCGAAAACTCGATGATGTCGGGATTGGCGTCGCGCCAGCGCGTCTGCGAGGTAATGATCAGCAGGCCCGCGTCCTCGTCGAGCATGATATTGGTGCGCCCGGCCGAGAGCGTGCGCGTGGGATTGAACGATGCCAGGCGCTCGGCATTGGCCTCGCGATAGGCGAGCTGCTCGCGAATGTCGTCCGCGGTGCTAGAGCGATAGCCTCCAAAGAAGGGAGAGAGCTTGCCGACGCATTCTTTGCACAGGTAGCCTTCGTTGATCTTGGTCTTACCTAGAAGTCCCAGCTCGGTACCGCAAATCGCGCACTCTTTCTTCTCGAACATCTTGTCAAAGAAGCCCATGATTGCCTCCCATCAACAGGTAGCGTGTGTCACTTTTGATGATGGGGGAGTGTGCGATCTTTCACGATACCCAGACGGCTCAAGAGGTCTCCACAACTGGGACACATGGCCCATTTTTCATCCCCAAATAACTTGCGGTGAAATAGTTCCTAAATGGCGGCCTTAGAAGGCCAAACAGGAACTATTCCACCGCAACTTCTGGGTAGTCATTGGGGACGTACTTAAATGAGTAGCAGTTGGGGACACTCCATGCCGAATGTGGGCGCCGTCCTTGTTATGCCACGGTCACGGCGACCTGGGCGTAGCGGGTGCAGGGACGCTCGGCGCGCGTCTGCACGCCGAGGGTGAGCACGATGCGGTCACCGGGTTGTGCATCGGTGGGTACGGTGAACGTGGCGTTCGTCGCGCATTCCTGCCACAGCGACAGATCTTGAGCGCCTGCATAGCGCGACGGCTCCACGGCGACATCCCAGTGCGCGTCGAAGCCCCTACCATCGGGGTCGACGATGGTCGCTGCAAGAGCAACGCGCTCGCCGGCCGCGGCGCTCATGTCGCCCGTGACCTCGGCAACATACGCCGGATGCGAGCAGTCCGCGGGCCCATGGGCGCACCACTGCGCACGAGCGGCGAAGTCTTCCTGATAGGCGCGCAGATGGGGATTAGGATTGCCATCGACGGGCGTGCCTATGGCTGCAAAGCCGGCAGGCGCATCTGAGTCGGGATGCCCGTCGAGGAACATGCGGCCGAGCAACGTGTCAAAGTCGCGGTTATCGATGCCGCGCAGGCCAAACGGCAGCAGCGGGATATAGGTCATTGAGTCGCCTTCGGCCATAAAGTCGCCGCGCTCAAACTGCATCGCAGGCATGCCCTCCAGGCCCCAGTCCAAGCGCGCATGCTTGCCAAACTGAAAGCGCTCGGGCTCGTTTTCGTACACCTTGCCATCGCCATAGAGCATATAGCGCGCCATAAGGGGACCGTTGCCCTGCGTGAGATTCTGTTCGGGCCAGGGAGCCTGGAACAGCGGCAGTGTATCGGGCTGAGCCATCTTGGCATCGACATAGCCGCCATACATATAGGGCACACACCAAAAGATGAGATCGGGGAAGAGCTCATGCCCATGGTCGAGCCAAGAATTGTCCTGCCCCACGCCATCGGCAACGCCCATCACGCGCACCTTCTGATAGACACGCTGCTGCACAGAAGGCCATTCGGGCGTATCACGATAGCGCTCAGCAATGCTCATGAGCGCACGAACAATGGTATTCATGCCGCCCCAGCTGAGCAGCCAAAGCGTACGCGGGTCATCATCCAAGATTGCCTGAGCAATCACGCGCGAACCCTCAGTCTCCTCGCGCACATCGCCCTCAAAAGCAACATTGCCCACAAACGTACGCTCAATCATCTGAGCAGGCGAGGGAAACGGCGGCTCGCCGGCGGCAGCCGCATTAGCCTGCAACTGCGGCCAAGCCTGGGCATATTCATTACTCCAGAGACTTTCAATCCAATGCTCAGGAAACGGACGATACTCACGAAGCTCCCCAGCCGTGGGATCAGGCTCATGAGGCACAACATCCCATTCATAGGAGCGCCGCCCCTTAGTCCGCCAATGCGGATTCACCTCACCGAGCGTATGGACGCCATCCCCAAGAAAGTGATACTGCGAAGCCGTGTACACCACAGCCTGCACATCAAGCACATTAAGATACAGAGCCAAATGAACCAGAGAGTTCATATCATCGACTTCCATATCAGTAGTAACAATCACCCGAGTTAAATCGCGAGTCATAAGAAAGCTCCAACCAAAATCATTTCAGCCAGTTACGCGCAAGGCAAGACGGGACCCACGTCCCCATCGCCGTCAACCCGGCGGCCCGCCGGAAGCGCTCACCCAGGGTCAACAGCAACGGAAACGCAGCGGGGCCGAGGGCTTACCTCTGAAAATATTCCGCAGGGGGCGGCCCGGTTGCACAGCGCGAAGCGCGTGGTGCAACCGGGCCGCATGCCCGAGGACATTTTCAGAGGTAAGCCCTCGGCCCCGTGATGGGATAGATTACCTGTCGACCCTGGCCGACCACTCCCAGCAGCCCACCGGCTCGCCGTCGATGAGTACGTTGCCCCCGTCGAAGTCTTGATAACACAGGTCGTTGAATTGGTGGATCCACACGCCGTGGTTGAACGTCTTTTTGGCCGAGCCGTCGGCCTCGCGATACACGCCGGTCAGGTCCTCGACATGGCTAAAGTACGTAAGGTGCACGTTGGCGCCGGCATCGCGCAGGCGCGCCGTGAGCGGCAGCACGGTCTGTTGCGGTGACACAAGCTCGTCGCCCTTGGAATGCGTAAACCACAGCGGCGTCTTGGCGAGCGCGGCCACGTCCTCGTCCGTGGCGTTGTACCACGGGGCGCAGCAGGGAAGGCCCGCGGCGAAGAAATCGGGGTAGTCGGCGCACAGGCGCAGGGTCATAAAGCCGCCGTTGGAAAGACCGGCGACCACGATGCGGTCGGTGTCGATGCGGTCGGCATGCTCGGCGACAAACTCGTCGATAAGCGCCTTGAGCACGGAGGAGTAGATGCTCTGGTTGGAGCGACCGAGTTGCTCGACGCCGTTGTCCATCCAAAACGTGGGCGACTGCGGCACGAGCACCCAGGCAAAGCCGCCAAAGTAGCGCTGGATCTGCGCCTGGCTAATGGCCGTCACGCGGTTGCCGATATAGGCACGCGTGGCGCCTTCGCCCCGCGTGGTGCCCTTTCCCTCGCCGGCGCCGTGCAGATACACCACGAGCGGTGCCTTTTGGGGCACGACCGTCGCCTCGGGCGCAAAGGGGTTGAAGCATGCCGAGTCTTCGGCCTTAAAGCTGGGCTCAAAGAAGCCGTATTCGAGCGCGATGCCGTCGACGGCGGTCTTTTGCGTGGCGTTGCTCCAGCCTTTGAGCGCGGGGCAGATATCGCCACGGCAGGTGTCGAAGACCAGGCCGCAGGTGGGATCGTCGCCGTCGTTGCCGGGAAGAGCTGTGAGCTGCGTGATGCGCAGCTGGTCATCGAGCATGCGCGAGCCCATGACGCCGCCTTCGATGGTCTTGGTCAGGCGCTGCTCGGCGACCTCGAGCGCCACATGGGTGCCCACGGCGAGCTTACGTCCGTTCTCGTCGCACGGATATGCGGCGAGAATGTCGATGTAACCCACGGAGGGCGCGGCATGGTCGGCGCCGCGCTCCTTGCGCATCAGAACCTCGCCCGAGCGCTCGTGACGCTCTACATATATATGGAAGGTGTTCGCGTCGATGTCGTTGGCGCGCACGGTGCGGGGCAGGTCGAGTACGACCTTGCTGATCCAGGGGCCAAAGTCTCCCAGCGTGGTGACGGTTGCGTAGGTGCACGATTTGAGTTCCATGAGCTGCCTCCTCTGCGCCGCGAGTGGTAAACATCAGCGGCAATACAACTTAAACATGTTTAGTTTAATGCAGAGCTACAGAACAGGCAGATGAACTCGGTAAACGGTCAAAATGAACACTCAACAAATTACTAAACATTCGTTTATCACCATTTAGCAGGGCTTTTGTTGATGGGTCAACAAAGAATAGAGGTGTTTACCAAATTAAAAGACCACGTAAATAGGCATTTAGCAGCAGAGCGTCAAATAGACAATCCCTTACCGTTCAAGTACGTTCACCCCCGATTTCCTACCGTTCACCGGACTACAGACGGCAAAATTGTCACAAATTAGACGTTCCGTGTAAACTAAAGCCCGTAAACGTTCAGTAAACACATTGTTTACGACAGCGTATCCAAGGGTTCGGTGACCGTAAGGGGTTATAGTCGCCGAGCCAAAGGCGTGCCTACGCCCAAACGAGTAGGCACACGATGATATGGGGAGGGGTCCCATGGCAGTAGATAACAAGCAGATTGCCACCGATGTCCTCGAGCTCGTGGGCGGTGCGGAGAATGTTTCCGTCGCCACCAACTGCATGACGCGTCTGCGTCTGACGCTCAAGGACAACAACAAGGCCGACGTGGAGAAGATCAAGAAGGTCAAGGGTGTTCTGGGTTGCCAGTTCGCCGGCAGCCAGCTCCAGGTCATCATCGGCCAGAACGTGCCCAAGGTGCTCGCCGAGTTCGTCGCCATGTCCGGCGTCAAGCAGGGTGCCGCGGTCGACGAGAACCTCGATGCTCCCAAGGAGAAGTTCGAGCTCAAGAACCTGCCGAACATCATCCTCGACTATCTGTCGGGCTCCATGACCCAGCTGATCCCGCTGCTTATGGCCGGCGGTCTGTTCCGCACCATCGCTGCGGTCCTCGGTCCCACCATGCTCGGCGTTCTCTCTGACACCGATCCGACCTACACGTTCCTCTACACCACCCTGTACGAGGCCACGTTCACCTTTATCCCCATCTACCTGGGCTATGCCGCCGCTAAGAAGCTCGGCACCTCCCCGGTTCTGGGCATGCTCCTCGGCGGCGCCCTCATGGCCCCGTCCGTCGTGAGTGTCGCGACCCAGGATGGCGGCGGAATCATCTCCGTCTACGGCATTCAGATCGCCGCTGCCAACTATCAGCAGTCCGTCCTGCCGATTATCCTTTCGGTGCCTGTCCTCTACTTCGTCGAGAAGTTCTTTAAGAAGGTCATGCCCGACGTGCTCTCCACGGTCTTCACGCCGTTCTGCACCATGATCGTTACCATCCCCATCGCCTTCATCGTCCTCGCCCCGCTCGGCAACGAGATCGGTAGCCTCATCGCTAACGCCCTCTTCGGTCTCGCTGACATGGGTGGCGTCGGTATCCTGATCGTCATGGCCGTCCTCGGCGCCTTCTGGCAGCTCTTCGTGGTCTGCGGCATGCACATGCCCGTCATCCTGCTCGCTCAGGTTCAGATCATCGCTGCCGGCTACGATCCCTTCGTCTTCGTTTCCACCAACTGCGCTATGGCCGCTGTCTGGGGCTGCGCCTTCGGTGCCTTCCTCAAGATGAAGAACCCCGACGAGAAGGGTCTCGCCCTGGGCTACGTCATCTCCGCCATCGCCGGCGGCGTCACCGAGCCCGCGCTCTTCGGTATCCTCATGCGCTTCCGTCGCACCATGTTCGGTATGTTCATCGGCGGTGCCATCGGCGCCGTGTTCTCCGGCCTCATGGGTGTTACCTACTACCTCGCCGGTGGTGCCTCCAACTTCCTGGTCTTCACCAACTACCTGCAGGGTGGCCAGATGAACACCGTCTGGGCTATCGTCGGTATGGCAATCTCCTTTGTCATCGCCGCTGCCGTCGTCTTCGTCGCCGGCTTCTCCAAGGAGGAGCTCGCCGAGATGGAGGCCTAAGGCCAAGCCATTCGGTCGCACACGACCTTACCTACACGACAGGGCCCCGTCAGGCGCAAGCCCGGCGGGGCCCTTCTTGCAAGGTAGACTGGAGTGGGCGAGTGGTGCCCGCCTGCCGGGGCTTGCTAAGCGACGGGGGTTTTGCGCCAAGTGTGGGCGCGAAAGAATCTGCCGGTTCGCAATTCCTTTATCAAACGAAAGGGCATGCAGATGAGTTTGGGAAAGCTGACCGTTAACGGTCGTAGGGATGGCTTTTTGTGCGAGGGCAAGCCGTTCTTTTGGTTTGCCGACACGTGCTGGAGTGCATTTACCAGCATTGCCGAGGCCGATTGGGACTACTATCTGATCCGCCGTGCCGAGCAGGGCATGAACGTGTTGCAGATCAACACGCTGCCGCAGTGGGATCGCTGCTGCCCCGATCTGGGTATTTGGCCCTACGCCAGCGAGGATGGCGTGCACTTTGATTGGTCCCGTCCCAACCAGGCATACTGGGACCGCGCCGCTGCCATGTGCCGCGCTGCCGTCGAGCACGGCATTCGCCCGGCGCTCGTGCTCATGTGGTGCAACTACGTGCCCGGTACCTGGGGTGCCAAGATTGCCGAGCGTTGCGGTGCCGAGGTTATGCCTCGCGAGGAGGTCTGTGCCCATGTTACCCGTGTCGTCGAGAACCTGGGCGAGTTCGATCCCGTCTATGTGGTGACGGGCGACACCGACTTTGCCGGCGCCGAGGCGATTGCTTATTACGAGGATGCGCTCGACGAGGTTGCAAAGCGCGCGCCCGAGGCTCTGCGCACCATGCACATCAACCGCGGCAACCGCACGATTCCCGCGCAGTATCTGGACCGCCTTGACTTCTACATGTTCCAGCCCGGCCACAATTACGAGGGCCAACCCGAGGCCTGGCGCCTGCCGCAGGACTTTATCACCAACTACCCCAAAAAGCCGATGGTCAACTCCGAGCCCTGCTACGAGCAGATGGGTGCTTCGCGCAATGTGTACTGGCGTTTTACCGCGCAGGATTGCCGCGCGAGCGTGTGGTCGTCGATCCTTGCCGGCGCCAGCGCCGGCGTGACCTACGGCGCGCACGGCGTGTGGAACTGGCAGACCAGCAAGAGCCAGGGCTCGGTGCTGGGCGAGGGCTTTGATATGCCGTTCCGCTGGCAGGAGTGCCTGCAGTTTGCGGGCGTGTGGGACTTTGCCGCCATCGAGCACGTGCTTGCCGGCCTGGGTGCCACGGCGTGCGATGACGCCCTTGCCGTGGTCCCCGCACAGGAGCTGCTCGACGACGTGCGCGAGGCCATCCGCGTGGCGCGTATTGGCGAGCGTGTCGTTACCTATCTGCCGCGTACCACGGCGCTTACATTTAAGCTCGACGCTGCGCGCGGCTGGTCGGCGACGGCCCTCGACATGGAGGCCAAGCGTATCGCCAAGCTGCCCGTTCGCGATAACGGCGACGGTACCGTGCGCGTAGCTCAGCATCCCTTTGAGCACGACGCCCTGGTGGTCCTGACTCCCGAGCACTAACGCTTACGCTCCAACGCCCGAGCTCCAACACCTCCGATCTCTCCACCTCCTCCATCGCATGCGACCCAGTCCCTCAATAAGTTGCAGTGGAATAGTTCCTAAAAAGTGCCCCAAGCCGGCCAAACAGGAACTATTCCACCGCAACTGAGCGCGCGATCGGAGAAGGGCTCCTTTGGTTGCGGTGAAATACGGTCTAAATCCAGCCTTTTGGCTGTAAACAGTCCGTATTCCACCGCAATTTGTGTTGAGGGCGGATGAGGGCAAATGCGTAACACTTCCGACATCGCGCGCGTACTAAGACCCGTTCTCTATTAAAATGATTTTCCGGACATCTAAGCGGGTGGGGGTTACCATGAGGGACCTGGGAGACACAACCGTATATTTGCGCCGGGGCATACGGGAGATTCTGTGCCTGGCGCTTTTCTTTTTCACGTTTTTGGCCGACGAGTACCTCTTTGACGTGCGCGTGGCCGAGTTTGTGCCGGCGAACGAGGTCGTTATCTACGAGAGCATCGTCGTCGGCGCGAGCGTGATCGGCTATTTTGTGCGTCCTCTCCTGTACTATCGCCGTCCCCAGACAATCGATGCAACGAGCGATATGACGGGCGTGCTGCTGGTGTCGGCATTGCTGTTGCTGATCATGGCGGCGCAGTTTCAGGTCGTGATTGCCGGCGGTTTGGTGGCGTGCTGCGCCTTGGGCTACTGTGGATCGACCGCCCATGCCAATCTGGCGCGGCGTTTTGCGCAGACGCCTTGCTTGGCACGCGCCGTGGCGGTTTCTTATGCTGCGGGCATTTTGGTGCAGGTGCTCAACCATATGGTGATGCCTGCAGGTATTCCCCAGCAGTTTGTTCTCATCGCCTGTGCGATTGCGCTGGTTGGGCTGCTTCACGGTATCCGTCGAGCTAAATTGCGCGATGAGTCTGCGCCCGAGTTCGAGGTCGAGATGGCCGAGCTGTCGGTCGATGCGCTGGAGCATGGCGCCAAGTGGCGCGATGACCCCGAGGCAAAGGCGGCCTTCCAGGGTGCCGTGGTGCGCCTGACGGTGGCGACCGCCTGTCTCACCGGCGTGTTCGCAGCCCTCAATGCCGGCCTTACGACTTCGCATGCCGCCGGTGCTATCGACCTGGGCGACTGGCCGCGCTTGCTGCTAGTTGTGAGCGCCCTTGCCGCCGGCGCCCTGTATGACCTGCGCGGACGTTCGTATATGAATATCATCATGACGTGTGCCGCCATGCTGTCCACGCTCTCGTTCTTTGTACTTATCACCGATGGTAACGGCGGCAACACGCTTGCCGCCACGATTATCTTTTACCTGGGCACGGGCTTTTTCGTGGTGTTCTTCACCGCGAAGTTCGCCGCGATTTCGATGTATGCCCGCTGGGCGTATCTGTGACCGTGCATGGGCCGCGTCATCAACAACGTTTGCTCAATGCTCGTGACGGCTCCGGCGGTGGCGATTATCTCGAGCCAAAACGTGCTGATGGCGGTGGCCGTCGTGCTCGTGCTGTTTGTCGGCATCGCGATTTCGCTGTTGGGGCAGTTTGGGCAAGACGACGAACACGAGGCGACGCACGGCGGGCTGGCGTTTGCCACCGACGATCTTGGCGTGAGCCGTGCGCCCGATCAGGCCGACACGGTGCCCCTGGAGGCGCCGGAGCTTTCGTTTGACGATCGACTCGACGGCTTCGTTGCCGCCTTTGGGCTTACCAAACGCGAGCGCGATGTTCTGGAGGCCCTGGTCGTTTCGGACGACAGCGTGCAGGACGTGGCGGCGGCGCTTTTCCTTTCGCGCTCCACGCTCTATCGCCATATCGCCTCGATCAACAAAAAGACCGGTGTCGCCTCGCGCGTGGCCCTCATCAACTTCTTCTGGTCCTGGACACCCCAAGACTAGCCAACCACCACAAAGGGGACAGGCACCTTTGTGGTGGTTTTTTACCTGCAAAAATATGAATATGAGACATTTGTCACCTGCCGTTTTGGCGCTCAAAGGCATATGAATGTGATGTTGAGCGGAGCAGAACGGAAGGGGTGGGCCTATGGCGTCTCGTGGTTGCTCGTCTAATAAAATTGCGGGCGCGCTTATCGCCGTGGTGGTCCTTGCTGCGGCGGTGACGCTTGTGCGGGCATACGGCTTTGGTGCCCGTGCCGACCAGGGAAAGAACGCCGCGCAAGCGTTGCTGAACGATTGTGCTGCCGATCCGGTGGCAGTCAAGCTTATCGAGAACGGCGAGGCGCGGACGGTCTATGAGACCGACGATGCCGAGCTGGTCGCATCGACTTTTACCGCGCTCGACGATTGCACCGTGGGAGGTGCGGTGGGTGAGCGGATGAGCGACGCCGGTCACACGCTCGTCTTTGTCTATGCAGACGGCTCGGAGCAATCGGTGGAGTTCGAGGGCGGGAATATCGTGCTCGACAAGACGGCATATCGCCTTGACGGTGCCGATGAACTGTGGCGACAGCTTGCCGCCATCAAGAACAGCCAATGAAATGAGGGGTGTACGGGATGAGTGATTTGAGATTCTGCCCGGCGTGCGGGGTGCAACTGCCGCGGGTCGCCGGCGTGCCGGTGCGATTTTGCCCGGGCTGCGGTGTTCGGCTTGAAAGCGTTGAGGATGACCCGGGTGTCGCGGAACACGCAAATGGGGCGGCTGCCGATGATGGCGCGGGCGAAGGTTGTGAGCCGAGCGCGAACGCGCCGGTCGATGTGCCGATGCAGGATGCCGACGCCGCGTCGCCGGTCCGCGACGTGGCCGCAGCGGATGCTCCCCGCGTCGGCGACCTTGAGCTCCACACCGCATGCGATGCCTCTGGCGGCCAAGCGCTCGCGCAAGTGGCGCTGCCGCGGGGTTGGCGTATCGAAGAGGCGCATCTTGAGCGCAGCAGTAGTTTCGACTGCCCGATTTCAGTTGGCGTGACGGCGGCAGGCCCGGCGGGCGAACGCATCATGTATCGCTCCGAGCTCTGCTACGTGGACGCGGGCGCCGTTGCCAAGCGTATCCCCACGCAAACCGAGCGCAAGGCGTTTGTGCACGTGGAGGCGGCGTGCGACGAGTTGGCTCAAGCCTGCGCGGCGCAATTGGGCGCACGGGCGGAGGTTGTGGCCGAGCAACCCTATCCGTCGAGCGCGGCAGGCGATATTGAACATGAGCGTGCTCGCGTAAAGCGCGAGGCTGCAAACGACTTTGCGATTCAGGGCTTTTCGATGGAACCGAGCGATGTGGTCTATGAGTGCCGTATGCGCCGATATCGGCTCGCGGGCGCCCCGGCGCCTACCGAGCTTGCGGTGGCGGCAAAGGTCGAGGGCTATGTGGCCTCGATCGGCGGAGTCGCGGGCTCCGTGGGTAAAGGCGTTGCCGCCGGGGCCGAGGCGCTGCTGGGCGTGGGCCTTTCGAGCGGGCTGATCGGCGGCGTTCTGGGCAAGCGCCTGCGCGAGCGCCAGACGGCTGCGGCGGCGGGTCAGCGCGCCGCGAAAGATCAGGCCACGGATCAGAGCGATTGCCCAGACGGGGCGCCGTTTAAGCTGGGCGCGGCCGACCTGTTGCAGTGGCGTATCAGGGACAGCTTCTGCCTGGTTGCGCCAGAAGGCCGTCTGGACGAGGCGGCCTCCACGGCGCTTGCCTCAATGGCATCGACCCTGCGGCTCAACCCGTCGATTGCGCGCGAAGCGTGCGCTCAAAAGCAGCAGATGGTGCTCGAGCAGCGTCAGCGCACGCAGATGAACATCGCCCAGCAGCAACAGCAGTTCGCGGCCTGGCAGCAGATGCATGCCTCGCAGCAGGCGGCGTTCGACAGCTACCAGCAGGCTTGGTTTGAGCGCAGCGATCGTCAACACGCCGCGAATATGGCCGCCAGCGCGGCCAATTTCTCCAGCGCAGGTGTGGGAACGGGCGCGGCCTCGTATTCCGATGCTATTCGCGGGGTCAACCATTACACCAGGCCCGACGGTACCGATGTCGAGGTTTCGGTGATGGCGGACCAAGCTTGGGTGAACGGCTCGGGCGACGTGATCGGCACGCGCGATGGCTTTGAGCCCGGTTTTGGCTGGACGGAGCTGCCTCGTCAATAGCGTGAGTGGGCTATGGGTGGATCGGTGTCGAGGCGTTGCTCGGCACTGTGATAAGAAACGGGAAAGGAACAACGATGAGGGAGACGGTTATTTCGCGCACGGCGTTTGTCGCGGCGGCGGGAACGGCGTTGCTGACACTTGCGGGGTGCGGTGGACAGCAGGCGCAGGACACGACGGGTTTTAACGACGATCGTCCGGTGAAGGGCAAGATGGACGCGGGCTCGTCATCGGGCGATTCCGGCGATGTGGGCGGCAGCTCGGATGCGGACGGCGGCTCGACGGATGCGTTTGATACGTGGTCGGACGACTGCTGGGATGCACACCGCAACATCAGCATCGCGGCATTGCTCGAGCTTAAGGGCTGGCAGTTGCAGGAATTTGCGTCGCAACAGGGCTATACCTGGCAAGATTCGCTCGAGATGTACGAGAACGAGGCAGGCCGCGTGCTCAGCGTCTGCAATATCAGCAAGGATGGCGCAACCGAATGGCTCGGCGAGGATGAAATCGGAAAGCTCGACAAGGGCGGCACCGGGAGTACCGTGATGTTTACGCTGCAGCTTGCGGGCTATTCGAGCTGCGAGGATGTTATCGCGGGCTTTTCCGTTCCGGTTGAGGACCGCGCGCAGATTACCTCGGGCTCGTGGATTGCGTGCGTCTACGGTTCCAACATGGCGCGTCACGTTGCCATGGTGAGCCAAATGGAAAACGGCGACTACCGCCTGGACCTCATTACCGAGGAGGCCATCAAAACCGGTACGTTTACCCAAGGCGGCGGTGCCCCCACGATTAACGAATTTTGGCAGGAGAAGACCGGGCGCGCGCTCGGCTAAGTGCGATGCGGCCAATAGCATAGCGAGGGACGAACATGATGAACGAGATGACGATGAGCCGTGCGGTCTTTGTGGCGGGCGCGGGCGCGGCGGCTTGCGCGCTGGCTGGCTGCTCGGGCACAACGGGCGGCGCCAAAGCAGCGAGCACGGCGGACGCCGCCTGCGTGGACGACAATGCTAACGTGACGGTCTATGCCGCGATCAACTTGGCTGGTGCCGATATGGTGCGCCTGCTCAAACATCAAAATTATGAGTGGCAAGGCGAGAACGTGGGCTACGGCGCCGTCGATGACGCGGGATTTTTCGCTTTTACCTTTTCCAAGGTTTCGGACGATGTGGACGAACTTGCGAACAGCGCGATACCGCTTTCGGAGTCCGAGTACGAGGAGCTTGAACCGGGCGGCGGAGACGAAAACGTCGCGATTCTACTCTCGGTGGGCGGCTATACGAAGGGCGAGCGGGCGCTCATCGGCGCGATTGGCGATGCGGCGATGGTGCAGGAGAAATGCACGATCGATGATACCCAGTATTGGCTGGTCAAGGCGCTTGACGGCCACCGCTACGTGATTATGGCCGACGACACCGAAGACGATGGCGATAGCGCTCATGACATCTATATCTACAATGAGGCTTTTATTCGAACCGGCTACTTGAGCGGCGGCGACCAGATCGATATCGATGAGCTCTGGAGCCGCCTGACCAACGCCTCGTAACGCTCCAAAACCACCACAAAGGGGACAGGCACCTTTGTGGTGGTTTTGCCTTAGGGCTGTCTGTTACAGCAGTTCGGCGTGGCGGGCTATGAAGCGGCGCTTTGTCAGCTGGGTCAGCGCAATATAGGCGGCGACGATGCCGATGAGCAGCGCAAAGAAGCTCGGCGGCAGCGGCATGAGGCCCAGTGCGTCGGCGATGGGGCTTGCCGGCAGCCAGGTGACAAGTGCCAGGCCCAGCACGGTGAGCACGCACAGCGCAGGTGCGGCGTGGTCGCGCGGGCTTGGCAGGCGCGGGGAGCGCAGCATGTGGATCACGAGCGTCTGCGACCACATGGACTCGACGAACCAGCCACTCTGGAAAATCGCCGCAAAGGTCGCCATGCCGGCAACATTGCCCGCGGCGGCAAGCTCGGACCAGCTCGCGCCCACGGCGGCGGGGCACACCGCAAAGAAGAGCGCGGCGAAGGTCACGATGTCAAACAGCGAGCTCACAGGGCCCAGTTCGAGCATAAAACCCTTGATGGACGCGGCGTCCCAGGCGCGCGGGCGGGCAGTCCAGGCGTCGTCGACGGTGTCCCACGGCAGCGCGATGCACACGATCTCGTAGACCAGCGACAGCAGCACTAGCTGCAGGGCGCTCATGGGCAAAAACGGCAGGAACAGGCTCGCGACGGTCACGGACAGCACGTTGCCAAAGTTGGAGCTCACCGTGGTCTTGAGGTACTTGAGCAGGTTGCCGTAGGTGCGACGGCCTTCGATGATGCCGCGCTCGAGCACGCCCAGGTCCTTCTGGAGCAAGATAATGTCGGCGGATTCCTTGGCGATATCGACGGCGGAGTCGACCGAGATGCCGCAGTCGCTCGCACGCATGGCGGCGGCGTCGTTGATGCCGTCGCCCATAAAGACCACGGTATGGCCGAGCACCTCGCGCATGACGCGCACCAGGCGTGCCTTCTGCAGCGGCGAGAGCTTGGCGAAGAGATGCGTCTGCTCGGCGCGCTCCGCCAGCTCGGCGTCGTCGAGCGCGTCGATCTCGGAGCCCAGCAAAACGTTGCTCGCATCGATACCGATCTGCTCGCAGACGGTGGCGGCGACGCGGTCGTTGTCGCCGGTCAGGACCTTCACCGCCACGCCCTTGGCCTCGAGGGTGGCGACGGCGCCCGCGGCGCTCGCTTTGGGCGGATCGAGGAAGGCCAAAAAGCCCATCAGCACCATGTCGCACTCGTCGGCGATGCCAAACTCGCCCACGGTGCGCGGGTTGGTCTTCTGCGCCACGGCGATCACGCGCAGGCCTTCGGCATTGAGTCCTGCCACCTGCTTGCGAATCTGGGCAAGCTTCTCGTCGGTAAGCGGCTGAGCGGTGCCGTCCACCTCGACGTAGGAGCAAATCTCGAGCATTTCCTCGGCAGCGCCCTTGGTGACCATCTGGGTCTTTCCTTGGGCGTCGGCGACGACCACGCTCAGGCGACGGCGCGAGAAATCGAAGGGCACCTCGTCGACCTTGGTGTAGCGGTCGCGCAGGCTCTGGCCCAGCATGGAATCGGGCGCGACGGCCGAAGGGGTCATGTCGGCGCGGTCGATCACGGCCAGGTCGATGAGGTTCTTGAGGCCCGTCTGGAAGAAGCTGTTCAAAAACGCATGGCGCAGCACACGCGCGTCCTCGTTGCCGTCGGTGTTGAGGTAGCGCTCGAGCACGATGCGGTCCTCGGTGAGGGTGCCGGTCTTGTCGCAGCACAGCACGTCCATGGCGCCGAGGTTTTGGATCGCAGGCAGCTCCTTGACGATGACCTGACGGCGGGCGAGGTCCTTGGCGCCCTGCGACAGGCTCGTGGTCACGATGACGGGAAGCATTTGCGGCGTGATGCCCACGGCCACGCTCGTGGCGAACAGCAGCGCATCGATGACGTTGCCCTTGGTGGCGGCGTTGATGGCAAAGACTGCCGGCGCCATGACGAGCATCAGGCGCACCAGCAGCATCGAGACGCTCGAGACGCCGCGGTCGAACGCGCTCTTCTCGCCGCGCCCGTTGAGCATCTTGGCGATGCCGCCCAGGTAGGTGTCCGAACCGGTGGCCACGACAAGCGCCATGGCGGTGCCGTTTTGCACGGAGGTGCCGGTAAAGACGATGTTCTTGCAGGCGGAGAGCGGCAGCGTGGAGCTGTCGGCGCCTTCGACGACGGTGGCGACGGCGGTCTTCTCGACGGCCTCGCTTTCGCCGGTGAGGGCGGACTCGATCACAAACAGGTCGCGTGCGGTGATGATGCGGGCATCGGCCGGCACCATGTCGCCGGCGGAGAGGCGGATCACGTCGCCGGGGACGAGCTCATCGAAGGGTATCTCGATGCGCTCGCCGTCGCGCAGGGCGGTGCAGGTGTTGGAGACCAGGTCCTTGAGGGCCTCTGCCGCATTGCCGCTGCGTGCTTCCTGGATAAACTTCATGCCGCCCGATACCAGCAGCATGATGCCGATGACGATGACCGTGGAGGGGTCGCGCTGCGGCTCGGGCACGGCGAGCACGTCGATGTAGAGCGAGACCAGCGCGAGCGCGGCGAGGATGCCGGCGAAGGGGTCGATGAAGGCGTCGGCGATGCGGCGGGCAAGTGTCTTGGTCGGCGCCTCGATGGTGTTGGGACCGGCGCCGTCCAGGCGCTCGGCGGCCTGCCCGGCGGTGAGGCCGTCAGCCGTGGCGTCGAGCAGCACGAGGGAGTCCTCGGCGCTATGGGTTGCGGCAAAGATGGTGTTCTTGGCAAGGCCGGCGTGAGCGGCAGGGCGCGCCGTGCGGCGGCGCTTGGAGATGACTTCGAGTACCGTGGCGGTTTTGAGCATCAGCATAGGGTCCTCCTTGTTAAAGGGAGTTAGCGTACGTGTCGTATTGAATTGCAAAAAACCTAGATGTCGCTCACGTCATGCTCGCGAATCACCACAAGGGGGGCAGGCACCTTTGTGGTGATTTTGGTGATCGGCTGTTGGCGCTTATGCGTGCGCGGAATCCTCGCGGCGTGCCGAGGGCGACATGCAGGTTTTTCGACTATGGCTGCCTTCCATGGCACACCTCCTTAAGGCCGGGCGCAGCGCGCTTTGGGTATCTCGTACCCGTTTCAATCCGCCCGTATTCTTGACGAGGGGGTTTGCCGTGTCAACCCCCTTGTTCGGAAAATCATCGTCACTGACAAAGCCCTTACAGAGTGTCGCGGCTCCAAAGCGCGCCCGCATCGACGCCCTGCCTGCGCTAAACTGGAGGGCACGTACGCGATTACGAGAGGAGCCCGCATGGAGGCTTACAAGCAAGAGTTCATCAAGTTTATGGTCGAGTCCGACGTTCTTAAGTTCGGCAGTTTTACGCTTAAGAGCGGCCGTCAGTCCCCGTTCTTTATGAACGCCGGCGCCTACGTGACGGGCTATCAGCTCAAGAAGCTGGGCGAGTACTACGCCCAGGCCATCCACGATAACTTTGGCGATGACTTTGACGTGCTGTTCGGGCCGGCCTATAAGGGTATTCCCCTGGCCGTCGTGACCGCGATTGCCTACCACGAGCTGTACGGCAAGGAGGTCAAGTACTGCTGCGACCGCAAGGAGGCCAAGGACCACGGTGCCGACAAGGGTAACCTGCTGGGCTACGAGCCCCAGGACGGCGACCGCGTGATCATGGTCGAGGACGTCACCACCAGCGGTAAGTCCATCGACGAGACCTATCCCAAGGTCAAGGCTGCTGCCGATGTCGAGATCAAGGGCCTCATCGTGTCCCTCAACCGCATGGAGGTCGGCAAGGGCGGCGTGACCACCGCGCAGAAGGAGATCGAGGCCAAGTACGGCTTCCCCGTCGCGAGCATCGTCTCCATGGCCGAGGTCGTCGAGACCCTCTACAACCACGAGATTGACGGCAAGGTCGTCATCGATGACGAGCTCAAGACCGCCATCGATGCCTACTACGAGCAGTACGGAGTCCGGGAGTAGTTACGCGGTTTTCCAAACCGCGTAACGGCTCGACGCTGCGCGCCGCCCAGAGCGACAATTTGTCATTCAAAAAGGCAAGGCATGACCAGAAGGTCTATGCCTTGCCTTTTTCATGCCAACTTGTTCGCTCTGGACGTCGCTCGCTGTCCGTCCTCTACCTGCGGCGTTGTCTTGCCCCGGATGCGGCAGTAGTCATTGGGGACGTTCTTGTTTGACTAGTCGTTTAAGAACGTCCCCAATGACTAGTCAGAGATGAGCGTGGATAATCTCCCGTTTTTGGCCTGTGTGGGGGCTCAAAGTGGGAGATTATCCACGCTCATTTGATAACTGTCCGAAAATCCACGCTCGTTTACTTGAGGCCGGGGAGGCGGGTGTAGGGGAATGAGCGCTCTAGGAACTCGGCGCGGCGGGCGTAGTCTTTGGCGAAGTAGCTGCTGTAGAGCGAATCGAGCACGTATTGCACGGCGATGTGGCTGGCGAACTGCGTGATGCGGTGCGTCATGCTCTCGTGGTCGCTCACCGTGAGGTAGGCGGCAAAGCCGGGGTGCAGGCGCGCACAATAAGGTGTGCCGATGACAATGACGGGAACATGTCGGCTGCTGAGGATCGGCAAGATTTCCTTGAGGTTGGGTGCAAGGCCGCTGTAGGAGATGACGATCGCCACATTGCCGGAATCCGAGGCGAGCGCCGTGCGCACCTGGGCCTCGGTGCTGCTGTAGCATGTGGCGCTCTTGCCGGACGAAAGTAGGCGGTCGCGGAACATCCCCGCTGGATAGAGGTTGTGCGAGCCGGTGTAGATATCGACCTGCCGTGCCTTCGCGATCAGTTTGGCGGCGTGGTCGAGCTGCGCGGGGTCGAGCAGCTCCTGCGTCTCGGCCAGCGTGGTCTGGTAGAGCCCTTCCATGCGCTCCATAACCTGCGCGGGCGTGGACGTGGCATCGAAGGGAAAGTTGATGTCCACGTCGCGGCGGTTGCCTGCTTCGGTCGCCAGGCGGATAAGCTCGACCTTGAGGTCCTTAAAGCCCTCGAGGCCGAGCTTTTTGCAAAAACGGTGCACGCTTGCGACCGAAACATTGGCGCGGGCGGCAAACTCCTTAATGGAGAGTCCGCGGATGTCCTCGCCCATGGCAAGGGCCGAGATGCCGAGCTGCTGCTCGGTAGGGGTTAGGCCCTGCGCCTCGGTAATCTTGCGTTTGATATCCATTCGAACTCCCGCACTCGCCAAACCTGCCAAAAAGAGACGGGTTTATTTTGGCAGGTTTTGCCCGAGAAGGGTAACGGGGCCGAGGACACCGCTGGGCGCGACGGGCTCGGTGAGGGCGAAGATGTCGGAGGTCGCATGGTCGAGCGTGTTGATGACATCGATGGCGAGCTCGTGTGCGCCGGCGGTAAGCGCGCCTGTCGCAAAGCGGTAGGGCGGGCAGATGCGCGTGCCGAGCGTTTGTCCGTCGAGTGTGAGCGTTGCGACTTCGTAGACATCCCCTAGGTCAATGACGGTGTGGGCGAGGTCGTCGGCCAGCTCGAACGACGTGCGATAGCGGAACGTACCACATACGCCGGGGAACTGCTCGGCCGTGAGGTCGCACAGGCGCTCGAGCTTTTGCGGCTCGCCAAAGGTTCCATCGCTGCCGGCAGGGGAGAGGGCGACGGTCCAGGGGTGGCTGATGTCGAGGGCGAGCGTTGCACGTGTGCTCGTGTCGGTGCAGTCCGCGGGCTCGATTGCGCCGCTTGCCTCCAGAACAACAACGCAGCTCTCGTAAGGCGCCAGCTCCAGCACGCCGTCAAACGCAACGGGCTTGGTGCTGTTCAGCAGGTCGAGGCGCGTTCCGCAAAGACACTTGTCTTGCGGAAGCGAAACCGTGCAGCAAATGCTTTCACGTGGGTGCTCGTTGACCAACATGACGTAGGTCTCGCCGGCACGCTCGTAGCGAAGTGCGCGCAGCCAGGGCTGTGGCCTATCGGTCACAACGGTCTGCAGCCCCGCGTCTGCCAGCGCGTCCGCCACATCGGCAAGTGGCGTTGCCGTAAGCCCGTCCAGATCGGCTGCGCCATCCGCGTCATAAAGAGCGCCGGGCACTTCGTCAGCAGCGAGCACCGTGACACCCGCGGCCATCATGCGCCTCACCTCTTCCGCTGTAGCCGCGCCAATAAACGAGGCGCCCGGCATGACAAACGCCTGGTAGCGACAGCCGTTAACAGCCAGCATTCCATCGGCAATCGAAACCTCGTAACGCCCCTCATCCTCAAAAGCCTCGGCAGGCACAAAGTCAAAATCGATCTGCGCGCGCGTGAGCTCGGCCGCCACGCGCTCGACGGGCATGGCGTTGCCGGCCCATTCGGCGTCGGCATGGTACAGAATGGCGACGGGGCGAGCGGCAGCGCCTTCCGAAAGGAGCGTCGCCGTGCGATTCATATAGCGCATGAGCTGGCCAAAGTGCGGCCATTGCGGGTTGTTGCCGTGCGCGTAAAAGTGCGGCGGGCAGTCCCAATCGGGGAAGGGCGCCATGCTAAACGCGTGCGGCGTAAACCAGTTAATACCGCGGACGAGCATATGGTCGGCAATCCATTTCATCTCGCTCAGGCCCTCGTGCCAGCCAAAGGCGCCAAAGACCTCGGCCATGCAGCGCCCCTGCTTTTTGGGGTCGAGGCGCGCGGCCGAAGAGCCCAGCTTGGCAAGCGCGTACGTAAAGAACTCCATGTTCCATGCGCCGTGGAAGTAGCTGTAGCGCCCGCGGTCAATTCCGGGGGCAAGCTGGTTGATGACCACGTCGACACCGGCCATGTCCTGTCCTGCGACCGCGCGGAAGTAGTGCCCAGCGCCCTGACCCAGGCGCGTGTGACAACTCTTGTCCTCGATCACGTGGCCAATGTGCATGACGCCGTGCGCGCGGCACCAACCGCCAATCTGCTCGTCAAAGCAGCTGCGGTAGAGCTGCGTAGCAAGGTCCATATAGGCGTGGCGAACCTGGGCGCCGTTTGCCTCGCGCGTCCAAAGGCCGTGCAACTTAGCAAGCCAATTCTCGCCAAGCGCATCGCGCAGGCGGTGGGCAAGCTCGTTCGACCACGGCAGCGCTAGGTCGCCTCGCCCGATAAAACTGCTGGTAGAAGCATCGTCGAGCGTGGTGCCCTTCTCGTTCATAAAGCCGGGCTCATCGGTGAAAAAGCCCAAGATCGTTTTGCCAAACTCGTCGCTCAGATGCTCAAACGTGGGCTCGTAGACGGCGTCGATGAGCGCGTGGCACGAGGCGGCGTCGACCATGTTGATGTACTCATCGCGAAAGCCGGTCTTTTGGCTGGTGGCGTACAGCACGATCGTAGTGACGCCGGTGGGGGCGTCAAAACGCAAGCGGGCGGGCGTTCCATCGTCTCCTTGCTCAACAGCGAGCGCAAGGTCGAGCGGCGCACCAGCGGCATCAAAAGCTGCCACGCCCACAAAGCGCTCGGTGGGGTCCATGAGATTACCGAGCTTGATAGTCGTGGACGGTTGGGGACCAACAACCGTAATCGTGCGATGCTTGAGCACGGTTTTCTTGAGCGCGGGGTCGACGCCATCGCCCGCAAGCGCGCCGTTGGCATAGCCTGTGGGGAAGTGGGCGTCGTCGAGCAGCCAGATCTTTAACCCCAGGCGCTTGCACTCGCCGATGATAAAGCGCAGGTCAGACCACCAGCCGTCGCGACAGAAATCGGGATGCGTGCGCGATTCCAGGCAAACCTCGTGGATGTCCGCCCCGGCGATCTGCTCCAGATACTCGGTAATCGTCTCGCGCGCCTCGCCCTTGAGCCACAAGAACGGAAGCACGTGGTTGTCGTAGGTGCCGCCAAGCACCTGCTCAAAATACGCCGCCATATACGCTCCTCCAAAACCGGCCTTTCAAATCCATTGAAGTCAGAGTACGCCGAGCGCGCCGCCCTGCTAATATCAAAACCACGGCAGAATATGACCGAATCAACGATGGGAGCACTATGGAGCTCGCGCGCTTGGATAACCTGCTACTCGAGCTGACCGACAGTGAACGCGCCTATCGCGCGGGCGCCCATTACGACTGGAGCGATGCACTCGGTCAAGGTAATCAGGCAGATATTGATGGCCGATTCATTCGTAAAATTGGCAACCCAACGCTCGCTCTGCACCAAGAAGGCATGCCCGAGGGGCTATCGATTGTTCGCAACTCGCGCTTCAATCCTGTGCCGGAACACGTGCACGATTATGTCGAAATCAGCTATGTCTATCGAGGACGAGCGCCGCAGATCGTCAACGGCGCGCCGCTCATGCTCGCTCAAAACGAAGTCCTCCTGCTCGATGCCGCCTGCCCACATGCTGTTGGCGAGCTCGGTGAGCACGACATAATGCTGAGCGTCATCATCTCGCGGCCAATGCTGCGCCGTAGCCTGGAGCAAAGCCTTTCGCCCACAAGCGCGGTCTCGCGGTTCCTGCTCAACGCCCTCACGGACGAAACCGACCACCGCGGACACGTGCATTTCCATACGGGCGGCAGCCGTCGCGTGCGCCGCTACATGCAGGAGATGCTGTGCGAGCGTCTGGACCCCACGCCGGCGAGCCCCCAGATTGTCTCGAGGCTGTTTGAGCTGCTGTTGGTCGAGCTCATGCAAAGCTACGAGGCCGGTCTTCTGCGGTCGGACGCGCCCGCGCTGCCATCGGCGCAGGTCGCGGCTGCTATGGGCTATATCGAGCGTCACGCCTGCGATTGCGCGCTCGACGACCTCGCCCGCCATCTGCACCTGAGCCCCAACTACGCAAGCGACCTACTCAAGCGTCAGACAGGCCGCACATTCATGCAGCTCGTGCAGGAGGGCCGCCTGGCGCGCGCAGCGGCACTGCTCGACGCCGGTGCCACGGCAGAGGCGGCTGCGCGCGAGGCGGGCTATGCCAACATGAGCTTCTTCTACAAAAAGTTTGCCGAGCGCTATAGCTGCACGCCGGCTGCCTATCGTCAGCGTTTTCCCAGATAAAACCGACCAAAATAAACCTGTCCCTTTTTGGCAGGTGTCAGGAAGTGTCAGGGGCGGGCAGGCGGCGGGGTGCCGCTGCGAAAAGAAGTATCGGGTTTGGCGCCCCCGCCTCCGCATGTCTCCCGCGTGGGCGATACTCGGCTTATCGACCCACGATGCAAAGGAGATGCTCATGGCAAACATCAAGTTCCCCGAGGGTTTCTATTGGGGCGGCGCCACTGCCGCCAACCAGTTTGAGGGCGCTTGGAACGTGGACGGCCGCGGCGCTTCCGTCGACGACCACTTCCTGGGCGGCAGCTATAAGGAGCCGCGTCAGATCACGATCGACATCGACCCCAACCGCTTCTACCCCAACCATGACGGCATCGACTTCTACCATCACTACGAGGAGGATATCGCGCTGTTCGCCGAGATGGGCTTCAACATGTTCCGCATGTCCATCTCTTGGAGCCGAATCTTCCCCAACGGCGACGATGCCGAGCCCAACGAGGCCGGCCTCGCCTTCTACGACCGCGTTTTCGACTGCCTGCGCGCTCACAACATCGAGCCGCTCGTGACCCTCTCGCACTACGAGATGCCCTATCACCTGGTCGAGAAGTACAACGGCTGGGCAAGCCGCGAGCTCATCGGCTTCTTTGAGAAGTATTGCCAGACCGTCTTTGACCGCTATCAGGACAAGGTGAAGTTCTGGCTGACCTTCAACGAGATCAACTGCGGCACCATGGACATGGGCGCCATGATGGAGACCGGCCTGATCCAGGGATTCGAGGGCCCGGCGAGCGCCATCAAGACCACCGCCCAGCAGCGCTTCCAGGCCCTGCATCACCAGTTCGTGGCCAGCGGCCGCGTCGTGCGCTACGCCCACGAGCACTATCCGCAGTTCAAGATGGGCAACATGGATTGCTTCATCCTCTCCTACGCCGCCACGTGCGATCCGGTCGATGTGTTCGCCACCCAGCAGCAGATGAACTCCATGAACTGGTACTGTTCCGACGTGCAGGTGCGCGGCAAGTACCCGTTCTACGCCAAGCGCTTCTGGGCCGGGAACGACGTCGAGCTCGCGATGGAGGACGGCGACCTGCAGGATATCGCCGACGGCAAGGTCGACTTCTACACCTTTAGCTACTACATGTCCGGTACCGTGGGCACCCACAAGGACCACGAGATGACCGAGGGCAACATGACCTTTGGCGGCAAGAACCCCTACCTGGAGTCCACCGACTGGGGTTGGCAGATCGACCCGCTGGGCCTGCGTATCGCCCTCAACGAGATCTACGCCCGCTACGAGATTCCGCTGATGGTGGTCGAGAACGGCATGGGCGCTTACGACGAGGTCGAGGAGGACGGCTCCATTCACGATCCGTACCGCATCGCCTATCTGCAGAGCCACATCAAGGCCATGGGCGAGGCCGTCGCCGATGGTGTTGACCTGATCGCCTACACCTGGTGGGGCCCCATCGACCTGGTGTCCGCCGGCACCGGCGAGATGCGCAAGCGCTACGGCTTCATCCACGTCGATAAGTACGACGACGGCACCGGCACCTACGAGCGCCGCCGCAAGGACAGCTTCTACGCCTACCAGAAGATCATCAAGTCCAACGGTACCGAGGGCTTGGATTAATCGACAATATGAGTGCCACTGGGGAAAAGGTTTTGGGAAGGGCCTGGAAGGGCTCTCGACTCGAGCTCTTACCTTAGCAATTTGGCCATTTGGCACTATAATCACCATAGGCATGCGCATAACGTTGCGCTTAATCAAGAGGAGAAAACGTATGGGTCTGTTTGACATGTTCAAGAAGAAGGCTGAGCCCGCGGCTGCCGCTGCTCCGGCCTCCATCTCTGCTTCTGCCGGCGCCGACGTGCTGTGCTCGCCCGTCAAGGGCAAGGTCATCAAGATGGCCGACGTGCCCGATCCCGTCTTTGGTGGCGAGGTTCTGGGCAAGGGCTGCGCCGTGTGGCCCGAGGACGATTTGGTCTATGCCCCCTGCGACGGCAAGGTGACCGTCACCATGGGTCACGCTGTGGGCCTGCAGTCCGATAGCGGCATCGAGGTTCTGGTGCACGTTGGCGTCGATACCGTCAACATGAACGGCGACGGCTTCGAGGGCTTCGTCAAGGCTGACGATGTCGTGAAGGCCGGCCAGCCCATGCTCAAGATCGACCGCGCCAAGATCGCCGCTGCCGGTTACAAGGACTGCGTCGTCGTGGCCGTGTCCAACACCGCCGAGTTTGCCGATGTTGAGCTCGCCGTCGAGGCTGATTCCGCTGTCGCCGCCGGCGACGCCATCGTCAAGGTTGTCCGCAAGTAAATCGCGGCATCGCATAATGTCTAAGGGTGGTCGGATTATCCGGCCACCCTTTTTGATTACGGGCTTTAGCCTGTGCGGGGCGCGCAGCGCGCCGCATCAGAAACCACCCGCTATGCGGGTGGGGCCAAACGGC
>NZ_JADMRH010000017.1:0-2258 GCF_015560135.1 Collinsella aerofaciens
GGGTATCGGGTTCCCACATTCATCCGTACATGTGCGGATGAATGTGGGAGGTGTTCGGATGAAGTCGATAATCAAGGAGCACCCACGAATTTAAAATCGGGGGCAAAAAGTTCTTGGTAAACCACGCACGGCTATGTTAGTATCTCTTTTGCCGAAAGGCGACGGGCGATTGGCTCAGGGGTAGAGCATATCCTTCACACGGATGGGGTCACAAGTTCGAATCTTGTATCGCCCACCATCAAAAACGCAGGTTAGAGGTGTTAAGCCTCTGGCCTTTTTCTTTTGACACCAAGGGTGACACCAAAAGTGACACCAAATTTTCGATTTTTATTAGCATGGGGTCCTATTTTTTATTGAACGCAAACCCTTCATAGTTCCTACATATTGAATATAATTTTCGTTCGTTGACAACTATAGAGTGACGTCGTCGAACATTTTGAAAATAGTTCACGCGCTCTTTCAACGAATTCTTTGCATGATTCATACGCAATTGTGGAGAAAAAGACCACTGGCTCACAGCTCGTACCAGCACATTCACGCCTCGTGACAGCCTTTCAACACATCCCATCCATTTTTTGGTCAGCGTTTGGTCAGCTTCCGGTACTTACCCGCATGATGCCCCAGTAGATAATCGTCCACGACCACAACCGCATGGCCTACGGCCAATACCAGGGGAGGCGCAAATGGACGAAATCGTCTGCGCAAACACTGCATTCCGCTATTGGCGCTGCCCACCGCAGGTGCGCAATCTCTACCCGCGCCTGCCCAACTCCGAAGACGGCTGGCGAGCTCTATCCCAAGCCCCTTTTGTAACCGAAGTCCTCAAGACCCCGATTATCGCTGTTGCTTCGCCAGGTTGTTGTAATCACCACTCGGGATTGCGCTCTACTATTCGCTGGGAAGGGGCATCGGATGCCGGCACAACAATCGACACTAATTTAGGCTTTAGTGTCACCAATCCGCTTAACACGTTATTTACTATGACACGCTTTGTGTCCCAAATAGATCTCGTACTGGCTATGTACGAACTTTGCGGCTGGTTTTCTGTTTTCGAGCCGACCCCCGCTGTCGAAATGCAGTTAAAAATCGCGTTAAAGGAGAATCGCAATTCCAGCACGCAGGATCTGTTCGAACTTGGAGAAGGCGAAGACGAGATTCCTTGGAAACGAGTTTACGCCCGCGCAACCGTAAAGGCCACAGATAAAGAAGGCCAAACGAACAAGCGTGAGGATGGAAGAGAGGTTACGAAACTCAAAGGCACTTCTCTTTGGATGAGAAAGCCGCTCATCGAGCTAAGCGATCTGCATCGGTTCGCCGACAAGGTCAAAAGTCAAATGTGGGGAAAGCAGTTTTATGATGCCACTCAGCAGGTTATCGGCATTGCTGCGTCTCCACTCGAGGTTGCAGGAATCTTGCTTCTAAACCGTCCGCGGCGTCTTGGCGGCGCGGGCTTCACGAACGTTTATGTCAACGACTTCACTCCTCTTTCCATATCGGCGCAAAACATTGCAGGTCAAAAGGTCTGCTACGGCGATATCGTGATCGTAAATCCGATTCTTATTAAAGGGGCAATTATCGAAATCCAAGGTGAAGTCATTCATGGCTCAGGTGCAATACTTGACCACGATGCGGAACGCATGACTGCGTTGCAGAGCATGGGATTCGATGTATTCCTGGTGACTCACGATATGCTCAACAATTCAAAGCAGCTAGACACCATAGTCAGAAGTGTCTGCGACCGTTTAGGGATTCGCTATAAAGCCAAAACCGAGGCAATGAAGTGCGCCGAGACGAGACTGCGAGCAAATGTTTTGTGCAACTGGTTGGAAATCGGAAATTAGCCAGCGACAAGGCGCTAGAACTACCTAATTTGCATGTTAGTGAATTAATGTCATTTCAAAACCATGCCGGACTACGGGGCTGGACCCGGACCGGCCGTCCATGCCCTGCATTTCACGGAATGCGCAAGCCGTCTACCTGCGGTTTTGATTTTACCGATTACGGCATGCTCGGGGGTTCCCGTCCCGGCCCCGTAAACCGGCATGGTTTTGAAATCGCCGGGTGGGCGGGAGCGCGATCGGCCCCGGTAATGGACCCGGCGCCGGCAAGACGGCCGTTTGGCGGATGGCGGCCCGCGCCGCGACTGCGAAATTTTCCAAAATTGCCCTTGCATCGCCGTCGGAGTTCCCGTATAGTACTTCTTCGCACGGGGGCGTAGCTCAGCTGGGAGAGCGCTTGACTGGCAGTCAAGAGGTCAG
>NZ_JADMRH010000017.1:2356-50806 GCF_015560135.1 Collinsella aerofaciens
CGGAGTTCCCGTATAGTACTTCTTCGCACGGGGGCGTAGCTCAGCTGGGAGAGCGCTTGACTGGCAGTCAAGAGGTCAGGGGTTCGATCCCCCTCGTCTCCACCCGAGCATTGAATGAGGCTCCAACGCAAGTTGGGGCCTTTTTTCATATAGGCACACAAGGTCAAAGGCGGCAGCATGATCCTCCCGGTCGACAAGATCGTGCGTTGAACGGGTGCCGCGCGCATGGTAGTATTTCACATCGTGGTTCAAAGCGTTGGAGGCTGTTCTGCCACCCCAACTGCAAGCGCCACTTTATAAGGGCTCTTGGCGCAACGGTTAGCGCAGGGGACTCATAATCCCTGGGTTCTGGGTTCGAATCCCGGAGGGCCCACCAGGTTTTTCAACAGGCCAGGCAATATGTCTGGCCTGTTTTTTCATGGCATTAGTTTTCACTTGCAAATAGCCTGCTTACTCATTTCCGGGCGTCCTCGGTCGGCTGCCTGCGATGCCGCCGCCACGAAACCGGCCCATCTACTACGTTTAACCCCGACCCCTCGACCATACCCCGTATTTCGCGAAAACCGCAGGCCGTCTACCTGCGGTTTTATTCTTGCCCGAGACGCCATGGTCGGGGGATGTCGCCCAAACGTAGTAGATGGGCCGGTTTCGTGGCGGGGATCCCGGGGGCGACCGGAGTGGAGCCTGATAGGCGGGCGCTGGTCTCCGCCGTCGCGACCCCGCGGGACTCCGGCGCCCGCGCCCCCGGAAAGTTATTCCAAAAATGTCCTTGCATCGCCGTCCGAGTTCCCGTATAGTACTTCTTCGCACGGGGGCGTAGCTCAGCTGGGAGAGCGCTTGACTGGCAGTCAAGAGGTCAGGGGTTCGATCCCCCTCGTCTCCACCCGAGCATTGAATGAGGCTCCAACGCAAGTTGGGGCCTTTTTTCATATAGGCAAACAAGATCAAAGGCGGCACCATGATCCTCCTGGTCGACAAGATCGAAAAAAGCTTCGGCGCACGCGTCCTCTTTAGCGGCGCGTCCTTTCAGATCAACCCCGGCGAGCGCTTCGCGCTCGTGGGCCCCAACGGAGCCGGCAAAACCACCATGCTCAAAATCATCATGGGCATCGACAGCCCCGACGCTGGCCAGGTCCAGTACGCCAAGGACTGCCAGGTAGGCTACCTAGAGCAGGAAACCAACCTGGAGCAAAAGGACACCACCATCCTTGCCGAGGTCATGGCCGCGGCCAAGGAGATTCGACGCATGGGCGAGCGCGCCAACGAGCTGCAGGCCCAAATCACCGAGCTCTCCGAACAGGGCAAGGACGTCGACGCACTCCTCAACGAGTACGGACAGGTCCAGGACCGCTTTGAGCACCTGGGCGGCTACGAGCTCGAGAGCAACGCGCGCAAGATCCTGTCCGGTCTGGGCTTTAAGGTCACCGACTTTGAGCGCCCGTGCTCCGAGTTCTCGGGCGGCTGGCAGATGCGCATCGCGCTGGCCAAGCTCTTCCTGCGCCACCCCGACCTGCTGCTTCTAGACGAGCCCACCAACCACCTGGACCTCGAAAGCGTCCAATGGCTGCGCGGCTTTATCGCTAACTACGACGGCGCCGTCCTCATCGTCAGCCACGACCGAGCCTTTATGGACGCCTGCGTCGACCACGTGGCCGCGCTCGAGAACCGCCGCGTGACCACCTACACCGGCAACTACAGCAGCTACCTTAAACAGCGCGAGGACAACCTGGAGCAGATGCGCGCCAAGCGTGCCGCTCAGGAGCGCGACATCGCGCACATGCAGGTCTTCGTCGACAAGTTCCGCTACAAGCCCACCAAAGCTGCCCAGGCCCAGGAGCGCATCCGTAAGATCGAGCAAATCAAAAAGGAGCTCGTCATTCTGCCCGAAGGCCACAAGCACATCGACTTTAAGTTCCCCGACCCGCCGCGCTCCGGCGATATGGTCGTGGGCCTGGAGGGCGTATCCAAGTCTTACGGCAACAAACACATCTACAGCGACATCGACCTCAAGCTCTACCGCGGCGAGCACGTGGCGCTCGTCGGCCCTAACGGCGCCGGCAAGTCCACCCTCATGAAGATCCTCGCCGGCCTGGAGCCGCCCACCACCGGCACCCGCGACCTGGGCACCAACGTGGGCGTGGCCTATTACGCCCAGCACGCGCTCGAGGGCATGACCGAGTCCAACACCGTCCTGCAAGAGATCGATACCGTCACGCCCAAGTGGACCGTGCCCCAGCAGCGCAGTCTGCTTGGTGCCTTCCTGTTTAGCGACAACGACGCAATCGAAAAGCAGGTCCGCGTCCTCTCCGGCGGCGAAAAGGCTCGTCTGGCCCTGGCAAAGATGCTCGTGGCACCCGAGGCGCTCCTGTGCCTGGACGAGCCCACCAACCACTTGGACATCGACTCGGTGGACATGCTCGAGAACGCCCTGCAAAACTTCCCCGGCACCATCGTGCTGATCAGCCACGACGAGCACCTGGTACGCGCCGTGGCCAACCGCATCATCGACATCCGCGACGGCAAGGTCACGGTCTACGATGGCGACTACGACTACTACCTCTACAAGCGCGAGGACCTCGCAGCCCGCGCCGCCGCCGAGGCGGCAGGGGAGAGCGCGCCGGCGGCGAGCAAGAGCACCAAGCCTGCCAACGCCGTCCAGGCCAGCAGCCCCGCCGCGGCCCCCAAGCCGACCGAGGGTAAAAAGACCAAGGAGCAAAAGCGCGCCGAGGCCCAGGCCCGCGCCGCACTCAACAAAAAGCTCAAGGGCGTGCGCAACCAGCTCAAGAAGATCGAGACGGAGCTCGATAAAAAGCGCGCCCGCTATGACGAGCTTATGGAATTGATGGCAAGCGAAGAGCTTTATGCCGATCAGGATAAGTTCAACGCGGCGCTGGGGGAATATAACGGCCTTAAGCAAGAGCTTCCCAAGCTCGAGGACGAATGGCTGGAGCTTTCCACCCAGATCGAAGAGGAGACCGCGCGTGAACTCTCGTAAGGCCACTGCTGTGGCGATGAGCATCATCGCTATCGCTTGTCGCATCTGCGGCATCTTTATGAGCGCGATGACCGTGCTGCTGTGCTTTAGCGGCCTGACCGCCAAGCTGCAGATCGTGGGCTTTGTCGTTGAGCTTTCGCGCGCGCTGCCGAGCGCCATCGCCGGCTACGGCGTCATCACGTCGCCCTTTGGCGGCGTGTTCCGCCTGGATTACGCCATCGTCGCTGTGATCCTGTTTGTGGCCGATTACCTGCTCACGCGCGCCTCGCGCCGCGTCCGCTAGGAGAGCGCCATGTCCAGCAGCTACATCATGAACCTGCTCGCCAGCGCCGTCGCCGTCATCGTTGGCATCGTCATTCACGAGAGCGCGCACGCCGCCGCGGCCTGGGCTCTCGGCGACAAAACGGCGCGCTCGCGCGGACGCGTATCGCTCAACCCGCTCAACCATATCGACCCGTTTGGCACCATCATCTTGCCGCTGCTCATGCTCGCCGCAGGCGGTCCCGTGTTCGCCTTCGCCAAGCCCGTGCCCGTCTATCTCAACAACCTCAAGCACCCCAAGCGCGACGAGGTCCTGGTGAGCGTAGCCGGCCCCACATCGAATATCGCACTCGCGTGCCTCGCGGCCGCCCTCATGCACGCAACGTACGGCAGCCTCTACGCCAGCATGTCCTTTGCCGTGGCGTCCCAAATTATGAACTTCGGCGCCACGTTTATCGTGGTCAACCTGTCGCTCGCGTTCTTTAACCTCATTCCGATTCCGCCGCTTGATGGCTCGTCGATCATCGTGCCCTTCCTCAAGGGCAAGGCGCTCAACAACTATTACCACCTGCAGCAATACGCTATGCCCATACTCATCCTGGTTCTATACCTGCTGCCTATGTGGACCGGCATCGATGTAATCGGCCGCTATTTCGACGTTACCGTGTATCCGCTTGCTGAGCAGCTGCTCAACTTCGCAATCGCCGGCATCTAGGGTAAACTTACAGGTCGACCGTGCAAAACGGTCGCAACATGCACCCAAACCGCGCCGCGAAGGCGCCGTCAAAGGAGGTCGAAAATGTCGTATCGCGTGTCGACGCAGGTCTACAGCGGACCGTTCGACCTGCTCCTGCAGCTGGTAACCCGCCAAAAAGTAGATATCGGCGCCATCTCCATCAGCGAGGTGGCCGAGCAATACCTGGCCGAGGCCGAGCGCATCGAGGCGCTGGACCTGGACGTGGCGAGCGACTTTTTGCTGGTTGCGGCGACCCTTTTGGACATCAAGGCCGCCTCGCTGGTGCCGCAGGAGGCCCCGCGCAAAGTCGATGACGACGATGACGAGTTCGACGAAGACCTCGAGGAGCTCAGCGCGCTCGACGGCGACGCCTTGCGCGAGGTCCTGATCCAGCGCCTGATTGCATACAAGCAGTTTAAGGGCGCGGCGGCGGCCCTCGGTGCCCGCATGCAGGCCGAAAGCCGCATGCGCCCGCGTGTGGCCGGTCCCGACCCGGAGTTTTTGGGCCTAATGCCCGACTATCTGGCCGGCATCACCCTGCGCGGCCTCGCCGTCATCTGTGCCGACCTGGACGGCAAGCGCCAGACCTTCCTGCTGGAGGCCGAGCACGTGGCGCCGCATCGCGTGCCGCTCGACCTGACCGTAGCCTCAGTCGACCGCTTTACCATGGCGCACCAAACCTGCACCTTCCGCGAGCTACTGGACGGCGATGCCACCACCGAGCAGCTCGTCGTCACCTTCCTGGCCATGCTGGAGCTCGCCAAGCGCGGCTCGCTCACGCTGAGCCAGGACGAGATCTTTGGAACCATCTGCATCAACCGAATCGAGGGCGCCGAGGCATACGTGCCCGGCGAGGGCCCCGAGCTCACCGAATAGGAGCCGCAACCATGTCAACCCTTTCCACGCTGGAGGCAAACAGCCTCAAAGGCGCCCTCGAGGCGCTGCTGCTGGTGTCGAGCGACCCGGTGAGTGCGCCCGCGCTGGCCGGCGCACTGGATATCGCCCCCGGCGAATGCGCATCGCTGCTCGCCGAGCTCAAGGTTGAGTACGAGGAGGCCAACCGCGGCTTTCAGCTGCGCGAGGTCGCCGGCGGCTGGCGCCTGTTTACGCACCCCGCCTACCACGACGTGGTCGAGGCCTATGTGTTGAGCTGGGACACGCAAAAGCTGTCGCAGGCGGCGCTCGAAACCTTGGCCGTCATCGCATACCACCAACCCGTGACGCGCGAGGTAGTCAAGGGCATCCGTGGCGTCAATTCTGACGGCGTCATCGCGTCGCTCGTCGACAAGGGTCTGGTGCGCGAGCTCGGCCGCGACCCCCAGCGCGGTCAGGCCATCATCTACGGCACGACCAACGCCTTCTTGGAAAAGTTCGGCCTGCGTTCCACCCGCGACCTGCCCGATCTGGAGCAGTTTGCCCCCGACGAGCAGTCGCGCCAGTTTATCCGCGAGCGCCTGAGCGGCCGCAGTATTCAGTCCACGCTCGAGGAGCAGGCCGAGGACCTAGACGAAGAGCGCGAACTGCTCGATACCGATGTTGAAGATGTTGAGGCAGTCGAGGACTTGGAGACTCTGGTCGTCGACGTGACCTCGGAGGATTTGCATGACGAGGACTAACGAAGTAGGGGAGACGCGCGCCACGGACGGCACAGCGCCCGCGACCGACGCCCAGTCCGTCTACCCGCACACCATGCGCTTGCAGCGCTTTTTGGCGCGCGCGGGCGTGGCGAGCCGCCGCGGCTCGGAGGACCTAATGACCGCCGGCCGCGTGACCGTCAACGGGCTGGTCGCGACCGAGCTGGGCACCAAGGTCGATGTCGACCGCGACCATATCGAGGTCGACGGCATGCCCGTCAAGCTCAACCAGGGTGCCGTGTACTTGATGCTTTACAAGCCGACCGGCTACCTCACCACCATGAGCGACCCGCAGGAGCGCCCCTGTGTGGCCGACCTGGTCCCCCGCGACCGCTTTCCGGGACTTTTCCCGGTGGGTCGCCTGGACCGCGACACCACGGGCCTTTTGCTCTTTACCACCGACGGCGACCTGTCGCAGGACCTGCTGCATCCCAGCAAGCATGTCTATAAGACCTACCAGGCACTCGTTGACGGGCAGCTGACCGAACGCGATCTAGACCCGCTCCGCCATGGCATCGAGCTCGACGACGGCCTATGCCAGCCGGCAATCTGCCGCGTCATCACCGCACGCGAGGCCGAGGCCGTGGCGCCACAGGGCGTCAAGCCCGGCACCACCGCCGTCGAGGTCATCATCCGCGAAGGTCGCAAGAACCAGGTTAAGCGCATGCTGAGCAAGATTCACCATCCGGTAATCCGTCTGCATCGCTGCAACTTTGCCGGCCTGGAGCTCGAGGGCGTAGCCAAGGGCTCGTGGCGCGAGCTCACCGAGCGCGAGGTGCAGATCCTCAAGGCCGGCGGTATCCCGCCCAAGCAGGCCAGCTTCAAGCGCGGCGCCTCGCGTGCGACCAACACCGCCAGCCGCACGCGTCACCACGGCAGCCACGGCTCCGCACCCAAGCGCAACACCTATCGCGAGCGCTACACGGGCTAGGCAACCCGCCGCGCCCCAAAGCCCGCGAACCATACCAGCACGTCAAACATTGAAAGGAAGCATTGCATGATCGTCGCCATCGACGGCCCCGCCGGTTCCGGCAAGTCCACCATCGCCAAGGAGATCGCCCGCCAGCTGGGCTTTAACAAGCTCGACACGGGCGCCATGTATCGCGCCGTCACCTTCGCCGCGCTCGACCGCGACATCGACCTGGACGACGAGGCGGCCATCGACGCCCTCGCCGAGCAGATCGAGATTCGCTTTACCAACGGCACCGGCGAGGACACGCGCCTGACCATTGACGGCCAGGACGCCTCGGCTGCCATTCGAACCCCGCAGGTTGACGCCAACGTGTCCAAGGTCTCGGCCTACCCGGGCGTGCGCGCCGCCATGCTCATCCACCAGCGCCGCGCCGCCGAGGACCGCGATATCGTGGCCGAGGGTCGCGACATCGGCACCGTCGTGTTCCCCAACGCGCAGGTCAAGGTGTTCCTGACCGCCGACCCGCGTGAGCGCGCCCGCCGCCGCGTGCTGCAGCGTCACCAAAACGATGCCCAGCCGCTCACGTCCGAGCAGCTCGAAGCCGAGGTCGACGAGACCCTCGACGCCCTTAAGCAGCGCGACAAGCTCGACAGCAGCCGCGAGGTCGCCCCGCTCGTGCCCGCCGAGGACGCCGTGCACGTCGACTCCACCGCCCACGCCATCGACGAGGTTGTACGCATCATCGAGGACCTCATCAACCAAAGGAGGTAGCCCATGCGCCTGTTTAAGCAGACGCCCGAGGATTATTACAGCGCCCCCTACGCCGAGTTTCCGGCGCTCATCCGCGGCACCGTCGTCGTGGTCATGGCAATCCTCTGGGCTTTCTCTAAGCTCATGTGGCGCTGGAAGGTAGAGGACGCCGATCTGCTGTTTGAGCGCCAGGAAGGCCGCGGCAGCGTGGTCATCTGCAACCACACCTCGATGGCCGAGCTCTTGGCCGTGGAGACGGCGCTGTTCTTTGGGGGGCGCCGCATTCGCCCCATCTTTAAGTCCGAGTTCGCCAAGAGCAAAATTGTGAGCTGGGCCTTTAGCCGCGTTGGCGGCATCCCCGTGGAGCGCGGTACTGCCGATATGAAGTGCCTGCGCGCCGCTCAGCATGCGCTGCAGCGCGGCGAGGACGTCCTGATCTTCCCTGAGGGCACGCGCATCCGCTCGCGCGAGATCAAGCCCGAGGTCCACGGCGGCTTTGCGCTCATCGCCCAGATGGGCAAGGCGCCCGTCAACCCGCTCGCTATCTGCGGCTGGTCCGACATCACGCCCGCGGGCAGAAAGCTCATGCGTCCCAAGAAGTGCTGGATTCGCGCCGGCAAGTCCATCTCGCTTTCCGACGCACCGGCCGGGCTTAAGCGCACGGAGCGCCTGGAATGGTTTGAGTCCGAGGCCATGAACCGCGTCTACGCCATGCGCGACGAATTGTGCGCCGAACACCCGGGCAGGTTCTAGCCATGAGCGAGAACGTGACGAACACTGCCGCGACTGCGTCCGACCAGGCAACCGCGCCTACCATCGAAATCGCCGCCCACGCCGGCACTTGCTACGGCGTACAGCGTGCGCTCGATATGGCGCTGGCCGCCGCGCCGCAGGCAGGGGAGTGCGCTCAGGTCCACACCTTGGGCCCGCTCATCCATAACCCCATCGTGGTACGCGAGCTCGCTGAGGCGGGCGTTGGCTTGGCCGAGAACCTGGATAATGCCGCAACCGGTACCGTGATCATCCGCGCCCACGGCGTGGTGCCGCAAGTCATCGATGCCGCTCGCGAGCGTGGCCTTACCGTGGTCGACGCCACCTGCCCCTACGTGAAGAAGGTCCATGTGGCAGCCGAGCGCCTGGTGCGCGAGGGCTACCGCGTGATCGTCGTGGGCGAGCCAGGCCACCCCGAGGTCGAGGGCATTCTGGGCCACGCCGGCGACGATGCGCAGGTCGTGAGCTGTGCCGCCGACGCCGATGCCCTGTCGCTCAAGGGCAAGGTGGGCCTCGTTGTGCAGACCACTCAGACCGCGCAGAACCTCGCCGAAGTCGTGGCCGCTATCACCCCGCGCGTGCAGGAGTTGCGTGTGATCAACACCATCTGCGCCGCCACGAGTGAGCGTCAACAGGCAGCAGCCACACTTGCCAACCGCTGCGACTGCATGGTCGTGGTGGGCGGCAAGAACTCGGGCAACACCCGCCGCCTGGCGCAGATTTGCGCAGACGCCTGCGAGCGCACGCATCACATCGAGGAAGCTTCCGAGCTCCAGGCCGCGTGGTTTACCGACGCTCACCACATCGGCATAACCGCCGGTGCCTCCACCCCGCAAGAACACATCGAACGCGCCGTCGCGCGCATCAAGGAGCTTTGCCGCTAATCATGGACCAGACCGTACCCGCATACGCCGCCGAGGTGGCCGATTACGGGCGCAGCCGCGACCCCGAGCCGGGTGAGGGCGCGCTCGTTAAGAACGTGCGCCCCGAATCGCCCGCATGGGATGTGGGTATCGAGCCGGGCATGCGCGTGCTCACGGTCAACGGCGAGCAGCTCACCGACATGATCGTGTGGCTCTGGGAGGCCGACGACGACACCGTCGAGCTTGAGGTCTTCGACCCGCGCGATGGCACCGTCACCCCGGTTGAACTCGATCGCTTTCCCGGCGAGGACTGGGGCCTGGAGTTCGACGGCCCCATCTTCGATGGCATGCGTACCTGCGTAAACGCCTGCGTATTCTGCTTTATGACCATGCTGCCCAAGGGCGGTCGTTCCACGCTCTATATTCGCGACGACGACTATCGCCTAAGCTTTTTGCAAGGCAACTTTGTCACGCTTACGAACCTCACCGACGAGGACGTGCAAAACGTCATCCAGCGCAACATGAGTCCCATGAACGTGTCGGTCCACGCTGTGAGCCCCGACGTCCGCCGTCGTATGATGGGCCGTAACGCTCAGCGAGGCATGGACGTGCTCGAGACCATCATGGCCGCCGGCATCGAGATTCACGCGCAGATCGTGTTGTGCCCCGGCATGAACGACGGCGAGGAGCTGGAAAAGACCCTGCACTTTTGCGAGGAGCACGAGCAAATCACAAGCCTGGGCATTGTGCCGCTCGGTTTTACCAAGCATCAGAACCGTTTTAGCTGGTCCTACAGCGACAAGCCCGAGCTAGCGCGCGAGACCATTGCCATGATCCGTCCCTACCAGGACCGCGCCTATGAGCGCTTTGGCCGCCACACCTTCCAGATGAGCGACGAGTTCTATCTGGACGCCGGCATCGATCCTCCCGAGGCAGACTTTTACGACGGTTACCCGCAGTACTACGACGGCATCGGCATGATCCGCTCGTATCTGGACGAGACCGACGACGTGCTTGCCGCCGATGCCGAGCGACTGGCCCGCGTCCGCGAGGCCATCGCCGCCCGCAGCCAGCATCTGCTGTGCCTCTCGGGCACCAGCGCACGCGACACGGTGGCCCGCTTTGTGGAGTCGCCCCAGGGACTCGCCGGCACCGTCACGGCTATCAAAAACCGCTACTTTGGCGGCAACGTGGACGTGACCGGCCTCATCGTCGCCTGCGACATCTTGGAGCAGCTACCCCAAGACCTGTCGGGGGTTATGCTCTTTGTGCCTAAGCTCATGTTCAACGCTGACGGCATGACGCTTGACGAGTATCATCGTGACGATTTACTCGCAAGCCTTACCAGTCGCGGCGCCGAGGTTCATGTGGTATCGACCATGCCGCATGAGCTGCTCGATACCCTGGAGCATATCCTTGGCATTGTGCCTGCCGACTCTACTAATTCCGCTGACCCTACCCATTAAAGGAGAGCAGATGAAACCTATCGTCGCCGTCGTCGGACGCCCCAACGTGGGCAAGTCCACGCTCGTTAACCGCCTGGCCCAGACCTCGGACGCCATCGTCCACGAGTCCCGCGGCGTCACGCGCGACCGCTCGTATCACACGGCCGATTGGAACGGCCGCGAGTTCACCATCGTCGACACGGGCGGTATCGAGCCGCTCAAGAGCGACGATGTCTTTGCAACGTCCATCCGCGACCAGGCGCTCGCCGCCGCCGAGGAAGCCGCCGTCATCCTGTTTGTGGTCGACGGCCGCACCGGTGTCACCGAGGAGGACGAGTCGGTCGCCCGCATGCTCAAGCGCTGCGACAAGCCGGTCTTTCTGCTGGTGAACAAGCTCGACAACCCCGATCGCGAGAACGACAGCATCTGGGAGTTCTATTCGCTCGGCATCGGCGAGCCCACGCCGCTCTCGGCCCTGCATGGCCACGGTACGGGCGACCTGCTCGATGACATCGTGGCCCTGCTTCCGGAGGAAGAGGACGAGGTCGCCGATGAGTTCCCCGACGCGCTGAACGTAGCCATCATCGGCCGCCCCAATGCCGGTAAGTCGTCGCTGTTCAATCGTATCCTGGGCGCCGACCGCTCTATCGTGTCCAACATTGCCGGCACGACGCGCGACGCCATCGACACCGTCGTGGAGCGCAACGGTAAGCACTACCGCATGGTCGATACCGCGGGCATCCGCAAGAAGAGCACCGTGTACGAGAACATCGAGTACTACTCCATGGTCCGCGGCCTGCGTGCCATCGACCGCGCCGACGTGGCGCTGCTCGTCGTCGACGCCTGCGTAGGCGTCACCGAGCAGGACCAGAAGGTCATGGGCTTGGCCATCGAGCGCGGCTGCGCCATCGTGGTGCTGCTCAACAAGTGGGATCTGCTCGACGACGACCGCAAGCGCGAGGCCTGCATGGAGACCATCGACCGCCGTCTGGGCGTCATGGCTCCCTGGGCTCAGTACTTGCGCATCTCGGCCCTGACCGGCCGCAGCGTCGAGAAGATCTGGGCGATGGTCGACGCGGCCGAAAAGACGCGCTCGCAAAAGATCTCCACCTCGCGCCTCAACACGTTCCTCACCGACCTGCGCGAGTTTGGCCACACCGTGGTGGACGGCAAGCGCCGCCTGCGCATGCACTACGTGACCCAGACGGGCGTCAACCCGCCGACGTTTACGTTCTTTGTCAACCACAGCGACCTGGTCAACGACACCTACCAGCGCTACGTGGAGAACCGCATGCGCTCGACCTTCGATTTTTCCGGTACGCCCATTCGACTCTTCTTTAGGAAGAAGGAGCAAAAGGATGCTTAATCCGATCCTGCTGACCGCCATCTGCGCCGTGGTCTCGTTCTTTATCGGAGCGATTCCGTTTGGCCTGATCCTGGGCCGCGCGTTCAACCACACGGACATTCGCAAGGCGGGCTCCGGCAACATCGGCACCACCAACGCGCTGCGCGTGGCCGGCCCCAAGGTGGCCGCGCTCACGCTGCTGCTCGACTGCCTTAAGGGCACCATCTGCGTCCTTATCGCGCGTCCGCTCATCGCGAGCGTGGGCTATGGCTTCCCCGTGAGCATCATGGCTCCCGGTGCCGCCGGTGACTGGATGCTCGGCGTCATTTGCCTGGCTGCCGTGTGGGGACACATCTTCTCGCCTTACCTTAACTTCCACGGCGGTAAGGGCATCGCCGTGGGCCTGGGCGTGATTCTTGCCTGGTACTGGCCCATTGGCCTGTCGCTGCTGGGCATGTTTATCGTTGCCGTCGCCATCACCAAGTTTGTGTCGGTGGGCTCGCTTGCCGCCGCCATTGGTCTTCCCATCGCTGCCTGTGCGGTCTTTCCGTACAGCAGCCTGGGGCTCAAGTTCTGTATGGCGATGATCGGCATCACCGTGGTGTGGGCCCATCGCTCGAATGTCCAAAAGCTCATGACCGGTAAGGAGTCCAAGCTCTCGTTTACCAAGCGCGTCACCGAACCCGACGATAAGTAGGAGAGAGTCATGAATGTTGCGCTGATTGGCTCTGGCTCCTGGGGAACCGCCGTCGCCGGCCTTGCTGCCGCGCGTGCCGAGCGCGTGACCATGTGGGCCCACAGCGAGCAGACGGCCGCCGGCATCAACGGCGAGCACCGTAACCCCCGGTATCTGGTGGGCTACGAGCTGCCCGGCAACGTCGTCGCCACCACGGACCTGGTGCAGGCGCTCGACGGCGCCGAGGCCATCATCTTTGCCGTGCCCTCCACGCACCTGCGCAGCGTATGTCATCAGGCAGCCCCCTTCATCGCCGCCGACACCCCGGTGCTCTGCCTCACCAAGGGCATTGAGCCCGAGTCCGGCCTGCTCATGAGCGAGGTCATCGCCAGCGAGATCGGCAACGAGGCGCGCGTGGCGGCGCTCTCGGGCCCCAACCATGCCGAGGAGATCTGCCGCGGCGGGCTTTCTGCCGCCGTCATCGCCAGCGAACATCCGCAGATAGGGGAGACCTTTAAGGACCTGCTCCTGTCCACGGCCTTCCGCATCTATCTGTCGCAAGACATGACCGGTGTCGAGGTCTGCGGCGCCATGAAAAATGTCATCGCCATCGTGTGCGGCATCTCCGCCGGCACCGGTGCCGGCGACAACACGCTCGCCCTCATCATGACGCGCGGCCTGGCCGAGATTAGCCGTCTGGTGCATGCCCGCGGCGGTCAAGCTATGACCTGCATGGGACTTGCCGGCATGGGCGACCTCATTGCCACCTGTACCTCGGAGCACTCGCGCAACCGCACCTTTGGCTACGAGTTTGCCCACGGCGTGTCGCTCGACGAGTATCAGACGCGCACGCATATGGTGGTTGAGGGCGCCGTCGCGGCCCGCAGCGTCAGCGAGCTTGCCCGTTCACTGGGCGTAGACATTCCGCTCACCTTTGCCGTGGAGCAAACGCTCTACAACGGTGTTACTTTGGATAGGGCGCTCGAGATTCTTACCGACCGCGTCCCCTCTCAAGAGTTCTACGGACTCAACGACTAGCGCAGAAAGGCTACTACCATGGGTTCCATCAAAATCGCTCCGTCCGTCCTTTCGGCCGACATGGCCAACCTCAAGGGCGAGCTCGACAAGATCGCCGGCGCCGATTACGTGCACTTTGACGTTATGGACGGTCATTTTACCGGCAACCTCACCTTTGGCGTTGACATCCTCAAGGCCGTCAAGCGCTCCACCGACGTGCCGGTCGACGCGCACCTGATGGTATCGAACCCCGACGAGACGGTCGATTGGTACGCCGACGCCGGTGCCGACATGATCACCGTGCACTATGAGGCCTCCACGCACCTGCACCGCACGCTCACGCATCTTCAGCAGCGCGGCGTCAAGGCCGGTGTGGTGCTCAACCCCGCCACCCCCGTGTGCGTGCTCGAGAGCATCATCGACGTCGTCGATATGGTGCTGCTCATGAGCGTGAACCCGGGCTTTGGCGGCCAGAGCTTTATCCCGGGCACTATCGCCAAACTGCACGAGCTCAAGGCCATGTGCGAGCGCCACGGCGTGTCGCCCATGATCGAGGTCGACGGCGGCATTTCTTCCAAGAACATTGCCGAGGTCGTCAAGGCTGGTGCCAGCGTTCTCGTGGCCGGCTCCGCCGTATTTAAGTCCGAAGATCCCGCCGCCGAGGTTGCGCTGCTGCAGAAGCTGGGCAATGAGGCCGCACAGGAGGCATAAACCCTTATGACCGCAGGTCAAAACCGCATACCCGTGAATCTTGACTACGCCGCCTCGACGCCCATGCGCGCCGAGGCGCTCCTTGCGCAGCGCGAATATGACGACAGCGAGCTTGCCGGCGTCAACCCCAACTCGCTGCACTCGCTCGGCCGCAAGGCCGCCGCGCGCCTGGAGGTTGCCCGTCGCGAGATCGCCCATAGCTTTGGCGCACGCGTCCGCCCGTCCGAGATTGTTCTGACCAACGGCGGCACCGAAGCCAACCAGCTGGCGCTGCTCGGTCTTGCCGAGGGCGCCCGTCAGCGCGACCGCAAGCGCAACCGCGTGATCGTATCTGCCATCGAGCACGATTCGATTCTGGACAACCTGCCGCTGCTGCGTGCCGCTGGCTTTACCGTCGACCTGGTGCAGCCCTGCCGCGCGGGCTACATTGAGCCTGCCGCGCTTGTCGAGCTACTAGGCGACGACGTGGCGCTCGTGAGCATCATGGTCGCCAACAACGAGACCGGCGTGGTGCAGCCCATCCGCGAGCTTGCCGCGGCCGCGCATACCGTGGGCGCCCTGTTCCACACCGACGCCATCCAGGGCTATCTGCACATTCCGCTCGATGCCACCGAGCTAGGCGTCGACGCCATGTCCGTCGCAGCCCACAAAATTGGCGGTCCCGTTGCCTCCGGCGCGCTCTACGTTAAGACCCGCACGCCACTGCGTCCCCGCATCTTTGGCGGCGGACAGGAAGCCGGACGTCGCGCCGGCACGCAGGACCTGCGCACACAGCTGGCCTTTGCCGCTGCCGCCCGCACGCTGGCACCCCATGTGGCTCAGGAACGCGAGAAGCTGCAAGCCCTTTCCGACAAGCTCTACGCCACGCTTACGGCTCATCCGCGCATTCACGCCACCATGGGAGACTACGCACATGTCGACCGTCTGCCCGGCATGGTATCGATCTACATTGACGGAATGGACTCCGAGGAGCTTATCATCAAGCTCGATGCCGCCGGTTTTGAAGTGTCGGCAGGTTCGGCATGCTCGAGCGGCAGCATGGACCCCAGCCACGTTTTGAGCGCGATGGGCATCGGTCGCGAGCAGGCGCTGGGCGCACTGCGCATCTCCTTCGATGACCGCGTGAATCCGGCCGATCTGAATGAGTTCGCCAAGACGCTCCTCTCGATCGTGGGTGCCGTATGATCGCCGCCGAGCTTGAGCGCGCGCTGCTGGCACGCTATCCCAAGACCGATGCCGAGAGTTGGGACCATGTAGGACTCTCCGTCGGCGACCCTGCCGCGGAGATTACCGGTGTTGCCTGCGCACTCGATGCGACCGAAGCCAATGTGCACCGCGCCCAGGAGGCCGGCGCCAACGTGCTGCTGACGCATCACCCCATCTATATCAAGGCGCCCGAGGCGTTTTGTCCGGCGGATGCCACGCGTCCCCAGTGCAGCGCGGCGCTCTATGAGGCGGCCCGATGCGGCGTGAGCATTATCTCGCTCCACACCAACCTGGACCGCTCGCACGAAGCCTGCCTCTGCCTGAGCGAGCTGCTGGGTGCCGCACCCGTGAGCTCACTGGAGCACGTGGACGACCCCGAAGCCACCGGCCTGGGCGCACTTGCAACGCTCAACGACCCGTGCACGCTGCGCGATCTTGCCACCCGTGCTGCCACGGCCTTCGGCAGCAACCCGCGCGTTTGGGGTGAAGCCGAGCACCCGTGCCGAACCGTCGCCATTTTGGGCGGCTCCCTGGGCGACTTTGGAGAGCTCGCCATCGCCGCGGGCGCAGATGTTGTCGTGACGGGCGAGGCGGGCTACCACGTGGCGCAAGACCTTGCCTTGCGCGGGCTACCGGCGATCCTGCTCGGCCACGACCGCTCCGAGGAGCCGTTCGTTGATATATTGATGAACTCTGCAGTTGATGCCGGGGTCGACCCCCGTCATGCGATTAAAATACTGAACCCTTGCCAATGGTGGACTGTGACAAAAGGAGAGAACTTATGAGCGCCGGCGCTACGCTACTCAAGCTGCAACAGATCGATTTGGAGCTCGCCCGCAACAAGAGCGAACTTGCCAATATGCCGGAGCTCAAGGAGCTCGCTTCCAAGCGCAAGACCTATGTGAAGCTCAAGTCCGAAATGACCAAGCTCTACGCCCAGCGCAAGGACCTGGATATTGAGCTCGACGATCTCAACACCACCGAGATCCAGACCAATAACGCCATCGAGGCCGCCAAGAAGCGCCATGTCGACGGCTCCGACTACCGCGAGGTTCAGGACCTGGAGAACGAGCTCGCCACCCTGGCCAAGCGCTTGGACAAAATCGAGCACACCCGCAAAGATGTCGTCGTCGCCCACAAGGAGGCGCTCGACCGCGAGGCTCGCGCGCAGGCCATCATCGCCAAGTTCGAGGAGGGCGTGAAGGCCGACACCAAGGCCGCCCGCGCCAAGGCCGCCGACCTCCAGGCACAGATTGACGCCGCCACTAAGGAGCGCACCGCCCTTGCCGCCACGCTGCCGACCGACGTGCTCACCGACTACGAGCGCCTGCTCAAGCAGTTCCGCGGCCTGGCCGTCGAGACCATCCAGGGCAACATCCCCACGGTTTGCCACACCGCGCTGCAGGCATCGTCCATGAGCGACCTCAACCACGACGGTAGCGAGATTACGCATTGCCCGTACTGCCACCGCCTCCTGGTGCTCCCGAGCAAGGAAGCTTAAACGATGGCGGCACCCAACAATTCAATGCAACTTGAGGAAAAAACGATCCTGCTGGGCATTACCGGCGGGATCGCCGCCTATAAGTCGTGCAACATCGTGCGCCTGCTGCAAAAGCGCGGTGCGCGCGTCAAGGTCGTTATGAGCGAGCATGCCACAGAGTTTGTGGGGCCGCTCACCTTCCGTGCGCTCACCAACGAGCCCGTCGCCGTGGGCCTGTTCGACGACCCCTTCGACCCCATCCACCACATTTCGCTTGCGCAGGAGCCCGATCTGGTGGTCGTGGCGCCCGCGACGGCCAATATCATCGCTAAGATGGCCAACGGCATCGCCGACGACCTCATCTCCACCACGCTGCTTGCCACGCCGCGGCCCATCGTGATTGCCCCCGCCATGAACAACGGCATGTGGAAGGCGCCGGCGACGCAGGCCAACATGGCCACGCTGCGCGAGCGCGGCGTCCATGTGGTGGGACCCGGCAGCGGCTACCTTGCCTGCGGTGACGTGGACACGGGACGCATGAGCGAGCCTGAGGACATCGTCGAGACTGTCTGTGAGGTGCTCAACCCCGTGCCTCAGGACCTAGCAGGTAGGCGCATCGTGATTACCGCCGGCCCCACGCACGAGCCGATCGACCCGGTGCGATTCATTGGCAACCGCTCTTCGGGCAAGATGGGCATCGCCCTGGCGGGGGAGGCTGCTCGCCGCGGTGCTGCGGTCACGCTCGTGTTGGGACCGACATCGCTCGATGTGCCCCGCGGCGTGGAGTGCGTGCGCGTGCAGACCGCAGCAGAGATGCTCCAGACGGCCCTGAGCGCCTTCCAGGCGGCCGATGCGGCCATTTGCGCGGCCGCCGTCGCCGACTACACACCGGCAGCCCCTGCGGACCATAAACTCAAAAAGTCCAACGAGCGCTTGGATCACATCGAGCTTGTCGAAACGGTCGATATTTTGGCCGAGCTCTCGCGCCAGAAGGGCAAGCGATGCGTGATCGGATTTGCGGCCGAGACTGATAACGTTGTCGAGTACGCCGAGCGCAAATTGGCACGCAAGGGCTGCGATGCCATTATCGCCAACGATGTCTCGCGCGCCGATTCGGGCTTTGGAACGGATACCGACAAGGCCTGGATTGTGACTACAACGGGCACGCAAGAACTTCCCGTGCTAACAAAACCCCAGCTCGCAGATACAATTTTGGACTTGCTTCAAAATTTATAAAAAAGTTCTTGCACAAGTCTAAAGTTTCGGGTTAATATACTCCCTGTTGCGAGCGAGAGCAGAGCAACAAACAAAAGCTTCGGGACGTGGCGCAGCTTGGTAGCGCACTTGACTGGGGGTCAAGGGGTCGCTGGTTCGAATCCAGTCGTCCCGACCAGAAGTTTGCAGGTCAGGCACCTAGTGTCTGACCTTTTTTGTTTTCAGTCATCATGATTAATTTGCTTAAAGCAACAACGTTCCCGATCGATGTAATCACCGAATCAAAACGTGTACATCAGCCACCAAAATCGACATTTTTCGACATGTTTGGAGGCAGATGTACACGAATGCGAAATCCCCCGCCTAATAGCGTCCTCCACATGTCTGGACTCTCTATGGCTGCGCTGGATAGACATCGCCGGAACGGGTATAGTATCGAAAGTTTTGTCGTTAACCAGCGGGGGAGTCCTGTGGGCATCAAAAAGAAGATCAAAAAGGAGCTTATCGGCACTTCCGATTACCCGTCGAATAAGATCTTTACGATCTCCAATTTCATCACCTTTACGCGCCTGATCCTCACCCTGGTATTTCTGTACCTGTTTGTGACGGATAACAACCGCGTCATCGCCATCGCTATCTACGCCGTTGCCGCCTCCACCGACTGGATGGACGGGCAGATCGCCCGCATGACTAAGACGGTCTCGTGGCTCGGCAAGGTCATGGATCCCATTTGCGACCGCGCGCTGCTGTTCACCGGCGTGCTGGGACTGGTGGTCCGCGGAGAGCTGCCCATCTGGGTCTGCGTGCTCATTATTGGCCGCGACATCTATCTGGGCATCGGCACGCTTATCGTGCGTCATTATCACCGTCGCCCCATCGATGTCGTCTTTCCCGGAAAGATTGCCACTGCGCTGCTCATGACCGGCTTCTCGCTCATGCTGCTCGGGTTCCCCGTTGTTGACGGCCTGCACCTTTTACCTTCAACCCTTACGGCCTTCCCGGGCCTCAACGGAAGCTCGGTGCCCCTCGGCATCTTCTTTGTGTACGGCGGCGTGATCTTCTCCATGCTCACGGCTGTCATCTACTCCATTAAGGGCGGAGTGGCCATTAAACAGGCTCTCGCGCATCCCGAGGACGAGGACATCGACTTTCTGAACCCTGAAATCGAAGACTGATTCGTTGGGGTATGATTACGTACGGTTCATTATTTGCGGCACGTCCGCGATAAGTTAGGGGTTGTCATGGACAACATGGTTAACAATATGCCTCAGAATGATAAGACTGCTGACGCTACCTGCGTATTCCGCGTGCCTTCAAGCGACGTCACCGTTCCCGACCTCATGGCCAACGTGCGCATCACCGCCCCCGTTCTGTCCATCGTCAAGGGTCCGCAGACTGGTGCCGCCTTTGAGCTCGAGGACGACGTGACCACCATCGGCCGCGATCCCGCGAACGGCATCTTCCTCAACGACATGACTGTTTCGCGCAGCCACGCGCGCATTATTCGCGAGGGCCTCGGCGCTCGCATCGAGGACCTGGGCTCGCTCAATGGTACCTGGGTCGACGGTGCCATTGTCAATGCAGCCCCGCTGCACGACGGTTCTTCCGTTCAGATCGGTACGTTTACGCTCATCTACCACGAGAGCACGCCGGAGCGCATCGAAACCGGTGAGTAGGGCATGGCCGAACGCAACTATCTGAGTATCGGCCAAGTCGTCAACCTACTTCGAGGCGCATACCCCGATCTTTCGAACTCAAAAATTAGATTTCTAGAGGATGAGGGGCTCATTACCCCTCATCGTACGCCTAAGGGATACCGTCAGTACTCCAAGGAGGACGTTGATCGCCTGGAGGTCATCCTGCACTTGCAGAAGACCCGCTACATGCCGCTCAACGTGATTAAGCAGCGCTTGGAAAACGCCACGGACCTGTCAACGCTCGCTTACGAGGTGGGCTTGCTGTCGGATGTTCCGCTCAAGACGGAGCCCAAGGAGACTAAGCAAAAGCTGCATCCCATCGAGACCATTCCCGATATGCTGGGCGTCGAGATTTCGTTTATCCGCTCGCTCGCCGAGAACGACCTCATTCGCATCATCAAGAGTCCGCAGAATCGTGAGCTCGTCGATGGCCGCGATTTTCCGATCATCCGCTACTGCTCCGAGCTGTCACGCTTCCATATCGAGCCGCGCAACCTGCGTCAGTACGTGTCTTCCGCCAACCGCGAGTCCTCGATGTTTGAGCAGGTGCTCGTGAGCATGCTCGGCATGGATACCTCCGATGACGAACGCGACGCCAAGCTCGAGCGAGCGTTTAAGAAGCTGCACGACCTTACTGAGGGCGTGCATACCGCGCTGCTCAAGAACCGCGTTTTTGAGTCGCTCAACGCCGTGGTCGAGGACGCCGACATCGATGCACTCGATGAGGAAATCACTCGCTCCGAGTCCACCAAGGCCAAAAACGAAGAGACAGCCGCGCCGGCTTCGCACGAGGATTCTCTCGTAAAGCCGCTCAAGGTCGTCGCCCCTTCGCAATCCGGCACCGCCACCGCGGGCATATAACCGCTGCTGAAATTTCGGCAACCCATTGAAAGGTCATGCAATGTACGACTTCGAATCTCAAATCGTCGATATCCCCGACTATCCCGAGCCCGGAGTCATCTTTAAGGACATCACGCCGCTCTTTGGCAATCCCGAGGCGCTCAAAGCCATGACCGATGCCCTCGCCGAGCACTTTGCCGGCATGGGAATCACCAAGGTCGTGGGTCCCGAGGCTCGCGGCTTTATGGTTGGCGTACCGGTGGCTGTAGCCCTTGGCGCCGGCTTTGTTCCCGCACGTAAACCGGGCAAGCTGCCGCGCGAGACCGTAAGCCAGAGCTACGAGCTCGAGTACGGCACCGATTCAATTGAGATCCATGCCGACGCTATCAGCTCTAAAGATACCGTGTTGATTCTGGACGACTTAGTCGCGACGGGCGGAACAGTCGAGGCAACAGGTAAACTGGTGCGAGATATGGGCGCAAAGCTTGTCGGTTACGGTTGTATCCTTGAGCTTGCGTTTCTCAACCCGCGCGAGAAGCTCACGCCGTCTAATGACGATGTGGAGCTCTTTAGCCTGGTGACGGTGGACTAGCCGTTACCCTTAGTTACTGGAAAGGAAGCTACATGCGCACAGCAAACACGCACAAAAACATGGCACGCTGCGCTGCTACGGCAACCCTCGCTTGTGTTTTGGGCTTGGGCCTCGCGGCTCCTGCCTACGCCGATACCGCATCCGACCTTGCCGCTGCTCGTACTAAGCTCGAGCAGATCGGTACCCAAACTCAGCAGATTTACGATGAGCTCGCCACGCAGACGCAGGCGCTCGATCAGACTGCCGGCGAGATCACACAAAAGCAGCAGGAGATCGCCGATGGTCAGGCCAAGCTCTCGACCTATGTCGCCGGCGAGTACAAAACCGGCGGTCTGAGCCTGCTTCAGGTTCTGACGGGCGTCGATGACCTGAGCGATATGCTCAACCGTCTGTTCTACTACGGCAAGGTTTCCGACAAGCAGGCCCAGACCATTCAGGAGGTCAAGGACCTTAAGCAGCAACTCACCGATAAGCAGACCGAGCAGGAGAAGAACGTCGCCGCGACGCAGAAGAAGGTCGACGAGCTCAATGCCCAGCAGGCTGAGGCCCAGAGTGTCGTGAACTCCCTAGATTCACAGCTGCAGGCCGAGCTTGCTGCCGAGGCCGAGGCCAACGCCGCGCTGCAGGCTGGCATCAACGCCAGCACCGCCGAGAAGGCCACGGTGAGCAACGAGACTGCCGGTACGACCGAGAACACCAACAATGGTGGCCAGACCAGCAATAACAACAACCAGGGCGGCAACACTCCGGTTCCTACGCCGGCACCTGCTCCGACGCCGCAGCCTCCCACGCCCGCTCCGGCTCCGACGCCTTCTGCTCCGAGCCAGTCTGTTGATGGCGGTTCTGTTGTCTCGCGTGCATACAGTAAGCTTGGTTGCGCTTATTCCTGGGGCGGAATTGGCCCGAACAGCTTCGACTGCTCTGGTTTTGTTAGCTATTGTCTCACTGGTCGCTATTGCCGCCTGGGCACCACGGGCACCTTTATGGGCTGGACGCGTGTGTCCGATCCGCAACCCGGTGACGTTGTTGTCAACTCGTACCACACCGGCATTTACATCGGTGGTGGTCAGATGATTCATGCTTCCGACTACAACACGGGTGTTATCATCAGCTCCGTTGCCGCCGGCATGAACAACAACTATATCTTCGTGCGCTATTAAGTCATCTTACACAGCGTGTGAATGTGGACCTCGTGGCTTTAAGTCGCGAGGTCCATTCTTTTTTCTCTAATCTTGTACGGCTATCTAGTATTCAAAACTAGATAGCCGTACATTCAATTTGCAAGATGGCTATAATTGTATGGGAACAATTAGAAAGGACCCTCTATGAGCTGGGCACTTATCTCCGATTCAAGCTGCAACCTCCGCGATTGGCAACCGACCGCACCCCATACCACCTTTGCATTTGCGCCCCTCAAAATTCGAGTAGGGGAGCGTGAATTCGTCGATGACCTTTCGCTCGATGTGCATGAGCTCAACTGCGCTGTACAGACGGAGACGAACGCTTCTTCGAGCGCTTGTCCCAGCGTAGGGGAGTGGGCCGAGCTCTTCAAATTGGCAGACAAGACCATCTGCATGCCGATCTCTGAGGGCGTGTCGGGCAGCTACAATGCGGCAGCCACGGCTCGCGATATGGTTCTTGCCGAGGAGCCCGACCGACAGATTCATCTAGTCAATTCACGCGCAGCTGGCGGCAAAATGGATCTCATTTTCTTGCTGTTCGACCGCTATCTTGCAAGCAATCCGGATGTCTCATTCGAGGACGCTTGCGCATACTTCGATAGCCTTGAGCAGAACAGCAAAATCCTCTTCAGTTTGTGCAATTACGAAAACCTCGCCAAAGCCGGACGTATCCCTAAGGCAGCCGGCGTCATTGCCAACAAGCTCAATATCCGCATTTTGGGCACGGCGAGTGAGGCCGGTAAAATCGAACTCGTCGGGCACACTCGTGGCGAAAAAAAGATGCTCAACAAGATCATCGACACTATGGAAGCCGAGGGTTTTACGGGCGGCGAGGTCATCATCGATCACGTTGAGAACGAAGCTGGAGCCCGGGCGCTTACTGACCGCATAGTCGAGCATTGGCCCGGCTCCAAGACCATCATCATGCCCTGCAACGGCCTGGATTCCTATTACGCCGAGATGCACGGCCTCATCATCGGCTACGGCATGGGCGTAGCTTCAGGCAAATAAAGTCCAACCAAGCAAAATACGGGCGGGACAATGCGACAGATGGCTCTTTGTCCCGCCCGTTTTATACGTCGGCTAGCTATTAAACCCGTTGAACTTGAGATAGCTCATCAAGTAAGCCTTCGAAACGAAGGAGGAAACCGCACTGCGCACAAGCAGCGACTCACGCGTAACCTGATGCGCCGTATCGGGAACCGGCGTCTGCTCGACAGAAAACGCCGAACGAATCGATGCCTCGAGCTGATCAACCACATAGTCGAAGGCCGTCGGGGCATCGTAGCTCAAACGCTGAATGTTAAAGAGTGCCTGCACCGCAGCAATAGGTAGCACCTGCTTAAAGATGCAGATAGCGATCAGGCGGGCAATTTGCTCGCGGCCATATTGCTTTTTGACCGGAGCAGGCACCAGGCCAACCTTTACGTAGTTATTGATCATCGATGGCGTAATGATAGGTTGCTCAACGCAAATGGACAGCGGCTCCATCCACAGCGCAACATACTCAATGACCTGGTCGCGGTAGAGCGTCACATTGGGCAACTGGTCATAGCGCGGCAGACTCAACGTATTGAGTTTGCGAACGATATCGGACTGAATAAATGCATCGGGCAGCACAGTGGGCTGAATATCCTCAGGCTTAATGCTGACCGATGTATCGGACATCGGGATAACGCGTTTGGCGTGGTTCATAAGGATCCTCCGTTCATTTATATATTGTATTCTACGTTATCTAGTTTTGCATACCACATAGTCGCCAAGTAAAAGTGGTTGGACAGCACATTGATACACCGTCCAACCACTTTGTTAAAAGATAACAACCTTACATAAGATATATTATCGTACTTATCCGCGGAGAAACGCGTATGCGCTCGTTGCTGCTATGGCTCCGTCAGAAACGGCGGTCACAACCTGACGTAAGCGTTTGGAACGGATGTCGCCAGCAGCAAATAGACCTGGCGTGCGGGTCGCCATGGATTCATCAGTCAGAATGCCGCCATCAGGCGCCAGATCGACTAGATGCTCAACAAGCTCGGTATGGGGTTGCGTGCCGGTAAAGACAAAAATGCCAAACGAGCCAGGATCAAAGGTCTCGGCATGCGTCTTACTGCTTGCATTGTCCTTGAACGAAATTGTCGTGGGCATCGCTTCACCAGAAAGCTCAACAATACTAGTTTGGTACCTAACTGTAATATTGTCCTTTTCGAGTACTTTCTGAACAACACCATCAGGTGCACGGAACTGATCGCGACGCAAGACGATGGTCACGCTGCTGGCGATTTCTGACAAGAACAGGGCTTCCTCACAGGCAGCATTGCCGCCGCCAATGACAAAAACCTGCTTGCCACGGAAGAACATGCCGTCACACGTCGCGCAATACGAAACGCCACGACCGCGATACGTATCCTCGCCAGCGAAACCAGCAGATCGCGGCGTGGCACCCATGCAAGCGATAACGCTCGAGGCAAGCGTATCGCCCATATCGTGATGCACCGTAAACAGCGCTGCATCGGCATCGTAATCGATACCCGTAACCATGCTCCATGTAACCTGCGCTCCCAGCCCCTCTGCATGTTGCTGAAAACGCTCGCCGAGTTCGGCGCCACTCAAGAGCGGAATGCCCGGATAGTTCTCGACTTCATTGGTCGTGGCGATCTGTCCACCCGACATGCCCTGCTCAATCACGGTCGTCGTCAGGTTGGCACGCGCAGCGTAAATGGCGGCAGCATAGCCCGCGGGGCCTCCACCGATAATCGCAACATCAATCGGCTGATCGGTAGTCATGAAGAATCCTCTCGTCGAAACGTTGTCGTTCTTTGCGCTCATACCCAAATTTACGTGAACATGACACTCATGCACTACAATGATAAATCGCGTAACAAAGCTGAAGGGGAGTTATCGATGGATCAAACGCAGACGAGCAATAGCGCTCCCCTGCCTATGCAAGTCACTCCCCAACCGGAGCAAATGACCGTTTCACCTACACAAAAACCCCTGGTAACCATTGTGCACGCATCGGTTGGATCGGGCCACAAAGCCGCCGCCAACGCGATTGCACAAGCATTTGACCTTATCCGCGGCACCAAGGGAATCCCTGAGGATATTGAAATTGAAGTGCTCGATATCCTTGATTTTGGACGTATTAAATTCGACGGCAATAAGACCGCGGCTTCTTTTACGGGAGCCACACGCCCCATTTACGACCTGACCTGGCGATATACGCTTACAGGACATCTGCTCTGGGGCGGCGGCACAGCATGGTCACGAATTATGTTCCCCGCCTTCAACGAATACGTCCGGACCCGCAGGCCCATAGCCGTGGTCGCAACACACATTACGGCGGCCAACGTCGCTGTGGGCGCCCGCGTCATCACGGGTATCGATTACCCGGTCATCTGCGTGCCGACCGATTACGAAGTCGAAGGCTTTTGGCCCCACAAGGACACCGATCTATTCTGTGTAGCCAACGAGTTTATGGCCGAAACGCTGCGCCCGCGCAAGGTTCCCGAGTCAAAGATCCGCATAACGGGCATCCCCATCCGAGCCGGTTTCGATTCAGATTACAAACGCGAAGATGAGCTCAGCAAGTTCAATCTCCCCATAGACAAAACCGTCGTATTGGTGATGGCCGGTGCCAGTTTACCCCAACCATACGTGCGTTTCCGCGCCGCGATGGACCACACGCTCCCCTTCTTACGCAGCTTTGAGGACATGCACTTTGTCTTTTTACCGGGCAAGGATAAAGAATACGCCACCCGACTCAAGACGCTCTTCGACGCCATGAAGCTCGAAAACGTCACGGTTCTAGACTACGTGGACGACATGGCGGCCCTCATGCACGGCTGCGACCTGGCAATCCTCAAGTCGGGCGGGCTCACCGTCACCGAGTGCCTATGCGCACATCTGCCGATGATCCTGCTGGGCAAATCATACGGTCAGGAAAAGGCCAACACAACGATGCTCACCGGCATGGGCGCCAGTATGCATGTCACCACCGCACGAGAACTCATCGTGACGTTACGCCATCTCCACGATCATCCCGAGTCGCTCAAGGCACTGCTCATCAATGGCGAAGTGCTGCGCCGCCCACGCGCAGCGGAGGACATCGCCATCGCAACCATGGAGCTCGTAGGCAAACCCCAAAAGCGCAAACGAGCCTTCTGCCGCTTCTACTGGGGCGGAAAACCTGCTCATATCAGGTAGACGAAAGTCCGCTGCTCAGCGGGAGCCGCCCATATATCATTCCATGCTCAAACATTCTCGCTGCGCTGCGAAACTGCGCGTGGAACGATATATGGGCGGCTCCCGCTGAGCAGCTACGTTTACGTGCTAGCAGTTACACCAGATTCCCTTCCAGTAGAACCTGCAAAGGCGAAACCAGAAAATATAGATATAGAAAGCCGATGCGACAATGAAGATGTCCCTTTATCGCATCGGCTTACTAGAAAGACTTTTGTTTTCAAGCGAGTAACCGCCCGCCCGCCTCTCACACATATCGTTCCACGCGCAGTTTCGCAGCGAGCAAAGCGACGCGAGAATGTTTGAGCATGGAATGATATAGGTAAGCCCCGGGCGGGAGGGATACGAGCGCCCTAGGCGACGCCGCTGGAGCCGAAGCCTCCTTTACCTCGGTCGGTTTCGTCTAGTTCTTCTACTTCTACGAGGTTGACCATGGGGACTTCTTGGATGACGAGTTGGGCTATGCGGTCGCCTTTGTTGATTTGGATGTTGTTGGAGGGATCCAGGTTGATGAGGATAACCTTGAGTTCTCCTCGGTAGTGGGCGTCGATGAGGCCCGGCGTATTGACTATAGACAGGCCCTGCTTGATGGCCAAACCGCTTCGGGGCTGGACGAAGCCGGCGTAGCCATCGGGCAGGGCGATGGCCAGCCCAGTAGAGACCAGACGGCGTTCGAAGGGCCTCAGGACGGAGTCCTCGTTGGAGCGCAGATCCAAACCGGCATCGGTGGGATGGGCGTATTTGGGAAGCTCGACGGTGGGGTCGAGACGCTTTATGTTGACGGTAATGTTGGACATGGAATCACCTTAGCTTGTCAAGCTCTTGCAGAAACTCATCGACGTCTTTGAAATCGCGGTAGACCGAGGCAAAGCGGATGTACGCCACCTTGTCGATCTTGGCCAAGCGCTTGAGCACCATGTCACCCAACTCATGGGACGTGACGGCCGTCAGCGTACGAGAACGCAGCTCGACCTCGATATCGTCGATAATCTCATTGAGCTTCTTAGTGTCGATATCACGCTTGATGGTGGCGCGCATCAAGCCGACGAGCAGCTTATTGCGATCGAACCGCTGCTTAGTTCCGTCCGACTTAATGACCTCGATTGGGTCTTCGCATCGCTCGAACGTTGTAAAGCGGTAATTACACGAGCAACATTCGCGACGGCGCTTAATGGTGTTATTTGACTCCTGCATACGGGAATCAACGACGCGGGTATGTGCCTTGCCGCATTTGGGACAGCGCATGGTACCTCCTCTTAAACGATAACAAGGGTACCATGCGCAGCGTGATAATGATTACGAACGAGTAGGAACCTTAAGATGCGCACCGGCGGCGAGCGAACCATGCTCCAGATGATTGACGTTACGGATCATGTCGGAAGTCTCTTGCGTGGAAAGGCCTTCAATTGGATATTCCTCGGCAAGCGACCAAAGAGAATCACCAGGCTGAACGCGAATGGTCTCGTAGGTAACGTTGGAAACGGACTCGGCATACGCGGCGTGACGAGCGCTAAAGACCGACGTAGCGAGGACAAAAAAGAGCGTGAGCGCAACGGCGACGGCAACAATCGTCGAGACCTTCAGGGCAGCGGGAGTCGGCGCGGCAACAGCATACTGAGTGCGAGCAGACTTTACGGGCAAAGGCTGATAACCGGAACGTCCTCCCTTGACAACAGTAAAAGCGGGCGCGGCAGGCGTCTCGAGCTTAAGGGCGAGGTTTCCCTGGACCATATTCGTTGCGTTCATCATGTTCTCCTCTCGCGTGTTTTGCTGAGAACAGTTTTATCAAGCCGCGCGGACAAAAATGTCTAGCGCGAGAACGAATGTTCGGTTATTATTATCTTCGAACAGTTGTTCCTGTCAAGCAAAATTCGAACATTTGTTTGACATGGGTAGAGAGGATGCCCTGATGGCTCGCAAAATTACCAAGCGTCAGCAGCAAATTTACGACTTCATCAAGGAATATCAGCAGGAGAGGGGTTATCCGCCCAGCGTGCGCGAGATGGCTTCTGCCGTGGGTCTTTCCTCCCCCAGCACCGTGCACGCCCATCTCTCTGCCCTGGAGGCGCGTGGGCTACTCAAGCGCGATGCCACCAAACCGCGCGCCCTGGAACTCTTTAACGAGGACGGCTCCTCGGTCTCAATTTCTAAATCTGACGAGCCCACCGCACCTCGCGGAACGGTCTCGCTACCGCTCGTTGGTCGCGTCGCGGCTGGGATTCCCATTCTGGCCGAGCAGAATATCGAAGACACTTTTACTATCCCGACCGAAATCGCCACTGATCAGGGTTCCTTTATCCTTGAGGTACATGGGAGCTCAATGATCAATGTCGGCATCTTCAATGGCGATTACATCATCGTCCGTGAACAAAAGAGTGCCATGAACGGCGAAATTGTCGTGGCCATGATTGATGGTTCAGCGACCGTCAAGACGTTCTACAAGGAGCAGGGACGCGTACGCCTGCAGCCTGAGAATGACACCATGGAGCCTATCTATGCAACGAATCCCGTTATCCTGGGCAAAGTCGTCGGCTTGATGCGCCGGTTCTCGTAATGCAAAAACGCATCACCATCTTTGACACCGTCCGCGGGTTTACGATGATTTCAATGGCAGGTTTTCACGCTTGCTACGATCTCGCCTACCTGTACGGTTGGGATATGCCCTGGTTTACACAGACCGCCTTTCAAGACATCTGGCGTGCCAGCATCAGCTGGGTATTCTTGTTTATCGCGGGTTGGATGTGCACGCTCTCACGCAACAATATCAAACGTGCCGCCAAATACGCCTTAGCAGCACTCGTCGTCTGGTTGGCAACAACACTTGTCTCAGTCGACGATTCGGTTAATTTTGGCATCATCTGCTGCATGGCCGCATGTACCGGCATCGTGGCGTTGACCGATCCCGTCCTTAAGAAGATATCGGCGAGATGGGGCATGTCCCTATGCCTTGTGTTGTTCGCCCTCACCTGGAGTATCCCCAAAACGATCTATCCTGTCCCCTACCTGGCGTGGCTGGGATTTCCGAGCCCTGGGTTTGTTTCAGGTGATTACTACCCCATTATCCCGTTTTTCTTTATGTATCTTGCAGGATACTTCGCCGCACACATAGCGCAGGGAATCGATAAGACCGTCCCAAGCTGGGCCTACGCCAATCCCATCCCGGCGCTCGCCAGCCTTGGACGTCACGCACTCCCCTTTTATCTACTGCATCAGCCCATTATTCTGGGCTTTTTGGAGCTCGTCTACTCGGTGCGATAACGCTTGAGCCGCGGCGCGATACGAGCCGGCAGCTTCGCAACAATACGAACGCCGCCCTCAAGATATTCCTCGTGCAAAAGGGTTCCCTGTTCATGCACCAGCGTGATGAGGGCGCCCTCGCGATACGGGATATCAGCGGAGAGCAACACATCGGTGGCAGCCGCCTCACGAGCAATACGGTCGACGAGATCGTCGAGTCCCTCGCCCGTCTGGGCCGAGAACAGCACGGCCTCGGGATAGCGACGACGGAAACTCAATCGATCAACGCTATCGAGAAGATCGATTTTATTGAACACCGTAAGCGTCAAACGCTCGCCGGCACCGATCTCATCAAGAACGCGATCGACTGCCTCGAGCTGGCGCTCGTAGTCCTCGTCAGAGGCATCCACAACTTTAAGAATCAGATCGGCACCAAGAACCTCAGACAGCGTGGACTTAAAGGCATCAACGAGACCATGCGGTAGCTTTTGAATAAAGCCAACGGTATCGGTAATCGTCATGCCGCGACCGCCGGGCAGGCGATACGAACGCGTCGTCGGGTCGAGCGTAGCAAACAGCTTGTCCTGCGAAAGTACCGTAGAGCCGGTCAGGCGATTGAGCAACGTCGATTTACCGGCATTGGTATAACCGGCTAACGCGACGCGAAACGCCGGTGACTCAATGCGGCTCTTGGACTGGACATCGCGACGCTGTTCAACCTGCTTGAGGTCACGACGAAGCGCAGCGATCTTATTACGAATGAGGCGACGGTCGACCTCGAGCTGACTTTCGCCCTGACCAAAGCGTGAACCGATGCCGCCGCGCGTCTGCTCCTTGGCAAGATGGCTCCACATACCGCGCAGACGAGGCAACAGATATTGAAGCTGCGCCAGCTGTACCTGTAGGCGTCCCTCACGCGTCTGAGCATGCAGGCCAAAGATATCCAGGATCAGTGCTGTACGATCGATAATCTTTACCGGCTCGCCCACGGCTTTCTCCAAATAGGATTGCTGCGAGGGCGTCAGGTCGTCGTCAAAGATAACAACATCGGCATCCATGCGATGCACCAGGCCGCACAGCTCTTCAACCTTACCGGAACCGATAAACGATTTAGGATACGGCTTTACCAAACGCTGAGACAAGCGCGCCACGCACCGGGCACCAGCCGTATGGGCAAGGCGCTCCAGCTCGTCAAGCGATCGATCGAGCGGCCATGCATTGTCGCGCCATTCAACACCAACCAAAATGGCACGCTCGGGCTCGGGTGCCGTGGAAACAAGAGGAAAACGAGCCATTAGACAGCCTCAATACGATGCAGGATGTCCTCAACGACCTCATCGATCGTAAACTCGTCCATATCGAACCACACGATACGGTCATCGCGTTTAAACCACGAAAGCTGACGCTTGGCATAGCGACGCGAACGCATCTTGATGAGTTCGCGAGCCTCATCCATAGAAATCACGCCGTTAAAGGCATCGATAATCTCTTTATAGCCAATCGCCTGCATCGAAGTCAGGGCATCTGCCAGCCCCTGGTCCATAAGACCGCGAACCTCATCGACAAGGCCCTGCTCAAACATCAGGTCGACGCGCAGGTTAATGCGCTCGTAGAGCATCTCGCGATTACGCGTCAGACCAAACCACAGAGCGTGATAATGCTCGCGCGGAACACTAAACTGCGACTTTTGCTGCGCGTAGGACACTCCATCATCGTGCATTTCGAGAGCGCGAATCACGCGGCGAACATTATGGGGGTGGATGACCGCAGCGGACTCGGGGTCGCGCTCGGCAAGCAGGGCATGCAGTCCCTCCTCGCCAATACGCTCGGCAAGCTCCTGATAGCCCGCACGGCGATCGTCCTCAAGTTCACCCGAGGGAAAGTCCATCTCATCGAGGGCGGCCTTGAGATACAGCCCCGTACCCCCGCAAAACACCGGCAGGCGGCCCTCGCCAAGCAAGCGCTCAACATGCGCGCGAGCGTCAGCCTGATAAAGCGCAGCAGAATATGCCACACCCGGCTCTACAATGTCGACGAGACGCAGCGGCGCCGTACACTCATCGGGCGCCATCTTTGCGGTACCGATATCCATGCCGCGATAGATTTGCATCGCATCGCACGACAGCACTTCGGACGAAAGACGAGCTGCCAAACGATCGGCAACATCGCTCTTACCAACCGCCGTCGGACCGACGATCGCAACGGCGGAAAGACCTGCCCCAGGAGCAACCATTAGCGCGGCTCGCCCACAACGGAGCCAGACAAATACCAGGTCTTGGCAACGTCAACGTCAACATCAACGATCTTGCCAACAAGCTGGTCGATGCTGTAACCCTCTGGGATAGGCGCATGCACGGTCTGATCCTTGGGACTCTTGCCCAGTAGCACCGCGTCATTCTTTTTGCTCGTTCCCTCAATGAGCGCCGGCACCACAGTATGAAGCTCACCCTGGTTATACTCGTGTGCAGTGGTCTCGATAACCTTAACCAGGCGGTTGAAACGCTCGAGAATAACCTCATGCGGCGTAGGATCATCAATCTCGGCGGCCGGGGTACCGGCGCGCTTGGAATAGATGAAGGTATAGGCCTGAGCATAGCGGACCGTCTCGGCAAGTGAGAGCGTCTGCTCAAAGTCTTCTTCAGTCTCGCCCGGGAAGCCAACGATAATGTCGGTCGAGAGCGCGATGTCGGGCATGCGGTTGCGAATGCGATCGACCAGGCCCAGATAGTCCTCGCGTGTATAACGGCGATTCATCTCTTTGAGGATCCGCGTCGAACCTGACTGGACGGCCAGGTGCAGCTGCGGCATAACGGCAGGCGTCTCGGCCATGGCGTCGATGGTCTCGGGCAGCAGGTCCTTGGGATGCGAAGACGTAAAGAAGATGCGCTCCACGCCCGTATCGCCCACGGCGCGCAGCAAGTCGGCAAAGCGCGGCTTACCAAACAAATCGCGGCCATATGAGTTAACGTTTTGGCCCAGCAGCGTAATCTCACGCACGCCCTGGCGCACCAAGCCGGTCACCTCGTCGACAATCTCCTCGAAGGGGCGACTCTTTTCGCGACCGCGCACGTACGGCACGATGCAGTAGGTGCAGAAGTTATTGCAGCCCGTCATGATGGGCACCCAGGCGTGATACTGCGTCTCACGGTGCCACGGCATACTCATGGCATCCGTATCCTCATGCTCATTGGTGCGGATATGACGCTTGCCGTCCAGGAACGCCTCGGCAATGAGCTCGGCCACATGTGCGATGGAATGCGTGCCAAAGATGACATTGACGTTATCGACGTTGGTGAGCAGACCCTCGCCATCGCGTTGCGCGATGCAACCACCAACGGCAACCACGCGCTTGCCCGAAGGCGAAGGCGGCAGGCTTTTGCAGGAATTGCACTGACCGTACAGGCGCGTATCGGCAGCCTCGCGCACACAGCACGTCATAAACACAACGATATCGGCATGCTCGGGATCGAGCGCCATGAGGCAGCCATACGAATCAAGCAGGCCACTCACACGCTCGGAGTCGTGCTGATTCATCTGGCAGCCAAATGTGCGGATAAAGTAGGTTTTACCGGCAAGAATATCGCGTACGGAACGCTGGTCCATGTGTATAAGTCCTAACGATGGGGAGCGAATCGAGGCAAGCAGAAGCTATGCCACAGGCTTAACATCATCCATGACGACGTTATCCATAGCAGCTCGATTGATCTGGTGAACGTAGATAGAAAGGCGGATGGCCGTGCGCGACTCCCCGTTAATGAGGATGTCGGAGAACACGGGCGCGCAGGAAATATCAAAACCGGTTGGAATCAAAAAACCGCGCGCGATAGCCACGGCCTTAATGGCCTGGTTGACCGCACCGGCGCCGACACACTGGATGTTGACGGGTACACCATCCTTGACCATGCCGGCGATGGCGCCGGCAACGGACGCGGGCGATGATTTGCTTGATACCTTCAGGCAATCCATGAAGAAACTCCTGCGTTTAAAAGTACGTTTTAACTGCAATAACTGTATCGTACCGAGTGGACTCGGTAAAGGCACTATTCCTCTTTGGCAAGATCGAAGGTCACGGTGATTCGATCACGCGAAACGCGAATCTTAGGGTCGCCGCAAAGGTTGAGATAGTACCGGGCGGCAAGGTCATTAAAGACGCGCTCCACAGCACGCGAAAACTGTGCCATGTCATCCTTGGCAATACGTAGCCCGCGACGATCCTTCGCGAGATCGACAGGAGCCGGCGCATGCGAGGACGAATCACGTTCGCGCAGCAGACGCGCGGTCACACCGCGAACGGGCTTAATCTGCCCTGCCAAAATGCGATGTGCCGTGCGTTCGGACATCTCAAGGCCCAAACCCGAGCAGATACGGATAAAGTCCTCGGCATCGGAGGCAAGGCCTAAACGATCGACAACCGGAAGCTCGCTCTCGTCGTCAATGAACAGGAGACGAGACGTATCGAGCCGACTTGACGCCTGAGCATAAAGGGTCGCGGCAATCTCAGACGGAGAACCAAGATAGACATCGCAACCACGCAACTCCTCGAGCGCAAACTCACAAGCAGCGCGAATAATATTATGCGGACCGCGAGCACAGACATAACGTCCGTCCTCATCCTTGACGGCCTGGGGCCAGCTGGACTGATCGGCACGCTCACTGAGGCGGTCGGCTGCAACGCTCACCTTAAAGGCTGAACCAAGATCGACGCCGGACGTGACCACACGGGCCTCGTCGGTGTTCTGCTTGATCGAAAACAATGCCATGCCACGACCGTGAACGCCCCAACGGTCCATCTTCATGCTCTCGAGCTTTGAGGTAACGCGAGCATCGAAGATTCGCTCTTGCATATCCTGCGGAACACCCGAGCCGTTATCCAGAAAGACAAGCGTCCGGACGCCATCTTCCTTGGTCGTGGCGAGATAGACCTTGTCGGCGCCGGCATCGCGAGCATTACGGAGCATTTCGATGACGATATCCTCGACATGCTGAATGTCGTGCTTTGCCTGGCGCCGCTCGGCCTCCGAAACGCGGAGGCGGACATACCCCTCGCCAAGGTTCTCCTCGACGCGAAGGTTGCCCTCCCCCGACATCGACGCGATAAATGAGATGAGCTCGTTCGCGTCGCTCATGTTATTTAGCGATATCGACAGCGCGGCTCTCGCGAATCACGACGACGCGCACCTGACCGGGATACTCCATCTCTTCCTCGATCTGATGGGCGATATCGTGAGCCAGAACCGTGGACTGGGCATCGGAGATCTTGTCCGGCTGAACCATGACGTGGACCTCGCGACCAGCCTGCATGGCATAGGTACGCTCGACGCCGTCATGGGAGTTGGCGATCTCCTCGAGCTTCTCAAGGCGCTTGATGTAGTTCTCGGCAGACTCGCGACGGGCACCGGGGCGAGAGGCGGAGACAGCATCGGCGGCCTGCACCAGGACATCGAGCACCGTGTTGGGGTCGACATCGGCATGGTGAGCCTCGATAGCGTGGACGATAACGGGCTTCTCGCCATAACGGCGGGCAAGCTCGGCGCCGATGACGGCATGCGGGCCCTCGACGTCGTGGTCGATTGCCTTGCCCAGGTCGTGCAGCAGGCCGGCGCGCTTTGCGGTCACAACGTCCAGGCCAAGCTCGGAAGCCATCACGCCGCACAGATCAGAGACCTCGAGGGAGTGCTGAAGCACGTTCTGACCAAACGAGGTACGGTAGCGCAGGGCACCAAGGGTCTTGACGATCTCAGGGTGCAGATCGTGGATGCCGGTATCGAAGGCAGCCTGCTCGCCAGCCTCGCGCACGCGCTGCTGAACCAGGTCGGCAGCCTTGTGATACATCTCCTCGATGCGGGCAGGGTGAATGCGGCCGTCGGCGATGAGGTTCTCGAGGGCGACACGGGCGGTCTCACGACGGACCGGGTCGAAGCTCGAAAGAACGACGGTCTCGGGCGTGTCGTCGATCACGAGGTTGACGCCGGAAACCTGCTCGAAGGTCCGGATGTTGCGACCCTCGCGACCGATGATACGGCCCTTGAGGTCATCAGAGGGAATGTGCACGGAGGTAACGGTGACCTCGGCAGTGTGGTCGGCAGCGCAGCGCTGAATCGCCAGGGACAAAATCTCCTGGGCGGTCTTGTGGCACTCGGCGCGAACCTGCTGCTCGGACTCGCGAATGATCGTGGCGGCCTCGTGGGTAACCTCGCCGCGAACCTTATCGAGGAGCTCCTTGTGGGCGTCCTCGCGGGTAAGGTCGGCGATACGCTCGAGCTCGGAGGTCTGCTTTGCGCAGAGCTCCTCGAGCTCTCGGGAGCGCTTCTCGACCTGACCGGCCTGGCTGGACAGCTGATGCTCGCGCTTGTCGAGAGCGTCGTTACGGCGATCGAGGGATTCCTCGCGCTGCATCACGCGGTTCTCGAGCGTACGAATCTCGTTCTTACGCTGCTTGTCCTCGGCCTCGGCGGCCTGCTTGTTTTTGATGATCTCCTCTTTAGCCTCGAGCAGAGCCTCTTTTTTGAGGGTCTCGGCCTGACGCTTTGCATCACCGATCAGGGACTCAGCCTGTGCGTGTGCCGACTGGATCTTTTCGTCGGCCTCGTGAAGACTACCCTGCCTGGCGGTGCGCATGTAGGCAATGGCGGCGATAGCACCCAAAACGATGCCAACGAGCGCTGCGATGATAGGCATGCTCACTCCTTTTTATGGATTCGTTACACAACAAAGCGAACCGTCCTTACGAACGGCTCGCGACATTTGAGTAATATGGGCGCAGCTTATGCGGGTCGGATACAGATAAACATATAAACAAACTCATCACAGATGAGCACATATCACAAAGCAAATGACAGTGTTTATCGTACGTTGAACCACAACAACTGTCAAATAAATGGCCCCAGTACGGCGGCTAAAACGCGGTGAACGGCAGGGCCACAAAACGCATACGCCTAAAGCGCACATTCCTCGCATTCGGCATCGAGACGTGCCTTAACGGCATCGGCGGCAATGTGATACGAAAAGCCCTTGCCCATCAAAAACCGAACCAGTTTTTCGAATCCGCGCGTCTCTGGAACACGCCGCTTGGCGAGCAGGGCTGACGCACGCGCCAAATCGTCTTCGACGGCAAAATAATCCTCGGGATAACCGGGAATGTCATCGAGCTCGACATGACGGCGCTTGAGCTCGGTCTCGATTTTACGCTGTCCCCAACCACGCCGCTTGCGTTCCTCGATAAAGTACGAGCAAAAGCGGTTCTCGTCTAAAAAGCGATACTCGGTGGCGCGCTCGACGGCGAAATCGATCGCGGGCTGGTGAAAGCCGTAGCGAGCCAGCTTGTCACGGACCTCACCCGTCGCATGGTCGCGGCGCGATAACATCTCGGTCACCATGGTAAGTGCACATTTACGCTCGATGAACTGCACCGCCTCACGAAAGTTGTCCCAATCACAGGGAAGATCGGGGCGGTTTTTGACATACAGGCGCGCGACCCGCACGGGAATCCAAATGGACCGCTCAAAACCCTCCTCAAGCTCACAATCGATATGTGCGCAAGGCTTTTTGGACGCATACCCGTTCGAGAACGAGGAGGCCGCCTTCTTATCGGGAAAGACGACCGTGGCCTCGGTCACCGTATACGACATACGAGAATCCGTTACTCGTCGTCATCATCGAGCATGGCAGAGCCATCGATGGCATAAAGCTCATCAAACTCCTCAGGCGCAGGCTGATCGGTCAGCTCCACCTCGGACGGAGCATCGTCATCAAACTCAAGCCCGCAGGCAAGGCGGACCTTATGCTCAATCTCGTCGGCGCAATCGGGATGTTCGCGCAGGAACGCCTTAGCGGCCTCGCGACCGTTGCCGAGCTTGTCCTCGCCATAGGCAAACCAGGAGCCCATCTTCTTGCAGATGCCGCACTCGACAGCCATGTCCAGAATCGAGCCCTCCTTAGAGATGCCCGTACCGTACATGATGTCGAACTCAGCAGAACGGAACGGAGCTGCCACCTTGTTCTTAACGACCTTGGCGCGCACGCGGTTACCGATAACCTCGTCCTTAAGCTTAATGCTGTCGATGCGGCGAATGTCGATACGCACCGAAGAGAAGAACTTAAGGGCGCGGCCGCCCGTCGTAGTCTCGGGGTTGCCGAACATGACGCCGATCTTCTCACGCAGCTGGTTAATGAAGATGCACGTCGTGTTGGACTTGGACAGGGAGCCGGCGAGCTTGCGGAGCGCCTGACTCATCAGGCGAGCCTGAAGACCGACCGTAGTATCGCCGATTTCTCCCTCGATCTCGGCACGCGGGGTCAGCGCGGCGACGGAGTCGACGACGATGGCATCGATGGCGCCGGAACGCACGAGCATGTCAACAATCTCGAGCGCCTGCTCGCCCGTATCGGGCTGGGAAATGAGCACCTCGTCGATATCCACGCCGATGCGCGCGGCATACGTGGGATCAAGCGCGTGCTCGGCATCGATAAATGCCACAACGCCACCCATTGCCTGGGCCTCGGCCAGGATCTCGAGCGAAAGCGTCGTCTTACCGGAGGACTCAGGACCGTAAATCTCGACGATACGGCCGCGCGGCACGCCGCCGATACCCAGCGCGGCATCGAGGGCCAGGGCGCCCGTGGGAATGGCCTCGACCTCGAGCTCGGGACCACCGTCGCCGTACCTCATGATGGAACCCTGGCCGAATTTCTTCTCGATCTCGGCCTTGGTGGTGGCGATCATCTCATCGCGCTCTTTACCCGTCGTGCGAGCATGAACGGTACGTACGGGACCTGAATTCTTGGCCATGAATAGCCCTCCTCTTAACAAACTGCATCGATAATAAACGAACGGCTGTTCGTGGTCAACCGTTCAGGCCAATCATATGCAGGCGGTCTTTCCAAAACCCAACCAAACGCCGACCAAACACTGACCAAATGCTTGACCACAAAGGACCAAATATGAACAAGGCAGGCAAAAATACATCTACAACCAGCACAAACGCCAAATGAGCCTAAGGTCCCTATCTCCACAATTAAGGGGCTCGGAGGCCCCTTAAAACACGTCTATTCCATAGAGTTGAGCACAAGGGCAATGCGACCCAATGCCTCCGTGACCGCATGGGCACGAACACACGAACGGTCACCCTCATAGTGGCAGCGCACAGAGTCCACGACCGGCACGCCCCCATCGGCGGAACGATGCGACCAGCCAATATAGAAAGTGCCCGCCGGATCGTCCTCAGTGCCACCGCCGGGGCCGGCATAACCCGTTGCGCTCACTGCAATATCGCTCTGGTACAGCTCCAGCGAACCCACCGCCATCTCGCGCGCGGTCTGATGCGACACCGCGGTATAGCGGTCGAGCGTCTCCTGCTCAACACCAAGAACGCGATGCTTAATCTCATCGCAATAGGTCACCGCACCGCCACGCAGCACCGCCGAGGCGCCCGGGATATCGGCAATCGTCGATGCGATCATACCCGCCGTCAGCGACTCAGCCGTCGAAACCGTCACGCCCCGAGCGCTCGCGTGCTCGACAATATCGCGCGCCAGCTCCTCGTTATGTGCGGAAATCTGCTCAAAAGAGTCCGTCATACCCACCAGGACCTAGACCGAAAAGACGATCTTGCGGCAGTTCCAGAAGTACTGGGCGCCCGAGATAACGGTCAAGACAACGGCAACGGCATACAGGAAGCGCGACACCGAGTAGATGCCGAGCGTCAGCGCCAACGGGCCAAGGTGCAAGCCGGCCATAGCAAAAACGCACAGGTAACCGCAGATGGAGACCATCGTGGTTGCCGTCTTGTACTTGCCGAGCTTATCGGCCGCAACGACCACACCGGCCGCACTCGCGACCATGCGAAGGGCGCTCACCAGCAGCTCACGAAACAGGATAATGAACACCGACCACACGGTCACCAAGCCAAAATCCAAGAACAGCAGCAGGGCCGAGAACACGAGCAGCTTATCGGCGATGGGGTCCAAGAATTTACCGAAGTCGGTGATCTCATTGCGCGAACGCGCCAGATAACCGTCGACCTTATCGGTACACGACAGGATTACATACAGAATGAAGGCAGCGGCGGCGAGCGGGCCGTCGAAGGTGCTCCAATCCGTACCGGCAACACTCGTGTGAGAAAGCGCCGACACGATCATGAACACCGGGATAAAGACGATGCGAACGCACGTCACGATGTTGGCGGGCGTCCAGACACTCGTCAGTTCCTTATTGCTCTCGTTAGCCACGACGCTCTCCTACTCCACAACATGACCGATAAGCTCATAGCAGAAGCTATCGGTAAACTCGACGGTCAGAATATCGCCCACGGACGCCTCGCTGGCGTCCAGATGCACCGCACCATCGGAATCGGGCGCCTGGAACCAGGCATGGCCGATCAACTCGGCGCCATCCTCGGTCTCTTCGATACCGTCGACGATTACCTGGGCGCGCTCGCCCACATGTGCGGCGGTGGCGGCAAAACCGAGCGACTCGGCCAGGTCCATGGCCTCCTGGGCGCGCTCGAGCTTAACCTCCTCATCGACCTGACCCTCCATCTTAGCGGCCAGGCTGCCCTCCTCCTGCGAGTAGGCAAAGACGCTCGTGTAGTCAAAGCCGACGGTGTCCATAAAGTCGATAAGGTCGCGGAACTCGTCGTCGGTCTCGGTCGGGAAGCCGACCATAGCCGTGGAACGGATCACGATGCCGGGGATACGCTCACGCAGATCGCGGAACAGGTCCTCGAGCTCCTGGCGCGAACCGGAACGGCGCATAGCCTTGAGGATGCGCGCGTCGCAGTGCTGCACGGGGATATCGATATAGGGCAGCACCTCGGGCGTATCGCGAATCGTCTCGATGAGTTCGTCAGTCATGCCCTCGGGCTGCAGATAGAGCACGCGGACCCAGACGTTGTGCGGGCGCACGGCCTCGGCGACGGCACGCAGCAGCTGCGCCAGATTGCGCGGCGAGCCATCGGCGACGTCCTCGTCGGCAAAGTCGGTACCCCAGATGCCCGTGTCCTGGCCGATCAGCACGATCTCGCGCACACCGCCGGCAACCAGGTCGCGCACCTCGGAGATGATGCTCTCGGCATTGCGCGAATGATAGCGGCCGCGGATGTAGGGAATCATGCAGAAGCTGCAGAAGCGGTTGCAGCCATCGGAAATCTTGACGTAGGCGACAGCACCCTCGACGGTACGTTTGACCTGCGGGATATAGGCTGCAATCTCGCGCTCGACACCCAGCACGCCATCGATGACCGCCACGATGCCGTCCTCCTCGTCGGCCTTCACAAAGGCAGCGACCTCGGGCAGCTCGTCAGGTAGGTCATCGCCATAGCGCGACGGTACGCAGCCGCACATGACGATGGGGCAAGAACGAACGCCGTCCTGAACCTCGTTGGCGAGTTCGAGCGTGGTCTCGATGCTCTCGGACGTTGCGGAGGCGAGGAACGAGCAAGTATTGACGATGGCAATATCGGCATCCTGCGGGTCGAATGCCTCCTCGTAGCCCGCGGCGGTCAAAAGAGAACGCATGCGGTCAGTGTCAACCTCGTTCTTAGCGCACCCGAGGGTGATGTAGAGCACGGAGCCCAACGGTGTATCCATGTTGGAGAGCGGTCCTTTCGATTGATATTAGCGGTAGTTGGTGAACTGCAGCGGCTGGCCGTAGTCCTGGTCGCGCAGGAACTGGATCACGGACTGCAACGCGTCCTTCGAAGCAGAGGAAACACGCAGTTTGTCGGCCTCGATGGTCACCTTGACCTTGAGCTTTTGGTCCTTGATGTCCTTGTTGATCTTCTTGGCGGTCGCTTGGTCGATACCCTCGACGATATGGCCGAGCACGCGCACGGTGCCGCCCGATGCCGCCTGCGGAGCATCCCACGAGACGGCCTTGAGGTCGATGCCGCGCTTGATGAGCTTGGAGCTCAGCACGTCGACAATCTGCTTGGAGACAAAGTCGGCCGGGGCGTTGATCGTAAAGAGCTTGTCGCCCTTCGAAAGCTCGATCGTGGCGCCGGAATCCTTAAGGTCATAGCGCTGGGAAATCTCGCGCGTGGTCTGCTGAAAGGCGTTATCGACCTCTTGCATGTTGACCTCGGACACGACGTCGAAGCTGGAATCTTTAGCCATGATGTTTCCTTTCGCGTACGAGCGGCCTAGTAGCTATCGTACGAATTGTCGGTAGAATCGGTGGGTGTCTGACCGTCAGTTGCGGTATCGGCGCCATCCGTGGACTGGGCATCGGTACCGTCGGTGGTATCGGTACCATCGGTGGTGTCGGTACCATCAGAACTTTCACCATTCTCGGAATCAGACGTCTCCTTCTTGGGAACGGTGATCGTCACACGCGCCACGCCCGAGGTCTTGGTATCGTAACGAACCTTTTCACCGTTCTTGGTAACGGTGACATCGGAAGGCTTGGACGTGGTGATCTCGATCGAAGACTCGGGCGTGTACTCCTGCTCAAAGGGGCCAGTCGCCTGGGCGCCATAGACCGACTTGCCGTCAACCTTGACCTCAATCCACGCGGTCTTTCCCTTGGCAACGGAGACTTTGACCTTCGTGACCTCGTTCTCTTCCTTCTTGGCCGTCGTCTTGGTAGCGTCCGAATCAGTCGACTCATCCGTCGCCTCATCGGTGTCATCGTCCTCGTCGACCGTTTCGGTCTTCTTAGAAGACTTCTTGGTCGTCATCTTGGTAGCAGTGGGCGTCTCGGGCGTGTTCTCGGGCGCCGAAGATGCGCAGCCACGCAGAAGCACCACGATGAGCACAATCAACAGCAGCACAACGGCACCGATGCCGGCGTAGACGATACGCGGATCGAGCCCGTTGTTTTGAGGAGTACGTGATCCGCCGCGTCCACGACCGGAACTGCTGCGGCCGCCTCCCTGAGGCATACGACCGCGATTGCTATCGGAACGGCCGCGATAGCCGCCCTGGCCCTGAAGGCTGCGCTGACCCGAGCGGGGCGCAAGCTCACCGCGGCCTTGATAGCCACGCTGGCCCGAACGCGAAGCCGAAGAGCGCTGGCCATACGGCTGTGATTGAGAGCGAAGACGCGGCGTCACCTGCGCGGCATCGGCATCCGCATAGCCACCGCGAGAGCGTCCGGTGGAGACACCACGGTAACCGCGATCGGAATAGCCGCCGTCGCCGTAGCCGGCACGAGGGTCACGCGCCACGCCGCGAGCAGCGGGAAGTGCACGGTCCTCGGGCATCGGCGTACTGCGGAACCGGTCACGCTGTGAGCGAATCTCCTCGCCCGAACCCGTCTCAGTAATATAACCGGCCTGCTGAGGACGCTGTCCATAGCGGGTCGAACGACCGCCCTGAACCATCAGAAAGCGCCCGTTATCGACCGAGGAACGCGAATTAACGTAGCCGGCGGCGTCCTGAAAACGACCGCCCTGCTGCGACGTCTCGCGTTCGTATGCCATCAGGTCGTCAAAGTAGGCATTGACGACCTCGCGCGGATTGAGGCCCAAAAAGCGAGCATAGCTCGAAATCATGCCCTGCGCATAGCCGCGCGGCGGCATCGAAGCAAAGTTACCGGTTTCGAAAAACTCGATGATCTGCGGCCTGATTTTGATGGTGTTGGCGACCTGCTGAATGGAAAGACCCATTCGGCGACGCTGCTCGAGCAGCATGTCACCAAAGCGTGCAGCCATCAGAATCCTCCAAACTCACGATCTTCACGTGCCATCTCGGCGTCGACAGATTCCAGCGCGGCAAGACCCTCCTCGTCCAGCAGGACCTCGCGCGGCTTTGAACCGTCGGGCGGACCGACGACACCCTTTTCTTCCAGCATGTCCATAATACGCCCGGCACGCGCATAGCCAACCTTCAGACGACGTTGCAGGCCAGATGTGGAGCCAAGCTGCGATTCCACCACAATATGGGCGGCTTCCCAGATGAGCGGGTCATCGTCTTGCGGCTCGGCGACTCCGGTGCGGACTATACCGCCACCACCCGCCATGGACATCGAGGCAGGAGCCACGGCCGACAGAATCTCCTCGTGGTAGTCGGGCTCGCTTTGCGACTTGACGAACTCGACAATCTCGTTGATTTCGTCATCCGAGACAAAGCAGCCCTGGATACGGCGGGGCTTGCCCCAGTCGACCTTGGAGAACAGCATGTCGCCCAAACCGGTGAGCTTTTCGGCACCCATCTGGTCGATGATGACGCGCGAGTCGATGCCCGTGGCGACGTTAAAGGCGATGCGGTTGGTGATATTGGCCTTGATGAGGCCCGTCACCACGTTGGAGCTGGGGCGCTGCGTGGCCACGATAAGATGAATACCGGCGGCACGGCCCAGCTGTGCAATACGCACGATCGAGGCCTCGACATCCTTACCGGCGACCATCATCAGGTCCGAGAGCTCGTCAATGATGATGACCAGGTAGGGCATCTTTTGCGGCGGGTTGTCGTAATGCTCAAACTCGCCGGCAGCCTGCTTTTCGTTGTAGGTCGAGATCTTACGCACGTTAAGACGCTCGAAGACCTTCAGGCGACGCTCCATCTCGGACACGGCCCATTGCAGAGCGCTCGCGGCCTGCTTGGGCTCGGTCACTACAGGCACGTAAAGATGCGGCAGACCGTTATAGCCCGCAAGCTCGACGCGCTTGGGGTCGACCATGATCAGGCGAACATCCTCGGGAAGGGCGCGCATGAGCAGGGTCGTAATGATGGAATTGATCATCACCGACTTACCAGAACCGGTCGTACCGGCAATAAGCAGGTGGGGCATCTTGGCGAGGTCGGCGACAACCGGCGTGCCCTCGGCATCGCGGCCGATGGCCAGCTCGAGCGGGCCGCCCTTCACATAGGGCAGCACGTCGCCCAAATTGACGTTTTGGCGCTTGCGATTGGGAATCTCGATGCCCACGAGCGAGGTGCCGGGGATTGGGGCAAAGATGCGCACCGACTGAGCAGCGAGCGAAAGCGCGATATCGTCCTCGAGGCTCGAAATCTTGCTCACGCGCTCGCCCTCGCCAGGTTGCAGCTTAAAGGTCGTCACCGTGGGGCCGGCGATCCAGCCGACCACGCGGGCACTGCGGCCAAACTCAAGCAACGTGGACTGAAGCGACTCGGCAGTCTGCTCAAGTTCCTTGTCAGAAGACGCGGAGGATGCCGACTGCGGGTTGGCATGCAGGATTTCGAGCGGCGGAAGCTTGAGGCCGTCCTCTTCTTCGCCCTCGTTATCTGCGGTGCCGCCATCCGCTCCCCCATCGCTAGCCGCAGCCGATTCGACAGCACTCGAGGCAGGCACATCGGCAACCTTGGAATGCTTCAAGAAGTCGGGAATCTGAGGTGCTGCCGAAACAGGATTCACGGCAAACGGCGGCTCGGACTCGTCGATCTTATCGGGGTCGTCTTCCATCGAAAGCTGACCGGTTACCTGGTCGCGCTTTGCATGGCGACGCGGCAGCAAAGTTGTCTTTGCGGTCTCAATCGGAGCCTCGTCGTCCTCGTCATCGCCCTCGGTGAGCTCAATCTCGCTATCGGACCAAGACGGGTCAGGCTCACTCGTATTCAACTTGGGTGTGGCCTTGCCCTTCTTGACATGACGGCGCGGCATCAGCGTCGTCTTAGCGCGCTCGGCCTCCACGGCATCGGATACGTCGACAAACGGATCCTCGTCCTCGTCGTCATCGTCCAAAACCGGGTCTACATCGTTACCCATGACCGTGGTCACGGCAGCATCAGAGCCCTTTTGACGAAGAATGCTCAGGTGCGGACGGGCAACGCCGGGCACCGACAGGGCTTCGTCGTCACCCCACGGGCTGGCGTTGACATCGGCACGACGGCGCTCGGCAAAATCGGCCGCGCGGTCGCGAGCAGAGCGCAAAACGCCGCCAACCGAAAAGCCGATGATGACCAAGCCCACGACGACAAGGCCCAACAGGACCACCATCGCGATAGGCTTACCCAGGGCATTCTGCAGCGCACTCGCAATAAACGCACCGATGTAGCCACCCGAGGCGGACAGATTTTGCGGCGTGAACATAAGGTCACACGAGTCGCTCGTACCCGGCACCACCAGCGAAAGAATGGAGACAACGGCGATAAAGACCACGGCTCCGCCCGCGACCGAGCGAATGTTGAGCGGCGAGTCCTCGCCTAAAAAGAGCGTGGCGGCAAACAGCAAAATGACGATCGGCAGCACGTAGGCGCCCAGACCAAAGCCCAGGTGGTAGAAACCGGCAACCGCAGCCGTAACGGGTGCAGTCGCCGGCGAAATCACGGCAATGAAGGACGCAATCGCCAAAACGGCGATGACCACGCCGGCGATATCGCGGTTGGCCGAGGGCTCCACCAAGGGCTCAAAATCGTCGAAGTCCGCCTCGTGGCCCTTATTGGCACGCAGATGGGAACCGGCACCCTTAGCAGATGCCGGTTGGTTATTGGCCTTATTACCTTTGGCGTTTTGTGCAGATCCGCGCGCCAAACTAAACCTCCATGACGACCGGGATGATCATCGGACGGGTGCGCGTACGGCTCCAGATAAAGTTAGAAAGCGAATCACGCACGGCCTTACGAATAGCATCGGAACCGCTGCTCGTAAAGCTGAACTTGCCCTTCTCGATCGTCTTCATGATGGACGCGGAGGCATCCTCAGAGAACTGGTCGTCGATGGCAAACGAGACGCCGCGGCCCGAGAACTCGATGGCCTCGATTTTCTTATGCTTAAGCGAGACGATGGCAACAGCGGTAACCATACCGTCGTTGGCGAGCTTCTGACGATCGCGCAGGACGATGGGGTCGGTATCGCCGATACGCAGGCCGTCGACGTAGACGACGCCGGACTCGACGGGCGTACCGCGTTTGACGATACCGCCGCGCATCTCGAGCGTGTCGCCGTTATCGAGGATAAAGATATGATCGTCCTTGATGCCCATCTTGCGAGCCAGCTGGGCATGGGCGCGCAGATGCACGGCTTCACCGTGAACCGGCATAAAGTACGTGGGCTTGGCCATGGCCATCAGGAGCTTGAGCTCCTCCTGGCTACCGTGGCCCGAGACGTGGACAAGAGCGCGGTTCTTATCCCACACGTCGCAACCGAGCTTGGCCAGGCTGTTGACGACCTGCTGGACGGCCTTCTCGTTACCGGGGACCGGCGTTGCCGAGAGGATGACGGTATCGCCCTCGTGGATGGAGAGCGTCTTGTGTTCGCCGTTGGCCATGCGCGAAAGGGCCGACAGGGGCTCGCCCTGCGAACCGGTGCACATGACGACGATCTTGTCGTCAGGCAGGTTGTCGATATCGAAGGCATCGATGATATCGGCGTCATCGATGTTGAGGTAACCGAGCTCGCGCGCCACGCGGGTGTTGGTGAGCATGGAACGACCGGTCACGACGACCTTGCGGCCACACTTGCGGGCGGCGTCGCAGATCTGCTGCAGACGATGGATGTGGCTCGAGAACGACGCGACGAACACGCGGCCCGGAGCATTCTTGATGGCATGCAGCAGATTGGGGCCAACCTCGGCCTCGGACTTGGTAAAACCGGGGACCGTGGCGTTGGTGGAGTCGGACAGCAGCAGGTCGATGCCCTGCTTGGCAAAGCGGCTGATAGCGGCATAGTCGGGCGTGACACCGTCGATGGGCGTCTGGTCGAGCTTAAAGTCGCCGGTGTGCATAACGGTGCCCTGGTTGGTGCGGATGAACACGCCCAGAGCGCCCGGGATTGAGTGCGTCATCGAGAAGAAGTCGAGCGAAATGCCACCCAGATTGACGTGGCTACCGCCCTTGACCTCACGGAACTTGGGTGCACGAATACGAAACTCGGAGAGCTTACCCTCGATAAAGCCAAGCGTCAGCTTGCTCGAGAAGATGGGCACCTTGTTGTTGAGGTCCTGCAGCAGATACGGTAGCGAACCGGTGTGGTCCTCGTGGCCGTGAGTGACGACGATGCCGCGGAGCTTTTCCTCGTTCTCCAGAACATAGGTGTAATCCGGGAGTACCAGATCGATACCAGGCTGCGAATCGTCGGGGAACATAAGGCCAGCGTCGACGAGCACCATGTCGTCGCCGCACTCGAAGACCGTCATGTTCTTGCCGATGCCATCAAGGCCGCCGAGCGGGATGATCTTCAAGGGAGATGATTTTTTAGCTGCCATAGGTTAGTGTGGTTTCCTTTCTTCGAAACGGGTCTGGAACAACCGACGGGGCGCTTCTGGCAAACCGACCGCCGGGAACGTACAAACATGCATCATAGAGTCGATGCAGTAACCACAGCATCATACCCAATTGTCCATCAACAGACCACCCATGCATCAAAGCCCCATCTGAACCGGTCTATCCCGCCGGTCTGGTCTCAGCGGGCCCGGCACGGGCTAAGTTTCCTGCTCTACAGTCCTGCGCAAGGGTTGATTTCCGATCTCAGCCGAACACATTGAGCGGATAGGACGTTCCCGCAGCTAGCCGAACGCCCCCGAGGCCCCTCGCGGGCCCCGGGGGCGGCATTTTCCCAGTTGAAGGAACGGTGGAGATGTGTTTCGATGGGTCCGGTGGCCATGCTCCGCCCTCCGCCCGGCACCTCTTCCCAGACTCAGCCGGACGGTCGGTCAGTCTATTCCGTTTTGCCTTCAGGCTAGGACAGCGGGGCATCGCCCCTCTCTGCGCGCGCCCGCCCTATCAGCCCCGGCGTCAGGTCGAGCTC
>NZ_JADMRH010000018.1:0-2631 GCF_015560135.1 Collinsella aerofaciens
GCCGTTTGGCCCCACCCGCATAGCGGGTGGTTTCTGATGCGGCGCGCTGCGCGCCCCGCACAGGCTAAAGCCCGTAACAAAACAGCCCAGAGGACATAGCCTCTGAGCTGCGAACATTTGGTGGGCGTTAGAAGATTTGAACTTCTGACCTCTTCCGTGTCAGGGAAGCGCTCTCCCCCTGAGCTAAACGCCCAAATGGAGCGGACAACGGGGCTCGAACCCGCGACCCCAACCTTGGCAAGGTTGTGCTCTACCAACTGAGCCATGTCCGCTTACGAGGATTAATCTTACGTGATACCCGCATCCTATGCAAGAACTTTTTTTGAAAAGTTTTGCGACGCCCTCGCGAACCTCGCGAAGACATCAGCCACCACGGAAAGCGCAGGCAAACGCAAACTCGCCGCAAGAGGCTCCTATATCTCACCGAGCATGATCCAGGCAGAGCTGTCCTGCGCGAGCCTGCCGTCTGCAAGCGGTGATGAGGTGAGCAGGACCCTGCCCGCCGGCAGCTCCACGGCTGCTGCGCCGAAGTTCGTCACACACGCCCAGCCGTTGTCGCGGCGATAGGCGATGACGCCGCCCTCGGCGCCCTCGGCACCATCCGCAAGACCGGTGCGCCCGTCAAGATCGAGCCACGCAAAATCGTTGGCGCAACCGCGCAGCTTGCGCCGAAGCCAGAGGGCGTCACGATAGAGCGCAAGCATCGATGTCGGGTTCGCTTCTTCCCTATCGGCAGCGTAATCGGAAAACCATGCAGGTTGCGGCAGATGGGGCGCCGCATCGGCGTCCGCCGGCGAAAACCCAAACGATCCGCCCTGCGCGGGATCGTCCGCCGCCACCCACGGCAGGGGCACACGGCAGCCGTCGCGCCCCTTCTCACGCTTCGGTCCGCGCGTATTGGTCGCAGTAGGATCTTCGAGTGCAGCCCACGGGATGTCAGCCACCTCAAAAAGGCCGAGCTCCTCACCCTGATACACGTATGCCGAGCCCGGAAGCGCCAGTTCAAGCAAAAGGGCCGCCCGCGCGCGGCGCTCGCCGAGTTCACGGTCCTCGTCATAAGACGACCCGTCGCGTAAGAGCCAGTCGAGCGCAATCTGGTGGTAGCGCGTCGCCTTGATTTGCGGCAGGGCATAGCGTGTCGCCACGCGCGGCACGTCGTGGTTGGAGAGTACCCAGGTCGAGGCGGAATCGGATTCTACGGCCGCCTTCAAGCCCTCCTCGATTGCAGCGTGCATGTCATCATAGGTCCAAGTGGCCTTGGCGAACTCAAAGTTAAATGTCTGACCAAGCTCGCTGGGACGCGCGTAGAGATACTGACGCTCGGGCAGCACCCACGCCTCGGCAACGGCGCTGCGCGGCGGATCATAGCGGTCGAACACGCGACGCCACTCGCGATAGATCTCGTGGACCTCGTTGCGATCCCACAGCGGATGGGTGCCGTCGTCAACCATGTCATCGCCCTCGGCGAGATGCCACCGGTCGAGGTCATCGCGGTCGAGGTCCTTGGCGAGACCGTGCGCCACATCAATGCGAAAGCCATCGACGCCTCGATCGCTCCAAAACGCCAGGACGTCGCAAAAGAACGCGTGAACCTCGGGGCATGACCAGTCAAAGTCCGGCTGCTCGGGCGTAAACATGTGCAGATACCACTGACCGTCCGCAACACGCGTCCAGGCGGGGCCGCCAAAGTTGGCATTCCAATTGGTGGGAGGAAGCTCGCCGTGCTCGCCGCGACCATCGCGGAAGATATAACGGGCGCGCTCGGGCGATCCGGGGCCGGCGGCAAGAGCGGCTTTGAACCAGGGGTGCTGGTTGGATGAATGGTTAGGCACGATGTCGACAATGACCTTGATGCCGCGCACGTGAGCCGCAGCGATCATGTCATCGAAGTCGTCAAGCGAGCCGAGACGTGGGTCGACATCGCAGTAGTCCGCCACATCATAGCCACCATCGACAAGAGGCGATGGGTAAAACGGGCTCAGCCAGATGGCCTCGATACCCAGCTGCTCAAGATAGTCCATCTGCTGGGTAATGCCCGCGATATCGCCCAGACCCGAACCAGTCGAATCCTTAAACGAGCGCGGGTAGATCTGATAGATCGCGGCGTCGGACATCCATGAGCGCGAAGAAGACTTTTCTGTAGCCATGGGGCGTATCTCCCTTGCAACGAGGTTATGCGAGATGCCCACGATGATACGCCCAAAGCGGATATTCGCGGCAAACAACGCCACAGCCACGACCCAAAACGCTCGCTCCCTCTCGGGTTCGAGCCCATGCGATGGGTACGAAAAAGCCCGGCTACCGTAGTAGTCGGGCTGCTGAGTTTGGAGCGGACAACGGGGCTCGAACCCGCGACCCCAACCTTGGCAAGGTTGTGCTCTACCAACTGAGCCATGTCCGCATATGTAAAACAAAACGGGCGCCGGAGCGCCCGGATGTTGCCTGGAGGCGAAGCCCGGATTCGAACCGGGGGTAAAGGCTTTGCAGGCCTCTGCCTTACCACTTGGCCACTTCGCCGAAAAAGGACCGCCTAAACGGTCCGGAAATGCAATGGAGCGGACAACGGGGCTCGAACCCGCGACCCCAACCTTGGCAAGGTTGTGCTCTACCAACTGAGCCATGTCCGCTTGC
>NZ_JADMRH010000018.1:2728-48386 GCF_015560135.1 Collinsella aerofaciens
TGGAGCGGACAACGGGGCTCGAACCCGCGACCCCAACCTTGGCAAGGTTGTGCTCTACCAACTGAGCCATGTCCGCTTGCGGGTTATTAATTTACGCGAGTTGTCCAAAAGACGCAAGTACTTTTTTCAAAAAACTTGTCTGTCGCATGTTCTTAGTAGCTAAACGCGCTAAAGCGATTGGCTAGGCACACGATTCCAGCGCTCCGCTAAACAGCTTCACCATCTGCACGCGCGTGCCGGCGCCGTCCGTACGACGAGCAACCTCCACGTTATCGACGAGCATACGCATAAGCTTGATACCACGGCCGCGCTCCTCAGATGCGACCGGTTCGCTCGTTTCATCGATAGAATAGCCGGCACCTCGATCAAGCACCTCAACCACAACGCGATCGCCATAGGCCTGAACCGTCAGGACGCACCCGATACCGCCCGCATGGTCATAGGCATTACCCAGCGCCTCCCCCGACGCCAATGCGACATCGTAGCGCTCGTCACGGCGCAACGGAAGCGATTCAAGGAGTTCGGCGATGCGATGTCGGTAGTATGGAAGATTCTCGATACCCTGACGGACCTCGACGCTCTTACTCCAGCGAGGCAGCTCCCCCACCGGAATGGCGGGAATAGACTCCCGTGCCGGCCCCGCGACATGAAGGATATCGACAAGACGAGCAATCTCCAAAAAGCGAACAACTTCACCTGATGCATTGACGAGCGAAAGCAGGCCTTCTCGCCTCATGAGCTCACGAGCGCGCGCAAGCAGGAATGCCAAGCCCGTCGAATCGATGAAGCTAACAGCCTGACAGTTGATGACGACACGACGCACGCCGCGGCCAATCAAAGCATCCAACCGCCGACGCAGCGCAGGCACCGTGGCGATGTCGATATCGCCTGGTGGCGTCAAAACCGCTATGTCATTCCACTCATTCATACGACCATGGTTCCCCAAAAAAGCCCACTCGATGCATTCGTTTCCCCAACCGTACGGATTCAGCCCGCCCAGCGTCGTCTATGAACGACCCCGTAAAAACTCAAGGGACACCAATGCAATGTCATCGTCCAGCGCCGATTCGGTAAATCTGTCAAGCTCGCCCAAGACCTTGCCGCAAATGCCCGACACGCCCTTCCCCGAAACAGAAAGCAGAAGGTCGCGCAAGCGCTGCTCGCCAAAGAACGCTCCGGTACGGTCGCGAGCCTCAATCGTTCCATCCGTATACATGAAGAGCATGTCGCCGGGGGCGAACGTAAACACGCCTGTCTCGTACACCATGCTCTCAAAGGCACCGATTACGCCCGATTGGCATCCAAGCAGCTCAACCTCTCCCCCACGGGCCTCGCCGCCACCCAGCGGCATCGACTCTGGCCTGATGACCATGGTCGGAGGATGGCCCGCCGAACAATACGTTGCGCGTCCGGCTTTAAGGTCAATCTTGGCGATAAAGGCCGTCACGAACGTCTCGACCCTCGAAAAGCCCATGAGCATGCTGTTAAGGGAGCGTGCCATGCGGGCCGGTCCAGCGCCCTCCCAGGCATATGCCGTCAGGGCCGTCTTGACGAGCGCGGACATCGATGCAGCCTCAATGCCTTTGCCAGACACATCGCCCAGAATCATGACGGCGCAGTCGTCGGGAAGACGGATGAGCGTATAGAAATCGCCGCCGACCAACGCCGAGTTCGTGGCCGACAGGTACACCGAATCGGTTGCGATACCCGGAACATCCCCCAGGGAATTTCTCATGCCAATCTGAAGGGTCTGAGCGATATGGCGCTCCTCGCGCTTTTGAGATTCGCCTTCGTAGATCAGTTCAAAGTCATGCGCCAAGTGCACCAAGTAGTCATATTCAAGATCATCAATCGGCTCTTGGCTACCATCACGAAGCAGCAGCGCGCGCGTCGTCGGGCTCTTCGCAACAGAAGCAGGAACAATCGCGTCGTTACTGTGCTTGCCATCACCCTCAGAGCGCGGGCGCCCCGCCTCGATGCCGGAGTCGACGTAGAGACCTTGACAAGGCAGACCATGCGCCCTAAGCCAGCCTCCCATAGGCATCGATTCGTCAACGCGAGTTATACGGACGTGTTTAAGGTCCTCGGCACTCGTACCTCCCAAAACAGACGCCTCAAAGCCATCAGGGCCAGCCCCCAGACGTGCCGCTGGCGCCGTCGTGGAAAAGAAAAGCTTCTCGGGATCGTCCGGCAAAGCAACGCGACTGCCGCCTTCAAAATCTATGACGTAGGAGTCCAGACTGGCGTCATACTCAACAGGACAAAAATGGCAGTTGAGCATATTGCAAATCTCGGACGATACCGCCTGGGTAGCCGCGGCGGAATCGTCTAGAAAGGTAAACAACTCATCACGCAAGACATTGAGCGAGCGACCAAGCTCGGCCGTACGACGAGAGCGAAGGCTCGATGCCATGCCGACCAGTTGGATAGACAGGTAATCGCAAATGACCTCGAGTACATTAACGTCATAGGCGAGCGGTGCCTGGGGGCGTTTCCAACCAACTTCCAGCACGCCAAGGATCTGCGTACCGTAAAAAACGGGAAGACAGATCTCGCTGCGGTACGGAGGCATATCCTGCACGCGCAACAGGTGCTTAGAACGATTGTCCAAGTCCATGAACATACCGGAGGCGGCCCTATCGCCCTCAAGGTCCTGTTGAATCGACAAGCGACAGGCACGCGACTCACGAAGAACATACGTCGGAATGCCAGCGCCATACGGCAAAAACTCGGGCAGGTAGCTGTCGTACAGCTCCTTGGAAACACCGCGTAGCTTAAAACCGCCGCTCTCAGAAAAATAGATAGCGGCACCCGAAGCATCGAGCGTTCCTACAAGCTGGTTCAAAACGGTATCAAGTAGGCTGGGCAGCTCATCGGAGCCCACGGTACTCATAATGACCGAGAGCGTGCCAGAGAGGCGCTTGTTCGCCACTCTAAGCTCCGATAACGCACGCTTGAGCTGTCGGTCGTGCGAATACTGTTCTTCGATGCTATGGAGCGCCACCAAGACACGTGGCGCGCGGCGCCCAAAGATGCGTGGAGGCGTTACGGAGCCCGCACGAACCAAGACGGGGATAAAGGAGCCGTCACTCAGCTTGAGCATCAGTTCATTCTCGGAGCCATCAGTTTCAAATGGCAGACGATGTTCCGTCGCACGTTCAAAAGCGGACGAGTACAGGACGTCTTTAACATCTCCACCGATGACGTCGGCGCGTTCCTCGCACATCAAACCAAGTAAGCGATTATTCACATGCAGAATTGTTCCGTCGAGCTCGCAGATGATGACAGCATCGCTCGTGATCTCGACTAGTTGGGCAACGTCTGCCCACTCGTTGCGTTCAAGCGTTTCCATCGTGGACCCCACCGTCTATCGGTAACAAAAAAGCCTCCGAAGAGGCTTCTCAAATGCGATGGTGTCGGAGGCGGGACTTGAACCCGCATGACCAAAAAGCGGTCACTAGCACCTCAAGCTAGCGCGTCTGCCAATTCCGCCACTCCGACATGCTATGTTGTTGATTTGCGAATCGTTTTGTTGGACCCGCGCGTTCAACGAGGAAGATAATAACCTATGATTCGAGAACTGTGCAAGCACTTTTTTCAAAAAAGTTTACGAATTTGTAAATGTGCAGGTAGACGGACCTGTTCGGGCCGGAATGAGGTCGCTTTCCAACGCGTCCTCGGGCATGCGGCATTATTTTGCTCCGCGCTTCGCGCTACAAAATAATGCCGCCCCCTGCGGAATGCGTTGGAAAGCGACCTCATTCCGGCCCTAGGGGAACGTACTCCAGGCACCGTTCTCAAACATGTTCTGGGGGCTGATGCAAATTTGGTGGCTCGGCTTTGCGGAGCCCTTATATAAGGAGGCCGGAGCTAAAGCTCCGGCCTCACTAAATTTCTTATTAGATAAAGTGAGCGATCAAGGAATCGCACCCCCTGCAGCGGTAACACAGGGCCCGTGCTGGACTTAGTTTTCAGAACATTCCGCAGACCAGGAAACCCCCTTATCCGCGGCTCCGAAGGAGCAGGATAAGGGGGTTTCCATGGTCGAGGACGTTCTGAAAACTAAGTCCAGCACGGGCCCGGACAAACAACCGACTACAGGTCGATGTGCGATTCCTTGATCGGGAACGGCTCCGCAAAGTGGCAGGCACAGCAGTGGCCCGGGGCAACTTCCTTAAACTCAGGCAGCTTCTCGGAGCAGATACCCTGAGCGATCGGGCAGCGCGTGTGGAAACGGCAGCCGGTCGGCGGATCGAGCGGCGACGGCGGATCGCCAGCGAGGATGATGCGCTTGCGGGTCTTCTGGATATCAGGATCGGGAACCGGCACGGCAGACAGCAGCGACTGCGTGTACGGATGGTGGGGCTCGCTGTAGAGCGTCTTCCAGTCCGAAACCTCGACCATCTTACCCAGATACATAACGGCAACGCGATCGGAGATGTGCTGCACGACAGAGAGGTCGTGAGCAATGAAGAGATAAGCCGTACCGAACTTGTCCTGCAGTTCCTTGAGCAGGTTCAGAACCTGGGCCTGAATGGACACATCCAGAGCGGAAACCGGCTCGTCGCAGATAATCAGCTTGGGCTTCAGCGCAAATGCACGGGCAATGCCGACACGCTGACGCTGACCGCCGGAGAACTCATGAGGATAACGGTTGATGTGCTCGGGGTTCAGTCCAACGACGTCGAGAAGCTCGCGGACGCGCTCAATGCGCTCCTCCTTGGTGCCCACGCCGTGAATGGTCATGGGCTCAGAGACAATCTCACCGATGGTCATACGAGGGTTGAGCGAAGCATAAGGATCCTGGAAGATAAACTGCATCTCGCGACGCATGTCCTTGATCTCATGCTTGCTCATCTCGGCAACATCTTTGCCCTGGAAGAACACCTTACCGGCGGTCGGCTTGGTCAAGCGCATGATGGTGCGACCCGTCGTGGACTTACCGCAACCAGACTCACCAACCAGACCAAAGGTCTCGCCAGGATAAATCTCAAAAGAGATGTCGTTCACAGCAGAGACGACACGCTTGGAGAAGCGCTTGGCGAACATGCCGGACTCAGCGGGAAACTCCTTAGAGAGGTGCTCGACCTTCAGCAACGGAGTACGCTCGTTGGTATCTGCCATTACGCCTCGCCTCCCTTCTTGGAATCCTTGCGCGTACGGGACGTCTCAGGAGCGTTCTTGAGAAACTCGGGGTCACCGGAGTAGTGGCACGCAGAGTAATGACCAGACTCGGTGACAACGCGCTCGGGGCGCTGCTTGCGGCACTTATCGGTCGCATAGGGACAACGAGGCGAGAACACGCAGCCCTCGGGCAGGTTCATGAGCGAAGGCGGGTTGCCGTGAATCGGCGTAAGAGGCTTCTTCTCTTCGATGGCCTGCTCCGGGATGGAGCGGATAAGGCCCCAGGTGTAGGGGTGGCGGCTCTCGTAGAAGATTTCCTCAGCAGTACCGAACTCGACGGGACGGCCGGCGTACATAACCATGATCTTGTCGGCCATGTCGGCGACGACGCCCAGGTCATGGGTAATCATGATGATGGCGTTGCCGTTCTTCTCCTGCATTTCCTGCATAAGCTCAATAATCTGAGCCTGGATGGTAACGTCCAGAGCCGTCGTGGGCTCGTCGGCAATCAGAATATCGGGATCGCAGGCAAGAGCCATGGCAATCATGACGCGCTGACGCATACCGCCAGAGAACTGGTGCGGATACTCGTTGACGCGCTTCTCGGGCTCGGGAATACCAACGAGGTCCAAAAGCTCGGTGGCACGCTTGAGTGCCTCCTGCTTGGAGTAGCCACGGTGCAGACGAAGGCCCTCACCCACCTGCTTGCCGATCTTATAAACCGGGTTCAAGGAGGTCATAGGATCCTGGAAGATCATCGCGATGTCGTTACCGCGAATGTGCTGCATCTCTTCCTCGGTCATTTCGAGGATGGAGCGACCGCGATATCGAACGTCACCGCCCTCAATCTTTCCCGGAGGCATCGAGATAAGGCCCATGATGGTCATGGCGGTCACGGACTTACCGGAGCCGGACTCACCGACGACGCCCAGGGTCTCGCCGCGATCGAGCGTGTAGGAGACACCGTCGACAGCGCGAACGACGCCATCCTCGGTGTGGAAATACATCTTAAGGTCATCGACCTCGAGCAGATGCTGGCCCTCGGGAACCGGCTGGTCCTTCAGGTCCACATAGTTCTTGTTCTTCTTCATCCTTATGCGTCCTTCATCTTGACGTCGAGGGCGTCGCGCAGACCATCACCCAACAGGGTGAAGGCGAGCACCGTCGAGAGAATTGCCAGACCGGGCATGATCATCATCCAGGGAGCAGTCAGAAGATACTGCTGACCGTCCTGAATCATGGAGCCCCACGAAGGCGTAGGCGGAATAACGCCCATGCCGAGGAAGGACAGAGCGGACTCGGTCAGAATGGCGCCACCAATGTTCATGGTCGCGTAGACCACGATGGAGGCGACGGAGTTCGGGAAGATGTGACGCACGACGATACGAGCATCAGATGCACCCATCGCGCGCGCAGCATCAACATAGTCGTTTTCCTTGACGGTCAAGATCGCAGAGCGGAAGACGCGCGCAATCGAAGGCCAGCCGAGAATACCGATGGCGATAAAGACGTTCTGAAGACCGCGGCCGATAACGGCGATCATGGCGACAACGAACAGCACGTACGGGAACGCCAGGAAGATGTCCGCACAGCGCATGATGATCGTATCCCAGATGCCGCCGTAGAAACCGGCCAGAGCACCCATGACCAGACCGATCAGCGTGGAAATCGCGGTGGCCATAATTCCGACAGACAGCGAAACGCGCGCACCGTAGATAACGCGGACGAGAATGTCACGACCAAGGGCGTCGGTGCCAAACGGGTGCTCTGCACACGGAGCCAGCAGCGACGTCTCGGCCATGGTGGTCGAGTCGGAAGCCGTCGGAGAACCGAGCCAGGGCTTAGCCCACAGATCTGCGGTCAGGGCAACCACAACGACGATGATGATCCAACAGACACCGATAACGGCGAGTTTGTTCTTACGAAGACGCTTAAAAGCGTCGCCCCACAGCGTGCGGGACTTCGCGGGAGCAGATGCGGCCTTGGTGGCGGTAGCCTGCTCCTGAGACTGAGAATCAGTTTCCTGCATGAGACGTACCTCCCTTAGGCCTTATCCGACGGACCGCCAAGGCGGATGCGCGGGTCGAGGAATGCATAGCTAATGTCGACGAGCAGGTTGATCACCATGACGACGACGACAATGAGCGTAACGCCGCCCATAACGATGGGCCAGTCACGCATGCTAATGGCGCGATAGACCTCATAGCCGATACCGGGCCAGTTAAAGACCGTCTCGGTCAGGATGGCGCCCGAAAGCATGCCGCCAAAGTCGACACCAATATAGGTAACGACGGGGATGAGTGCATTCTTAAGCGCATGCTTGACGATGATCGCGCGATTGGAGAGACCCTTGGCCTTTGCCGTACGGATGTAATCCTGGTTCATGACGTCAAGCAGCTGCGAGCGCATGATGCGCGCAGCATAAGCGGTCGAAACCGAAGCCAGCGTAATGGTCGGAAGCACATAGTGCATCCAATCCTGATACTGAGAGCTGGAACCGCCGGCACCCGAGATCGGCATGGAGATTGCACCGCCCGTGGCGTCCTTGAGGATGACGCCAAAGAACAGCTGCAGCAACATACCGAGCCAGAAGGCCGGGACCGCAACGAGGATCGACGTGGTGAGCGTTACCAAAATATCCCAGAAGGAATAACGCTTTACCGCCGAAATGATACCCGCACCGATACCCATAATTGCCTCGAGCACGATGGCGCACGCGGCAAGTTTGACCGTATACGGATACTTCTGGGCAAAGATTTCCGTAACCGGCAGCTTGCGCTGATACGAATTGCCCAGATCGCCATGAAGCAGGCCGTTCATGTAATACAAGTAACGGTCCACGAGCGACGTTTGAACGGGGTCGCCGTTCTCGTCAAGGATCGCGTTGCCGTCCTCGTCCGTCTGGACCAGGTGATAGCGGACGCGAAGCTGAAGCTCCACCTCGGGGGACAGAGCCTTGTCTCCACCGATCAGCTTGATCGGATCTCCCGGCACGATATTCTGGAGGGCGAACAAAATCAGCGTAACGCCCAAAAACACCGGGATGAACTGAAGCACACGTTTAACGATGTACTTACCCATACCACTCCCCTATCTAGGGATTAACCTAAATGGGATGCCGATCGCCAGACCGGCATCCCAAAATTACCATCAGCCAGTTTACCCCAGGTTAGGGAGAACTGTATGTTTCCCATGAGGTCTACGTAAATACTTGACCCTCACGGAAGCTGCAAACTCTTAGGCGAGCTCAGCGGTACCCAGATCGGCGTGCTTCTGCGGATCGACATAGAGGTGCTTGATGCGATCGGAGCCGGCGATGGTGTGCGTGTAGAACATAATCGGGATGACCGGGCAGTCGGCAGCGACCATTGCGTCGGCCTCCTGCATCTTAGCGACGCGCTCCTCGTCGTCAACAATAGTACGAGCCTCGTCGACCTTGGCGTCGAACTCGGGATTGTTGTAACCGGAGCGGTTGTCGCCACCGAGGGAGTCGGAGTGGAACAGCGGATACAGGAAGTTGTCCATGATCGGGTAGTCGGCAATCCAACCCAGACGACCGAACTGATAGTTAAAGTTCTGATACTGCTCGAGCAGGGCAGACCACTCAGGGGTATCGGAGACAGCGGTAACGCCAACCTTGGCGAGGTCGCCGATGATGGACTCCATGATCTCCTTGTGACCGCCGTCCTGGTTGTAGGACAGGGTCACGCTAATGCCACGATCCCCGTTAGCGCCAGCGGGAGCAACCTTGTCAAGGTACTCGTTAGCCTTGTCGACATCGTAGGCGCAGAACTCCCATGCGCCCTCCTTGTAGCCATCGATGCCCGGAGGAACAATGCCGTCGGCAGGGGTACGGGTACCCTTGAAGATGGTCTTGCAGATGGCCTCACGGTTGATGGCCAGGGAGATGCCCCTACGCAGGTCGGCGTTGTTGAACGGCTCGGCCGTGGTGTTGCAGGTCAGATAGTACGTGGAAGGCTCGGCGCCGAGCAGCATGCGCTCGCCGTCACCCATGGTGTAGCCGTCCTTGGACACGCCGCGATCCTTCTTGGCGGCATCGATCTGAGCGACGGGAACGTCGCAGACATCGAGGTTACCGGCCTGGAACTCCTTGTAAGCGGTCTCCATGTCCTTGATGACCTGGAAGTGGATGCCATCGATCTTGGCCTTGTCGCCATAGTAATCGTCGAACTTCTTGACGTTAATCTCCTGACCATCCTCCCACTTGCCGTCCATCATGAACGGGCCGTTACCGACCGGGGCAAGATAGAAGCTCTTGACATCGGACTCGGCGCACTCGGGAACCGGGGCCAGAGCCGGATGAGAGGCGACGAAGGGGAAGTCAGCGTAAGCGGAAGACAGCTTGACGACGAGGGTCTCATCGTCGGGGCACGTAACGCCGCTGAGCTCGGTAGCGTTACCGGCAAGCAGGTCGTCATATCCCTCGACCATGGAAAGGTGATAGGAGACCTCGGAAGGGCCGTACTCGGTAGCGATGGCCGACTTGGTGTTGACCAGACGCTCCCAACCGAGCTTGAAGGACTTGGAGGTAACGTCGTCACCGTTGTGGAACTTGGCCTTCTTGATCTTGAAGGTAAACTCGGTGGCGTCGTCGTTGGACTCAAAGGACTCGCAAGCCAGCGGAACGATCTCGCCCTTCTCGGCGTCGTAAGAGGTCAGAGCGTCAAAGAGCTGATACTCGACCTGAGTGCCCTGGTCCTCCTGGACGTTGTAGGGGTCGATGCAGACCGGGTTGTTGATGTAGAAGTTCAGCGTCGAACCGGACTCAGAACCGGAAGCGTCGCCGCCCTTCTTGCCGCATGCGGCAAGAAAAGCCATGGAGCTCGCAGCAAGGGTACCGCCAACGAAGGCGCGACGACCCATAACGGGCTGGTGGAACATAGAATCAGCCATGCCATCCTCCTTATGAGATAGGACAAAGAAATGTTCAGTCGGACACATGTCGAGACAATCCGATCCGAACCATTAAAACGCCGCCCGTTGCTATGGCTGGTTATGCACAACGGACCAACGTTTCGCAATACAGTAGCGCATTTTATGCACGATTTGGGGCTAATTCCGGTCAACGGTCAAGAATTTCTTTAGTTGGGCGAAGTATGTGGGGATATTTTGACTCTGTTACAAATATGTAAACAAAAAGGGTCCCGCACCTGCGAGACCCATTACAAACGTATATACGCCGATGCTTAGTAGCCGACGATGCCCTGCGGGAAGAAGAACATGCACAGGACGACGCACACGGCAAAAACAACGGCCATAATTACCGTCAGGCGATCGAGGTTCTGCTCCATGACGCCCGTGGCAGAGCTGGAGTTATACAGCGAGCTAGCGATCATATCCGAAACGCCGGTGCCCTTACCGGAATGCATCAGGACGAGAATCGTCAGCGCCACGGCAGAGACAGCCCAAACGACAAACAGAAGAATCTGGAACGGACCCATAGATAAGCTCCTTAATAGAACAGTTCAAACTCCAGTACTGTACCACAATCCCCCGCTCTCCCCTACCTGCAACTCGGGGACGGGGTAGAAATGGCAGAAATACCAAAAAGGGGGTTGTCCGGTTGTGGACAACCCCCTTACTAGAAAACGGTATTTGTTTTCTATTAGGCCTCGGTGGCGAGCACGCGGCCCGTCATCTCGGCGGAAGGCTCAATACCAGCCATGGTGAGCATGGTCGGAGCGATATCGGAAAGACGGCCGTCCTCGATACCGGTGAGCTGTGCCTTCTCATCAACGATGATGAACGGCACGCGGTTGGTGGTGTGAGCCGTAAACGGATGCTTGGAACCGTCGGAAGCAACGTCAAACATGTGATCGGCGTTGCCGTGGTCGGCGGTAATCAGTGCAAGGCCGCCCTTGGCGAGAATCGCCGGGACAACCTTGGACAGGGCATCGTCAACAGCCTCGACAGCCTTAACGGCAGCGTCGAAGACACCGGTGTGACCAACCATGTCGCAGTTCGCGAAGTTCACGATGTAGAAATCAGCGCGATCCTCGTTGATGGCGGCGACGAGCTTCTCGGTAACCTCGGGAGCGCTCATCTCGGGCTGCAGATCGTAGGTAGCGACCTTGGGGGAAGCGACGAGCACGCGCTCCTCGCCCTCCTTGGGCTCCTCGATGCCACCGTTGAGGAAGAACGTCACGTGGGCGTACTTCTCGGTCTCGGCAGTGTGCAGCTGCTTCAGGCCATTGGCGGCGATAACGTCGGCCAGGACGTTCTCGGGGAACGTCTTGGGGAAGGCGACCTCGACGTCAAACGTCGGATCGTACTCGGTCATCGTCACAAAGTGCGAAAGCTTGATCTGCTCGCGCTCAAAGCCGTCGAACTCCTTGTCCGTGAACACGCGGGTCATCTGACGAGCGCGGTCGGGACGGAAGTTGAAGAAGATGGCCGCGTCGCCCTCGTGAATGCCCTCGTTGTGGGCAGCGAAGGGCTCGACGAACTCGTCGCCGCGCGGGTCCTTCTCGTAGTAGGCCTTGATACCGGCAACGGGGTCGGTATCAGCATCGGACGCGTTGACCATGACGTCGTAGGCGCGCTGGATGCGCTCCCAACGGTTGTCGCGGTCCATCGCCCAATAACGACCCGAGACGGTGGCAACGCGAGCGTCGCAACCGGTCTCCTCGGAAATCTTGGCCAGGAAGGCGCAGAACTCGCTCATGTAGCCAGCACCGGACTGCGGGTCGACGTCGCGGCCATCCATGAAGGCGTGGACGCGAACGGTCTTGACACCGTGCTCGGCAGCCATCTTGACCAGAGCCTCGACGTGGTTCATGTGAGAATGAACACCGCCAGGGCTCATAAGGCCCATGAGGTGGAGAGTCTTGCCGTCAGCCTTGACGTCGTCCATAGCCTTGACAAAAACCTCGTTCTTGGCGATGGAGCCGTCCTTGATGGCGTTGTTGATGCGCGAAAGCTCCTGGAACACGATGCGTCCGGCACCGATGTTGAGGTGACCCACCTCGGAGTTACCCATCTGGCCATCGGGAAGACCCACGTCCTCGCCCGAAGCGCCGAGCGTGGTGTGGGGGTACTTCTCGTACAGGCTATCAAGGAAGGGCGTCTTGGCAGCGGCGACGGCGTTCTCGCCATCGGCCGGAGCAAGGCCGCAACCATCCATGATGATCAGGAGTGCAGGAAGATGACGCTGTGCCATATGTCCTACTCGCCTGCCTTGACGACCATAGAGGCGAAGTCGGCAGCCTTGAGCGAAGCGCCGCCCACGAGGGCGCCGTCAACGTCGGGCTTGGCGACGAGCTCGGCAATGTTGCCGGGCTTGGCGGAACCGCCGTAGAGAACGCGGATGCCGTCGGCGAGCTCCTCGCCGAACATCTCCTTGAGGGTCTCACGGATAGCGCCGCAGACCTCCTGAGCGTCCTCGGCGGTAGCGGTCTTGCCGGTGCCGATGGCCCAGATGGGCTCGTAGGCGACGACGACCTGCTTGGGGCAGGTGATCTCAAGGCCAGCAAGGCCAGCCTTGACCTGGTTCACGACGTGCTCGACATAGGTGCCAGCCTCGCGGACCTCGAGGGACTCGCCGCAGCAGAAGACGGGAACAAGACCGGCGGCAACGAGAGCCTTGGCCTTCTTGTTCTGGTCCTCGTCGGTCTCGTGGAAGTAGTCGCGACGCTCGGAGTGACCGATAATGCAGTAGGTGCAGCCAGCGGACTTGAGCATGTCGCAAGAAGACTCACCGGTGAAGGCACCCTTGGCCTCCCAGTACACGTTCTGTGCACCGAGGGCGATGGGGGCAGCCTGAATGCGGTCATGAACCGTGGTGATGTCGATGGTCGGAGGGCAGACGAGCACCTCGACGCCAGCCGGAACCTCGGGCAGAGCCTGAGCCAGCTCATCGGCGAGCTTGGCGGCCTCGGCGACATCGTTGTTCATCTTCCAGTTACCAGCGATAAGAAGGGTGCGATTAGGCATCGAGAAGCGCCTCCACTCCGGGCAGGGCCTTACCCTCGACGAGCTCCATGGAAGCGCCACCACCGGTGGAGATCCAGCTCATCTTGTCGGCCAGGTTGAACTTGTTGACAGCTGCGACAGAGTCGCCACCGCCGATGATCGAGGTGCAGTCGGCCTCGGCGACAGCCTCGGCGATAGCCTGGGTGCCGTGAGCAAAGTTGTCGAACTCGAAGACGCCCATGGGGCCATTCCAGAACACGGTCTTGGCGCTCTTGACGGCCTCGGCGTAGAGCTCCTCGGTCTTGGGGCCGATGTCCATGCCCTCACGATCGTCGGGGATAGCGTCGGAAGCGACAACCTCGGGGACAGCGTCCTCGCCGAAGTGATCGGCAACACGGTTGTCGATGGGGAGCAGGATCTTGACGCCCTTCTCCTCGGCCTTCTTGAGCATCTCGCCAGCGCGCTCGACCCAGTCCTCTTCCTTGAGGGACTGACCGACGGTCAGGCCCTGAGCCAGGAAGAAGGTGTAGGCCATGCCGCCACCGATGATCAGGGTGTCAGCGGAGTCGATGAGGTGATCGAGAACGCCGATCTTGGAGGAAACCTTGGAACCGCCGACGATAGCGACGAAGGGGCGCTCGGGCTCGGCGAAGATGCCGGTCAGCGTGTCGACCTCCTTCTCGAGCAGGAAGCCAGCGACTGCAGGCAGGTAAGCGGCGGGGCCCACAACGGAACCCTGGGCGCGGTGAGCGGTGCCGAAGGCATCGAGAACGAAGACGTCACCATAGGAAGCGAGCTTCTTGGCGATCTCGGGATCGTTCTTCTTCTCACGCTTGTCAAAACGGACGTTCTCGAGAACGAGGACCTTGCCCGGCTCGACGGCGGCGACAGCCTCAGCAGCCTTCTCGCCGTAGGTGTCAGCGACAAAGGCAACGTCGAGACCAGAGAGCTCAGCGAGCTTCTTGGCGACGGGCTCGAGGGACAGCTCGGGCTGGAAGCCGGTGCCCTCGGGACGGCCGAGGTGGCTCATGAGGATGACGCGAGCGTTGTGCTCAACGAGGTAGTTGATGGTGGGCAGGGCAGCCTTGATACGGGTGGTGTCGCCAACGACGCCATCCTTGATAGGCACGTTAAAGTCAACGCGGACGAGAACGCGCTTTCCGTCGACATCGATGTCGCGGACGGTCTTCTTGGTAAAGGCCATGTTTGCTTCTACCTTTCGTACGTGTCTGCCTCCCATTACGGCAGACGATTTCTTATAAAAAGGGCGCGACCCTAGGGTGTAAGCCCTATAAGGCCGCGCCCTTCTTTAGACGCTCAACGAGCTATTCGCTAAAAGCTAAATTAAGCAACGAACTTCTCGAAGTACTTGATGGTGCGGACCATCTGAGAGGTGTAGGAGTTCTCGTTGTCGTACCAAGAGGTGACCTGAACGAGGGTCTGGCCGTTGCCGAGGTCAGAGCACATGGTCTGAGTGGCGTCGAAGATGGAGCCGTGGGTCTCGCCGACGATGTCGCGGGAGACGATCTGGTCCTCGTTGTAGGCGAAGGTCTCGGGGATGGTCTCGGCGTAGGCCTTCATGGCAGCGTTGACCTCGTCGACGGTGACCTTCTTGTCAACGACGGCGTAGAGGTTGGTCAGCGAGCCGGTCGGCGTCGGGACGCGCTGGGCGGCACCGATGAGCTTGCCGTTGAGCTCGGGGAGAACCAGGCCGATGGCCTTGGCAGCGCCCGTGGTGTTCGGGACGATGTTCTCGGAGCAGGCGCGGGAGCGACGGAAGTTGCCCTTGCGCTGCGGGCCGTCGAGCGGCATCTGGTCGCCGGTGAAGGCGTGGATGGTGGTCATGATGCCGGACACGATGGGAGCGAAGTCGTTCAGACCCTTGGCCATCGGGGCGAGGCAGTTGGTGGTGCAGGAAGCAGCGGAGATGATGTTGTCCTCAGCGGTCAGCGTCTCATGGTTGACGTTGTACACGATGGTGGGCAGATCGCTGCCGGCCGGAGCGGAGATGACGACCTTCTTGGCGCCAGCGTTGATGTGGGCCTGAGCCTTAGCCTTGCTGGTGTAGAAGCCGGTGCACTCGAGAACGACGTCGACGTCAAGGTCGCCCCAAGGCAGGTTGTTAGCGTCGGCCTCCTTGTAGATCTTGATCTCCTTGCCGTCAACGGTGATGGAATCCTCGCCAGCAACGACCTCGTGATCGCGAGCGTAGTTGCCCTGCGTGGAGTCGTACTTCAGCAGGTAAGCGAGCATATCGGGAGAGGTGAGGTCGTTGATAGCGACGATCTCGGAGCCCTCATGACCGAACATCTGACGGAAAGCCAGACGACCGATGCGACCGAAGCCGTTAATAGCAACCTTTACTGCCATTGTGTCTCCTTTCGTAAGGCCCCCGCGAGCTACAGCGCCCGCCGTTGAGGCCCACAAACTAACCACTCGCCTAATATACCTTTTTTTTGACTTGAATTTCACGAGAATGCTCGAAATTGAAAATCAAATTTACGTTAAAACGTTTTAAATACTAAAATAGCAGCTAAATCCATATATAAGTCGTTACTTCAAACTACCTGTTTGCTTCAATGAGCTTTTCAAGCCGTAAAACACGATGGTAGAGGGCTGACTTCGACAAGGGAGGGTCAGCCATCTCCCCCAAATCACGCAGCGACAGATCGGGATAGCGCTCGCGCAGGTCGCAAAAGACCGCCAAGGCATCCGGAAGCGCATCACGAAGGCCACGCTGCTCGAGCTCATCGATAAGCGCAAGCTGATGTTGGGCGGCACCGGCGCTTCTGGTCTGGTTGGCGAGCTCGGCGTTCACGCGACGGTTCACATCGTTCTTAACCAACTTGACCGCGCGCGCCTCCTCAATCTCGGCAACGCTGCGCTTGGCGCCAATCAGCTTTAATAGATGCTCGATTTCCTCGGCGCTCTTAATGTACACGGCATATGACCCCCGCCGTGCATTAACACGAGCATGGACCCCAATCTGCTCCAACAGATCGCAAAGCCCCTTGGCATATTGCTCGCCCTGCACAGCAATCTCCAAATGAAAATCGCCGCGTGGATCGGCCACGAAGCCGCCCGCGATGAGCGCGCCGCGGATATAGGCAAGTCTACAGCAAGGACGGGCAACGATATGTCGGGGTACGCCGGCGACAAGTCCTCCCCTACGTTCGAGGATACCCAGCAGAACCAAGGCCTTATCCAGGTCTGGCTGATCAGGCAAGGTGATGAGGTAGTTTCGAACCTTATGCAATACAGATTTACGGACGGTGAACTCCGTTTTGAGCTTAAGGATACGATGCGTCAGCGTGATCATCGTGCGCGCGACGGCTCCCGTCTCAGTCGCAACCGTCAAACGATACCGCCCAGAGCCGGTAAGCGAGAGCGTACCGCTCACGCGCGTGAGGGCGGCAAGCGTCGACAAGTCGCAGTATTCACATTCGGGTTCGCAGCGCGCAAGCTCGTCGCGCACCTCAGCGGTAAACGACATGCAGGCCTATGCCTTCGTGTTGGCGCGCGACAGGTCGCGGTGGGAGATGCTCACATGATACTGAGCGCCTTCCAGGTAACGGGCCGTGGCCTCGGCAATGGCAACGCTGCGGTGCTGGCCGCCCGTGCAGCCGATGGCGATAGAAAGCTGCGGCTTACCCTCCGCGATATAACCGGGCATGACCGTATCGAGCAGCTGTGTCCAAGCCTTCCAAAACTCCTGCGTCTTGGGATGGTCCAGAACAAAATCGGAGACCTTTTTATCGAGACCGGTCATCGTGCGCATCTCGGGATCGTAGAACGGATTGGGCAGGAAGCGGACGTCGATCATAATATCCGCTTCGACGGGCATGCCGTGCTTAAAGCCAAACGAGAACACGTGGACATCCATAAGCTGCTGGTCGGACAGCTCGGAAAATGCCATACGCAGCTTGTTGCGCAGCGCAGAGGTGCGCAGACGGCTCGTGTCGATAATCATATCGGCTCGGTCGCGCACGCCCTGCAGCTGAAGGCGCTCGCGCTGAATGGCATCGGCCGTAGTCTCCCCCGGCTTGGCAATGGGATGACGGCGGCGATTTTCGCTGTAGCGACGAATCAGCACCTCGTCAGAAGCCTCCAGGAACACGATGTCGCAGCTCATCTCGCGCTCTTCGAGAGCGGCGACCGCATCGAGCAACTCGTCAAACAGTCCCTGGCTACGCAAATCGCAGGTGACGGCGAGATGCCTGCCCACGCCCGTATTGATGCCGACGAGCTCGGCAAGCTGGGCGATGAGACGCGGAGGCAGGTTATCGATGCAAAAATAGCCCATGTCCTCGAACACGTGCATGGCCTGTGTGCGGCCTGATCCGGACATTCCGGTGATGATGACGATATCGGGGATGCGCTCCGAGCGCTCCGCCGCATCCATGGCATCTCCCTTTTGCATGTGTTGCCTCCCGAAAACAAGCGCGGGACCCAGCAACCCGGATCCCGCGCGGTCAATTGCCTATATTGAGTATACCGCCCCGAGCGGATACGAGGCCTGTCTTACGCCTCAAGCGCAGCCTTGAACCAACTCGTAATACTCGTGGGGTGCGTGATGGCGGTGCCGACGACAACGGCCCAGGCGCCAGCATCGATCGCGGCGCGAGCCTCCTCGGGCGTATGCACGCGACCCTCGCAAATGATGGGAAGGCCGGGGAATTCCTCGGTCGCCTGACGCAGGAGCGGCAGATCGGGGCCATCGGCCATGGTGCAGTCGATGGCGGCAACACCATGAGACAGCGTGGTGGACACCAGGTCGAAGCCCATGTCGACAGCACGACGAATATCCTCGATGGTGGCACAGTCGGCCATCAGGAGCACGCCCTCCTCGTGCAGCGGACGGAAAGTATCTTCGACGGTCTTGCCATCGGGACGCGGACGATCGGTGGCGTCGATCGCCACGATATCGGCACCCGCAGCAACGCAGGCGCGAGCGTGGCGCAGCGTCGGCGTGATGTAAACGCCCTCGTGCCCATCCTTCCACAGGCCGATAACAGGAACCTCACAGCGACCCTTAATGGCGGCAATGTCGGCAAGGCCCTGGCAGCGAATGGCGGCGGCGCCGCCGAGCTCGCAAGCGCGAGACATTTGAGCCATGGTCTCAGGCGTACGAAGCGGCTCGCCCATATACGCCTGAACGCTCACGACGAGCTTGCCCTTCAGGGACTGGATCAAAGGATCAACGGTCATGTTCGACTCAACCTTTCTCAAAAACAGCCTTCTGAGACACCGCACCTTGACGTTCAAACCGTCGCTCGCGTACCGAAGTACGCTTCGCTCCTCTTTCACGTCAATCTGCGGCACCTCAGAAGGCGCACTTGGTAGCTATGTTTATTTCAACGACGCAAGAAGGTGTTCGGCGGCACCGATGAGCGGAGCATCGCCCTCAAGAGAACCGATGAGGATCGGCGTGTCCTGAAGCGGATCGAGCGCCTGGCTGGCATAGCCCTCGTGTACCGAATCCTTCCACGTCTGTGAACGCCAATCGGGACCTTGGTGAATCACGCCACCCGAAAGCACGATGACCTCAGGGTCCAGGATGTTAGCGAGCGAGCCCAAGCTGGCACCCAGCGAAAAGCCGGCGTCATGGATGACCTCGGTCGCCTTTGCGTCGCCCGCACGGCACAGGTCGTTCACATCGCGACCGACCGAAGGACGGCTGGGGTCGACGCGACCAAAGCGCTCATCGTACATACGACCAATGGAAGTGCCCGAAGCAACCGACTCCAGATGGCCGGAACGCCCGCAGGCGCAGGGAATACCGGCGGCAGCCGAGCACTCGATGTGGCCCATATGGCCAGCAGCACCATGGAAGCCCTGCATCACGCGGCCGTTCTCGACATATGCGCCACCGATGCCCGTACCGATGCCAAGACACAAGACGGAGAACTTGCCCTTGCCGACGCCCCAGTGGGCCTCGCCCAGAGCATGAGCCTGCACGTCGCCTACAACGGCAACGGGAAGACCGAGGTCCTCGCGCAGGCGCGGCCCCAACTGAACACCGGACCAGCCGGGCATGATCTCGTTGGCATACGCGATGGCGCCCGTCTTGGGATCGACGACGCCGGCGGCACCGATACCGACGCCAAGGACCTCGACATCGGGATTCGCCTCGAGAGCAGCCTTGATGGACGCCTCGATACGTTGGAAGACGGCCTCGCCGCCCTCTTGGGCCTCGGTGGGAACCTCGGCCTCAAAAACAGGATGGGGCACACTACCGTCAGCCGGGTACTCCATGATGGCAGTCGCGATCTTAGTTCCGCCGATATCGACAGAGCAGACGTACTTGTTCTCCATGTCGCTCTCCTTAGGAGATAAAAAACAACTACAGGAAATGCGCCGTCAGGCTAGCCGTCACAGCGCGGAAAAGGTTTTCCAGGTGCCCGAGATCGCCAAGAAACCGTGTGACCATTGATCTAATGGGTCATGGCCGCACGGTTGAACGGCGAGGTCGGGTGCCCGGGGAAGCTTTACAGGAGACCGTTGTCCTGGAGGACCTTCTTAATCGCCTCGACGTTCTCGCCGGTCATGGCCTTCACCGGGCGCGGCATGGTCGGGCTGTCGAAGATACCCATGAGGTTCATAGCGGTCTTGAAGGCGCCGACGCCACCGGCATAACCCTGGACGCCCGAGGTGACATCCCAGATGTGCGAAATCTCATTGAGGCGATCCTGCTCGGCCTTGACGGTAGCCCAGTCACCAGCCTGAGCGGCCTTCCACTGACGCACGTAGCCCTCGGGCTCAACGTTGGCGAGACCCGGAACGGAACCGTCGGCGCCACCGAGGTAGGCGCCGTCGACAACAACCTCGTGACCGGTGAGGATGCTCATCGGATGGCCGTTCTTCTCGTTCTCCTGAACGAGGTAGCGGAACGAGATGTCATCACCCGAGGAATCCTTGACGCCGGCCAGAACGCCCTCGGCACCGAGCTTGGCAAGGAGCTTCCACGGGAGCTTGGTGTGGACACACACGGGGATGTCATAGGCGAAGATGGGCAGGTCGAGTTCCTCATGCAGGATGCGGAAGTGCTCCTCGACCTCGGTCATGCCCTGCAGGGCATAGAACGGGCAGGTGGCGACAAGCGCATCGGCGCCCAGCTCCTGAGCGACCTTACCGTGCTCGATCATGCGCTCGGTCTCGGTGTCGATGATGCCGACCAGAACGGGAACGCGGTGGTCGACGATACGGACGGCCTCGGAGATGATCTGACGGCGACGCTCGTCGGTGGAGAAGACGACCTCGCCCGAGGAGCCCAGGAAGAACAAGCCATCGACGCCGGCATCGATCATGCGGTTGATGCTGCGCTCAAAGGAGGCAACATCGAGCTGGTGGTCTTCGGTATCGGGAACAACGACGGGAGGGATAACGCCGGTGAATTTCTGAGTTGCCACAAGAATCTCCTTAGTTGTCTGGTGGGCAGCCCTATGCCGCCCACTCTTGTTGGCAGTGTCCAGGCCGTCTAGGCCAAAGAACACGAGTAGAACGTTTGGTTAAAAAAGTCGACGACTTCGTTTTCGAACGCATTGATGCGCTCGTGAGCGTATTTGGCATAGATGATATGTCTCCGGTCACACTCAAGACCGTTGAATACGGCAAACTGATCCTTGGGATCGCTCACGGTATCCATGAGCGATGTGCCCATGAGCACCGATCCGCGCACCCGAGACGACAGCGCCTCGAGGCCGCCAGGAAGCGGATTGGCAACCGCCGTGCAGGCGAGACCCCGCTCGTCCAGAGCAGAAACCGCCAGCGCGACTCCGCCGCCTAGACCCTCGCCCCATGCAAAGATGCGGTCGGGGTCCATGCCATCAAGATTGCGCGCCACCTTCGCCAGCGCGCAACCCCAACGGACGCGCTCGACAAAAGCGGGCGAAGAAATCCCCCGCTGCAGGTCGTCCGCACCAGCAACATCGTCATCCAGCGCGAGGACGGCATACCCCATGGCGGCAAATCTCGTCATGTGATGCCAGCCGCGCACAGGCCGATCGATATCGTGGAACATCAGGCACAGCGGCACGCGCTCAGACACTCGGGCACGACCGACAGGCTCGATCAAACGAGCGTGAATCGCATCGTCACCGAGCTCAAAGGAGACCTCCGAGTAACGGGCGCAGGGGTTAACAAAGTCAATCGCCGTAATGGCCAGGCCTTGAATCTCAAGATTCGAAGCGCATGTCTCTAAATCAGAAACATCTGCTTGGACATCACCGCGCCAGTCCCGATATTCTGCGAGCCTTGACGAAACCGTTCCAGGAATTCCCACGAGCCCGGGGACAATCAGCTCATTAACATTGCTCTCGCACTTAGACATGAGCCTCCCCTCCCTTACAGAAAAACGGAATGATCAGATCGTCAAAATCCTGAATCTCCTCGTGGCCAAAGCCTTCAAAGAACTCATGACGCTTTTCGCAGGTCAGGTTGTTATAGACCGCAAACTGCGTCGCTGGCGGGCAGACGATATCGGCTGTGCCGGTGCCAAACAGCACGGGGCATTTAACCATAGGGGCAAAGTTCTTGGAATCGAAGTACGCCAGCTTGGCATAGGCTTCGTCAATACGAGTCGAGTCCTCGTCAAACCAGCGAGACCAATAGCGCAGGCCCTCGTAGGCAATGTCGTCTGCATCCAAATCCCAGACTAGGCGGAAATCTGACAGGAAGGGATAGAGGATGGCGGCACGATTGATAAGCTCGCTGTTAAGCGCACAGGTCGCAATGCCCAAACCACCACCCTGCGACGCGCCGTTCACAAACACACGGGAAAGATCGATGCCCTCGAGCTCGCGAACAATACGGCACAGGATGCGAATATCTTGGTGCAAGCGGACATAGTAGAGGTTGGCCGGGTCGCCGTCGATGCCGGCGACGATATGCCCGGCAACCGTTGTGCCCTCAAATCCACCAATGTCCTCGGAGGGACCTCCTTGGCCGGGGCAGTCGAGGGCGATGAGTGCCATGCCCATGCCCGCAAACGACGCCTGCTCAAACCAGCTGCGGCTTGCACCCGGATACCCATGGAACTGAAGCACCAATGGCACGGGCTCGTCCGAGACGGGTTTAAGGTACTTGGCATGCAGGCGAGCGCCACACATGCCGGTATACCAGAGGTCGAAAAACCGACAGGTCGCGGAATCCGCAACCGAAGCCGCCTCAATCGCGTAGCCGAGCTCGACGGCGTCGGCCTCGGCCATGCGGTCCTTCCAAAAGAGATCGAAATCCAATGGACGGGGCATAGCGCCTCGATATTCACCAAATTGCTGTTGTAGCTCCTGAGCACTTGGCATGGCTCGTGAACCCAGCCTTTCGAAATCGCAACGGAGGTGCGCCCGGTAAGGGAACCGGGCGCACGGGAGGGAAAGCGAGGCTACTCGCCGAGCTTGGGATGCAGCAGCGACGGCGCAGCGCCGAGCAGCATCTTGGTGTAGGGGTCCTGAGGGTGCTGGAAGACCTGCTTGGCCTCGCCCTGCTCGACGATCTTGCCGCCATTCATAACGATGATGTCGTCAGAGATATAGCGGACCGTCTGGATGTCATGGCTGATGAACACCATGGCCAGGCCGAGCTCCTTCTTAAGGTCGGTCAGCAGGTTCAGAATCTGCGCGCGGACCGAAACGTCCAGAGCCGAGGTGGGCTCGTCGGCGATGATGGCATCGGGGTTCAGCGACAGGGCACGGGCAATTGCGACGCGCTGGCGCTGGCCGCCCGAAAGCTGGCCGGGAAGAACCTCGGCGGCGGAGCTGGGCAGACCGGTGAGCTCCAAGAGCTCCTTGACGCGCTTCTCCTGCTCGGCCTCGGTACCCAGGTTGTGGACGCGCATGGGGTCGAGCAGTTGCTCGCGAACGACCATGCGGGGATTGAGCGCCGTGGCCGGGTTCTGGAACACGACCGAGATGACGCGACCCATGTGGCGACGGTCCTCGGCGGTACGTTTGGTAACGTCCTTGCCCTTAAAGTAGACCTTGCCGCTCGTGGGGGCCTGCAGGCCGCACATGACGTTGGCGGTGGTGGACTTTCCGCAACCGGACTCGCCGACGATGCCGATGGTCTGTCCGGGCATGAGCTTAATCGTTACACCCTGGACGGCGTGAACCAGGTTGGGGTGCAGAATCGAGCCGGTACGGGTCCTAAAGGTGACGTGGACGTCATCAAGGAAGATGATCGGCTCGACGCCGTTGACTGCGGTCTCGCTCATCTACATCACCTCCGCGTGAGGGGTCAAACCATTTGCCTTGAGCACCTCGTCGGGGAGCTCGGAATAGAAGTGCTCGGTGCCGGGCACGCGCTTGAAGACCGGACGGGTGTCCAGGCCAATGCGCGGATGGCTCGAGCGGGGTGCGAAGCGATCGCCCTTGGGGAAATCGCGCGGGCTCGGAACGGCGCCGGGCACCTGGTGCAGGCGGCCCGAACCGCTCTCGATGGACAGGACGGAACCCAGAAGACCGCGAGTGTACTCGTGGATCGGGTTGGTGAGCAGCTCCTTGGTGGGCGCCTGCTCGATAACCTGACCGGCGTACATAACAGTGATGTTATGAGCGACCTCGGCGACCAGAGCCAGGTCATGCGAAACAAAGATCATGGCAAAGCCGAGCTTGGCCTGAAGATCGTTGAGCAGCTTGATGACCTGCTTCTGGACGGTAACGTCCAGAGCGGTCGTGGGCTCGTCGCAGATGACCAGCTTGGGGTCGCGGGTAAGGGCCATAGCGATCAGGACACGCTGACGCTGGCCGCCGGAAAGCTCGTGCGGATAGCTCTCGAGCGTGCGCTTGGGATCGAGGCCGACGAGCTCCAGGAGCTCCTCGGCGCTGCGGGTTCCGCCGCGCTTGGTGAGCTGCTTCATCTGGGCAGAGATGAGCATGGAGGGATTAAGCGAGGACAGGGCGTCCTGATAGACCATAGCGATATCGGTACCGCGCAGGCCGAACCACTCCTTCTTGCTCATCTTGAGCAGGTCGCGACCCTCCCAGAGAACCTCGCCGGAAAGATGCTCGTCATCGTCGGTCAGGCCCATGATGGCCAGCGTGGTGATGGACTTACCGCAACCGGACTCGCCCACCAGGCCCATGGTCTGACCAGGACGAACGTCAAAGTTGACATGGTCGACGACGTTGATATCACCGTGATGCTCAAACTGGATGCAGAAGTCACGGACCGAGAGAATCGGCTCAACGGACTCGTCGGGCACATGGCGATCGTCACGCTTGAGCTCGACATCGCGCAGGGCGCCAAGGCGAGCGGAGAGGGACTGGGCCTGCTCCTTGTAGGCGCGAACGGGGTCGGAGACCAGCAGGTCGGCCTCGCGACGCTTGGAGGAATCGGTAGGATCCAGGGCAGCGGAGGGAGCAGCGGCCATGGCGTCGGTAATGCCCTCGGAGAGGATGTTGAGCGCCAGGCAGGTGATCATGATGGCTAGGCCCGGGAACAGCGCCTGCCACCAACGGCCGGCGAGCACGCCGCCGCGGGCGTCGGCGAGGATGTTGCCCCAGGTAGCGGTGGGCTCCTGGATACCAGCGCCGATGAAGGTCAGCGAGGCCTCGAAGATGATGGCGTCGGCGACCAGGGTAACGGTGAAGACCATGATCGGGGCGATGCAGTTACGCAGAACATGCTTAATCAAAATCCACGGAGCCTTGGCGCCGGAAACGATGACCGCGCGGACATAGTCCTCGCCGTACTCGGACACGATATTGGCGCGTACGATACGGGCAATCTGCGGAGTGTACATAAAGCCGATGGCGAAGATGATCGACGGCACGGAGTTGCCCAGGATGGAGACGAAGACGGCCGCGAGGGCGATGCCCGGGATGGACATGATGATGTCCAAGATACGCATGATCGTCTCGGAGACGGCCTTGCGCGAAACCGCTGCAAGGGCGCCCACGACCGAGCCGCAGACCAGAGCCATGGCGGTGGCGCCAAAGCCGATAATCAGCGAGTAACGACCACCGTAGAGCATACGCGACAGAATGTCGCGACCCTTATCGTCGGTACCGAAGATAAATCCGTTGCCGGGAGCCTGGCGAGCCGTAAAGATCTCGACCGGGCTATAGGGGGCAAGAAGGGGCGCCAGAATCGCAGTCAGGGCGACCAGCACCAGCACGACGGCGGCAATCTTAGAAGACAGCGTCATCTTCTTCCAGCCACCGAGCTTGAGCCCCTTGGAGGCAGCCTTCTCAAGCTGCTCGGTTTGCTTCTCTCGAATCTTTACCATAATCTACACCGTCCTGATGCGCGGGTTGATGAGCAGGTAGAGCATGTCAACCACGATGTTGATGATGATGAAGGCAAGAGCAACGACGATGACGACGCCCTGAACCAGGTTCGCCTCGTTGCCCTGAACGCCCTGCAGAATCGCGGTGCCCATGCCGGGGAGGTTGAAGATAACCTCGATGACGACGGCGCCGCCCATGAGGTAACCGATCTTAAGACCGAGGGTGGTGACCGGGGTGATCAGCGCATTGCGAAGAACGTTGATGCCGACGACGACCTTCTCGGGAACGCCGGCGCCGCGAGCCATACGGACATAATCCTTGTCGAGCTCCTCGACCATGGCGGTACGCACGATACGAGTCATCTGGCCCGTCAGCGGAAATGCCAAGGCGATAGCGGGCATGATCATACGCCCCAGATAGCCAACCGGATTCGTGGTGAAGTGAGGCAGAGCGCCCGATGCCGGGAGCACCTTAAGGTAGGAAGAGAACAGCAGGATCAACAGAACGGCAAGCCAGAACGACGGGGTTGCCAAGCCGGCGATGGAAAAGACACGGATTACTTGGTCCGGCCATTTGTCGCGATACAGTGCCGCGATGACGCCGAGCAAAAACGAAACGACCGCACCGATGGCAAGACCGATGAAGGTCAGCTGCATCGTGACGGGCAGGGCCGTGGAGATGCGCTTGGCAACGGAGTTGCGAGCAGCACCATAGGTGCCCATGTCGCCATGGATCAAATCGCCCATATAGCGCACGTAGCGCACGGGCCAGGGGTCGTCCAGACCATACTTCTCATGGTACTCGGCAACCGCCTCGGGCGAGGCACCGTCACCCAACGCCGTGTAGGCGGGGTCGGTCTTGGAGAACGACATAAGGAAGAACACCAGGACGGTGACGCCCAATGCCATGATCGGCAGCGCCACAAGACGCCTTCCAATCAAACGTAGCAAGTTGTTCACGTTCTCTCCCCTTTCTTTTGTCGGTAGGACCAACTGGTATATGAGTACGGATACTCATTACAAGACCCGAGCGACATCGTTGCCGCCCGGGTCTTTGTTTCAACTATGAGGATACGGTCCCAACGACCGACATCCTGCATATAGACTCAAGCGAGTCTTACGCCTTGACGGTCGCAACGCCCCTGAAGGACATGCTCGTCGTGCCGATGCCCTTGAAACCATCGAGGGCCTCGCCATTGGGCGCAGTGGACGGATCGTCCCAAGAAGCGGAGACGGTCTTGACGTGGACAACGGGGTACAGAACGGCGTTGTCGGCAATGATGTCGAAACACTCGTTCCACTTCTTCTGCTGCTCGTCGCCCTCGGCGGCAAGAGCCTCGTCCATGAGACCGTGGAGCTTCTGCCACTCAGCGGACTCCTTCCACGGGCAACGGGTCTGCATCCAGACGTTGTCGCCGTACCACCAGTTGAGCAGCAGGTCGGGGTCGGCGCCGAAGCAGGAAGGATCGCCAGGGGCAAGGAGGATATCGTAGGCCTCGCCGCCGTCGATGGCGGCGTAGGTGGCCGGCGAGGTATCGGTCTGGATGGTCACATCGAAGCCGAGAGCGTCGAGGTCGTTCTTGACCTGGGCGGCCATGCCCTTAATCTGCTCGTTGTCGGTGGTGCGCAGGGTGATGGCACCCGGGGTGATGCCAGACTCCTCGATGAGCTTCTTAGCCTTCTTGGTGTCGGTCTTGTACACCGTGGAAGCCTCATGATAGTTGGTGAAGCTCTTGGGCAGGTAGCAGCTGGCAGCGGTGGCAAGGCCGGCGAAGGTGTTGCTGACCATCTTCTCGGTGTCGAGCGCATACATGACAGCCTGACGGACCTTGACGTTGTTCCAAGGCTCCTTGGCGACGTTGAACATGATGAAGCGGGTGCCGAAACCCTGAACGTTGTCAATCTTGCAGCCGGCGCTCTCGAGCTGGTCGACGGCGTCAGCGGTAACGAGCTCCATAACGAGCGTGGAGCCCTCCTGCTGAGCGGTAACGCGAGCAGTGGGGTCGGTCAGGATGCTGTACTGGATCTTCTTATCCTCGGCAGCATACTCACCGTTGTACTCGGGGTTGGGAACCAGGGTGATCTCGGTATCGGAGATAGAGTCGTACATCCAGGGGCCGGAGCCGATCGGCTGCTTGGCGCGATCCTCCTCGGTCTGGGTGGCCGGGGTAACGCGGACGATGGCCAGACGATCCTTGAGCAGGGAGAAGTTGGGGACCTTGGTCTTGACCGTCACGGTGCTGGCGTCCTTGGCCTCGATGGACTCGAAGGGCTGGAAGAACGGAGCATAGGTAGCGGAAGCGGCGCAAGCGGTGTAGGAGGCAACGACATCGTCAGCGGTGACCTCGGTGCCATCGGAGAACTTGGCGCCCTTGCGGATGGTGACCTCGAAAGTGGTGTCGTCCACAGACTTGGGATCGTCGGTGGCGAGCTCGTTGAAGGTGCTGTAGTCGTGGTAATCGATGCCGTAGAGGCCCTCGACGACGTGCCAGTTAGCACCCAGGCCCACAGCGGAGCCGGTGCTGGCGGGATCGAAGCTGGACGGAGCGTAAGCGGAACCAGCGGTGATCACGCCGCCGCCACGGTTGGCGGAATCGGTGGAGCCGGAAGCGGAACCCTCGTCGCTAGAGCTGCCACCGCAGCCAGTGAGACCAAGGCCGGCGACAGCAGCGACGCTGCCGGTGAGGCCGAGGAACGAACGCCTGGACATACCCTTGTTGATGATGGCCATGTCTTCTCCTATCAATAGAGAATCTTACTCGGGAGCACCTAGACTTGCCCCCGCGCAACTTGCGGACGATATATACCTTACCTACCGACGAACCCAACTGAGGTGCCGCGCTCGGCGACCGATACATACATACGCTTGAACGGTATTTACTACCGTTCACCGAATTCATTGACAAATGATTCGCCAGACAGTATGTATCGACGAGGTGAGATATCAGTCTTCGTCAACCCGCAGGATAGCAGAGTTGTTCACCATGACTAGTCAAACGTTTTAGCGTTAATAAAACCCGAAACCAGCATGCAATCATGGCGAAATAAATGGTTGAAAATCACGCAATCATGTATATCAGTAGTTTAGGCTCGTGTTTAGCTATCGGAATGGCCAGCCGCCGCCTCGGCGCGCTCGGCATTCCACGCAACGAGCGCCTCGTGGACCGCCTTGGCAACATCGGCAGGTATGCCGCGAACTTCCGCGATCTCTTGCTCGCTCGCCGCGCGCAAACGCTTCATCGAACCAAAATGGCGCATAAGGGCACGTTTTCTGGTGGGTCCCACGCCTGGAACGTCATCGAGTACCGAAACTGTCATGGCTTTATCGCGCAACTCACGATGGAATGTGATTGCAAAACGGTGCGATTCATCGCGCACCTGTTTAATTAGATAGAGCGAAGCAGACCCGGTCGGCAGCACGACGGGAGTCTCGTCCCAAGGCACAAAAACTTCCTCATCGGCCTTTGCCAAGCCACAAACTGGTATATCGAGCCCAAGAGCCTCAAGTTGCTTGATCGCAGCGGTCAATTGCGGCTTACCGCCATCGACAACGAGCAAATCGGGGCGCGAGCCAAAACGCTCGTCGGCCATGCGCTCGGGAGCATAGCGTCGTCCCAAAACCTCGGACATCGACACGAAGTCGTTTGCCTCGTCCAATTCGGCCTGAATTTTAAAACGACGGTACTGGCTCTTGTCGGCGCGTCCGTTGGTAAACACCACCATCGAGGCGACGGTAAAGGTTCCATGCAGCGTCGAGATATCGAAGCACTCGATACGCATCGGCGGCGCCGGCAGCGCCAGCGCGCTTTCGAGCTCCAGGAGCGCTTGATTGGTGCGGTCGTCAGCGTACCCCGTTCGCATCATGTAGCGCATGAGGGCATGGCGCGCATTTTTGGATGCCATATCGAGCAAACGGTGCTTTTCGCCACGCTGCGGCCTATGGAGATGGCAGGAACGCTCGCGCTTGCCTGCAAGCCACTCCCCCAGCGCCTCCGCATCCTCAAGCTCGACAGAGAGGTTTATCTCAGCTGGAATATCAGCCGTCTCGTCGTAATAGCGCTTAAGAAAGCCCGATTGAAGTTCCTCTTCGTCGACATCCAAACCCTTATCGAGAATAAACTCGCAGGTTCGAACCGTTCGACCCTCACGCACGACAAAGACGCAAGCGGCGGAGATGGTCTCCTCGCGATAGAAACCGATGACATCGATATCGACACTGGAGGGAAAAACGACTTGCTGACGGTCGTCCAGACCCCTGATGACCTCCAAACGACGTTTGACGCGTGCCGCGCGCTCAAAGTCGAGCGCCTCGGCGGCATCCGTCATCTCGGAGGTCAGCTCATCGACGACATCCTTGCGATGGCCCGACAAAAAGCGCTCGACACGCTTGACGTTCTTGGCATAGTCCGTAGGAGAAATCGCGCCGACACACGCACCTGGGCCGCGCCCGACATGGTAGTCGAAGCAGGGACGCCCGTTTTGCGCGCAAATCATATTGACGATGTCTTCCTCGCCCTTGTGGGACTCGACGATACGACGACAACGACGCCACTCCGCACAAGAAGCCGAGCAGATCGGGATCACCTTGCGCAGCGTGTCAATGGCCTCACGCGCCGCGCGGCTATCGGTATAGGGACCAAAATAACGCGTTCCCGGCTTATGACGCTCGCGCGTGTATTTGATAGCGGGATACAGGTCGCCCTTTGTAATGGCGATAAAGGGGTAGCTCTTGTCATCCTTGAGGTCGACGTTAAAGTACGGATGGTACTGGCCGATCAGGTTGCGCTCGAGTACAAGCGCCTCATGCTCGGTTTCGACAACGATGTAGTCAAAGCTCGCAACCAATTGCATCATGAGCGGTATTTTTTGGCGCTCATCCTGCAGCGTCACGTACTGGCGCATACGGGAACGCAGGTTTTTCGCCTTGCCAACGTAGATGACATCGCCCTTGGCATCCTTCCAAAGGTAGCATCCGGGCTGTGTGGGAACGCGCGAAACCTGCTCGGCAAGCGTTGGAATGTTGTCGTGACCGGCCACACGCACCTACTTGCGACGAAGCAGCGCCGAGACCTCAGGCATCTTAAGGACGACGGCAAGGCCAAAGGTAACAGCAAGCGAGACGACACCCGCAACGCAAACGTAGCCAAGAGTAATCAGAATCGAGCCGCCAAGTGCCCCGACAAAGTGTTCAAGCACCCACATGACGCCGGCGCCTGCGGCAGCACCTAGGCCACCGAGCAAAAGGCCAAAGAAACCGCCATGCAGGATAGATTTGACCTGAAGGCCACGCAGGCGACGACGCAGCCACCACAGCGAACAGCCGACCAAGATCACGTAGTCGACAACATACGAAAGCGCGATTGCCGGCATACCGAAGCCCAGCACAACGCCAAACAGCAGAACCGAGCCGGCCTGGCCGATGGCAGAATACAGGCAATAGCGGCTATAGGGCTTCATGTCGAGCAAGGCAGAGAAGCTCTTCTGCATCAACACGACCACGCCGTAGAGCGGCAGCGAGAGCGCCAGGTAGACAAGGTACTCGGACACCAGCGCCACTCCGGATTCATCGAACTTGCCAGCACAGTAGATCATGTTGAGCGGACGTGCGAAGACAATCAGGTACAGTGCGAACGGAATCAGGAAGAACAGCATCTGGGCGACGCCACGCGAAATGCCCGTGCGTACGCTGTCGTAATCCTTCTCCTGTGCGTCGTGAGAGAGCTCGGTATAGAGCGCCGTCGAAAGCGAGGCGGCAATCAGCGCGTAGGGCAGCGTGTACCACAGGCGCGCATAGGCGATGACGGAAGGACCAGTCTCGGGCTGGACCACCAGCGCGGCAGCGTTGGTGATAGAAGTCGAGACAAACATGCACACCGTGGCGAGCAGCGTCGGGATACCGAGCGCAATCGTCTGGCGCAGCGCGGGGTCCTTAAAGTCGATATGGATATGGGGATGCACGCCGTGCTTGCTAAGCGCGGGAATCTGACATGCCATCTGAACAAAGACACCGAGGGTCGTACCGGCCGCAATCAAGATGATGCCGGCACGTTCGCCAAACTGTGCGGACACGGGCGCAAAACCCATAAAGCTCGCAATGACGATCACATTGTTGAGGACCGGGGCAAACGTCGACCAGAAGTAGTCGCGGTGTGCGTTGAGAACGCCCGAGAACACCGAGCCCAAACCATAAAACAGAATCTGGATGGCAAAGAAACGGAACATGAACGCAGCGGTATCCATGCTGCCGCCGTCACCCGAAAGGAACGATTGCGTCCAGATAAAGCCCGGGGCGAACACGGTCCCCAGCAACGAAATGCCACCCAGCACCAAAAGCAGAATGCCGAGCAGGTTGCCCACGTACTCGTTCGAGGCCTCGCGACCCTGCTCACGCCTCACGCCCATGTACACGGGCAAAAACGCCGTCACGAGCATGCCGCCCATCACGAGTTCGTAGAGCATATTGGGCAGGTTGTTGGCGACCTGATAGGAGGACGAAAGTAGCGACATGCCGATAGCGGCCGCCATTGCCCACGTGCGGATAAAACCGGTGACGCGAGACACAATGGTCAGGATGGTCATAAGCCCGGCGGAACGACCAACCGTGGAGTAGTCCGACGAGCCCATGTCGTCAGTGTCATCTCGCGACGAAGAAGCTTCGGATGAGGGTGTCTGAGGCGCAGATTCTTTTGCAAAATGAGCTCCGCGCTTCAATTCTTCCTGCGGCATCGCTCAGTCCTCTCTCGTAATCGCGGCAACCGTCGCCCCGCAAAATGCAATTAAATCATCGGGTGCAAGCTCGAGCTGATAACCACGCTTGCCTCCCGAAATAAAAATGGTATCCCAAAGGACACATGTCTCATCAATGAGCGTCCGGTAGCGTTTTTTCATACCGACCGGGCTGCAGCCGCCGCGAACGTAGCCAGTCGCCGCAAGCAAATCCTTCACATGCATCATGGCCAAGGACTTCTCCCCCGCGGCACGCGCGGCGGACTTTAGATCGAGCTCGTCGGCAACAGGGATACAGCACACGACATAGTCGTTGGACGGTGTCACGCAGACCAAAGTCTTAAATCCTTGACCGGGCTCCTCGCCAAGCTGCTCCGAAATCGCGACACCCAGGCCCACCGACTCATCACCATCGTCTTCGTACGTATGTAGAACATAGGAAATGCCGGCGCTTTCCAGCTCGCGCATCGCATTGGTTTTTGGCGTCTTTACAGCCTTTGCCATGACATATCCTTTCCCTCGCATTCGGACGCAAGGATTAAGTATATGTCCAATTCGGCTGCATACGTCACTTCGGCACAGCAAGCGCCATCGAATCACAAGGAGTCGATGGCGCCCATAAACTGAATCGTCTATTTATTGAGCATCAAGTTGAGCCTGACGCTCCCGGTCACGCCTGAGCAACGGCGCCAAAAACTTGCCCGTATAACTCTGCGGACAGTCCGCAACCTGCTCCGGTGTGCCCGAAACCACGACGGTTCCGCCGCCGTTACCGCCCTCGGGACCCATATCGATCAGGCGGTCGGCAACCTTGATGACATCAAGGTTGTGTTCAATCACCAGCACCGTGTTGCCCGCATCGACCAAGCGCTGCAGCACATCGAGCAGCTGGCGGACGTCCTCAAAATGAAGGCCGGTCGTCGGCTCGTCCAAAATATAGAACGTCTTGCCCGTCTGGCGTCGATGAAGCTCCTTGGCGAGTTTCACACGCTGCGCCTCGCCGCCCGAAAGCGTCGTGGCGGGCTGGCCCAGGCTCACGTAGCCCAAGCCTACATCGTACAGCGTCTGGAGCTTGCGCTTAATCTGCGGGATATTCCCAAAGAAGGCCAGCGCCTCGGTGACGCTCATGTCGAGCACGTCCGAGATGGTCTTGCCACGGTAGGTGACCTCGAGTGTCTCGCGGTTGTAGCGTTTACCGCCGCAAACTTCGCAGGGAACGTAGATATCAGGAAGGAAGTGCATCTCGATCTTGATCTGCCCGTCGCCCTTGCACGCCTCACAGCGCCCGCCACTCACATTAAAGGAGAAACGACCCGGCGAGTAGCCGCGCGCCTTCGACTCCGGCGTACTCGCAAACAGCGCGCGAAGATCATCCCACAGGCCGATATAGGTAGCAGGGTTGGAACGCGGCGTGCGGCCAATCGGCGACTGGTCGATATCGATAACCTTATCGATACACTCGATGCCCTCGATTTTCTTATATGGACCCACAGGGCGCGTCGAACGGTGAATGGCATTCGTAAGGGCAGGCGCAATGGTATCGGTAACCAGGGAGCTCTTGCCCGATCCCGACACGCCGGTAACAACCGTAAGCGTACCAAACTCGATTTTGGCAGTAACGTTTTTGAGGTTGTTGGCTCGAGCGCCCGTAATTTTAAGGCAGCCGCGACCGGGCTTGCGCCGTTCATCAGGCACCCGGATCATTCGTTTGCCGGTCAGATAAGCGCCCGTCATCGACTCAGGACACGCCATGATATCGGCAGGCGTTCCCGCCGCGACTACGTGTCCGCCGTTGACGCCGGCGCCGGGCCCCATGTCGATCACGTAATCGGCGGCACGGATTGTATCCTCGTCGTGTTCGACGACGATAACGGTATTGCCGATATCGCGCAGGCGCTCGAGCGTCTTAATCAGGCGCTCGTTGTCACGCTGATGAAGACCGATCGAGGGCTCGTCCAGAATATAGAGCACGCCCATGAGACCCGCGCCGATCTGCGTTGCCAGTCGAATACGCTGCGCCTCGCCACCGGAAAGCGTCGCCGAGGCACGATCGAGCGTCAGATAGTCGAGTCCAACATCGACCAGAAAACGCAAGCGCTCCAGGATTTCCTTGACGATACGGCCGCCGATAAACTGTTGGCGCTCGGTGAGTTCCAGGCCCTCAAAAAACTCGAGCGATTCACGGCACGACAGGCAACAAACCTCGTAAATGGACTTGCCGCCCACGGTGACGGCGAGCATCTCAGGGCGCAAACGAGCGCCGTGGCAGCTCGAGCACGGCTCCTCGCGAATGTACTTCTCCAGGCGCGCCTTGGTGTTCTCGTTCGTCGTCTCGGTATAGCGTTCGTACAGGATGTTGCGAACGCCCGAAAACTTGGTATCCCACTGGCTGCGACGTCCGTCGAGCTTTTGGTAGTCGACCGAGATCTTCGTATCGCCCAGGCCATCCAAGAATGCACGACGCACGCGAGGAGGCAAGTCCTCCCACGGCGTATCGGCGCTCACCTTAAAGTGTTTGCAGACCGCAGCAAAAATCTGCGGATAGTAGTTCGAATTGCCGAACAGACTACCAAAGACTCCGTCGGCAATGGACTTCGAGGGGTCCTCGATCAGCGCCTCGGCATCAACGGTTTTCTTAAAGCCCAGGCCGTCGCACTCAGGACATGCGCCATAGGGAGCGTTGAACGAAAAATCACGCGGTTGAAGATCGTCAATGGAGTGACCATGCTCCGGGCACGCCAAGGCTAACGAATACTCCAGCAGCTCGCCCTCGGTCCCCTCGGGAGCATCACGATCGGGCAGCATGTACACGTTTACATTGCCGTGAGCCAGCGCGGTCGCCTGCTCAACAGACTCGGCTATACGGCCCAGAGAGTTCTCACGGATCACGATGCGATCGACCACGACCTCGATATCGTGCTTGAACTTCTTGTCCAGATCGATCGGATCGTCGAGCGAGCGCACTTCACCGTCGACACGCACGCGGCTAAAGCCCTCGGCGCGAAGGTCCTCAAACAGTTTGGAGTACTCGCCTTTTCGCCCGCGCACCACCGGTGCCAGCACAAACGCGCGGCGGCCCTCCCCCGCCGCCAAGACCTTGTCGGCAACCTGGTCGGTCGTCTGGCGCTCAATGACGCGGCCGCATTCGGGACAGTGCGGGGTGCCCACACGGGCGAACAGCAGGCGCAGATAGTCATAAATCTCGGTTACGGTGCCAACCGTCGAGCGAGGGTTTTTAGACGTCGTCTTTTGGTCGATCGACACCGCCGGCGAAAGGCCGTCGATTGAATCCAAGTCGGGTTTGTCCATCTGGCCCAAGAACTGGCGCGCATAGCTCGAAAGGCTCTCGACGTATCGACGCTGGCCCTCGGCATAGATAGTGTCAAATGCCAGCGAGCTCTTGCCCGAGCCAGAAAGACCGGTAATGACCACGAGTTGGTCACGCGGAATGGAAACATCGATATCGCGGAGGTTGTGCTCACGAGCGCCGCGAATAACGATAGAAGAATCAGACATGGAAGCTCCTTGCCTCCTATTGCATCGAATCATACTGCCGATGAGTTTAGCGCACTCGACGCGCACAGATGTTCGTAATACAAGATTCGCAGACCTTTAGCTTTGCGTATCGGGTGCTTTGTTTCTCGAAATACCGTGGAGAGGTTACAGTAATCTAATACTGAACTTAGTTTGCTGTAACAGAGGAACGTCCATGACCGAAGATATCCCCCTTGAAATCACTTCGAGCGACATGGCCAATCTGCCCATATTCATCGCCGTCCTTATCGTGGCCACCGTCGTCGTGCGCGTGTATTTTTCAATCAAACACAATGAAAAGCCGCCCATTGCCCGCGTCTTTTGGTGCGCGACGCTCCTCATCCCGCTCGGCGTGGTAGCTGCATGGATTACGAATCAATTGCTCGTAAATGAGGACAGTTCCCTATGGGTCCTTTCTTATTCGGCGCTCGGTGCTGCCGCCGTCATACTTCTTGTCGAACCCTTGGTTTCGGGACTTATCGACCAAACCGATCTTGCGACGGGAACGGTTGCCTGTATTTGCCGTGACATCCTTGTCATCGCCGCTGTTTCAGCGCTCTCGTTCGTTTCACTCGAAATTGCCTGTAACGAAACGTTCTATCGCATTCCCGCCAACTCATTCGGGTTTTCCGTCGGGCTGCTCGCGACGGTTCTGCTCTCCCTTTATTTGCTGGGACAGCGTCATGGAGGCGTCATGGCCCTCGTGCCCGTCGCCTGTTGCATCCTTGGCATTGCCGAGCACTTCGTCATAACGTTTAAAGGCGAAGCCATCCTGCCAAGCGATATCTTGGCCCTTGGCACCGCAATGGAAGTGAGCGAGGGATACGAGTTTACCTTTACCGCCGGAATCGTAACCTCTCTCGCCCTGCTGGAGATTTCCCTGGGGCTTCTTTCGCTTATCCGACCGCGAAAGCTCCGTACGCCCACCCATGTCTTCACCGCAATCGCCGCTAACCTCTGCGCTTTTCTGCTAGTGACCGTTGTGGGGCTCTCAGGCTTTTCCAGCATCGACTTGGAGCAGGCGCTGGATTTTGGATTTGACCGTTGGCAGCCCATCACCACATATACGTCTCAGGGTTTTATCACTTCGTTCACCGAAATGGTCAACGAGTTGCCCATTGAGAAGCCCGAAGGCTATACGCCCGATGAGGCGCAGAGCATCGAGCAGGAGCTCGCCGCCGCCTACGACAGCACGTATGGCTCGAGCGAGCAGCGCGCGGCTGCCGTTGCCCAGTTCAATGAAATCAAGCCGACGATTGTTGCCGTCATGAACGAGAGTTTTAGCGACCTTTCGTGCTTTGAGCAGCTCCAGGCGGCCGGGTACACCGGCCCCGCATTCTACAACTCGCTTCCCGACACACTTGTTCGCGGCACCATGCTCGCTTCGGTCACCGGTGGCGGAACGGCAAACTCCGAATTCGAATTATTGACCGGAGCGACAACGGCCTTTGTCGGATTAGGCAAGATCCCCTATCAGCTGTATCAGATGAATGGCGTCAACAGCCTGGCAAAGGACCTTAAAGAGCTTGGGTATACCGCTACCGCTATGCACCCGCAAAACCCCGTCAACTACCATCGAGATAAGATCTATCAGCAGCTGGGCTTTGGAGACTTTCTTTCAATCGGCGATTTCGAAGGTGCGCCCTGTTACCATGCCGGCGTATGCGACTACGCCACCTACGACAAGATACTCGACCTGCTTAGAACCGACGAAGCGCCGCAGTTCATCTTTGACGTCACGATGCAAAATCACGGCGGCTACGACTATGGCACCGTTCCCGCCGAAGAGCTGACAAACTATTGGGTCGAGGGAGCCAGCGAGGGCGCCAATAGCGCGCTCAACACCTATCTTACCTGCATCAACGCGTCCGACCGGGACCTCGAGTATTTTATCAACGAGCTCCGCAATATCAGCAGACCGGTTGTCCTTGTCTTTTTTGGCGACCATCAGCCGAGCGCCGCAACGACTCTCAACGATGAGCTGTACCCTCAGGAAGATACGGCAAGCCACGCTTTCCGTATCTATCAGTCGACCTATTTCGTCTGGGCTAACTATGAAATCGCCGGCAATACCGAGCTCAACGTCTACGACACCGTCGGGGCAAACGAGATTGCAGCCATTACCCTTAATAAGATCGGCGCCCCGCTCACCGACTATCAAAAGGCCCTGCTTGCAACAAGGTCAGATGTGCCCACCATCAATGTCGCCGGCTACCTTGGTGCCGACGGGCTGCGCTACGACTTGGAATCTGAAGACAGCCCATACGCCTCGACGATCGACAAGCTGCAGCGCATGCAATACCTCGAGTTTGCCAGCAAAGTTCAGTAAGCCCGCCCATTCGCTTGGACCCATCGTATTGCAAGCACGCTCGGCCCAAATGCATCGCAAATGACTCCCGCTCGCAAACGAGGGTACAATGACGCTCGTGTCACATCACGGGGCCCCGGCCCCAACATATACAAAGGAGTCATACATGGGTTGCGAGCACGCACAGGCCGCCGGCGGACAAACGTCGCCGTCGCAATTTGAGGAGAACACGCTGTCCGAGGTCAAACGCGTCATCGCCGTGCTTTCCGGCAAGGGCGGTGTCGGCAAGTCGTTTGTCACCGGTGCCATCGCCACCGAGCTTGCCCGTCACGGCCACAAGGTCGGCGTCCTCGATGCCGACATCACCGGTCCCTCCATCCCCAAGATGTTCGGTATGAGCGGACGCCACGTCCATGCCCTTGGCAACCTTATGCTGCCCGAAATCTCCGAGCACGGCGTCAAGGTCATGAGCTCCAACCTGCTGCTCCAAAACGAGACCGACCCCGTCCTTTGGCGCGGTCCGGTCATCGCAGGCGCCATTAGGCAGTTCTGGAGCGAGACCTCGTGGGGCCCCATCGACTACCTGCTGGTCGACATGCCTCCGGGAACAGGCGACGTCGCGCTCACCGTCTTCCAGTCGCTGCCCGTCGACGGCATCGTCATCGTCACGAGCCCGCAGGATCTGGTCTCGATGATCGTCGCCAAGGCGGTCAACATGGCCGAGAAGATGAACGTCCCCATTCTGGGTATTGTCGAGAACATGAGCTATATTGAGTGCCCCGACTGCGGCAAGAAGATTGAGGTCTTTGGCAAGAGCAAGCTCCCCGAGGTCGCAGATCGCTATAACCTCGACATCTTGGGCCAGCTTCCCATTAATCCGGCACTCGCCGAGGCCTGCGATAAGGGCGAGGTCGAGACCGCACTGCCCGATGGCATGTTGCCCAAGGCAGTCTCTGCCGTCGAGGCCATTACCCCGCACGAGACCGACGAGGCCTAAGTGAACGCGAGCGCCTTCTATGACGTCCTGGTAATCGGCGGCGGGGCTTCAGGCCTCGCCGCCGCCATTACGGCCGCACGAGCTGGCAAAAGCGTCTGCATCGTTGAGCGCGATGTCGCCTGCGGCCTTAAGCTCCTTGCGACCGGCAACGGCCGCTGCAACCTCTCCAACGAATCAATTGATCCACAGCGGTATAACCACCCCGCATTCGTTGAATCCGTTATGGGCCCCCGGCCCGAACAAGAGCTTATGGGTTTCTTCTCCTCGCTGGGCATCATGACAACCTCCGAGGAAGGCCGGCTGTACCCGCGCTCCCTTCGCGCCGAATCGGTGCGCGACGCGCTTCTCAACGTTTGCGACCGCCTAGGTATCACCTTAATCTGCGGAGCCAACGTTGCCTCGGCGCACAAAGCTTCCGAAGGCTGGGCACTCCAAATAGACCGTCCAGCGCGGGCGCTCAAGGCAAAAAAGCACGACGACCGAAAAACGGAGCTCCGCTCGCTTCGGAAAGCGCTCGCCGATGTCCCTCGCAAGAACGAGGCCCTGGAGGCACATGCCGTAATTATCGCCACGGGTGGCAACCCCACCGGTATCGCCGATACGTTTAGCCTCCCCCTCACTTCGCTGCGCCCCATCCTCTGCCCCGTATCGGCAACGGTCGTCGGCGATCGGGCGGCACTCAAGACGTTGGACGGCCTGCGCGTCCGCGCCCGCTTGACGCTCGCCCGCAATCATAATGAGCTCTGGCACGAAGACGGTGAAGTCCTGTTTCGAGCCTTCGGCATCTCGGGCGTCGCTGTCTTCAACCTCTCCCGTCGTATCCAGCGCGGTGATACGATCCTGCTCGACGTTTTCCCCGACCTCTCCAAAGACGAGCTGCTCGATATGCTCAACCGGCGCGTTGAGCTGCTCGGCGGCTTTTCGCCCCGCGATCCCCGTTGGCTCGACGGCATGCTCGCCCCGCAACTCTCCCGCGTCGTCTGCACGGCGTTCGAGCAGTGCCATCCAGGCTCCAACGATGTCATCCACCTGGTCTCGATCCTCAAGCACTTTAAGTTGCTCGTTGAGGGAACAGCCGAGGAGCGCTCGGCACAGGTCACGCGTGGTGGCGTATCTGTCGAGAGTATCTCAACACCCAGTCTACGCGCGCGCAGCGTTGTCGACGCCCCGCTTTACGTCTGCGGCGAAGCGCTCGACATCGACGCCGATTGCGGAGGCTTTAACCTTGCGTGGGCATGGCTCTCGGGCATTCGCGCTGCAAGCAGCCTGTAGCCGCGCAGTCTATAATCAAAAACGCATTCGGGCCGTCTGGGATACCGGACGGCCTCTTTCTTGCCTCTAAGGAGACCTCGATGATCGAAATCACCCAAGTCAACGCTTCGCTCGATGAAGCCGGCGATGAAAATGCCTGCCTCATTGTTGGCAAGCGAGTCGCCAAGCGCGTCCTACGTTGCAAAGACTCCGAGATCAAGTCCATCGAGCTCCACCGCAAGTCAATCGACGCTCGCAAAAAACGAGACGTCCATTTTATCCTGAGCTTTCGTGTTGAGCTGACCAGTCCCCACCTCGAGCGAGAAGCGGTCGACAGCGTTTCCGAACGTGACCGCTCGCTCGTACGCGCGATAGAAGACGATGAGCCTTCATTCCCCTCCCCCATTTCCGACGCATCCAAAGAGCGCCCCGTCGTTGTCGGCGCCGGATGCGCCGGCCTTTTCGCTGCGCTCACGCTCGCCGAAGCAGGTCTTAAGCCCTTGCTTATCGAGCGCGGCGACCCGGCATTTCGCCGCTCGCAGGCGATCGACCTCTTTCTAAAGGAGCGCATCCTCGACCCCGAGAGCAATATTCAGTTTGGTCTGGGCGGCGCGGGGACCTTCTCGGACGGCAAGCTCAATACGGGAACAAAAAATCCCGCCCATCGCCTTATCCTCGAAACCTTCGTCGAGGCGGGTGCGCCCCGCGATATTCTGTGGGATGCCAAGCCGCACATTGGCTCCGACATCCTTCCCAAGGTTGTCACCGCTATATCCCAGCGCACCGAGCAGCTCGGAGGTGTCGTCCGTTATCGAACGAAGCTCGTCGACATTCGCACCGACGCGTCTGGCGCCATCACCGGTATCGATGTCCAATCGTCCCAAGACGCCGCTTACGAGCCAATCGAAACAAAGCACCTCATCCTCGCCTGTGGGCATTCTGCTCGCGATATTTTTGAGCTCCTTAAGGACCACAACGTGGCCCTCGCACAAAAGACCTTTGCCATGGGCGTTCGCATCGAGCATCCGCAGCGCGACATCGACCGAGCCCAATATGGAGCCTTGGCGGGACATCCTGCCCTCGGAGCAGCCCCCTACAAGCTCGTCGCCCATCTTCCCAACGGCCGCAGCGTGTTCTCGTTTTGCATGTGCCCCGGCGGGCAGGTTGTCGCCGCCTCTTCCGAGCAGGGCCACCTGTGCGTCAACGGCGCCAGCCTCAATGCCCGCGACGGACGCAACGCAAACGCCGCCCTGCTCGTTAACGTCACGCCTGAGGACCTTCCCAACGATGACCCGCTCGCCGGCATCGAGCTCCAGCGCGCCTGCGAGGCGGCCGCCTATCGCCTGGGCGGTTCCAACTGGAACGCACCGGCACAACTCGTCGGAGATTTCCTCGCAGGACGCGCCAGCAAGGCGCCCGGAAAGGTAAAGCCCACCTATCCGCTCGGTGTGACCTGGACGACAATTGACGAAGCCCTGCCGCAGCATATCGTCGAGTCGCTCCGCCTGGGACTTCCCCTACTCGGAAAAAAGCTACGAGGCTACGACCGTCCCGATGCCGTTCTTACCGGCGTGGAGACTCGTTCGAGCTCACCGGTCACTGTCACCCGAGACCGAACGTGCCATGCCGTGTCGACCCCGGGCCTCTACCCTTGTGGTGAGGGAGCTGGATATGCCGGCGGCATCATGAGCGCGGCCACCGACGGCATCCGTTGTGCCGAAGCCCTGATCGCGGACCTCTAACGCACGAATTCCAGCGCGCAAAAGACACAGGCCCCGAGCTCCACAGGGAACTCGGGGCCTGTTCGCTATTTCTTAAACCGTGCACCCTGGCGTTTTCTGCCCGATGCGAACGTGGAACCCTTGCGGGCCTGCGAGCGTAAGCGCTCGATCGTCTCGTCCTCAGACGCACCCTCGAGCATCGCCCGAATCTGAACGACGGCATCGCGCAGGCGCGCCGCCTCCTCAAAGTCCATAGCGGCAGAAGCGTTACGCATATCCTCTTCCATGGTTTCGACGATCCGCACAAGCTCGTCATGCGGCAGTTCTTCCAACTGCTCCGCAAGTGTCTGCTCGGGCGCCACCGTTTCCGGCACACCGCCCTCGCCCGACTCATCGGGCGTATAGAATGCGCCATGGCCAAGAGAGTCGCCCTTCGAGCGTCCCTTGGAGCCCACAGTTTTTTCGGCCTCGGCAATAAAACTTGAGATGTCGTTGATGGCCTTGCGCACTGTCTTGGGCACAATGCCATGTTCTTCGTTATATGCCATCTGAATCTCGCGACGGCGCTGCGTCTCCTCGATGGCCTCTTTCATCGAATCGGTCACGACATCTGCGTACATGATGACTTCGCCATCGGCGTTACGGGCCGCGCGGCCAATCGTCTGAATCAGCGAACGGCGGTTGCGCAAGAAGCCTTCCTTATCGGCATCGAGAATTGCCACCAGTGAGACCTCGGGAAGATCCAAGCCCTCGCGAAGCAGGTTGATGCCAACGAGAACATCGATCTTGCCCTCGCGCAGCGTTCGCAGGATCTCGACACGGTCCATTGTCGCCGTATCAGAGTGCATGTAGTTGACCTTAATGCCGGCGTCGAGTAGATGGTCGGTCAGGTCCTCAGCCATGCGTTTGGTCAGCGTGGTCACCAGCACGCGCTCCTTGCGGGCAACGCGCTCGCGAATCTCGTCCTCAAGATCGTCAATCTGGCCGCGAACTGGACGCACGTCAATCTTGGGGTCGAGCAGGCCGGTCGGACGAATAATCTGCTCCACGTCATTTTGGCTCACTCGCAGCTCATAGTCACCCGGCGTGGCCGAAACGTAGATGAACTGAGGTATCCTTGCCTCAAACTCATCGAAACGAAGCGGGCGGTTATCGAGCGCCGAGGGCAGGCGAAAACCGTGTTCCACCAGCGTCACCTTACGCGAGCGGTCACCTTCGTGCATGCCACGAATCTGCGGCACCGTCACATGGCTCTCATCGATGATGCAGAGCATATCCTTAGGAAAGTAATCGATTAGGGTAAATGGCGGCTCACCCGGCTTGCGACCGTCCAGATGACGCGAGTAGTTCTCGATGCCGTTGCAAAAGCCCATCGTCTCGAGCATCTCAAGATCATAATCAGTGCGCTGCTGCAGACGCTGTGCCTCGAGCAACTTGTCGGTCGCCTTGAGCTCCGCCACGCGCTTCTCGCACTCTTCGCTGATCGATTTCAGAGCCGCCTTGACCTTCGGCTTCTCGGTCACGTAGTGCGATGCCGGCCATACGGGGATGGCCTCGTACTCACGAAGCATCTCACCGGTGACCTCATCGATCTCGGCAATCAGCTCGACCTCGTCGCCAAAGAACTCAAACCGCAACGGATGCTCGGCATAAGGCGGATACACGTCGACAACATCGCCGCGCACGCGGAACGTGCCACGTGCCAGGTCATAGTCATTGCGATCATATTGAATGTCGATAAGCGCATGGATAAAGTCATCGCGCTCGAGCGGCACCTTTTTGTCGACGTTTGGAGCCAGACCCGCATAGTCCTCAGGAGAGCCAATGCCATAGATACACGAGACCGATGCGACAACGATCACATCACGTCGAGAGAGCAGTGACGCGGTCGCCTGATGGCGTAGCATCTCGACCTCTTCGTTAATCGAGGAGTCTTTCTCGATATATGTATCGCTTTGCGGCACATACGCTTCGGGCTGATAGTAATCGTAGTACGACACAAAATAAACCACAGCGTTGTTGGGAAAGAATTCCTTGAGCTCGCTGGCGAGCTGAGCGGCAAGCGTTTTATTGGGAGCCATGACCAGCGTCGGCTTCCCCAGGGCCTCAATAGTCTTAGCCATCGTGAAGGTCTTGCCCGAACCAGTCACACCCAGCAAAACCTGATAGCGGTCTCCGTCCCTCACGCCCCGCACAAGTGACTCAATGGCCTTAGGCTGGGAACCAGCGGGCTCGTATGGAGACACGACCTTAAACGGCACATCAGCGCCCTCAACGCCAAAGCGCTTAAGTTCACCACCAACGCGTTCTACTTCAAATTCCGCCATGGATACTCCTAACTCATACATCTGCAGTATACGCGGGCGGTGGGCTTAGTCCTATACGAACAGATCGGGATAGAGAGTCTTATATCGAACCCAGGCATTATTGACGCGAATCAGATAGGCCTGAGTTTCAGGGAAGGTAATCGCATTATGGAGTGACGTGTTCTGCTGCGCCCATCCGTCGACATTGCCCATACCGGTGTTATAGGCGGCAATGGCACTATCCGTCGACCCGTTGAAATAGGTTAGAAGATACGAGAGGTATGCACAGCCAAACTCGATATTCGTAGCCGGATCGTTAAGATTGTCGGCCGAATACTCCCCTCCGTCGACAAGACCCTTGGCGATCATATCCTGGGCAGTCTCGGGCATCAGCTGCATCAATCCCTGAGCACCCTGATTCGACTCGGCCTCGGGATCCCAATTCGATTCCGACTTAATGACAGCGCACACCAGATACGGATCCAGATTATGCGAAATACTGGATTGTTTTACATACGCCTCGTAGTCAATCGGATACAGCGGCTTAAAGAAAGCGGCAGGAGCAAACGAGTAGACGAGCGAAATAAGGCCGAAGACGAACACAACGGCAAGTGGCGCCACGCGATACCATGTAAAGAAACGTGCCTTAGGCATCGGCCTCCTCCTTATCCGGAGTATCTATAAACCCGTGGCATTCAAGCCATGAGTCAAGCTGCTCAAAGAGCGAATTATCAGCTGCCGAATTATCAATCACCGTTGTAGCGAGATTGCACAGCGCAGACTCATCGGGCTGGCAAGCAGAACGGGCATCGAAATCAGATGGCTCCATGCCACGTTGAATAGCGCGCTCGCGACGAACTGACAAAGGGGCGCTAATGACCAGAATTTCATCAGCCAAGCCAAATGCATCCTCAAAACCAGTCGGAGCAGAAACCTCAACCACCGCAAAGGGGTAACGGGGCGATGAAACCGTACAACAAACCGGATCGAGAATCCTAAGCGAAAGCTGTTCAATCAGAACGGGATGCACAATGCCATTGAGCCGTGCGACCGAATCAGGAGAAGCGAAAGCTCGAGAGGCGAGGATGCTGCGGCGAATGCCGCCTTCCTCATCCAAAATGTCCCAACCGAATTCATCCGCGAGAGTATTGACGATATTAGAGCCCGGCACATACAGAGATTTTGCAAGCTCATCCAGATCGATAAGCATAGCGCCATGAGATTCGAAATAGCGGCAGGCTGTCGACTTACCCGAAGCAATATTGCCCAAGACAAATACGGTAAACATCAAGCCCTCCCTAACGCCAATGCGAGTAATTATCGCTCAAATACACTAGAAGGACTCAAAATACAGCCAAAGAGTAAGAGCGCATACGGGGGAGCTAGGTCCCAAAGCACAACGTGTATACAACGAAAAAAGGGGGAGGCCGCGAGGCCTCCCCCTTCTCAGTTCAAGCGTACGGCTCGGTGCCGTCCACCGGTCAGCGGCGCCCTGGCCTCCCACGGGCTGACCCCGCAGTACTCTCGGCGCGATGG
>NZ_JADMRH010000019.1:0-47956 GCF_015560135.1 Collinsella aerofaciens
GCCATGGCGACCACCCCTTCGACTCGAATTCTTGACGGCCTGAACAATCGTCAATATCGGTCGGAGGGGTGGCTTTGCAAAGCCGTTTGTCTCCACCCGCGTAGCGGGTGGTTTAAAGCTGGCCGCTGCGCGGCCAGCAGACTAAAGTCTTGAACGCAAAGGAGAGCACTTAATGTGCTCTCCGTCTTGCGCAGGACTGTCCGAGCAGGCGATGTTGCCCTATACGCCCGCCCAGGTCCGCTGGGATTACGACAGCTTGACGATAGGTGCGAAGCCCTTCATGAGCTTTTTGGTCTGGCCGGTTTTTTCGAACTGCACCTCGATCATGTCTCCGGCGACCGAGATCACGGTACCCGTGCCAAAGGTCTTGTGGCTCACGGTATCGCCCGCGGCAAAGTCCTGCGACGCGCTGGCGCGATCGACCTTGCGCTCCACCGTCGGCGACACCTTGGACGACGGCTTTTTGGCTCGCGGCGCGCCCGAGCCAAAGGTCGAGGCAACACGGCCGGCGTCGGGCGAGACCCCACGATGGCGCTCGGTCCCATAGCTGCTGCCGCCAAAGAAATCGTCGAAGCTCGATCCGCCGCGCGAACCGGAACCGCCGGTCGAGCGCGTATGCGAGCCAAACACCTTGCCGCCATACATATCCGAGCCCATGCCCGAGCCAAAGGTGCCGTGACGGTCGCCGCGTTTCTCCCAGCCCGTGCCCTCAAAACCGGCAGAACCGATGCCGCTAAACTCGATGTCCTCGAACGGAATCTCGTTGAGGAAGCGCGAGCGCGGGTTGGCAGAGGTCGAGCCGTAAGTGCGACGCGTGGCCGCATAGGTCAGGAACAGGCGCTTGCGAGCACGCGTGATGGCGACGTAGGCCAGGCGACGCTCTTCCTCGAGCTTGCCCGGATCGTCACTACCGCCAAAGTCGTGCACGTGCGGGAAGATACCCTCCTCCATGCCGGCCACGAACACCGCGGGGAACTCCAGGCCCTTAGCGGAGTGGATGGTCATCATGGTGATGGCATGTGTCTCGCCGGCCAGGGAATCCAAGTCGGAGCGCAGGGCCAGCCACTCCATGAGTGCCGGCAGCGCCTTGCAGGTGAGCGGGCCGTAGGTGCGCTCGATCTCGTCGGCATGCACGGCACCCGCCGGCATCTCCGTCGGCGCGGCATACGCGTTGCCCGCGATGGCGGCAGCCAGAGCATCCTGCGGAGAGAGCGCCGGAGCCACCAGACTGTCGAGCGGATTGGAGCCAGCGGCGTCACGGGCGCCGACCAATGCCTCAAACGAAGACGCAGGCGCAGACGGTCCTGGCTCCGGTGCGGGCGCGCTCACCACGACGGGCTCGGGCTCAGCGCCAGCGGGCACATCGGCAACGCCAGCCGCACGCAGCTCTTCCAAGCTCTCGAGCGTACCCTCGATATCCTCGTGCGTCTCCTCAAATTCGGCTGCAACGCCCAAGAATTCCTGGATGTTCTCGGCGCGGCTCTCAGACTCCATGGTGCCCTCGGCGCGGAACGCCTGCAGCAGGCCCGTTTTGTCGACAATCATCTCGACGACGTCCTTGAGCTCGCCGTCCATGCGACGGCCCTCGCGCACCAGCGCCACAAAACTCGACAGGCCGTTACGCACCTTGGCGCTAAACATGCCCGTCTCGGCCGTCGCGATCTCGCAGGCCTGGAAGAACGAGCAGCGGTTATCGCGCGCCAGCTGCTCAATCTTTTGGATCGAGGTGGAGCCGATACCGCGTCGCGGCGTATTGATGACACGCTTGACGCTCATCTCATCTGCCGGATTCACAATCATCTTGAGGTAGGCCATGACGTCGCGAATCTCGGCGCGGTCGAAGAATCGCGTGCCGCCGACGATTTTGTAGGGCACGCCCGCGCGCAGGAACATATCTTCGAGGATACGCGACTGGGCGTTGGTGCGGTAGAACACGGCGATATCGTCGTAGCTCGTACCCTTGGCATGCAGCTTCTCGATCTCGCCGGCAATCCAGCGACCCTCGTCGCGCTCGTCGCTTGCCTGGAAAGCCTGAATCTTCTCGCCATCGCCCTCGGCCGTAAACAGGCGCTTGTCCTTGCGCTGCGAGTTGTGGCGCACCACGGCATTGGCGGCGCTCAGGATGTGACCCGTGGAACGATAGTTCTGCTCCAGCTTAACGGTCTTGCAGTTTTTAAAGTCCTTCTCAAAGTCCAGGATGTTGGTGATGTCGGCGCCACGCCAGCTGTAAATGGACTGGTCATCGTCGCCCACGACCATGAGGTTTTGGTACTTGGCGGCCAGCAGGTTGGCGATCTCGTACTGGACGTGGTTGGTGTCCTGATACTCGTCGACGCTAATGTAGCGGAAGCGCTCCTGGTACTTATCGAGCACCTCGGGGCGGGTGCGCAGCAGCTCGAGCGTGCGCACGAGCAGGTCGTCGAAGTCCATCGCGTTGGCGGCGCGCAGGCGGCGCTCCAGCTCCAGGTAGACCTGCGCGGCCTTTTTGTCATTGGGGCTGTCAGCGGATTTGAGCATGTCCTCGGGCCCGATCATGGCGTTTTTGGCCGAGCTGATCTTGCTGCGGATCATGTTGATGGGGAACTGCTTTTGCTCGATGCCGAGCGCCTGCATAATGTCACGCACCATGCGCTTTGAGTCATCGTCATCGTAGATGGTGAACTGGCCGGTGTAGCCCAGCAGGTCGGCGTCCTCGCGCAGCATGCGCACGCACATGGCATGGAAGGTGCACACCCACATGCCGCGGGTGCCGCTGGGAATGAGCGCCGCCAGACGCTCGCGCATCTCGGCCGCGGCCTTGTTGGTAAACGTAATGGCAAGAACCTGCCAAGGCTTAACGCCCAGGTCGCCGAGCATATGTGCGATGCGGAAGGTCAGGACGCGGGTCTTGCCCGAGCCGGCGCCGGCGAGCACCAGCAGCGGGCCCTCGGTGGTCAGGACCGCCTCGCGCTGGGCGGGATTAAGACTGTCGATGTCGACGAGCGGCTTGGCGGGCTTGGGCGCCGGCGCGGGAGCGTCGTAGATGTCGAGCGGAACGAGCTCGGGCTCCGGCGCAGCGGGGGCGGTGTATGCATCGAGCGGCACGGGTTCCGGCGCGGGCGGCACGGGCGCGGCAGTGTTCTTTTCCCAGGGCAGGGGCTGGGTCATGGGCGACTCCTCATCTGACGGACGGCGCGCCTGCGGGCGGCGCCATAGTTTGAGCCGTACCAGTATACCGACCCGCGCGGACACCGACGCAAATCACACCACGACTCCGCGCACCGCCACCACCCAAGCGCCCCAAATAAGTTGCGGTGAAATAGTTCCTGAAACCAGCCTTCTGGCCCCCAAACAGGAACTATTCCACCGCAACTTCGATTGGCTTGGAGGGCTAGAATATCTACCACTTCTACCTCATCCCCACATGGCAGGAGGACCTCTGTGAAGCATAAGGTGCTCTATTACATGGTCGACGGTTCGACCGAGGCGGGTCAGGCGGCGCTCGACGCAATCGAAGGCGGCGACCAGATTGAGTTGGTTGGCTGCGCGCACGAGCCCAATGTCTGCCCCACTGCCGAGCAGCTGGCAGGCTGCGAGGGCTTTGTCGGCGAGTTCGGTCCCGTTGACGATGCATGTGCCGACGCTATGGCAGGCGCGGGAATGCGCGTCGTCTCGAACATGTCCATCGGCCTGAACCATGTGGCAGTAAATCGTCTGGCCTCCTACGGCATTACCGTCACCAACTGTCCCGGGTACTGCTCGGACGACGTCGCTCAACACGCCATCGCCTTGATGCTTGACTTGATGCGACAGGTCACGTTGCTCAACCGCGACGTGCGCGACGGCGCCTGGAATCCACTTGCCGGCTACACCATGCATCGCACGCAGGGCCGCACGTTGGGATTGGTCTTTTTTGGCAGCATCGCGCGTGCTGTTGTGCCCATCGCGCAAGCGCTCGGCATGAAGGTACTGGTGTGGGCGCCGACCAAGACGGCAGAAGAGCTTGCCGCCGCCGGTTGCGCCAAGGCTCAAACGCTCGATGAACTGCTCGGCGCATCGGATATCGTCAGCCTGCATTGTCCGCTGATTCCCGAGACCGAGAAGCTGATTGGCAAGCGCGAACTTGCGCTTATGAAACCCACGGCATTTTTGATTAACACGGCCCGCGGGCCCATCGTGGATGAGAATGCCCTAGTCGCCGCGTTGGACGAGGGCATCGCCAGCGGTGGCACGCGCGGCATCTGCGGCGCCGCGCTCGACGTGCTCGCCGATGAGACCGCGCCCAACCAGGCTCTGATCTCACACCCGCGCTGCATTGTCACGCCCCATTGTGCGTACAGCACGCAGGAAGCCTACGACACCGTCCGTCGCATGTCGCTGCAGGCCGTAGTAGACAAGCTCGTCTTTAACCGCAAGCCCGAACACACCGTTACCGAATAATTGGTGCAAAGTAACCTGACCCCAATGCACCAATCACGGAACCGCCGATGCCATGGTAACGGCAGCGAGCGGCGGCCAGAGCGAACAAATTGGCATGAAAAGAGGGCGGCATAGACCTTTTGGTCATGCCGCCCTCTTTGAATGACAAGCTGTCGCTCTGGCCGCCGCGCAGCGTCAACCAAGTTACAGGCCGAGCATAGGCTCCAAGACGAAGAAGTATGCGAGCACCACGATGCCCAGGACGATGCGGTAGACGCCGAAGCACTTAAAGTCGTGACGACGGACAAAGCCCATGAGCCACTTGATGGCGATGAGCGAAACCACAAAGGCCACGACGCAGCCCACGCCCAAGATGGCGACCTCGTTGGCGCCAAACGTGCCGCCCTTAATGAAGTACTTGACCAGCTTGAGCGCGCTCGCACCGAACATAACGGGAATAGCCAGGAAGAACGTGAACTTAGACGCCACCGAGCGCGTGCAGCCCAGCAGCAGGCCGCCGATGATGGTAGAACCGGAGCGAGACGTACCAGGCACCAGCGAAAGCACCTGGAAGCAGCCGATACCCAGCGCAGTCTTCCAGCTCAGGTCCTCGAGCGTGGCGATGGAGCCAAAGTCCAGGTTATCGTCATCGTCCTCATCCTCAGCGGTAGCCGCGGCGGGCGCCGCAAAGTGCGCACCGGCGGGACGTCCACCCGACACCACAGCACGCGAACCAAACGAACCGGCAACGGCCATTTCCTCGCGCTTGCTCGCGCGCCAGTTCTCGATCACGATAAACAGCACGCCGTACACAATGAGCGCCAGCGCCACGACGGGAGCATTGTAGAAATGCTCCTCCATCCAGTCGTTGAGCGGCAGACCGATCGCCGCCGCAGGAATGCAGCCGAGCACAATCTTGCCCCACAGCACCCAGGTGTCGCGACGGCCCTCCTTGCCCTTGCTGGGCGAGAACGGATTGAGCTCATGGAAGAACAGCACACAGACGGCCAGAATGGCACCAAGCTGAATCACGACCAGGAACATATTCCAGAACGTCTCGCTCACGTTCATCTTGACGAACTCGTCCACCAAGATCATGTGGCCCGTCGACGAAACCGGCAACCATTCGGTGATGCCCTCGACCAGGCCCATGAAGGCAGATTTTAGAAGCTCGATAATATCCAAAGGGACCCCCTCGTTAGACACCCGCCGATATTGTTCTGCGGACGGTGCGGGCGATGTCCCATTATCAACCGTTGGCGGCGCGCCTGCGCCTACCCTTACCAAAAAACTCGCCCGTTCACAGAATTGCGAGCGGTCAAACCGAAATCCTTGGGTATAACTGCAACAAGATAAAGTGTCCGGCGGCCAACGCGCCCGCGCCCGCCCGATGCACGAGCCCCGCGCCCGTGCAATAGACCAAGGAGGAAACCATGAACGAGGGCTACACCAAGGTATTTGTTTCACTCGACGGTACTGAGCAGCAGGATTTTGTGCTCGCACGCGCCATCAAGGTCGCCGCAAACAACGGTGCCAAGCTGATTATTGGTCACGTGATTGACTCCACGGCGCTCGAGAGCGCCGGCTCCTACCCGGTCGACCTGGTCAACGGCCTAGAGGAGGCCTTTAATAGCTCCATTGCCAAGCAGCTCGAAGAGGCCAAGGCCAATCCCGATATTCCCGAGGTCGAGGTCATGATTCGCGCCGGTCGTATTCGCGAGACGCTCAAGGACGAGATGCTCGACGTGGTCAAGCCCGACCTGGTGCTCTGCGGTGCCCGCGGCCTATCCTCGATTAAGTATGCGCTGCTGGGCTCGATTTCGACGTTCCTGCTGCGTAACACGGACTGCGACATCTTGGTCGTGAAGTAGGTTCCTTCCCGTCGGCGCAAGGCCTGCGGGGTTATCACGCCGACGTCCTCGCCGCTTCGCGGCTGCGGGATGTCGGCTTAGATAACCCCTCCCGGCCTTGCGCCTTCGTCACCGTACTTCAACGAGTTGGCTGATAAAAAAATGGCGTGCCGCCCCGTTTGGGACGGCGCGTTTTGTTTGGGGCGGCACGTTTTTGTTTTGGGAGATCCATTTGAGCCTCATAGTTATGTTCACGTTCGGGAACATAGCGCCAGTTGCCTTAGCTAAGTTCACGTTCGGGAACATAGCCGTCCGCACCGCAAGACGGCCCGGCTACTCGAAGTATTGGAACTTGTTCGTTGAGAAGGCAAAGGTTACGGTGAATCCTTTGCCGGGGTCGGAGGCTGCGGTGACGGCGATGCCCATTTTGGAGCATAGGCGCGCCACCAAGTAGAGGCCGATGCCCGTTGCGCGCTTGGTCGTGCGGCCGTTGTCGCCGGTAAAGCCCTTCTCGAACACGCGGGGCAGGTCAGCTGCGCTCACTCCGCAACCATTGTCGGCAACGGTAAGCTCGATGCGCTCGCTCGCCTGGCCTTCGTCCAGCAGCGCGCCCGAAAACGTGATCTTCGCACCGTCCTCGCGCGCGTATTTAATGCTGTTCTGGATGAGTTGGCCCAGAATAAACTCGAGCCACTTCTCGTCGGTAAAGACCTCAAAGTCGAGGTTCTCACACACCGGTGCCACGTGCGCCGCGATGAGCTCGCGCGCGTTGGCCTTAATCGCGCCCGTCACCAGGGCCTTGAGGCTCCAGCGGCGAATCAGATAGTCGCGCTCCACGACTTCCGAGCGCGCATAGTAGAGCGCCTGGTCGATGTAGCGCTCCACGCGGGCCAGCTCGCGACCCAGGTCATCCACGCGCGACAGGTCGTCTTCGCTGCCGTCCAGGTTTTCCAAGATCAGATGGGCTGCCGCCAGGGGCAGCTTGGCCTCGTGGACCCAGCTCTCGATATAGTCACGATAGTCGTCGGTCTGGCGGCGACCTTCCGCTACCTCATCGCAAGCCGCCTTGCCCACGCGGCGCAGGACCTCGTACTCGAGCTCGCCCTCGGCATAGGTCGGACACTGCACCATCTCCTGCACCCAAGCGGGGCTCTCCAGCTCCTCGGCCGCGCGCTCCAGCTGGCGCAGAAAACGACGACGGCGCGCGTACTCGATCACAATGCCGAGCATGCCAAAGATAAGAGACACGCCGACCGCAATGACCACGATAGAGACAGGCGCCCCGGCGACCGTCAGCACAAAGCAGCTCAACAGCACGCCGCACGTCCATACGGCGACGGGGAGCAGCGCGTCTTTAAAGAACTTGGCAAACGACATGGCCGGCCCCTAGACCGAATAGCCCTGGCCGCGGTGCGTGGTCAGATACCCCTTGATGCCGATTTTTTCGAGCGTAGTGCGCAGGCGGTTGATGTTGACGGTGAGCGTATTGTCGTCCACAAAGGCATCGGAGTCCCACAGGTCCTGCATGATGGCCGAGCGCGAGACGATTTTGCCCGCGCGGCTCAGGAGTAGCGACAGAATGCGCAGCTCATTTTTGGTGAGTTCGGTGCTGTCGCCGGTTGCCGTGTTGGTGACCGCGGAGCGGGCAAGGTCGAGCTCCAGCCCCTTGTGGACGAGCGTGCTGCGCTCGCCGGCCGCCGAGGTGCGACGCAGCAGCGCATCGATGCGCGCCACGAGCACACGGGCGCTGTAGGGCTTGGGGACAAAGTCGTCCGCGCCGAGTGTCATGGCCATGACCTCGTCGATCTCGGTTGTACGCGACGTGAGGACGATGATGGGGACCTCGGACTCGCGGCGGACTTCATGGCAGATATGCTGGCCGTCTTTGACGGGAAGCGTGAGGTCGAGCAGCACCAGGTCGGGCGTTGCGGCCAAAATGTCGCGCGAGACATGCTCAAACGATTCGCAGGCCTCGACCGTAAAGCCGGCACGGGCCAGGATGTCGACGAGCTCGCGGCGGATGGGTTCGTCGTCCTCAACGATATAGATCAGCGCCATGGATTACGCTCCCCTCTTGGTTGTCTTGCCACCATTATGGCCGCGAACCCGCAGGCGTGCGCCACGCGCGGTGCCAAGGTGACAGAACTGTTCGCGAGCGGTGGCGTTGGGCACGTCTCGCGCTCGCAACGTATACGGGGGCCAAAATGATTTTTTAATCCCCGTCCCAGAAAAATCATTTAGCGGCGGGCGCGGAGCTTTTCGTAGCCGTCGGCAAAGAAGGCGACCGTGGCGGCGTCTGCCTCGGTTGCGTCAACGTCGGTGGCGGGGACCACGCCGTGCTCGTCGCTCACCAGGAACAGTGCGCCCTTGAGCTGAGCGGGGATATCCACGCGCGTGACCGGCATGTCCTTGGTTTGGGCCAGCTGCTCGATGAGCGTCGCCGTACCGCACAGGCACTCGTCCGCCGGCGCCACAAAGGCCAGCTCGCCGTTGTTGACGGCAGCGAGCAGCTCGGGTGCCACGCCGGTCTCGTCGGCCTCGGAGCGGGCCTCGGCAGAACGGGCGCGCAGTGCCTTGGCCGACGTGTCGGCCAGCGGCTCGTACTCCCCCACCGTCATGGCGGCATTGCCGTTCACATCGATCACCAGCATGAGCACGCCGTCGTGGGCGGTGTAGTCGCCCTCGGCAAGCGACCACTCAACGTGTTGCTTGGCCCAGCTGAGCATGTTGTGGGTGAGCGGCTCGCCCTGCACCAAGCGCTCGGACAGCGCACGGATGTGGCGGTTGAGCATGGGTACCTTTTTGTTGGACATGCGCCAGCGGCAGATAAGCGCGGGCTTATCGAGCGTGAACTTCTCGACCGCCTCCTGATTGGCGCAAAAGTCCTCGTACGCACGCTGATCCTCGGCATTGCCAAACAGCTCGGCATCATCAATCTGGGGCATGGTTGTACCTTTCGTGTTAGTCATTCCGTCCTCTTATACCAAAAAGACGGCCCTCCAAACGGAGCAGCCGTCTTTTGCAAAGATTATTTTGTCCCAGGGCGAAACTTAGTGACGGAAATGCCTGGCCCCCGTAAAGACCATCGCAATGCCATGCTCGTTGCAGGCCTGGACGCTCTCGTCGTCGCGCTTGGAGCCGCCGGGCTGAATGATGCAGGTCACGCCGTGCGCGGCAAGCACGTCGACGTTGTCGCGGAACGGGAAGAACGCGTCGCTTGCACAGGCAAAGCCGCCCTTCTCCACGCCCTCGCGCTCGCAGAAGTCCTCGGCGCGCTCGCAGGCAAGCAGTGCAGAGTCAACGCGGTTGGGCTGACCCGGGCCCATACCAATGCCGGCCTTACCCTTGGAGACCAGGATGGCGTTGGACTTGACGCCCTTGCAGACCTTCCAGGCAAACTCGAGCTCGGCCATCTCGGCGTCAGTGGGCTTGCGGTCGGTGGGAAACGTGAAGGTCGCGGGATCCTCGGTCACGTGGTCGACTTCCTGCACCAGCATGCCGCCGTCGACGGAGCGCAGCTCCACCTGGGCGCCGTGGTCCACGCCGCCGGTAGCCAGCACGCGCAGGTTGGGGCGCTTGGCCATGCGCTCGAGCGCCTCGGCAGTGTAGCTCGGGGCGATGATAACCTCGACGAACTGCTTGTTCTGATCGGCGAAGTGCTCGACCAGCTCATAGGGAACCTCGCGGTTGCAGGCGATGATGCCGCCAAAGGCGCTCTTGGGATCGCAGGCAAACGCGCGGTCGTAGGCGGCCGTGATGTCCTCGGCCGCGGCGGAGCCGCAGGGGTTCTGATGCTTGAGGATCACGCAGGCAGGCTCGTCGAACTCGCGGACCAGGTTCCAAGCGGCGTCGGCATCCAGATAGTTGTTGTAGCTGAGCGGCTTGCCCTGGATCTGCTCGGAGCCAACGAGCGGGAACTGCGAGCTCGCGGTATTCTCGCAGCCCTCGGCAAAGCGATAGACCGTAGCCTTCTGCTGAGGATTCTCGCCATAGCGCAGGTCGTCGACCTTCTCCAGCGAGATCTCAAGCTTGGCAGAAGTGTCCGCCACGTCGCTTGCCTGGGCGGCAAGCCAACGGGAGATAGCCGTGTCGTAGGCGGCGGTGGTCTGGTAGACCTTCACCTGCAGGCGACGACGAGTGGAAAGCGTGGTGCAGCCACCGGTCTCGTGCATCTCGGCCAGGACGGCATCATAGTCGGCCGGGTCGGAAATGACGGTAACGCTCGTGGCGTTCTTGGCGGCAGAGCGCAGCATGGAGGGGCCACCGATGTCGATGTGCTCGATGGCGTCCGCGAAGGTGACCTCGGGGTTGGCGACGGTCTTCTCGAACTCGTACAGGTTGACGACGACCAGGTCGATCAGCTTAATGCCGTGCTGAGCGGCCTCCTGCATGTGCTGCTCGGAATCGCGGCGGGCCAGCAGCGCGCCGTGAACCTTGGGGTGCAGGGTCTTAACGCGGCCGTCCATCATCTCGGGGTAGCCCGTGAACTCCTCGATGGGGGTTACGGGAACGCCCGCGTCCTCGATGGCACGAGCCGTGCCGCCCGTAGAGATGATCTCGACGCCAAAGTCATCGACCAGCGTCCGTGCGAAATCGACGACGCCCGTCTTATCGGTAACCGAGATCAACGCGCGTGCGATCTTCACATCAGATCCCATGCAGTCCTCCTGTCTGGTACGCCGCCGTGCTCTGTGAGTCGGTGATACGTCGATCTGCAGCGCTCGCGCAGCGGCAATGAAAATACTGATTTAATGTAGCGCATCGAGCGCATCGATGCACCCCGCAACGGGCGCATGTGCAGAAAAAGTTTGCGAGCGGAGGGGATGGGCACGGCACCGAGCACGGTGAGTTCATGGAACACAGGGGCACCATAATTTGATGCCAATGGCGTGGTAGAACTGTGCTCGATATGCATCCGCGAAAGAAAGAGGCACCATGGTCTCGCGGGTTCTCTACCGACCGTTTGATACCGAAGACTTCGACGCCATCGCGCTGATTCTGCAGCAGCTTTGGCATAACAATTCGGATAACGATGAGTACAACCGCCTTGAGGCCGCGTGCGACCTCGCCTATTGCCTTTCGTCATCGACGTTTTCGCAGGTTGCGGTGATTGACGGCGAGGCGCGCGGCATTGCACTTGCACGCGCAGGACAGAACTCCGGCGTCACTATCAACGAGCATTGGATGGATACCGAACGCGCACTGCTATCGCAGATGCGTGAGCTGGAGCCTGATGCCTGCGCCGAGTATCTCTCGTTTGTGCGCGCAACCATCCGAACCAACAACCGCCTGCTCGAGAGCAGCCCGTTGCCGCACGACAACGAGGTCACGCTGCTTGCCGTGGATCGCGATGTCCATGGCCTGGGCGTTGGCACGGTTCTGCTCGATGCCGCGGTCTCGCACCTGTCCTCGCTTGGAGCGACGAGGGCGCACCTGTACACCGACTCCAACTGCTCGTGGAAGTTCTACGAGTTGCACGGCTTTAAGCGCACGGCCACGCACCGCGCCAACCGCGAAGAGCGCCGCCACGACATGCCGCGCGAAAGCTTCCTCTACGAACTCGACCTAACAGCCTAAACCTGGCAGTTAGGGACGTTCCTTTTATGCCGGCACCCCGGGACACTCCTTGGCAGCAACCACACCTAGTCATTGGGGACGTTCTTAAATGACTAGTCGCTGGGGACAGTCTTGAGCAAAACGGCCGCCGAAGCCCTCGTTGGCATCGCCCTATAGGGGGCCTGCAAATGGCTGTGGACAAAAAACATCAAATATGAGTACTGTTACCTTTTTAGTAGCAGCGCAATTCGGCTTTTTCGGGTCTCTTAGGCGTCTCGACGCGCCGGATGAACTAACGTATCTCCCCGAATGTACAATAAAATGGACTCCTAACGAGAAATAATATCGTTAGGAGTCCATTTTTTGTAAAAATAAATGTGACAAGCTAGGCAACAGTACTCATATTTGGCATTTTTTGCCCACTGCCCCTTGCGCGAAGGTCCGCAGCGGAAAGTATGGCCCGTTTCGATGCGCAAAAATGGGATGAATCTTCCCTGGCAACCGCCCAGTAAGATCCACCCCAAAGCAAGCGCTCGCTAGAATGTTCCGCCGCCGCCTCCGCCGACGCCGCCGCCTCCGCCGCCCGAGAAGCCGCCGCCACCGCCGCCGCTCGAGCTATCGGAACTCGAAGCCAGCTCACGGATGCTCTCGTGATACACGTCATCGAACGAATCGAGCGGGGACTGGTTTCCGTAGTGATGGTAGTACCACCAGTAGCAGGGATAATTGTCGTAGAAACCGTCGGCCTCGCGCACCTCGGGAGGAACAGCCTCGGCAAGCTGACGCAGGACTTCCTTCGAAACGCCAAGCGCCGCGCCCATCACCAGAAGTTTATTCCATAGGACCAAATCGCCGGGGACGGCTTCCTTTAGACGCGTGAAGTCCTCGAGCCAATGCTTAAGCGCCTTGCAGCGAGCCGCCACCTCGGCGCCCTCCGGCGTAAAGCGGCGGAAGGTGCAGCTCAGGACAAAGCCCACAATCGTGACGGGGATCGAGATCATAGCGGCACCGACGTTGGCGTCCGCAAAGTCGGTATAGAACAGAGAGCCCAAAATGCCAAAGACAATGATGATGCCGAGAACCAAGCCGGCAACCAGGGCGACGGTGCCGTCCGAGGCGATAAGCTCGCGCGCCTCCAGCTTGCCCTTAACCGTGCTCTGATAGTCCTCGAGCTTGTCGCCAACAGATGTGGTGCGCTCGCTAGCGTATTCCTCCAGCTCGCTAAACGTGCGCGAACGGACTCCGTCCTTATCGGGCTTAACGCCAGCGAAGAAGACCTTGAGTACGTCGCGGTCGATGCCGTCCTTCTTGGCAGCCTTCCAGGCCTCGTCGGTCACTGTGATGCGATACGTCTGCTCCTCTTTTTCGCGACGGAGCAGACCCTTCTTCTTGGTCTCGGTCGCTTCTTCCAGCTTGATCACGCGGTCGTCGGTCAGCTTCATCAGCGTGGCGATATATGCCTGATCGGGCACGTCGTTCCAGCTCATAAGAGTTGCAAGCACCGCGGGATGATCGGCGGAGGGCACATCGCGGAAGTACTCGTCCTGGAAGAGCGGCTTGGGCTTGGGCCTGCGCAGCTTGAGCATCACGATTACACCGGTATAGGCAACCGCCACAACAACACACATCACGGCAATCGCGCCGGCAACCGCACGCGCGTGCTCACGGCGGGCGTTAGCTTCGTCGGCCCATTCCTTCTCTTCGCTCAGGATCGTTGACATGCGCTCTTCGCCCGAGGCGGCAAGCTGCGGCACCCAGTCGCTGGGGAAGGCGATGCGTGCCTCGGCAAACTCACCCTCGTGCACGCACGGAATGGTGTAGGTGACCATGGGTTCGTCCGCATCGAGCGATACGTCGCCCGTCAACGGGCCGTGGCCCCATGCGCGGAAGTTATCGCCCTTGACGGCCGCCGTCCCGGCAGCGGCATTTGCGAAGTACACTTCCATCTCGACATCGTCGGAATCCGCAGACCAGCCGTCACCCACGAACTTCCAGTAGAGCTCGGCGGTATCGGCCCAGTTCATAACCGCACCGGTCATGGTGTAGCTCACGTAATAGATCGCGCTGTCGCCGCTCTCGTGAGGGCTGAACACCTTAATCCTTACGCCGTCACCGGTCTGCTCGACCGTATAGACGCCAGAGTCGCCCTTGTTCGCGCTATCGACTTTGTTAAACGCGGTGTCCTCTTCCTCGACACTCTGCACATCGACGCCCGCCGTGCCGCCCTGCTGGTTGGCTCCCGTATTGATCTCCCAAAACACGCCGTTGATGTCGTCATCGAAATCAAACTGGCGCCCCTCTACAACGGTCAGCGATCCATCGGCTTCAACCGTGGCACCGATATAGGTTTGGGTCATGGAGTAGCCGTCGGCGTGCGCGGCGGCAGGCAGCAGCAACAACGCAAGCGCAACGAGCGCGCAGACGGAAGCGAATCGCGAAAACAGGTGGCGCTGCCGGCTGACTTTGGCGGCGAGGGTGTTCATAGGCACATCCTTTATCTGTGATATCAACAGCGTTATTGTCCCACGTTTGCGAGCGTACGACACGACCGTCTAGGTAAGCGGGGCGTCAATTGGGACAAAAGTCACGCCCGCGCCCGGCAGCTAGTCATTGGGGACGTTCTTAAATGACTAGTCATTAGGGACACCCTTGGCATGGCCAGCGCCAGCAATAGATACCACTTCATAGCTCCATCACAGGTGTAGCGGCTTTGTGTGGGCGCGGCACGCGTTGATTGAGCCGCCAACCGAGGGGCATAAAGCAGTTGAGCGAAAACGGTTTGCCCCTTTGCCGTTCGCTTGAGGATCATGTCCCCCTTTTCCGCGGAGACCCCGGTAGTTGCGAAGAGCTGCCGGGGTTTCTGTCGTTTGAGGGGTTGGGCTGGCGGGTGGCGATCGAGCTGTCGAGCCGGTGGTCCGGCACGCGCAACGCGCGGCCTCGGCAACTTGCAGGCCACGGCAGCGTCTCCCCCACCGCGCCCCGCGCTATACTCGTCCGCATGGATATCAACGCACGCAACATAACAACGCCCGCTGTGGCCACATCGACGGCGCCCAACAGCAAGCTCGCCCCCGCCCTCGCGCCCGTCGTGGGCCGCTTCGCCCCGTCGCCCTCGGGCCGCATGCACCTGGGCAACGTGTTCAGCTGCCTGTGCGCATGGCTTTCGGCCCGCAGCCAAGGCGGCAGCATCGTGTTGCGCATCGAGGACCTAGACGATCGCTGCAAGCGCCCGGAACTTGCCGCTCAACTGATTGACGACCTGGCCTGGCTAGGGCTCGAGTGGGACGAAGGCCCCTACTACCAGCACGATCGCCTTGACCTGTACGAGAGCGCCTTGCACCAGCTACAAGACGCCGACCTCACCTATCCCTGCTTTTGCACGCGCGCCGAGCTCCACGCCGCGAGCGCGCCGCATGCCAGCGACGGCACACCCATCTACCGCGGCGCCTGCCGAGGCCTTTCTGCCGAGGAGGTTGCCCGCCGCAGCATCCTGCGTGCTCCGGCCACGCGCCTGCGCGTGCCCGCCGTCGACGACCTCGCAGACGATGTGGTCGAATTCGTTGACCGCACGTACGGAGCCCAATGCGAGGCACTCGCCACCGAGTGCGGCGACTTTTTGGTGCGCCGCAGCGACGGCGTGTTTGCCTATCAGCTGGCCGTGGTGGTCGACGACGCTGCCATGGGCGTCACCGAGATCGTACGCGGATGCGACCTGCTTGGTTCCACGTCGCGCCAGATCTATCTGCAACATCTGCTGGGACTGCCCACACCGCACTACGCACATATTCCGCTGCTCATGTCACCGGACGGCCGCCGCCTTTCCAAGCGCGACCGCGACCTAGACCTGGGCGAGCTCCGTACCCGCTTTGGCACACCCGAGGCACTGCTGGGCTGGCTCGCCGGGCAAACGGGCATCGCACCGGACACCACGCCGCGTTCTGCCGAGCAGCTGGTCGAGCACTTTAGCTGGGATGTCATCCGCGCGCATCGCGAGAACATCACTGTAACGGTCGAGTAGCCAAATACGCCCCTCCCCCTCGCCCCCCCCTTCAGCGAGGACATAATTCTGCGTCTTGTTATGTACGGAATAATTCCGTACAATTGTGCAAAGGAGGTTTTTGCTATGCCAACGATTGAGAAACAACGCCGCATGGATCTAAGGTTGACCGAACGTCAACGCCTTACTTACGAGCGCGCCGCAGCCTTACGTGGCCAAACTCTCACCCAATGGGCCACAGCTCACCTTGACGAGAGCTCCGCACGTGATATCGCCGAGGCGTCAACAACCTATCTTTCTCCTGATGGTTTCGATGCATTTTGCGAAATGCTCGATTCCCCCATGCCTCAAGCTGCAAAAGCGCTGCTCGACCGTAAAGCGGTTTGGGAATGAGCACATTTACCAAGCCCGTTCAACTCCCCGTTGGTCAAGGCATCGAGGCTTTCCACTGTGGAAATACTCTTGTAGACGGATGGGCTAAAAACAGATCAGCCTCGGCGCGAAGAAGAGGATCAGCGGTTATATACGCATCGTATTGCGACGACGCAGTCGCTGGGTTTTATACGCTGTGCACGCACTCCGTGGCTCGCGAAAATGTTGATGGAGGATGGTTCGTGCGAAACTCCCCCTCCCAAGTTCCTACGGTACTGCTTGGAATGATGGGGGTCGATGAGAAGTTCAAGGGGCTTGGTCTTGGAGCTTCACTACTCAAAGATGCCATCGAAAACGCCTTGAAAATCTCTGCTCTGGCAGGAGCGCGAGCTTTGGTTGTCGATCCAGTAGATGATAAGGCGGCAGCATTCTATGAACATTTTGGCTTCGCCACCCTACCCGGCACCAACCGAATGGCGCTGAAACTCTAGATTGTCAGGCGACATCTCCTCCAGCTCCCAGTATGCCTTAAGTTACCTTACAAATAAAGATTACACTGAAATGTAGGGTAACTATCCAAGGCATCGTATGAAGTGCTCGCTACGCCCGCCCCTACGCAACATCCCAGGGCTGGAGTTCGTCACCCAAGCAAACGATGCAGTCGTAGAGCACGGTATGGCGCTCGGCCGGGTTTGCATCCCGATGAAAATGCCCGTAGTACCAGCGCTTGTAGTCCAAGCGATCTTCCAGCTCATCGAAAAATGCCGTGAGTCGATCAACGCCGGGGCAATCCCAGCCGCGCGCCGGATAGAGCGTGGGCGAAAGCATGTGCGTAGCGCAGGTATGGGTAATCACGTAGTCGACCTTCCAGCCCAAGCTGTCGAGCTTTGTCCGTGCCTCCTCAAAGTTGCGCTCGTCCGGCAGCTCCTGCGGCCACCAGCTGGAATACGGAATGCGGTATTCCTTGTCCACGCTCGTGGCGCCGCCCATGGTAAAGATCGTTGAGCCGTCGAGTTCAAAAACCTCGCCACGCGTCAGGCGCCGTATGGGAGAGGTATCCGACAGGCGCTGCGTCAGCCCACCGTGCCACAACTCCATGGGTCGTTCCGCCCAGTGATCGAAACGCTCGTGGTTGCCGTCAACGAACAGCACGGTATAGGGGCGCGACTCCAGCCAGGCGATATCGGCGCACTCCTCGGCAGAAAAATCCCAGGGAAAGCCAAAGTCGCCGGCGACGATGAGATAGTCGTCACTCGTCAGGCTATCTCCAAGGTCCCAATCGCGCAGCTTTTGCATGTCGAGGCCGCTGTGAATATCGCCCGTCACATAGACCGTCATCGGATTACCACTTCCCTGCAAGTCGCTAGCCCACATTCTGCACGATCACTAAGCCAACCGTTCCAGCCCTTCCATCCCTTAGGGCTTACCCTTCGTTCTTCCATCCAAACAGATCAAGCACCCAAAAAACCAGATCGAGCACGCCGCCGGTCATCATGGCGCCGGCAAGGGCCATGCAAACGTGCAGGGAACTGGCACTTCGGAGCACGTCAAATGGCCCCAGAACAGCCAGCAGCGCGACCGCTGCTCCGGCTACGCACAGCGCGAGGCACGGCCCCGCGTCCTTAACGCACTTCTTTGCGAGATGCTTGGTGTTGTCACTCATCAATATCGAACTCCTTAGAGAGTCGTTGTTTGGGTACATGCCGCCGCGGCAGAGCAGGACGGCAGGTTAAGTGTCACATGCCGTGCGGACACAAATGCCGATCGCCGTCACTTGCCTACCGTTCACAAAAAGCAGTCCGATTTATTTCCCCGAGGACCTTGATCTCTTCCTCGGTCAGTGAGATCCTTCGATCAAGCTTCCTGGATAGGGGCTGGAAGATGAGACGGACGTCTCTAGGCACAACACCATAACGCCCGATCACCGTTATGGCTTTCGTCTAGAGCTGGGAGACCAGCTTTTTTTGTTAGCGATGCTCCCTTTCAATCTCCGGCACTCCAAGAGCGCAGGCCTGTTGTTTTGACTACTTTAGACGAAAGGGTTTCGCTATGAGCACCGACATTATTGTTCGATTTACCGACAGCTACGTGCAAAAGCTTGGGGATATAAAAAAGGTCGTCGGCTTGATGTCCCCCAAATCTCTTATCCAAATAATTGATACGCTCGACCTCGATGCCAACCCTCGCAACTCTCGCTTGGGATCGGTAACCGATGCTATTCAGGCCTCTATCCGCGCGGATGAACTTTCCCCTGCGCAGAAACTATTCCCTTTTAAGTCAAAGGGAATTTTGCTCGCATCTTCGAGCTATGAGCCCCTTGAGCGTGGACGTTATCGCTTGAGCTTCACTCCCCACGATGAGGTCGAGGGGATTCTCGACGGCGGACATAACACCCTCGCCATCGGCAGCTACATTCTCAGTGAAGCAGAACTTGCGCTCGGTAATCGACCCCCCAAAAAGAGCGAAGTTTCAATCTGGGACTCATTCAAACAGACATGGACAATTCGTCGAGCCGACATTGAAGAATACCTGTCGCTCCTCCGTGAAGACAAAACAGCCCTCAAAGAGCAAGGCATAAGCACTCTCAACTTCTCGATTCCCGTTGAATTGCTCGTTCCCACCGACCCCAGCGATGCGCTCTGCGTTGAAAACTTCCGCACGTCGCTTTTGGAAATCTGCGATGCCCGCAACAATAACGCCCAGCTCACACAGGGCACCAAAGGCAATCAGGAAGGTCTTTTTGATTCCTTTAAAGCCCTCTTTGTCGAAAAGTACCCTGAATTTGCAGGCAACATCAGCTGGAAGACTAACGACGGCAAGCCCATTGAATCAAGAAAGCTTGTCGCGCTCTCCTGGATCCCGCTATCGCTCATCTCAAGTACCGTCACCTCTGGCGATATCGAAGCGCCGCAACCTCCTCTAGTCTATAGCGGTAAGGAAAAATGCCAGGAGAAGTTTTTGCAACTGATGAGAGATGATCGAGTAACCAGAGCCTCTGGCTCGGCGCGCCGCGAACTCAAGAATCCGCAAGTTCTTAGCGCACTCAAAGTGGCTACGGACCTCCCCGGTCTATACGATGAAATCTATTCGCGCTTCCCCAAGTACTACAACAAAACCGGAAGCTACGGAAAAATCGGCGCCGTCAAGAGCCTTAAAAACAGTCGTGATGAATACCGAACCCCCTTCTTTAAAAACGAGGCTGGTAACCCTGTACCCGAGGGCTTTATCTACCCCCTAGTCTGCGGCCTCCGTGCATTGATGGAAGCAGATGATCAGGGGAAGGTGTATTGGAAAACCGATCCTCACAAGTTTCTCGATAGCCCCGCATTTGAAAACGTCGTTGCCCAGTACAGCGGTGTCATCCAACAATCCGATTACGATCCGCAAAAGGTCGGCAAAGGCGCTATGAGCTACACCGCAGTTGAGAACTCTATGAAACTCGCAGTTCTTATGGGTTAGTAGGCACTTAAGCAAATTATCAGCGCGCAAGGGCGTCGCTTATGCACAGCGTACTTGCGCGCTGATTTTTTAGCTTGATAACGATATGCACGCGACTCCTTATACGTCAGCTCGGCAAGTACAAGCGCATAGGCAAGGTTTCGATACTTATCTTGACCGGCAAAGAATACGTCGTAATAGCAGGCACGCTCCTCCAATAACTCTTGGGCGACAACGCACGCTATACCCCCAAACGCTCTAAACCCCAAGTCTGCCCATCAGGAAATCGACTGCAGAAACGATTTTGATGCCGTCAATGTCGGTCGGATGGCTTCCCCGGCGAACGACGACGATCTTCTCGTAACCGCCGGTAATCTTCTCGAGCGACCTGAGCTCAAATGGACGCAGCTCGCGCTTACGCGTCGCCTCCTCGTCAATCGACTCTGTGACCTGAATAAACTTACGATCCGAGCCGTCGCCTATCGCAACAAAGTCGATTTCGGCATCTCGAAGATGACCCGTGAAGACCTGGTATCCGTCATAGACAAGGCGATTGTAAACGGCATTTTCGAGAACACGCCCGCTGTCGCTGCCGCGATACCCATCCAAGAAAGCTCGAAGCCCCAGATCCTCAATGTAGAACTTGCCACCGGTCTTCAAAATGTCCCGACCCTTAATATCAAATCGGCGCGCGTGCGAGAAGATATAGGTCTCCTCAAGGGCAGACACACAAGTGTCCACGACGCCGTGCGAGGACTTCGCCCCGTTCTCTGCCAGCGTTCCAACGATCTTATTAATTGATGTCGGGTTTGAAATGTTATCAGCCAAGTAGGAAGTGACGCGGTCGAGCACACTCCTGCTCGTCACCGACCGTCTACCCCGACGCGCCTCGCGAGCCAAAATGTCGCGCCCGACGATTGTTTGGTACGTGCTCCAGATATAGTCCTTCATTTCCTGCTCCGGTAGCTTTGAAGCAGCGAGAAACGGCAGGCCTCCAAACGTAAGATAACGGTCGAGAAGATCGTCGAGCGCAACGATGTCCTCCCGACCAAAAACAACGAGCCTATTCGTGACGTCAGTCGGACCAAGAAAGTCGACATATTCCGAAAAAGTGAGCGGATGCATCCGAATCTCGACATACCTGCCCGAGATTAAGGTCGCAATCTCTGACGAGAGGAGAAAAGCATTCGAACCCGTAACATATATATCGCAGTCCCGGTCGACACGAAGTGCGTTAATCGCCTTCTCCCATCCGGCAACCTCCTGGAGCTCGTCGAAGAAGAGATAGCACCTCTTGCCAGCAGGCATTAGGCCGTCGACGTGGCGGTAAAGCTCTCGCCAATCACGCACGCCCTCCAGCTCAAACGACTCCATCTTAAAGGTCAAAAGACACTCGGATGGAACGCCGTTATCCTCCAAATGTTTGCGCATCATGTCCAGAAGCGTCGATTTGCCACAACGGCGCATACCCGTTACGACCTTGATGACATCCGCATCACGAAAGGCGATCAACTTTTCGAGATATCGATTTCTAGGAACCATCCGTCTATCCATCGCCCGCCCCAATCTGCAAGTTTTTCTCACAGCATGACAAAGATTTGCGAATTCTGCAAGTTTTTCTCACGCAACGATAAGAACTTGCAGACTCTCCTCGGAGCCATTTGCGGTCGGATTCCGGCGAGGCCATGCAAAGCAGCAGGCCACGTGGCAACGACCAATGCCAGCTCTTTACAGAGTCTCCGCCCCATTAGCATCCCCATGCCACCTCGCCCCTCTCGAACGAAACAAATCTAGGTAGATACACCCCGAGCCAACAAACGCAACCATACGTCCGATGTAAAGCCCGCAAGTTAATTACCTCCCACCTATCGTGCTGGCGCCTCGACCGCCATAGACACCAAATGCCCCCGCCAGACACCTGCCTCAAAATACTGCAGCAAGAAATGACGACACGACGCAGTTCGATGTCCCCCATGTGTATCGTCTTGACAAATGGATTCTTTTATATGAGCTGGCCGCATTGAGACAAATCCAATAGAATGAACCTTTGCATTTTTGCCACGCACGTTCGAAGGGAGTCAAAGTGAAGGCAGCCTCTTTCTTCAGCGGAATCGGCGGTATTGACCTCGGCTTCGAGCGTGCCGGCGTTGAAATCGTCTTCCAAAGCGAAATCAATAACTTTTCGCGGGCAGTGCTACAAAAGCACTGGCCGGATGTCCAGCTAGCAGGAGATATCAATGAAGTCCAACCCGAAAGCATCCCCCAAGCAGAAGTCTATTTCGGAGGATTCCCCTGCCAAGACCTTTCGCTTGCCAACCAAGGAAAGCGCCTCGGTCTTGCCGGATCGCGAAGCGGACTCTTCTTTAAGTTCGCAGAACTCGTCGCTGCCGCAAAGCCTCGATGGATTTTTATCGAAAACGTTCCCGGACTCCTCAACTCAAACAACGGAGAAGATTTCAGAGCCCTGCTCACCAAATTGGATGAGCTCGGGTATTGCGTATCATGGCGAGTACTGGACGCAAAATACTTTGGAACACCCCAACGACGTCGCCGCGTCTATATTGTCGGAAGTCTTGGAAACTTCGGCTCCGCTGAGGTACTTTTTGGACAAGGAGCAGCTCGAATCTCTTCTAAATCGCGCAGAAGCACGGACCACTCCTATGCCCCAGGACTTGAAAAAGAGCATCGAGTCTCAGATTACTACTCTATCCAACACGCCGGGATTGGCAGAAAACCTTCAGCGGGCCCGCAAGCAAAAGGATATAGAAACGACGGAGAAACTTACACTTGCGATTCAAGAGGAAGCTCCGACGCTATTTGTCAGACGCATGCTTCCTTTAGAGTACGAGAGACTCCAGGGGTTTCCGGACGACTGGACTCTCGTAGATGGACAGCTCTAGGAAACGCTGTCTGTGTGCCCGTTATAGAATGGATTGCGCGCCGTATCGTCGAGGTCGATAAGGCTCAGAACAGCTAGAACGGAATGTCAATCCTTTCATTCTCAAGACTGTAGAATTGCCCCTGAAATGCCTCCAGGGTCGGTTGTCCTTGGTTGATTAGTGCTTGAACAAACGTCTGGTAGTTCGTATACAGCGTCCGGTCTTCATCGATTGTCAATGGAATGGGGCCGTCCTCAACAGGGCGGCTCTTGTCCTCTTTAAAGGCGAGAAGAGCCAACGTCCAGTTGTAATCCTTCAAATCGGGTAGATTCACCGACTCTAGCCGCTCCATAAGATAGTCATAGAGAAGTGTGCCCACACAAAACGCAATCCCAAGGCCTTTCCATGTCTTCATGGCGATATTGCCCTTGATTAGAAATTGCTCTTGTTGTCTTCTCCAAGCATTAGTGACCAAAGTATTTGCAGTGGTTTCGGCACGCAGCTGCTCATTCGTCCTCTCGTTTTCAGTCGTGTTTTTCCATTTGCGAACACGCTGAGTAATTTTGCCGGTATCAGATGTTTCTCCACCGCCTTGCATTTCAAGAACAAGTCGATTAGGACCAGATGTCGACGACTCCCCGCTGCGCGTGGTAATTATAAAATCAGCATGATATGCACTGCCCTTGCTTACTCGAAGGGACTCTTCTCGTTTGACGCAGACATCAGACGGATCAATGCCCCCATCAAATATATGCTGCGCAGCCATAGTAAGTATTTTCTTTTGATGCGAACAAAGCGGGACATCTTTTTTGGTGGAGCACAATCTCTCCGAACACGATATCCAGAGTACTCCGTCCTGATCCCTTACCGAACAGACCGGCTCGTTTTTTGCTTTAAGCTTCTTGCACGTATTACCGCCGGAGAAGGGACAGTGCGGAACCGACCCTTCCGGGCTCCATCCGGCATGTGGAATATCTATGGGGTGAATGGGCGTCAAAGCGTCTGTTCTTTGACCATAATACTCTGCAACTCTCGTACTCATTTCCCATCCAATCGTAATGCTAGGTAGCTGGATAAAGGACGCTTTTAGCCAAGCGGTACACAGTCACACCATTAATGGTATAGCTGCAATCCAATTCTAATTTACCCCTTGAATACCATATCGTTGTGATATTCAATAAACTCCGCCCTAGGACTTGATTGTTTGGGCAGTGTAATTCGCTCACCGTTATAACGCCATAGATACTCATCTTTGGGCGCCTCGTGCCCAACCATGCTAGACACTATAATCTTCAAATCCTTCGTTATGGTTATAAGCCCTTGGTCAAATGCCCTATCGAGAAGAGCATTCAAAAGCAATCCGTTGTCTGGCGCAAGCCTCTCAGTTTTGGGATCGGACGCCTTCCATGGCTTGATGTGGCTTGCTACCAGTAATTTCTGATTCGATAGACCTGTTAAACAACAATGCGAGTTGTAATTAACGAGCAATGTATTACGAAAGAACCGCTGATTAACGCGGGCTGAGATAATCACATCACGATCTCGTCCTTCCGGCAAGCTAGCTCCAATTGCATCTTGCAGATCGTCGCTCATCACATCGCCCGAATCAAGTTGATCAAGCTGGCCAAAGAAAGCATCAGCCGCTTCCTCAATCAACTCGTCGCCACCCGATGAGTACTCCGCCCATACCATCTTGTCCATCTTGCTGGCATTAACCATTCCCACCTTGCCGCGCGCACGACGTCGTTCATCAAACGAAGCGAGGTTCCATATCTTCAAGGAAACCGCTGCCGGCGTTCTACCGATGGCGCGGGCTAACGTCTGCACGTCCTCACCTTTGTCATCAATCAACCTTGCAGGCAGAGCAAGGTACAAAAACAACGCCGCCAGGGTTTCTTCCCTCGACCAGTTTTTTCTTCGCTCCGCCATATCGACCATCTCGCTTGCACGTCATTTGCTCAGTGAGACCAGGATAACCCAAAGTACCCGATTCAAAACTGTCCCGGACGATTCCCCGCGCCACCCAAAAACTCATCCAACATTAATCTTGGCTCAAGAATCGCTTAATCTATAACCTGCACTATAGAGTTCGACCAAGGGCGGGGCGGCGCCACGCAGGTCGCCGAACGCAACGCTCGCGCCCGGGCAAATCGCCCGGCGTCGCGCCCATCGAACGAAAGGACAGGTCATGGACGACCTCGAAAAAGTTGAAACCATCCGCACCAAGTGCAACGTGAGCTACACCGATGCCAAGGCAGCACTCGATGCCGCCGACGGCAACATCCTAGATGCCATCATTTGGCTCGACTCGCAGGGCAAGACCCAGACCACGTCAGCGCACGCCGCCACCGAGTCCGAGCCGGTCAATGAGCCCTCGGCCGAGATGGTCGCCGCGCAGGCCGCCTACGAGAAGTCGAGCGAAAAGACCGACTTCTCCAAGAAGATGGACAGCGTGTGGGAGTACCTCAAAAAGCTCTTCCGCCTGAGCCTAGACACCAAGTTTATCGCCACGCGCCGCGACGCGATCATCCTCAACATTCCCATCCTGATCCCCATCGTCGCGCTGTTTGCCTGGGGCGCCACGATATGGCTGATGCTGATTGGCCTGTTCTTTGGCATGCGTTACCGCATCGATAGCGACGGCGACGTACCCGGCAGCATCAACAACCTTATGAATCACGCTGCCGATGCCGCGGACGACATCAAGCAAAATCTCAACGACGACAAGTAATCGCAGACGGGGGCACGCATGGCACGGATCCTGATCGTAGAGGACGAGGAGAAAATCGCCCGCTTTGTGACGCTCGAGCTGGAGCACGAGGGCTACCAGGTGGAGCACGCCGCCGACGGCCGCACCGCCGTGGACCTGGCGCTGGAGCGCGACTACGATCTGATTCTGCTCGATGTGCTGTTGCCGCAGCTCAACGGCATGGAGGTGCTGCGGCGCATCCGCAAGCACAAGGATGTGCCGGTGATTATGGTTACCGCGCGCGATGCCGTGATGGACAAGGTGGCCGGGCTCGATGCCGGCGCCGACGATTACCTGACCAAGCCATTTGCGATTGAGGAGCTGTTCGCACGGATCCGCGTGGCGCTGAAGCGCTCGGAGGCCGTGCGGGCGGCTTCGGGCGTTGGCGGCGCCGGGGCCAGGACGGGCACGGCGAGCGGCGCGGGTGTCGGCGCCGCTGCGATACCCCCGGTCAGCGACTCTGCCCAGGCTTCCGCCTCGCCCTCCCCCGCTACGCTCACCGTTGGCTCAGTCGTGCTCGATCCCGGCCGCCGCGAAGTCACAGTCGGCGGCTCGCCCATCGCGCTCACGGCTCGCGAGTTCGACGTCCTCGCCCTGCTTATGGCGCATGCCGAGACCGTGCTCACACGCGAGCGCATCGCGCACGAGGCGCTGGGCTACGAATACGTGGGCGACACCAACAACGTCGACGTGCACATCGCGCACCTGCGCGCCAAGATCGAGGACGCCGGCGGCGCCCGCATCATCCAGACCGTGCGCGGGGTGGGCTATGCCTGCCGTGCGTAACGCCGAGGCCAAGCGCGTCACCTCCATCGCCCGCGCCATCAACTGGGGCTATATGTGGCGCCGCCTCATGAGCTACGTCTGGCTCGATCTGTTGCTGGTGGTTGTTGCGGCGGCGATCCTCGTCTATGGATACAACCAGACGCTGCCCGACGGCGCGTTTACCGCGGGATGGATTCCCAGCGCCACCGTTCACGGCATGTCGCTGGCTCCCGCGCGCGGCTGGGACCTGACCACACTCACCTATACCGTCGAGCTTGCGCGTAGCACCAAGACCTTCCCCCTCGCACAGGACCTCGTCACGCTATGGCCTCTCTACCTTGTCGTTGCGGGCTGGCAGGTTATCAGCGTGCTCAACATGCTCGGCGGCGCCCGCCGCGTGCGCCGCACCATGGCGCCGCTCAACGATCTGGCCCTGCGCGTGGACGAACTCGGCCGCATGCAGCTCTCCGGCGGCAAGATGGAAACGCTCGAGCAGGCCATCGAGCGCGCAAGCGTCGACTCGCCGAGCGTCACCACCGGCGACGCCGACCTGGCAAGCATCGAGGTCGCGCTCAACCGCCTGCTGCGCCAGATGCAAGAGGCCAAGCTGCAGCAGATGCGCTTTGTCAACGACGCGAGCCACGAGCTGCGCACGCCCATCGCGGTGATTCAGGGCTACGTGAACATGCTCGACCGCTGGGGCAAAGACGACCCGGACGTGCTGGCAGAATCCATCGCGTCCCTCAAGGCCGAAAGCGAGCACATGCAAGAGCTCGTGGAACAGCTGCTGTTTTTGGCACGCGGCGACGCCGGACGCACGGTCCTGCGGCGTGCGAATACCAACCTGGCCGCGCTGGTCGGCGAGGTATGCGAGGAGTCACAGATGATCGATGCCGCGCACACGTATCGACTGGCGTACGACGCTGCGCTTGTCAGCGACCCGCGCTGCGACGCGCCCGTTGACGTGGCGCTCGTGAAGCAGGCTCTGCGCGTGATCGTGCAAAACGCCGCCAAGTATTCGGACGCGGGCACGCCCATCTCGTTTGGCGTAGCGCCGGATGCGGGCGCAGGCACGATCGACATAAGTGTTGAGGACGAGGGTATCGGCATGAACCAGGAATCCGCAGCTCACGCGTTTGAACGGTTCTACCGCGCCGACAACGCACGCGATGCCGGCGCGCAGGGCTCGGGTCTGGGGCTTGCCATTGCCAAGTGGATCGTCGATAGCCATGGTGGTGTCATTGGCGTGACCTCAGTCGAGGGCGTCGGCAGCCGCTTTACGATTCGCCTGCCGCGGTAGGAAGCCCCTCGGCATAAAAAAGGGATAGGGCCAGGCGGCTCTATCCCTTTTTGCTAGCTATAGCAGCCTGTGCGCTACTCGCGGCACAGATGCACGGCGAAGCCGGCGAACTCGCGCTTAAAGTACACGAGCTTGGTGCCGCCGTCGGGCAGCAGCACGCGCGACTCCTCGTTGACCTCGAGCCCGCGCTCGGCAAACCACTTCTCGGCCGCATCGATGTCGTTGACGGCAAAGCCAATGTGGCCCTTGGTGCCACGACCGTTCTGCTTCATGACCTCGACCAGCGAATCGTTAAAGTACGAAACCGGGGTCTCGATAACGGGCAGGCCCATCATCGTCGAGAACAGCTCCGCGATCTCCAGGGCGTCTGCCGGGTCGGTAGCGTTGATGCCCACATGGGCAACGCGCATGCCAAAGAGCTCGACCGGACTGGCGTTCTGTTCATTCATACAGGTAGCGCCTACTGAGCCATGACGTCGAGGACGGCCTTCTCGGCAGCGACGCGGTTCATGCCGGTCATGAAGGGCACGCCACTCACGTACGGGCAGGTGAGGCCCTCGGGGGCAACGGTGGTGGCGATCAGCAGGTCGGCGCCCTCGTCGCAAGCGTCCTTGGCCTCGGAGATGGCGCACTGCACGATCTCATACTTGCCGGCATAACCGTTGGCGTCGAGCATGGTGGCGACCTTCTGGGCAACGAGCGTGGAAGTAGCAGCGCCAGCACCGCAAGCCAAAACAATCTTCTTCATAGGTAATGTCTCCCTTCGAGGTTTACTTTAGGTAAGTGTACCGCAGCGAGCGATGGCGCTCGGCCTCGATGCACTTTTATGCCAGTTTGCTTGCGCGCTGCGTATAATACATCTAGTACATGTTGTCATACCGCTCGCTTTACGAGCGACTAAGGACTCTGAAATGCCCGATTCCCGCACCCTCTGGACCGCCGTCGTTATCATCTGTATCGCCGTGTCGGTGTTCTTTAGCGTCAAAAAACGCACCACGTTTAAGCGCCTGCAGCAGCTTATGGCCGCCAAGCAGTGGGACGAGTTCGACCGTTTGCTCGACTCCAAACTCACCAGTATGCTGTATCCGCGTTACAACCGCGACTATCTGCGCCTGAACTCCTATCTGCTGCGCGAGGACCACAAGCGCGCCGACGAGATGTTCGAGCTACTACTGGGCCTTAACCTGCCCAAGATGCAGCGTGTCGACCTAGTGATCAAGGCCTTCAACTATTACGTTGGCCAGGAGGACCGCAAAAAGTCCAAGGAGCTGCTGCACGAGATCAAGGGCTTCGAGGGCGGCCAGGCCGAGACGGTCGCACGCGAGTGCCAGCTGATGTACGACACGATGATCCTCAAGCGCCACAACGACATCCCCGAGCTGGAGCGCATGCTCAAGGAGGCCGGTGACGACAAGGTCAAGAGCTGCCGCCTGGAATACCTGCTCGCCCTGCAGTACAAGAACAAGGGCGACGAGGCCAAGTTCCAGGAGTTCCTGGAGAAGTCGGGCCAGCACTCGATGGCCGTCAACGCGTAACGGACGGCTTGTGCTAGACTTCTAGTCTTACGGGGGCGTGGCGGAATTGGCATACGCAGGAGACTTAAAATCTCTCGCCGCAAGGATTGTGGGTTCGAGTCCCACCGCCCCTACCATATGGAGCTTTCGAGCCCGTGTCCCCAAGGGATGCGGGCTCACTTCTTTTAGATGCCGGTGGGACTCGAACCCGCGAGGGGGGGCGAGCGTCAAGCGGACGCGCAGCGTCCGCAGCGAGCCGGCGAGGGCGCCAGCAGGCGTCCGAAGCCGGTGCGGATTTGCGCAGCAAATACGCGGACGTCCCACCGCCCCTACCACGTATTGTTTACGAGCTCGTGTCCCCCGGGGATGCGGGCTCGTTTCTTTTACACGCCGGCGGGGCTCTAAGTTGCGGTGGAATAGATCCTGTTTATACCGTTTACCAGCTTATTTAGGAACTATTTCACCGCAACTCAGAGGAAGACGGTTAAAGAGCACTCAGGCTCGGGGTCCAGCCGATGGTGGGGGTTGTGCCGTCGAGAGTCTCGTTGATGGTGGCGGCCATGCCGGCGAGGAGGCTGCTCTCGCTTACGGTGAGCGTCTTGTAACCGCCGGCGCGCATGAGTTCGCGAATCACCACGGCGCCAGCGAGAATCACGCCCGCGCGCTTGGGCTGCACGCCCGGCAACGCGGCAATGCCTGCAACATCCAACGCAGACATGCGCTCGATAGCGGCCGAAATCTGCTCCATCGAAAGCTCGCGCAGGTGCACAAAGTTCGAGTCGTACGGCTCCAGTTCGTGGACCAGCGCCACGAGCGTGGTAACGGTACCGCCCACCGCGACGAGGCGCTCGGCGCGCTCAAAGTCGACAGGCAGGCCCTCAAAGTAAGCCCCGAACTGCTCGCCCGCCCATACGCCAGCGGCGGCAAGTTCACTGTCCGTTGGCGGCAGCGCCGAGAAAAACCGCTCCGTCACGCGACGGCAACCGATGTCCAGTGAGCGCGTTCCCTCCAGCGCAAAGACCCCGCGCTCAGGCGCATAGACGCCCGTCGCGAGCTCCGTGGAGCCACCGCCCGAATCGGCGACGATGATGCGCTCGCCAGCAAAGTCGTGTGCCACGCCAAAAAACGTCAGGCGCGCCTCGACCTCGCCCGGAATCACCTGCGGTTCGAGCCCCAGATCGCGCAGACCGTCCAGCAGCAGCGCGGCATTGGACGCATCGCGCGCGGCACTCGTGCAGGTGGTGCAGACGCACGCGGCCCCAAAGGTACGGGCTTCGTCCACAAACATGCGGCACGCAACGAGCACGCGCTCAACGGCCGCCTCGCAAAAGCGCCCCGTCGCGTCCACGCCCTCGCCCAAGTCGGTGATCTCGGTATGCTTGGACGATTCCACGATCGCCCCGGCCTCGACCTGCGCCAACACCAGTCGCGACGACACCGTTCCCAGGTCAATCGCGGCCACCTTATATCGTTTGCAATCTGCCATTGCGGGCTCCCCTCCGGGCGCTACTCGCCTACTCGCCGCTGGACGCGACCGTCTGACCCTCGACGCCGTTAAACCCAAACAGCATGTCGAGCGCCTGGATGTACCACGGCGCGTCCTTACCGACTTTTTCGATTTCCTTGGCAACTTCGCTGGCCTTCTTGGCGTTCGACGACTTCTGGCTCGACGAGGCATCCGAATCGCCGTCCAGGCCCTGCACTTCAATCCTCTTCTCGCCGGGCATCACCAGGCCCAGGTCCTCGGATGCCGCATCCTTGATGCCCTCCTCCGAGAGCAACTTGTCGACGCTTTTTTGCAGCTCATCATTGTATTGCTGGCGAATCTCGACCTGCTTGGCCAAGATATCGCTCGAGCGCTTTGCCACGTACAGGTCGCGCACGGGGAAATACAGGCTCACGAGCACCAGGGCAACGACGATGCCGATGAATAGCCCTCGCTGAGGACCGTGGGTAAAGTCGTAGATCGCCTTGACCACCGCGTTGTCGTTGGCGTAATGCATAAAGTCCGAGCCCGAAAGACGGCTCGAGGGCCTGCTCGACCCGTCGTGCGTCTGGGCCGAGGGACGCGACGCATGCGACGAACGTGCCGGGCGCACCGGTCCATCTGTCGAAGTATTCACTTGAGCATTGGGGCGCGAGGTACTTGTCGGGCGCTGCATGGAGCGGTCGGCGCCGGCGTAGGCGGACCCACCGAGCTGCACCGTGCGCGCACGGCGAGGCGACGGCTCACGCGAACCGGCGGAATAGTACCTGTTGTCGTAAATCTGATCCATGTGCGCCTTGTGCGGTTGAGGTTTGTTTGCGCTAAGTATTCTAGTTATAGCACGAGCGCCCGCACCGCCTTCGCCAGCCTTTGCTCGACATAAAAAAGGCGCTGAGTCATATGGCCCAGCGCCCAATGGTGCTCAACAGCGCCCGGCTGAAGCAAGGCGAATCCGAGTCTTCCCCGCCCCCGCGAGCTCCGCGTGCCTAGCGAATGTTGTAGAACGCGGCCTTGCCGGCGTAGCGCGCGCTGCCCTCGAGCTCGTCCTCGATGCGGATGAGCTGGTTGTACTTGGCGATACGGTCGCTGCGGCACGGGGCGCCCGACTTGATCTGGCCGGCGTTGACGCCCACGACCAGGTCGGCGATCGTGGAGTCCTCGGTCTCGCCGGAGCGGTGGCTCACGATGCAAGCGTAACCGGCCTCCTTGGCGGTCTCGATGGCCTCGAGCGACTCGGTGAGCGTGCCAATCTGGTTGACCTTGACCAGGATCGCATTGGCGGCGCCCAGCTCGATGCCCTTCTTGAGGCGCTCGGTGTTGGTGACGAACAGGTCGTCACCCACCAGCTGCACCTTGTTGCCAATGCGGCGGGTAAGCTCGACCCAGCCGTCCCAGTCCTCCTCGGCCATGCCGTCCTCGATGGAGATGATGGGATAGGTGTCGACGAGCTTCTCCCAGTAATCGACCATCTGGGCACTCATGTACTCCACGCCCTCGCCCTTGAGCTCGTACATGCCGGTCTCGGCGTTGTAGAACTCGGTGGACGCTGGGTCCATGGCGTACATGAAGTCGACGCCGGGCTTAAAGCCGGCCTTCTCCACGGCCTTGGTGATGTACTCGAACGGCTCGGCATTGGTCTTAAGGTTGGGGGCAAAGCCGCCCTCGTCGCCCACGCCGCCGCCCAGGCCGGCCTCGTGCAGCACGCCCTTGAGGGTGTGGTAGACCTCGGCGCACCAACGCAGGCCCTCGGCAAAGCTCGGGGCGCCCACCGGCATGATCATAAACTCCTGGAAGTCGACGTTATTGTCGGCATGCACGCCGCCGTTGAGGATGTTCATCATAGGTGTGGGCAGCAGATGAGCGTTGACGCCGCCCAGGTACTGGCACAGCGACAGGCCAGCCGACTCGGCAGCGGCGCGGGCAACGGCCAGCGACACGCCCAGGATGGCGTTGGCGCCGAGCTTGGTCTTGTTGGGGGTACCATCCGCAGCGATCAGCGCGGCATCGACGGCGCGCTGATCGAAGGCATCGAGGCCCACGACGGCATCGGCGCACTCGTTGTTGACGTGCTCGACGGCCTGCGAAACGCCCTTGCCCAGGTAGCGGCCCTTGTCGCCATCGCGCAGCTCGCAGGCCTCAAAGGCGCCGGTCGAAGCACCCGAAGGCACCATTGCGCGGCCAAAGCTGCCGTCCTCGAGCACGACCTCGACCTCGACGGTGGGATTGCCGCGGCTGTCGAGCACTTCGCGACCGTAGACGTCCAAAATATCGCTCATGTTGTCTCCCTCTCACTTGGAAACGTAGTGGATGCAAGCGACCGGCTGACCGTGCACCGTCGGTGCGCCTCCGTAAGTTAGCCATGTCGCACTTTTTGCATTATGCCCTAAGTTAGCCGAGGGATACACTTGATTTTCGAAAAATTTAGCGGGAACGATAAGGCGTGTCAGCCCGTCGTTCCCGCAGTCTTACTCCTCCGCCTTTGCGGCATCCCACAGGTCGTTGAGGCCGTGGGTCGAAAGCTCGGCAAGATCCACGTGAGCATCGGCCGCCATCTGCTCCATCGCGGCCCAGCGACGGCGGAACTTTGCCGTGCTGGCACGAAGGGCACTCTCGGCGTCAATGCCCTCTTTGCGCGCAACGTTGACCAGGGCAAAGAGCAGGTCGCCAAACTCCATTTCGCGCTCGGGCGTTCCGGGGGCCTCGGCCTCAAACTCGGCACGCTCCTCGGCGACCTCGTCCCACACGTCCTGGACCGTCTCCCACTCAAAGCCCACGGCAGCTGCCTTGCGCGACACCTTCTGCGCCTGCATCAGCGCCGGCAGATGCGTGGGCACACCATCGAGCAGACCCTCGGGCGCGGCCTCACCCGCCGCCACGGCTTTGTCCTTGGCGGCCTTCTCGGCAAGCTTGACCTCGTCCCAAATCTTGAGTACCTCGTTGGAGCTGTCGGCATCCACATCGCCGAACACGTGCGGATGACGGCGGATGAGCTTGGCATCGATATCACGCGCCACGTCGGCCAGTGTAAACTCGCCGGCGTCAGCAGCAATCTGCGCATGCAGCACGACCTGCATGAGCACGTCGCCCAGCTCCTCGCGTAGGTGAACCGCGTCGTCCGCCTCGATGCAGTCGAGTGCCTCGTAGGCCTCCTCGATCATGTTCTTGCCGATGCTGCGGTGCGTCTGCTCACGGTCCCACGGGCAGCCATCGGGCTGACGCAGGCGCCAGATGGTCTGCACCAGATGCTGCAGCTCGGTCGACGCGTCTACCAGCGTAGACAGATCGCGCGAGCCCTCGGCATTTTGCTGAGCCATATGCTGCGCCATGGCTACTCCCCCTCCATGACCACGTGGCGGAACGCGCCGCCCTCGTAGATGCCGTAGCTGTGCGTACCGTCCTTGGGAATGCTCACGCTGCCGGGGTTGAAAAGCCACAGGCCCGGGTGCGCGGCGCTCTCCTCGTTGATCTTGATGTGCGTGTGACCGTAGACGAGCGCGGAGCCCTCGGGCAGCGCGGGCGCGTGGTCGACGCTGTTGTGCATGCCGGCGCCAAAGACATGGCCGTGCGTCAAGAACAGCTCACGGCCGGTTTCGTCAAACAGCGTGGCGTAGTCAGTCATGACGGGGAAGTCGAGGACCATCTGGTCGACCTCGGCGTCGCAGTTGCCGCGCACCGCGATGATGCGGTCGGCTAGGGCGTTGAGCAGCGGAATCACGCGCTTAGGAGCATAGTCGCGCGGCAGGTCGTTGCGCGGACCGTGGTAGAGCAGGTCGCCCAGCAGAACGATGCGGTCGGGCTGCTCGGACTCGATGGCGGTGACCAGGCGCTCGGTCCAGTATGCCGAGCCGTGGATGTCGGAGGCGACGAGGTATTTCATGGGGAGATCCTTTCGAATGGGGTTGATATGGCTAGACGCAGGATGTCGCCACCAGCCGCGTTATTCAAATCGCAGTGCCGCGCTCTGGGCCGCCTGCATCACGCGCTGGAGCGGCACATTACGCTCGCGAGCGAGACGGGCGCAGTCCTCGTACTCGGGCGCTGCACGCTCGCTGCCATCGGGCAGGGTTGCCACCTTTACGGCCACCTCGCCCCAAGGCGTCGCCACTTGTTCAAAGTGGCGCGGCAGGCAGACGCGCTCCATGACCTGGCAACGAATGCCGTTGGTCGTGGTTTCCAAAAAGATAATCGTCTGCAGGCGCTCGATATCCTCGTGCGAGCAGATCACCTGCAGCTGCCAGCCGGGGCGTCCTTTTTTGCAATAGAGCGGCAGCCAGTGCACCTCGCGGGCGCCTGCCCCGCGCAGACGGTCGGCGGCGTAGGCGAGCACCTCGGGCGACGCATCGTCGATGTCGCATTCCAGCTTGACGATGGTCTCGGGCGCATCGGTCTCGCGAGACAGCGGAGATTTGCTATCGCATGGCATACGGTCCGGCTCCTTTCCGCACGGGCTCGTTTTGTTCATCCAAACGCTAGCACATCGCGGGCGGCGCAGGGGCGGCGTCATGGGATAGGTGCGACTTTTGCTGGGCGCAAGTGCTGGCGCGCTCCAACGCCGGCCCGCTCCATTCAAACGTGTACGTCAGCCTCCAAACATGTCATTTTTTGCAGCTTTTGGAGGCTGATGTACATGTTTTGAGAGCACAAGCGAGGCCGCACCGCGCGCCGCGCAGCCTTTCCAATCGATTTCGAGCTCCGGCATGCCCGGCGTGTTGAGAGCTGCGCCATTACAATGAAGCGGATTCGCTTGACGCAAAGGAGCCGCTATGCCCATGTGCCCGCTGGTCGATTGCCATACCCACACCTCGTTTTCGGACGGGCATGCCTCGTTTGAGGACAACGTTCGCGCCGCTGCTGCGGCCGGCTGCCGCGTCATGGTCTCGACCGACCATCTCACCCTGCCCGCCAGCATGGATGCTAACTGCGAGGTGCAGGTTACTGAGGGTGACCTCCCGGCGCATCGTCTGGCTTTTGAGGACGCTCGCAATCTTGCCGCTCAGATTGCGCCAGAACTCACCTTTATCTACGGTTTCGAATGCGATTGGTACGAGGGCTGCGAGCCTTTGGTTGAGCGCTGGTCCCAGGGCGCCGTCGTGCGCCTGGGCAGCGTGCACTGGATTGGCGACCCCGGCGATATCATGGCCGGTGCCGCGGGTACGACGGGAACGGAAAACGTCGCTCGCCCCGATACACCCGACTCACGCTGCGGTTGGATCGACGATGACACCAACCTGCACGTTTGGGAAAACCTGGGAGTACGCGGTGTGTGGGAGCGCTACGTCGACGACTGGTGCCGTGCTTGCGAAAGCTCACTCAACTTTGACGTGATGGCCCATCCCGACCTGGTCATGCGCTTTTCGAAGGAAGGCTTTGCGCCCGATTTTGACCCGGCGCCGTTTTGGCAGCAGATGGCCGAATGCGCCCACGATACGGGTCGCCGCGTTGAGGTCTCGACCGCCGCACCGCGCAAGGGCCTCGACGACTACTATCCCGCGACCGGGCTGTTGCGTTGCTTCGCCCACGCCGAGGTGCCGATTACTTTTGGCTCGGACGCACACCGCGCCTGCGACATCTGCTGGAACATCCGCGAGGCCCAGGTCCACGCCTACGACTGCGGTTATCGAACCTTCGACATCCCCCACCCCACCGGCGAATGGGAGTCCACGCCCCTCGCCTAGACATCCCTTCATGAGTTGCGGTGAAATAGTTCCTGTTTATGGCCCTAAGACCGTCAAACAAGAACTATTCCACCGCAACTTCTATTTCATTGGCAACTCCCGAAAGACTGTCCCTAACGACTAGTCGTTTAAGAACGTCCCCAATGACTAGTGGCGGCGAGCGTTGAGCTCGCCGGCCAGCTCGTCGAGGGTAATACCGTAGCGTTCGAGCGTTACAAGCAGGTGGTAGACCAGGTCGCCGGCCTCGTAGCGGATGTGGTCGTGATCGTTATCCTTGCAGGCCATGATGACCTCGCTCGCCTCCTCGGCAAGCTTCTTGAGCAGCTCATCCTCGACGTCGGTCAGCAGACGCGCGGTATAGCTCTCCTGCGGCGATGCATCACGACGACCGTGAATCACCTCGGCCAGACCTGTCAGCGTCTCACCGATATTTCCATCCTGAATGTTTGCGGTGCGCACACCCATAGTTCAATCCTTTCTGGTGGCCGAGCGTCTAATCGAGCGCCCGCCCTACGCGAGTTTCTTAAAGAAGCAGGTACGGTTGCCGGTGTGGCAAGCCGGGCCCGGCGAGTCAACCTTGACCAGCAGCGTATCGCTATCGCAGTCGGCCCAGAGCTCCTTGACCGCTTGCATATTGCCGCTCGTCGCGCCCTTGTTCCAGAGCTCCTGGCGACTGCGGCTCCAAAACCACGTGGTGCCGGTCTTGAGCGTCAACCCCACCGACTCCTCGTTCATCCAAGCAACCATAAGCACCTCGCCGGTGTCATATTGCTGAACCACACAAGGAATCAATCCTTTGGCGTCGTATTTAAGATCCGCTGGAGTAGTAATTTCTCTCATTTCAATTCCCCAATTTAAACATCGCCGGTCGGCGAGGGTTGTCCAGGTGCCCGAGATTCCGAGCGACAAGCCCGACGACGCGTACTTAAGTACGCGAGGAGGGTTGGAGCCGGAAGGTCGGGTGCCTGGGCGGTCCGCAGCGCTAAAAGTCCAGTCTGACAGGGATGCCTTGAGAGGCCATATACTCCTTCACTTGACGGATGCTGAACGTCCCAAAGTGAAAGACGCTTGCCGCCAGTACGGCGTCGGCTTCGCCCTCGATCACACCCTCAGCAAAATGCTCGAGCGTGCCCACGCCGCCGCTCGCGATGACGGGAATCGGCACCGCGCGCGCCACGGCGCGGGTGAGCGCCAGGTCAAAGCCGGCCTTGGTGCCGTCGCGGTCCATACTGGTGAGCAAGATCTCGCCGGCGCCGCGACGGGCCGCCTCCTCGGCCCACGCCACCGCGTCGATACCCGTGGCGTTGCGGCCGCCTGCGGTAAAGACCTCCCACTTGTCGGCACCAGATGCGCCGGGCAAACCGACGCGCTTGGCATCGATCGCCACGACCACGGCCTGGCTGCCAAACGCCGCGGCAGCCTGGCTAATCAACGACGGATCGCGCACGGCGGCAGAGTTAAGCGACACCTTGTCGGCGCCGGCTGCAACCATGGTGCGCATGCCCGCCAGGTCGCGAAAGCCGCCGCCCACGGTATAGGGAATAGCGAGCTCCTCGGCCGCATGCGCCGCCATCTCGATGGTCGTCGCGCGGTTGTCGCTCGTGGCGGTAATGTCCAGGAAGACAACCTCGTCCGCACCCTCGCGGTCGTAGGCGCGGGCTAGCTCCACCGGGTCGCCCGCATCGCGCAGGCTCACAAAGTTGACGCCCTTGACCACGCGGCCGTCCTTGACGTCCAAGCAGGGAATCACGCGTTTGGTAAGCATGGGCTACTCCTCCCCTCGGGCGGCGGCTAGCGCCTGGGCCAGCGTAAAGTTGCCCTCGTAGAGCGCACGGCCGGTAATGGCGCCCTCAATAGCATCCTCACCCACCGCGGCCAGTGCGCGGATATCGTCGAGCGTCGAGATACCACCCGAAGCCACGACGGGAAAGCCCGCGACCTCGGCCACATGACGATACGCCGCCACATCGATGCCCGTCTGCATGCCATCGCGCGCGATGTCGGTATACACCAGATGCTTAAAGCCCAGCTCGGAAAGCTGCGCCACGGCATCGTCGAGTGCCACGCCCGCGCCGTCGCGCCAGCCGTTCACCTTGACCTGGCCGTCGCGTGCGGCGATATCTGCCACCAGCAGCTCGCCAAAGCCGCGAGCCGCCACCTCGGCAAATCCCGGCTCGGTCACGATCACCGTGCCCAGCGCGATGCGACGCGCGCCATAGCCGGCAAGCTCGTCGATGCGCGCGAGCGAGCGAACGCCGCCGCCCACGTCCACGGACAGACCGTCGACGCCGCAGATAGCCTTTATCGCCGCCGAGTTGGCAGCGCACGCGTCCTCGTCCTCGCCAAAGGCAGCGGACAGGTCGACGACGTGCACCCAGCTTGCGCCCTGCTCGGCAAAGGAGCGGGCAACGGCCACGGGGTCGTCGGAATATACCTTGCAGCGACTGCGGTCGCCGCGCTCCAGGCGCACGACCTTGCCGCCGATCAGATCGATTGCGGGAAACAGGATCATCGGCCGGCCTCCTCGACGATGTTGACGAAGTTCTTAAGGATGCGCTGACCCAGCGCGGAGGATTTCTCGGGATGGAACTGGCAGCCCCACACGTTGCCATGGCGCACGATGCACGGGAAGCTCCGCGTATAGTGCGTGTGCGCCAGCACATCGGCGGCATCGGCATCGTCGGCCACCGCGTAGCTGTGGGTAAAGTACATGTTGGCACCCTCGGCAAAACCAGTAAGCAGCGGATCGACCGCGCCGGCGGGCGTCATGTGCACCTGATCCCAGCCCACGTGCGGCACCTTCAGGCGGCTCGACTCCAGGCGCGTGCACGAACCGCGCATAATACCCAGGCCATCGAACCAAGAACCGCCAGCCTGCTCGGAGGCGTTGCCGTCGGCAACCGCGTCCTCGTCCGCAGGCACGCCCTCGTTGCCGCGCTCAAAAAATAGCTGAAGGCCCAGGCAGATGCCGAGCAGCGGAGTTCCGGCGGCAACGGCGTCGAGCACCGCGTCCGCCTCGCCGCTCTCGCGCATAAAGGCGATCGCGTCGTAAAACGCGCCCACGCCCGGGATGACCAGGCCGTCGGCGTTGCGGATCTGCTCCGGATCGTCCGACGTGCAGGCGGCGGCACCGGCGCGCGCAAGCCCGCGCGTAACGCTCGACAAGTTGCCCTTGTGGTAATCGACCACCACGATCTTCGGTTCGCCCACGCGGCCCTCCTCTTCCCATCATCCAAAACCACCACAAAGGGGACAGGCACCTTCGTGGTGGTTTTTGTCTTTGTAGCGGTTACAGCGAGCCCTTGGTGCTGGGGATGCCCTGCACGCGGGGATCCAGCTCACAGGCGTGGCGCATCGTGCGGCCCACAGCCTTAAAGGCGGCCTCGATAATGTGATGCGAGTTGCCGCCCGCCAGCTCGCGCACGTGCAGCGTGAGCTTGGCGTCGCGCGCAAAGGCATAGAAGAACTCGACGGCCAGCTCGGTATCGAAGCTACCCACGCGCTCAGTCGGTACGGGCAGCTCGCAGTAGGCCTGTCCACGGCCCGAAATATCAACGGCAGCCATCACAAGCGTCTCGTCCATGGCAATCGCCGCGTCGGCAAAGCGCGTAATGCCCGCCTTGTCGCCCAGCGCCTGGCAAAACGCCTCGCCCAGCACAATGCCCGTGTCCTCGACGGTATGATGCGCATCGACCTCCACGTCGCCCACCGCGTGCACCGTCAGATCGAACAGGCCATGGCGGCCAAAAGCGTTGAGCATGTGGTCGAAAAACGGCACACCGGTCGAGATATCGCACACGCCGCTTCCATCCAGGTCGAGCTTTACGACAATGTCGGTCTCGCCCGTCTTGCGGGTCACCTCGGCATAGCGGTCCATCTACATCTCCTCCTTCACCAGCGCGGCAAACGCAGCCAGCACCTCGTCGTTTTCCTGCGGGGTGCCCACGGTAATGCGCAGGCAGTCCGCGAGCCCCGGCGCGTAGCTAAAGTCGCGCACCAAAATCGAATACTCGTCGCGCAGACGCTCGCGCACGCGCGTGGCATGCGACGTGCGCACGAGCACAAAGTTCGCCGCGCTCGGCCATGCCTCCACGGGCAGACCCTCGGCAGCCATCGCGCGCAGGGCACACAACTCGCGCTCGCGCTCGGATGCGACCTGTGCCACCACGGGCGCGTACGCATCGCGGGCACGCACGCAGGCAAGCGCCGCCGCCTGGCTCAACACGTTGACCGAATAGATCTGGCGAATCGCCGCGAACACGTCGATGACCTCGGGCGCCGCGATCACATAGCCCAGGCGCGTGCCGGCGGCGCCGAACGCCTTGGACAGTGTATGCAGAATCACCAGGTTAGGATGCTCGGCAATAAGGCCTTGCGCCGTAGTTGCCGCGCCAAACGAATCGTCGGCAAACTCCACGTAGGCCTCGTCGACCATGACCATGCCGGGGCAGGCATCGCACAGAGCCGCAACAAAGTCGAGCGGCGCCACGTCACCCGTGGGATTGTTGGGCGAGGTCACGATCGCCAGATTGCACTCGGGAGCCGCCGCAAGCACCGCCGCCTGGTCGAGCTCAAAGGTCGCCGGGTCGCGCCACACGTCGCGCACCTCGGTCTGGCACAGCGACGCAAAGAACGCATACTCGCTAAAGCACGGCGGGCAGTTGAGCAGGGTCCGCCCCGCGCCGCCAAACGCCAGCAGGAAGTTATAGAGTAGCTCGTCGCCGCCGTTGCCCACGCAGATGTTCTCGCGCGTCACGCCATGCCAGGCAGCAAGCTCGTCGCGCAGGTCGTTGGACATGGGATCGGGATAGCGGTTGAGCGGTGCGGCAGCCAAGGCCGCATCAACCGCCTCGCGCACGCCGGCCGGCACGGGATAGGTGTTCTCGTTGGCCGAAAGATTGATGCGCGTGGGCGTAAAGTTGGGATCGTAGGGCTCGATGCCGGTCAAGTAGGGCTGGACGAGCTCCTTCATGCGGGGCGTCAGCTCGGCCATATTAGGCCTCCTCGCCGGTCGCGCCAGCGGCACCGCCCGCAGCCGCCGCCAGGTCCACGCCCTCAGCAACCGTCGCCACGGCGTCGCCCGGCCAGGCGACCTTGGTCAGGTCGGCCGCAGCCAGTGACTCGGCACTCACGGCATCCTCGCCCTGCTCCAGCACGCGACGACGCAGGGCAGCAGAAAGCGCGTGCGCCCACAGGCCCTCGGCCTCGGCTAGACGCTGTGTGGCGGGAGCGTCAGAGAGCAGGCCCTCGGGCGTATAGCAAATGACGCTCGAGCGCTTAACGAACTCTTCGACCGAAAGCGGGTTGGAGAACATGGCCGTGCCGCCGGTTGGCAGCGTGTGGTTGGGACCGGCAACATAATCGCCGAGCGGCTCGGAGCTCCAAGCGCCCACAAAGATGGCGCCGGCGTTGCGAATGCCGCCGAGCAGGCCCATCGCGTCCTTGCAGTGCAGCTCCAAGTGCTCGGGCGCCACGGTATTCACCGCCTCGACGGCGGCAGCCATGTCGGCGGCCACCACGATGGTGCCCTCATTGTCGAGCGAAGCACGCGTGATCTCGGCACGCGGCGACTGCGCCACCAGGATATCGATGCCTGCCTCGACCTCGCGCGCAAACTGCTCGTCGCAGGTCACCAGATAGCAGGCTGCCAGCGGATCGTGCTCGGCCTGGGCCATCAGGTCGGCCGCGACCACCATGGGCTTGGCCGTGGCATCGGCCAGCACGCAGACTTCGGAGGGGCCAGCGACCATGTCGATACCCACGTCGCCCGAGACAATCTGCTTGGCCGCAGCGACAAAGGCGTTGCCCGGGCCGGTGATCTTGTCGACGCGCGGAATAGTCTCGGTGCCGTACGCCAGCGCGGCCACGGCCTGAGCGCCACCCACCATATAGATCTCGTCCACGCCGCCGAGCTTTGCCGCGGCGAGCGTATACGGGCTGATCAGGCCATCTTTCTGCGGCGGGGTCACCATGACCACGCGCTTGACGCCGGCAACCTTGGCGGGAATGGCATTCATGAGCACCGTGGAGGGATACTGCGCGCGACCGCCCGGCACGTAGATGCCGGCCGCCGCGAGCGGGGTCACCTTAACGCCGAGCATCGTGCCGTCCGCACGCGTGGTAAACCAGCTCTGCTCGACCTCGCGCTGGTGGAACTCACGAATCTGGCGTGCAGCCTTTTCGAGCGCCGCGGCAAAAGCGGGATCGAGGCCTTCGAGCGCGGCATCGATCTGCTCTTGCGGCAGACGGAAGCTCTGCAGCTCGACACCGTCAAAACGCTGGCAGTAATCGCGCACCGCGGCATCGCCGTTGGCACGCACGTTGGCCACGATATCGCGGGCGGCGTCGACGATGTTTTGCGGCAGCACGCCCTTGCGGTTGAGCTGGTTGGTAACGAGGCGCTCACCGGGAGCAAGCTTGATGGTCTTCATATCGGTATCCCCTATCGGTCGAGGTTGTGTTCGAAAAACGAGCGACTGGGCAGCGGCACCAGTCGGCCCGCAGCCCGTACGTTGGGGCGCCCGTGCGCGCTCGCGCTATTGTGCCGAGCCCGCGACGGGCTCAAAATGCTTGTCCTTCACGGCAGCCGCCAAGCGATCTGCCAGATTGCGTACGCGCGGATCCAGACGTGCGGCGCCCGGATTGACAAAGAAGCGGGCCGTGCAGTCCATGATGCGACCGGTGATGACCAGGTCGTTGTCACGCAGCGTGGCGCCCGTGGCGGTAATGTCCACGATGCGGTCGGTCATGCCGACAATGGGACCCAGCTCGATGTTGCCGTGCAGCGAAACGATGTCGGCGTTCACGCCGCGCTCGGCATACCAGGCACTCGCGATGCGCGGGTACTTGGTTGCCACGCGAAGCGACCCACGGCGGGCATAGTTGCGCTCGGCCTGGCCGGCGCGCCACGCGGGCTCCGCCTCGATAAACGTGCACAGGCCGTAGCCCAGGTCGACCAGCTGCAGCAGGTTGAGGTCCGCCTCGATAAGCGAGTCCCAGCCGCAGATGCCGCAGTCGGCACCGCCGCAGCCCACAAAGGCGGGCGCGTCGCTGGGACGCACGATGACAAACTCGATATCGCCGACCGTGCCCTCACCGGCACGCGTGTCGCGGCCGCGCACGATGAGGTGACGGCCGGGGTCACGCAGCTCAGAGACGTCCAGGCCCGCGGCCTCGAGTACGTCGAGCGTGTCGGCCTTGAGCGAGCCCTTGGGCACGGCAATGCGAAGCGGACCCTCGGCGCCACGGCCCACGGCGTGGTCGCCATCGGAAGCGGCGTCCTCGACCGAAGTTCGCGCGGCTTCCAGACGCTCGAGCGAAAAGGCAAAGCCCGCCGCCGGCACCTCGATGCCGTCGCCAAATGCACCGGTAAAGATGGAGTCGTAGCGTCCGCCCGAACCCACCGGATCGGGCAGGCCGCCGGCATAGGCCTTAAAGACCAGACCCGTGTAGTAATCAAACGAGTTCATGATGGAGAAGTCGAAGGACAGCACCTGGGCGTCCTCCGGAGCCAGGCCCTCGACCAGGGCACGCAGCTCGCGCGTGAGCGGCGCGACAATGCCCACCGCCGCCAGAAGCGCGTCGACGCGGTCGAGTACCTCAGCGCCGCCGTGCAAGCGCGGCAGCTCGCTGATGGCAGCCTTGACGGCCTCGGGCTCGGCGCTTGCCGCCACACGGGCATCGAGGCCCACAAAGTCGTTGGCGTGTACGCAACGCAATGCCTCGGCAGCCAGTTCGCGATCCTCACAGGCCGCGAGCAGTTCCTTAAACGGACGAACGCTGCCCGCAATAATGCGCGCATCGGGCAGCGCCAGCTTGCGCATGGCCTCCGCCACCAGCGAGACGATCTCGACATCGCCCGCGGTATCGCCCACACCGATAAGCTCAAAACCCAACTGCGTAAACTGACGCGAGCCGCCGGCATTGCGCTGGCACTCGCGAACCACCGGCGCCTCGTAGCGAAGGCGCAGCGGCAGATCGGCCGCGCGCATGCGGGTCGAAACCAAGCGCACGATCGGCAGCGTGTTGTCGGGACGGACCACCAGCAGGCGGCCGTCATCATCAAAGAGCTTAAACGGGGTGTCCGCAATGCGGCCACCCTCCTCGAGAGAGCCCTTGTCCTCGAGCAGCGGCGTCTCGACCGGCAGGTAATGATGCTCCCTAAAGCAGCCCTTCACCGTCAGCGCAATCTCCTCGCGCGCCTGAGCCTCCTCGGGCAATATGTCCCGGAATCCCCACGGTGTGGCCGTCATCTGGTGAGCCTCCTCATGCTGTGTTTCATATAGAACAGAAGACCGGCATAGCTCCGCCGGTCTTCTGGGTACTTTAGCATACTAGAGTGTTTGCGGGGAAAATCCATCGCAGCCGCTCACGCCGTATTCATTTGGAAACATAGGGCAGATCGCCGCAACCCAAACCCGCCTAGGCGCCAATCGCACGACGATACTCTGCCATTACCTGCGCATCGGCAGCTGCGGGGTCGGCGAAATAGCGCCCGTCATAGGTCTCGGCCGAAACAACTCCGCGATAGCCGCGCGCCACCAGCCTATCCAGGTCGGCGCGCATATCGCGGTCGCCGTCACCCCAGGCAAGATGCGTCGTGCCATCTGCCGCAACATCGACAAAATGCACGTGGGCGACATCTTCGCCAAGCAGATCGAAATAATCGTCGATGGTATCCCCTGCCACCGCCATAGCGCCCAAATCCAGACACGCCTTAAGTGCCGGATGATCAATTGCCTCGATCATGCGCTTCGTGTCGGCCGCCGAGTTCACGATCATCGACTCAACCGGCTGTAGGGCCTCGAGCACCAGTCGCACGCCGCGCCCTCCCGCATGCTCGGCAATCGCACGCAGCATCGAGGCGCTGCGACCCCACGCGTCCTCGATCGGCTCGTTCAAAAATGCCCAGCCGCTCGAGACCATGACCTGCTCGGCTCCAAGTTCCGCCGCGATATCCACAACGTTCTTAAAGTACGCAAGCGTGCGGGTACGCGCCTCATTCCCGCGCGCCGCGATATTCCACGGCTTGGGGTTGTTCTGTTCGGGACAAAGCCCCACAATCCGAACCCCATACCGCTGCGACAGCTCCCGCACCTGCTCGAGCGAATCGTATCCATGGCAATCGACATACAGATGCATCGCCCCGGTCCAAAGCTCGCAACACGTGTAGCCCGAGGCCGCTGCCGAAGAAAAGAATTCCTCAAGGTCAAAATAGCGATGGCTGATATTCATGACGGCAAGCTGCGGATACTCCATCTTGTCCACCTTTCGGCAAAAGGGCGCCGCAGCACAGTGTGCGCGACGCCCCCTCTTACATTATTCTCATTATGACGGATGCCCTACTGAACACCAAGCACTCCAAAGAACGCGCCGGCGATACTCACGAGCAGGATCACGAGCATGATGACCAGCGGATTCATCTTCTTCTTGAGCATGAGATAGACGATTCCAAACAGCCCCATCGTGACAAAGCCCGGGAAGATTCCGTTGAGCAGCTCGGCCAGCGTCTGAGCACCATCGCCCGCACCGACCATGAGCGGAATGTCCACGGTGACCATCTCCATAGTCATAGCGCCGATCACCATGGCGCCCATGATAGAGGCCATCTTGACGATCGTGTCCATAATGCCCGATTCCTGGACCTTGCTGATCATGTCCGAGCCAAAGCGATACCCCACAAACGTCAGCAGGTAACGGATGATGTAGTGAGGGACATTGAACACGAGCAGGAACAAAATCGGGCCAAGAATAGAGCCCTGTAGCGCCAGCGACGTGCCGACACCCGTTGCCAAAATTCGCAGCGTGCCCCAGTAGAAGGCATCGCCCACGCCGGACAGCGGCCCCATCAAAGCAAGCTTGACATTAGAGATCGCGCTCGTGTCAAAGTTATCTTCGGTGGCGTTGACTTCTTCCATTGCGGCAGCAATAGACATGGGGAGCGTCGAGATGTACGGCGTGACGTTATAGAGCTCCATATGGCGCTTGAGTGCGGCCTTAAAGTCTGCATCCTGCGGATACAGCTTGCGAAGGATCGGCATAAGGGCCCACATAAAGCCGATATGGCCCATACGCTCGTAGTTCCAGGAGTGCTCATAGGGAATCGAGCGCCAGAACAGCTTCTTAAGATCTGCGCGGGTAATCAACCCGTCGTAGGAAGACTCAAACTTAAAACTCATCGAACCCACCCCCAATTGCAGGATCCTCGGTTGCCACTGCGGGCTGCTCCGCCTTTTTCTTCTCGCCCAAAACCGTCATCGCGACGACGATGATCGCGGCAAAGATCGCCACGCCCGTCGTGCTAATGCCAAAGTAGGCGACGAGGAAGAAGCCAGCGAAGAAGAACGGAGCCACCGTTTTGTTCATAATCATCTGCGCCAGCATCGCAAAGCCGAGTGCGGGCAAGAAGGCGGCGGCAACATCCATGCCGGTCTGAACGAAATCGGGGATGATGTTGAGCAGGCTGGCGACGGCATCGGCGCCAAAGAAGAATGCCAGGGGAATAATCAGCAGGCCGCACCAGCTCTGCGCGTAACCGGCGATGAGCATGTTGCGCGTGATGGCCTTGGTGTCTCCGTCCTCGACGTTTTTGTCGATACGGTGCACCAGCAGCAGCATCACCGGCTGGCCCAGGGCAGTATCGAGCGCAAGGACGATCGTTGCGATGGGAATACCCAGGGTCAGGGCCGCCGAAGCGTCCGCGCCGGCCTGCATGGCAAGCGACACACCCAGAATGGTTCCGGAAATCGTATCGGGCGGGTTATACGCACCGACCGAGATGGCGCCGACCATGGCAAGCTCCATCGTGGCGCCCATGATCGTGCCAGTCACCATGTCGCCCATGACAAGGCCAACCAGAGGTCCGAGCACGATCGGGCGCTGGAGGTAGCTCGTGCCCGTCAGCCACTCGGAATAGCCCAAAAGGGCAATCAAGAAAATCAGGATTGTCTTGATAACCATGACAGCCCCTAACCGATGACCTTCGCGGCGTCAGTCTTCGCATCTGCCGGAATCATCTGAATGAACAGTTCATAGCCCTCGCCGAGCAGCTCTTTGACGTATGCCTCGTTTTCGGGCGTAAGGAACACACTCGTCGAGACCTGGCGGGCATTCTCGCTAAAGGCAACGTTGCCGAGGTTGATCTTCTTGACTCCCATCGCCTTGGCGACGGCACCGGCCTGCTGGATCGTCTCGCAAACCACGAAGAGCTTGTACTTATCGGTCACTCCGCTCTGGAGCGCCTTGACGGCGTCCTCGGTGTTTTTGACGACGACCTTGCAGCCCTCAGGCTTTGCAAGGGACAGGGCCTGTAGACGAAGCTTGTCATTGAGGACCGTGTCGCTCACCAACAGGATGCAATCGGCACCCAGAGCCGAGGTCCAGCTAACGGCAACCTGGCCGTGAAGCAGTCGATAATCTACACGAATCATCTGAATCATGATGTGCTCCCTAGTGGTTAAAACTCATCGAGCTCGGCCTGCCCCAGCAGGTCGTTGACGTACTTGACCTTGGTGTCGTCCGCCTCGACGATCTGGCGAATGGCCTCATCGATCGGGGTGGATTCGGGCACGAACAGCAGCTGAATAAGGAGCGGCAGGTTCATATTGGTCACCAGATGCGTGTTGGGACGCGTCTGGACGATCTTGGTGAACTCGTTGTTGACACTGCCACCAAAGAGGTCGGTGCAAACGACGACCTCATCGTCCGCGGCAAAGCCGTCCAGAATCGCTGCGGCCTCCTTGGTCAGGTCCTCGTTTCCGTCGACATACATAGAGAGCGCATGGACGTTTTCGCGCTCGCCGGAAAGCAGGCCGATGCTCTCGACGATTCCAGACGCAAAATGAGCATGGGACGCCACGATAAACTGCCTCATTCGATTCCCCTTCCTAGCGAATTTCGGCATCAAAACCACCCCTAAAAGGGGTGGTTTGCTCTTAGGGTATAACCCTTGGATTTCCGGCACGCGTCTAAAGGCGCC